>JAVBUR010000028.1:0-43424 GCA_031555145.1 Tannerellaceae bacterium | reverse complement strand
GACGAAAAGTGCATGCAAGAGTCGACAATACAGGATGATGATGTTGTTAATAGAGGATCAGGATGTTGTCAATAGTGTATCTTGATACAATTGCTACAGGGGGGGACTATTTGCCAGGGGTGTAGCGAAGGTGTAGCATTTCCGAGAATGGTACATCCGCTATCTTACTGAACATCAGTATGGTTATCCCGTTAGTGTAGCGGTGTAGGCTTTTTCATATTTTGGACTGAAGAGCCTATGGGACAGGGGATTTGCTCAAAAGTGATATCTTCGCAAAAGCATTCATATTTTCCAGAATCTGAAAGTAGGAAACAAGGTCTTATAAGGTCAATTAAGGTCAAAGGGCCTCAAGGTCCTTAACGGCCTTAAGGCCCTTTGACCTTAATTGACCTTATAAGACCTTGTCGCCACTTCCACATTTCGTTGAAGATCCGCCTCATTTTTCGATTCCGCCGCGCTTCCTTTGTTGTTTGGCTTTGCTGCCTGGAAGAGAATTGCAAACTCGACTGAGCAAAAAGACAGGGAAAAGGCGGATAATCTGTTAACAGCATTGAAAAGCGGCAGGAATGCTGAAAAATTTCCTTAATACGTGACCGGTAAATGAAAAAAGTACTATTTTTGTATCCGGTTCGTAAAGGTATAAGTCTGCCTGGAGGCAAAAGAGGATGCCCAATCCGTTTGCTATTATGTTGAAGAGAGAGTAATTATATATAAATCAATCATTTAAATTAATTAAAATGGCTAATTTAGATTTGAGCAAGTACGGAATCAGCAGTGACATCACTGTTATTCAGAATCCGACTTACGAGCAGCTTTATCAGGCTGAAATGGATCCTGCAAACCAGGGTTTTGAAAAAGGTGAATTAACAACGACAGGTGCCGTGTCTGTGAAGACAGGTGTATTCACCGGACGTTCTCCCAAAGACCGTTACATTGTGAAGGATGCCGTTACGGCAGACACTATCTGGTGGGACGGAACGATCAACAAACCGGTTGACGTTGCCGTTTGGGACGATTTGAAAGCATTGTCACTGAAACAATTAAATACAGCTAAGACACTCTACGTAGTGGATACTTTCTGCGGAACCAACGAAGATACTCGCATGAAAGTTCGTTTCATCATGGAAGTAGCATGGCAGGCACACTTTGTGACCAACATGTTCATCCGTCCGTCTTTGTACGAACTGGAACACTACGGCGAACCTGACTTTACTGTATTCAACTCTTCTAAGATCACGAACCCGAACTGGAAAGAACAGGGCTTGAACTCAGAAGTATTCGTGTTGTTCAACATCACGAAGAAAGAACAGATCATAGGTGGTACATGGTACGGTGGCGAAATGAAGAAAGGTATGTTCTCTATGATGAACTACTACCTGCCGCTGAAGGGCATGGCTTCTATGCACTGCTCGGCTAACGTAGGCGACAATGGCGACGTGGCTGTATTCTTCGGTCTGTCTGGTACAGGTAAGACTACACTGTCTGCCGACCCGAAACGTTTCCTTATCGGTGATGATGAGCACGGTTGGGACAATAACGGTGTATTCAACTACGAAGGAGGTTGCTATGCAAAGGTTATTAACCTGAGCCAGGAAAACGAGCCCGACATTTGGCGTGCTATCAAACGCGATGCCCTGTTGGAAAATGTCGTTGTTAAAGAAGACGGTACTCCTGACTATGCTGATGGTTCTATCACAGAAAACACCCGCGTATCGTATCCGATCTATAATATCAACAAGATCGTGTTGCCTTCTAAGGCTGGTCACGCTAGCAAGATCGTTTACCTGTCGGCCGACGCATTCGGCGTATTGCCTCCGGTATCTATCCTCGACGATGCTCAGGCTCAGTATCACTTCCTTTGCGGTTATACTTCTAAGTTGGCCGGTACAGAGCGTGGTATCACTGAACCGCTGCCTTCTTTCTCTCCGGCATTCGGCGAAGCCTTCCTGACATTGCACCCGACAATGTATGCTAAGACACTCGGTGGCAAGATGAAAGAACACGGAGCAAAGGCTTATCTGGTGAACACCGGTTGGAACGGAACAGGCAAACGTATCTCTTTGAAGGATACACGTGCGATCATCGATGCGATTATCGACGGTTCAATCGAAAAAGCAGAAAGAGTGCATGTGCCCATCCTGAATCTTACGATTCCGAAGACATTGGCCAATGTTTCTGACATCCTCGACCCGCGTACAACTTACGCTAACGTGGCTGATTGGGAAACCAAGGCTAAGTCTCTGGGCGCGAAGTATATCAAAAACTTCGAACAGTATTGCGATAACGACGATGCTAAGGCATTGATCGCTGCTGGTCCGCAGTTATAATTGGTTAACAAGCTAGGCCTGATTTAGGCTTAAATGTTAAAAATATACCTGATTAAAGGCGTGAAAAGAGTTTTTTCACGCCTTTTTTATCTTTTGTATGTTAATTTTATCATAAAATAAGGGTTTATTCGGAAATTCCGTTATCTTTACCCACTCTATACTGTTATAGTAGTATATATACGTGTAGTAGATTGAGATGGAAAAAAGGTATTTATTCATAGTATTCGTTCTTTGCTGTTTGTTTGCCTGCGGCAGTAAATATGTCTATCGGGTGGAAGGGAAACTCTCCAACCTGGAAGATCAGACCGTTTATGTGGTATTCGAACGGGAAGACTACCGGGTGGTAGATACACTGACTTGCGAGAAGAGCGGCCAGTTCCGTTTCGACCAAAAGATGGAAGGATTCCATTCAGCCACCGTTTACTTTACAGACAAGGAGCATTGGATCACTGTCTATCTGGAACCGGGCTTGAAAGTATCCATATCGGGCGATGCCCGCTATCCCCAGCTGTTACAGGTGAAAGGAGGTAAGACAAATGAGAAGTTGTCGGCCTTTCGTAAGGCGCATGCTGCATTGTTGCGTGAACGTATCGACCTGGGGGATCGCCTGAAAGACTCCGGTAACAATTCGAATGAAGAAACCGATCTGGTATCGCGGATATCCAGTCTGGATATGCAACTGACCGAAGAGGCCATGACTTATATCCAGGAACATCCCGATGAAGAAGCATCCGTCGCCCTGATCCAGGCCTATTTCATGAAACCCGACGATACCCGTCGAATGGATGAACTGTTGGCGGCGCTTGATCCGGCCCTGAAGAATTTCTACCTCGTACGCGAACTCGAACAATACAGTGCCCGTGCTAAACGGACAGCTATCGGTGCCGAGGCGCCGGGCTTTTCGGTCAAAGATATCTATGGCCAGTCGATGAGTCTCGACTCGTTTCCACAGAAGTACCTGTTGCTGACGTTTACGGCTCCCTGGTGTGATATGTGTCAGACGGAAGACCTGTATCTGGACAAGGTGGCAACCAAGTATCCGAAAGATAAGCTCGATATCCTGCTCATCAGTCTGGATGCCAATCAAACGGCAGTCCGCGATGTGCTGAAGAAGGACAGTATTAAGTGGAACCTGGTAACGGACTCAGCCGGACAGGCCTCCATGTTGTTGGATCTGTATAATGTCAACGCGTTGCCTCGTTGCTTCCTGATCGACGAAGAAGGAAAGATCATCATGAAGACCGAGAGTGGCGTCGAGATCAAACAAACACTAGAGAAAATATTTGATGAATAAACACGCTTAAAAACGTATTCGTAAACCTTAATTATGTTAGTAAAAGTCTATGCTGCCGCGACGCAAGGTATCACTGCGACGCCTGTCACTATCGAAGTCAATTCAACCAAAGGTATCCAATTCTTTCTGGTCGGCCTGCCGGATGTGGCCGTGAAGGAAAGCCATGAACGTATTATATCCTCCCTCCAGTACTGTGGCTACAGTGTTCCGCGTACCCGGATCGTGATCAATATGGCGCCGGCCGATATCCGTAAAGAAGGGTCGGCTTACGATTTGCCATTGGCCATCGGTATCCTGGCGGCTACCGAACAAATCGGCAGTACGCAACTCGAACAGTATATGATGATGGGCGAACTTTCGCTCGACGGCAGCCTGCAGCCGGTCAAAGGCGTATTGCCTATCGCCATCAAGGCACGCGAAGAAGGTTTCAAGGGATTTATCCTGCCGAAACAGAATGCCCGAGAGGCAGCAGTAGTCAATAACCTCGACGTCTATGGGGTGGAGAATATTCGCGAAGTGATTGAATTTATCAATGGAAAGCGGATGCTCGAACCAACCGTTGTAGATACCCGGAAAGAGTTTTATGATCGGCAACAGCATTTCGATTTCGATTTCTCGGAAGTCAAAGGGCAGGAGAATGTCAAACGGGCGTTGGAAGTGGCCGCCGCCGGTGGACATAACTTATTGATGGTAGGCCCTCCGGGAAGCGGAAAGTCCATGCTGGCAAAACGGCTTCCATCAATTCTTCCACCCTTTACCTTACACGAATCGTTGGAGACAACTAAGATACACTCCGTAGCGGGAAAGATCAACGGGAATGCCTCCCTGATGGCACAGCGTCCGTTTCGTTCCCCTCACCATACCATATCAAATGTAGCCATGGTTGGAGGTGGGGCATTCCCGCAACCGGGCGAGATCAGCCTGGCGCATAACGGGGTCTTGTTCCTGGATGAACTTCCGGAGTTCAATAAGAATGTACTGGAAGTGCTGCGTCAACCGTTGGAAGATCGGGTGATTAATATCTCCCGTGCCCGCTTTACAGTAGACTATCCGGCAGGCTTTATGCTGGTGGCGTCAATGAATCCTTGCCCGTGTGGATATTATAACCATCCCGAACGTCCTTGTCTATGTCCTCCCGGCGCCGTGCAGAAGTATATGAACCGTATTTCGGGACCGTTGCTCGACCGCATTGATATTCAGATAGAGATCGTCCCCGTACCGTTTGAGAAGATATCCGACCGCTCGCCGGGCGAGCCCAGTTTGAATGTCCGCGAACGGGTGATCCATGCCCGTGCCATTCAGGAGAAGCGCTTTGCCACCCATCCGGGCATCTATTGTAATGCGCAGATGACGTCCAAACTTCTCCATGCCTATGCCGTGCCTGATGCCGCCGGTCTGGGCGTGCTAAAGAATGCCATGCACCGTCTCAATCTCTCCGCCCGAGCCTACGACCGCATCCTCAAAGTCTCCCGTACCATTGCCGACCTTGACGGTTCTACCGCTATCCAAACCTCCCACCTCGCTGAAGCCATCAACTACCGCAACCTCGACCGCGAAAGCTGGGGGCTGTAGTTGGCCTATACAGATGCTTGAAGGGTGTTGACCTCCGAAATCTCTTGCCATTCTTACGCTATTTCTCATTCGGATTTTGTACTTTTGCGCTTCAAAATGAATGATAAAGGTATGGAAAAGCAATTCAAGAGAACGTTGATAACCACGGCACTGCCGTATGCAAATGGTCCTGTTCATATCGGTCACTTGGCCGGAGTATATGTACCTGCGGATATATATGCCCGCTATCTTCGCCTGAAAGGGGAAGAGGTGTTGATGATCGGCGGTTCGGACGAGCATGGGGTGCCCATCACACTACGTGCCCGCAAGGAAGGCGTGACACCGCAGGATATCGTGGATCGCTACCATGCTATTATCAAACAATCGTTTGCTGATTTCGGTATCACGTTTGATGTCTATTCTCGTACCACTTCGGCTACACACCGCCAGGTGGCTTCTGACTTCTTCCGGAAACTGTATGACAAGGGAGAATTTGTTGAAAAGACCAGCGAACAATATTACGACGAAGAAACCAAGCAGTTCCTTGCCGACCGCTATATCACCGGTACCTGTCCTCATTGCCAGAACCCAAATGCGTATGGCGACCAATGCGAGGCTTGCGGTACATCCCTGAACGCCACCGACCTGATCAATCCCAAGTCGGCCGTCAGCGGCAATGTACCTGTACTCCGCGAAACCAAACACTGGTATCTGCCGTTGGATAAGTGGGAACCGTTCCTGCGTCAATGGATACTGGAAGGACATAAAGAATGGAAATCCAACGTATACGGTCAATGCAAGAGCTGGCTGGATATGGGATTGCAACCCCGCGCCGTAAGCCGCGACCTCGACTGGGGTATCCCCGTACCGGTAGAAGGTGCCGAAGGAAAGGTGCTCTACGTATGGTTCGACGCTCCGATCGGCTATATTTCCAATACGAAAGAACTGTTGCCCGATACCTGGGAAACCTGGTGGAAAGATCCGGAAAGCAAACTGGTCCATTTCATTGGGAAAGATAATATCGTCTTCCACTGTATTGTCTTCCCCGCCATGCTGAAAGCCGAAGGTAGCTTCAACCTGCCGGAGAATGTACCGGCGAATGAATTCCTGAACCTCGAAGGCGACAAGATATCCACCTCACGCAACTGGGCCGTCTGGTTGCATGAATACCTGGTGGATATGCCGGGCAAGCAGGACGTGCTGCGTTATGTGTTGACCGCCAATGCACCGGAAACTAAAGACAACGACTTTACCTGGAAAGATTTTCAAGCACGCAATAACAACGAACTGGTAGCTATCCTCGGTAACTTTGTGAATCGTGCCTTGGTTCTGACCGAAAAGTATTTTGAAGGAAAAGTGCCGGTATTGGGCGAACTGACCGATTACGACAAGCAGACTTTGGCCGACTTTGCCGATGTCAAAGCCGGAGTTGAACGCCTGCTCGATACCTACCATTTCCGCGATGCCCAGAAGGAAGCTATGAACCTGGCCCGCATCGGGAACAAATACCTGGCCGATACTGAACCCTGGAAACTGGCGAAGACCGATATGCCGCGTGTCGCCACCATCCTAAATATCGCTTTGCAGATCACTGCCAACCTGGCCATTGCCTTCGAACCGTTCCTCCCCTTCAGCATGGAGAAACTGAACCGGATGCTGAACGTGCAACCGCTGGGTTGGGATAAACTGGGTGCTACCGACCTGTTGGAAGGTGGCCATGTACTGGGTAAAGCCGAACTGTTGTTTGAAAAGATTGAAGACAGCGTGATCGAAGCCCAGGTACAAAAGCTACTCGATACAAAAAAAGCCAACGAAGAAGCCAACTACAAGGCAAACCCTATCCGTCAGACCATCGAATTTGATGACTTTACCAAGCTGGATATCCGTGTAGGTACAGTGATCGAATGCGTCAAAGTGCCGAAAGCCGACAAGTTGCTTCAACTGCGTATTGACGACGGACTGGAAAAGCGGACCATCGTATCCGGTATCGCTGCCCATTACAGCCCGGAAGACCTGATCGGCAAACAGATCTGTTTCATCGCCAACCTCGCCCCCCGCAAACTGAAAGGGATCGTTTCGGAAGGCATGATCCTTTCTGCCGAGAATGCGGATGGTGCCTTGGCTGTCGTTATGCCGGAGAAAGCCGTTAAGCCGGGCAGCGAAGTGAAATAACTCGCTGCCTCCAATACTATTTGAACAAAACACTAAACACAAATAAGTATGCACAATTTTATGAAATTGTTGTGGGCTATATGCCTGTCAACCTCTTTGTATGATCTGGGTTTACATGCCCAGACCCAAACAGCATTGGGCAGTATCCAAGTGCCGATCGAAGGAAACACGTATGTAACGGAAGGGAATGTCGCTCGCCGACATTACGCGGATAAGGTGATGGCTCGTTGGGCAGACCCGAAGGTGGTGTACAGTACGTATTTCCGTACGTCGCAAGCCGGAAAGATGGAACTGTCGATCCGCTATAGCGCCAAAGCCGACAGTAAGATCAAGGTCAGCTGTCTGGGGAAAAGCTTCCAGGTTAAACTCAAAGCCGGTGAAAACCAGGCAGCCCGGATCGGTAGTGTGGCTACACCTGATACCGGCTATGTGAAAGTCAACCTGCAAGGATTGGAACGTAAAGGCGATACTTTCGGTGAGCTTACGACGCTGTCAATACAAGGTCCGGCTGTGCAGGGCACCGTCCACTTTGTCAATGACTTCTCTTCGTATTGGGGACGGCGCGGTCCTTCGGTGCATATCAACTATCCTTTTCCTGAGGGCGAAACAATCGAGTGGTTCTACAACGAAGTAACTGTTCCGTTGGATGGTGGACCGTTGGCTACCTATTATATGTCGAATGGCTTTGGCGAAGGCTACTTCGGTATGCAGATCAATTCGGCGACCGAACGTCGGGTACTGTTCTCTGTTTGGAGTCCTTTCACGACGGACGACCCGAAAGCTATTCCCGAAAGCCATCAGATTAAGATGCTGCGTAAAGGGGAAGACGTGAAAACAGGCGAGTTCGGTAACGAAGGCTCGGGCGGACAAAGCTATCTGATCTATCCCTGGAAGACCGGCAATACGTATAAGTTTCTGACCCGTATCCATCCCGACGGCAACGGATCAACAGTCTATACCTCCTATTTCTACGCCACGGATGAAAACCGCTGGCGGCTGATTGCTTCCTTCTCCCGTCCGTTGACGGAAACCTACTATACCCGTGCCCATTCGTTTCTCGAAGACTTTGATCCGGAAACAGGGGCCCAGACGCGCCGTGCCTACTATGGTAACCAATGGGCGCGTACCATTTCAGGCGAATGGATCGAACTGACGAAAAATGCCCGTTTCACCGTGGATGAAACTGGTCGCAAAGGCGCCCGTATGGACTACAAAGGTGGGGTAGAAGGCCACCGCTTCTTTTTGCAGAATTGCGGTTTCTTCAACGACTATACAGCCTTCGGCAGTATCTTCGAACGTGAGGCTGCCGGCCGACAACCGGTGATAGACTTTGACCAGTTACCGTAAACTCTTACGCAATAAAACGACGCAATAGTTTTGATTTCGCCATGAGCCATACCACAGCAAAGCTCATGGCGAACGCTTGTACGGCAATCGCGAAGACGCGGATAAAGTGTGTTTGGATACTGTCCGTCAGGTCATAGGCAAACTGCACAAAGACAAAGTGGCAGAGGTAGACTCCGAACGTCAGCGATGCCTGTTCGGATAATTGGGGCGAAGACTTGATCTCCAACTTCTGCACAATCAGAAAGATGGCAACCGTCATCATGCCGACATTGATACCACAGAACGACCAGATAATCTCCAGATTGGCGAAGTTCTCCGGAAAGTATTTGTGAGTAAGTACAAAGCCGACGGATGTGATCAGGTAACCGATGAAAAACAGTGGGATGCAGGTCCACAACGTTCGTCTCAGACTCCACGTAAGCGGATAATTCGTCAGGTAATAAGCCAACACCAGGTAACCGATAAAGCCGGACATATAATAGAAGGCACCGAACTCATTCCAGTCGCAGATGCCCCACAGCCCCATATTGCCATAATTCCCAGGGTATCCCAGCACGGGTGCCAATATCTTAATATAGGGGATGAACAGGGTAAACACCCAAATACCCAATACGGTTTCGATTTCCCTTTTAGTCGACTGACGCAGCCAAGCGCTGAGGATCGGCATCACCAGATAAAGCCCGATCAGCATATACAGATACCACAAGGGGGTGGTGTCGTAGTTGAAATTGAAGATAAAGGTGTACAGCTTATGCCAGGTGGCATTCCATGTAAAGTCGTCCATCGCGATATTCGGACTGTCAGTCGCCGTATGATGCAGATATGCGAAATAGAGTAGCGGTAAGGCGATCGACCAAAACACAAGCGGCGTCAGAATGCGTCCGATCCGCTTCCGGTAGAAAGAGCCAGTCTCTATCTTCACGGGAAGCAACAATACCGCCGTCATCATCACAAATAAAGGGACACAGGCGCGGACGGCACTTCCGATAAACGCCCCCGTCAGGAATGCATTCGGATCAGCATCCAACTGACCAACAAACGGATCACAGCTATGCGAAACAAGCACTAAGAAACAGGCGATAACGCGCAACAGGTCTATCCAACCGATATTCTCTCTTTTCATATGTTCCATGGTATAATGCTTTACGAAAGCTATTTTTTCTTCAAATTCCTGCGAAGATAGATAAAAAACCTGTTATTTTGCTTCCATTGTCCATCAAACGAAAGGAATTGGAGCATGCAAACAACAAAAGTATATCCCCTCTATTTCAGTGCAACCGGTACCACCCGGAAGGTTGTTAAACAGATTGCCGAAGGAACCGGCCTGGAAGT
The DNA here is from genome assembly GCA_031555145.1 of Tannerellaceae bacterium. Taxonomy (GTDB): domain Bacteria; phylum Bacteroidota; class Bacteroidia; order Bacteroidales; family Tannerellaceae; genus JAJDIA01. Next base: position 33,401 of record JAVBUR010000028.1, on the reverse strand, counting down.
GGCGAAAGATCACGCCTTTATCCGCCGGTCTGAAAAGGAGGTTTGCCTGACGGCGACAGACCTGGCCGTTGTCGGTATCCCGGTATATGCCGGACGTGTACCGGCCGTGGCGGCCGAGAATCTGAAATCCTATAAAGGCAATAATACCCCCGCCATCATTATTGCCGTTTATGGTAACCGTGCCTATGAAGATGCCCTGCTTGAATTGAAAGACATCCTTCAGAGGAATGGTTTCCGGGTAATTGCTGCCGGGGCTTTTGTGGCGGAACATTCCATCTTCCCAGCGGTCGCAACTGGGCGGCCGGATGGAAACGATCTTCAGCAGGCTATGCAATTTGGACGCGATAGTCTGGCGTTGCTTTCGACGGCGGGTTCGCTCGTAGCCTTTACTACTGATATCCAATTGCCAGGTAACCATCCCTACCGTCCACACGGTGCGATTCCACTTAAACCGCGAGGCAACCGTCGATGTAACCGTTGCGGCGCTTGCGTCAAGGCGTGCCCGGTACAAGCTATCCCGGAAGATCATCCCCGGCGTACGGATAAATCGCGCTGCATCTCCTGTGCCCACTGCATCGCTGTTTGTCCGGAACATTCGCGTCATTTTGGAGGTTTCATCTATCTGATCGCCCGTCGTAAATTCACGGCGGCACACAGCGAGCCCCGCCAGGTTACGGAGCTCTTTTTCGCTTCGCTATGATGTCTTCAAGTGGATTATTTGAGGTGTTGAAGTCACATCTTGGCATCCTAATAACGGTAGTGTAATATTATTATTACTAATAATTCTATTACATATTATTGCTTACCTTTGTATAGCGGAGAAGAAATCACGATAATAGTATGAAAAACAAGCCTTTTGTATTTGGTGTTCCCACGTCGGGAGACAATTTTGCAGGCAGAGAGAAAGAGACTTCCCTCCTATTGGAAAGCTTTGCCAATGGAGTAAATACGGTTTTAATCTCGCCACGCAGGTGGGGGAAGACATCGTTGGTCAAAAAGGTCTGCCAACAGGGGCAAACGGGCAAACTGAAAATGGTCTGTCTGGACACTTTCTCCTGCCGGACCGACAAGGAATTTTATGGAGCGTTGGCATCGGCTGTCTTACGACAGACCGCATCCTCCTTTGAAGAGTTGATGGAGAACGCCCGCCTTTTTCTTTCCGATACCCGTGTGAAGTTTACGATCGGGTCGGATCCGCTGAATGATTTTTCTATATCGGTCGACCTGAATCCGAAGGACAATGATTACAATGGTATCCTGCAATTGCCGGAGAAGATCGCTCAAAAGAAGGATGTGCGTATCATTATCTGTATCGATGACTTTCAGCAAATAGCCGAGTACAAAGATTCGAAAACGTTTCAGAAGCGCTTGCGGACAGCGTGGCAACTGCAGCCGTCGGTATCCTACTGTCTGATTGGAAGTCGGAAAGAGGTAATGAATGAACTTTTCGAGAAACGAGGTTTCCCGTTTTTCAAGTTTGGCGATGTGATCTATCTCCCCATCATAGCGACAGACGAGTGGGCGACCTATATCTGCAAGCGTTTTATTGTCACCGGAAAACAAGTGTCGCGGGAATTAGCCGGAAAGGTTTGCGGGGCAGTCGACCATCATTCGTCCTACGTCCAACAACTGGCCTGGCTGTTATGGGCGCACACCCGGCAGGAAGCCACGGAACAGGATCTTATAGACGCCTATCAAGACTTGATTGACCACAATACCCCCCTGTTTGAAAAGCAGACCGAAAACCTCTCCACTTACCAACTGAATTTCCTCCGGGCCATTGTGGACGGCGTACACAGTGAGTTCACCACACAAGACGTGCTCCAAAAATACCAGTTAGGTTCTTCTGCCAATGTTAGCATTGTGCGGCAAGCCCTCCTCAAAAAAGGCCTTGTCGAAATCGTCGACAAACAGGTCCACCTCGCCGACCCCGTCATGAAGGTATGGCTGAAGCAGGCGTTCTGCCCTTCCAATGGAGTCAAGGGGATTAATAAATAAATTAAGCTCTTGCAACATTTCTTCCTTTTTTTATTGTCCCATGTCATACTCCCCTGCAGACATGGGACAACGAAAAAAGGAAAAGTACTCGAATATGATTTCTCTATGTCTCAAATAATTAGTATTTTTACGAGTGAAAAATTGTGTATCACTAAAACAGTGTTGAAGAACAAAATGAGTACTGATTGCAAGGTTGGCGATTTGATTTATGATGCAAATATGTATGATGGATTAAATACCTTTTTGTATGATCTGCAATTTTACAAAAAGTGGCTGCCGAAAAATAAGAATACTAAAATACTTGAACTTTGTTGTGGTACAGGCAGGCTTACGCTTCCCATTGCCAAGGAAGGATACTCTATTTGTGGAGTAGACTACACTCTGTCAATGCTTGAACAAGCAAAGGCAAAAGCAACCGAAGCAGGATTAGAGATCGATTTCATTGAAGCAGATATTCGAATGTTAGACTTGCAACAAAAATTCGACCTCATTTTTATTCCATTTAATTCCATCAATCATCTGTATCGGAATGAAGATTTCTTTAGAGCATTAGGGTGTGTGAAAAAACATCTCAAGGAAGGAGGCTTGTTTCTGCTGGATTGCTTTAACCCTAATATCCAATATATTGTTGAGGCTGAAAAGGAGCAAGCAGTAATTGCTGAATATACTACCGGCGATGGAAGGGAAGTGCTGATAAAACAAAAGATGCGTTATGAAAACGCAACCCAAATCAATCGCATTGAATGGTGTTATGTTATTAATGGAGCGTTTCATTCGATTCAAAATCTGGATATGAGGTTGTTTTTTCCTCAAGAGTTGGATTCATACCTGGAACAGGCTGGGTTTACGGTTATTCACAAGTTTGGAAGTTTTGAAGAAGGCGCATTTAGCGATCATTCGGAAAAACAGATATATGTTTTAGCTTTTAATAAGTAACATAGAAATAAAGCATATGCAACTAAAACAGTTATTTTTAATTTTAACTTTTCTTTCTGCCTGTGGGCATTCCCCCAATAAGGAAAATGTGGTGGAGCAGAAAATTTCCAGAAACATTCAAAAAGACATAGACTTACTCATTCCATCTGGTGAAATTATGGTTGAAATTATGGATGAAGTTACAATGTCTCCAAGAAGGCAGGTATTGCAAGCCAAATTAATGCAAGCAATGAGGGATAATTCGGAGTGGTTTATGGAGCAGCAAGAACTTGTAGAGACAGCAGGGGGAATCATTTCTTATGACCCAAGATTAGGAATGACGGAGCCAGAATGGGAAGAATATAAAAAGTACTTGAACGATATGAGTGACATGCAGGTTGTAGCTTCAGATAGAATGAAAGTTATTATAACGAAGAGTAATGGTATCATTTCTTTCAAGGCAAACGGTAAACTTTCGCATTTAAATGCTACCACCATTGACACCCAAAATAACATTGTCAAAATGAATAGCTATAAGCTAATCCCCTTAGATACTATTTGTGTTACTAGCGCTGACAACGTTTTTAAAAGTGCTTGGCGTGGCTATAAGTGGCAATTCTCGGAGCCAGAAAATGTAACAATGCCGACAACACCGGAAGAGTTTGCGAACTTTTCGACGAAGCTTTATGGATTAACCTTAGGCCTTTTTGAAAAGACAGGTAAAACCTACATAGAAATCTCAGGTTCAGAGATTAGTGAAGGGATGCAGACTATTAGGTATAAAATCCCAATTGTATTTTAGCATATGTTTGGAGGCATTTTGGGTACTTTTGCAAAAATGCGGACACAATGCGGACACGGAAATGCGGTTTTGTTCAATCACCCGCGAACTGATAGAGAAAGAGATAAAGAAGTTCCATAAACCTGTACGTAAAACTGTTGCTCCTAAAGAGGATTCGTTTCTCGATGTTATGGAAAATATCTTTCCATCCATAAGCTATCGGGGCCACGCCGTAAGAACTTCAAAGTTATTATCCGCTCTCTGCGTCGATTTGAACTGCATAGAAAGAAAGAGGGTCAACGGAATTTCATCGGGAATATCTATAAAAAGGTCAAAGAACCTAACTTGGTTGGCGCATTGAGCGGACATAAGGAGGGCAGCAAAGCTTTTGCCCGGTACCGTACGATCGATGATGATATGAAGAAGGAGTTAATAAACTTCTTGGATTAATCGACATTATTTTGCATTTCTATATATTTCCTCTGAATATCGCCGCACACTTGAGATTCTCCAGCCAAGCAGAAAGAGAGGAGACGAGAGTAAGTCTCTGGAACAATCTTTCGTTGAAAAACGCATGGAACTGCCGATTAACTCACAAGGTGAAGACGCTGTCAATCGTTTCCGAGACGAAGCAAGAAATATTGCGGCACTATGTGGGATGGAAAAGGAATTTGCCAAACTCGATAGAATAATCTCAGCTCTTTTGGCGACCCGTCCAGCTTTGATATTAACCACAGAGTCTGGCAGGGCTCGAGCTGCTGGCATGCCGTATGATGAAAAAAGAGCACAATTATTCTCTTTACTTTACGATGCGTTGTCAAGTAAATTCTTCAAGGAGTTATTGGAGAAAAATATGGATGAGCCTTCCTTTCGGCTGTTTTCTTTCTTCGAAAGTTATTTTTCTAACTCCATAGAGGGGACTAAATTTGAAGTAAATGAAGCTCTCGAGATTGTGGAAACAGGTAAATTAATGCCAAAACGGATAAATGACTCCCATGATATACTTGGCACATTCAAAATAGTCTCCAATAGAGCCGAAATGAATACTGTGCCAACAACGGAAAATGATTTTTTGGCAATACTTAGACATCGTCATGCTATACTTATGGAGGGTCGTCCCGATCTGGAACCCGGCATATTCAAAACGAAAGTAAATCAGGCAGGGAACACCTATTTTGTATTACCTAATCTGGTAGAGGGAACGCTCAGATACGGATTCAGACTATATACAGCCCTAACTGATCCATTCGCAAAAGCTATATTCATGATGTTTCTTTGCAGTGAAGTACTTCCATTTAACGATGGAAACGGAAGAGTTTCCCGAATTATGATAAACGCTGAATTAGTGAGAGCCGGGCGGACTCGTATTATTGTGCCAACTGTTTTTCGAGAAGATTATCTGCTTTCGTTAAGACGATTATCCCGAAACAATGATCCCTCTGTATATATTCGAGTTATGGAGAAATTGCATTTATTTAGCGGCTATATTGTAGGTGATAGCTTTGAGGAAGTATTCAGATTCTTAAAAGAGAGCGATGCTTTTGAAGAACCTGAAACAGGGCGGTTGAGATTTTAACAGATAAAACGCAAAAAGTATCACAATAATGTGATGCTTTTTCAACTTAAGATAGAAGATGTTTTCAGGAAACAAGTTATTTACTACTTTCATACCGCTCCCGATACATCTTCTCTATCTCGGGAAGACGCTGCAGGTATTCATTCAGGTCCCAATGCATACCTTCTTTTTCAAGGTCTTCGCCTAGGGACTGCAATCCAACCTCGTGTCTCAATTCATCTACTTTCTCCGGGTATTCCAACGGAATGATATAGGAACGGCCGGGAACGGAGGAGAGTACTTTTTGCGTGCCGTAGATCTGTTTCCGGCCTTGGTTCATCAAGATACGATCTGTAAGGAAAGCCAGGTGCCAGCCATCCGCTTTCCCTTCCTGCACGGCTTGGCGGAGCATCGGCATATACGTTGCCTGTACCTTGACATCATCCACATGCTGGATACCCAAAAACAAGGTTTCGTTGGCTTCACTCCCTACCGCTTCTTCGCCCAGCCAGCCGTAGTTATCCAAGATGTAATAGATACGTTCGACGCAGGCTGGGTCGACAACCGTTCGCATATATTCATGCACAGCCTCACCCGAGGGATCGTTCTTAACTTGTAAATAGAGGATGCGGATGCTCTGATCCCTGTCTTGTATTTCCCTTAGTTCACGACGCAACTCGTTATTATATCCATTCGTCAGTGTGCGGATTTGCTGAAGTAATAACTCCCAGTCCGCTTTCCCATGCAATGCTTTGAAATTGGTATCTGTCGCTATTTCGTCCAGGAAATAACCGTCGTCGATCAGTTCGTTGAGACAGGTAAAAGCAGAGGCTTCGTCGCCCTCCCCTATGGCGGCTACCGCTTTCTCATACGACGGCAGGTTCTCTTTCAAATATGCCACATATATCTGCCGAAAGATTTCTTCAAACCGTTCAAAGTCGGACTGTTTGAAATGCCCCATACTCTCATTCACCAACGCATCCACATCTTGAGCAACTACCGAAACCGCGCCGCACAAACACAACATGCAACTGATAACAATTCTCTTCATCATAACAATTAAACGTTTATAATATACAGACGACGGAAGAGATATTTCGTAACCTCTTACGTCGTACAAAGAAAAGTTTCGGGTTGATCCAAAGTTTCCGGATTGATCCGTTGATCCCTTTTGTACACCTCTATTAAAGTTAAAAGCCTGATTTTCGGCCGAAAATCAGGCTTTTGATGTACCCAGAGCCGGGGGCGAGATATTGAATTTGGAAACATTTTTACACTATTGAAAACATGTAAGATATGAATTTATATATCTGTATATTAAGTTATTATGATCACAATTCTGTTTAGTTGCATTTAATTGAGTTGAAATAAATTTAGGATGTTTGGGAACAATTTGGGAACAATTTCTATCTTTGTAGCGGATATAAACCCTATCATCATGAAAGTCTCAGCATTCATAAGAAAAACGGCTAAGAAGAACGATATAGACAGTAAAGCTACTATCTATTTCCGGCTTAGAGACGCTAATAAGGACATCAAAGCCTCTAGTGAATTGACAATCAATCCAAATCATTGGAGTTCAGAAAAGCAAGGATATAAAGACAGAGTTGCCTTAGTGACCGATGATGTAAAGATAAAATTAAGAAACGACATTCAAAGCATTGTTTCTCTTGTAAATCAGAACTACTCAGAAGAAGCCGATGCCGAATGGCTAGGCGAATTGATTGATAAATATCACCACCCTGACAAATACAAAACACAAGAGCAAGTAGAGGCTGAAACAAAACAGTCCTTCGAACAACTTTTAGATGAATTCTTGCTTAAACACAAGCTTTCGGAAGTCAGAAAGAAGAATTTCCGGGTAGTCAAGAGGGCTTTACTGCGTTATGAGTTGTATGTGAGAGCAACTAAGCGAGGTCAGAAATCGTTTATGCTGGATATAGACAACGTAACTCCTGATACGTTACATGACATATGGGACTTCTTCGAAAATGAACATAAATATTTTGAGTTGTATCCAGCTATTTATGAAAAGATACCGGAGAAGCGAATTCCAAAGCCCAGAGGAAACAACACGTTGATTGATTGCTTCTGCCGAATAAGGACTTTCTTCCTCTGGTGCCATAGTAATAAAAGAACAGCTAATAGACCTTTCGACCACTTCCATATCGAAGAATGCACTTATGGAACACCTATTTACATCACACTGGAGGAACGCAACAAGCTATATGATGCGGACTTATCCGAATATGGGCAAGTGGAGATCCAACGGGATATCTTTATTCTTCAAAGCCTTATCGGTTGCCGTATTGGTGACTTATACCGTATGACTAAACAGAACATTATCAACGAGGCGATTGAATACATTCCTCGTAAAACAAAGGAAGGCAATCCTGTAACAGTGAGGGTGCCGTTAAATGATAGGGCAAAAGCTATTCTGAATAAATATAAGGATGTGGAAGGGAATAGGTTGCTACCCTTTATATCGGAACAGAAGTATAACGATGCCATTAAAAAGGCATTTGAACTGGCTAAGCTTAACAGGATTGTAACCATCCTTGACCCACTCACAGGTGAGGAGGTAAAAAAGCCTTTGTATGAAGAGGCTAGCAGTCACATGGCGCGAAGAACATTTATCGGGAATATATACAAAAAAGTGAAAGACCCGAATCTGATCGGAGCGTTGAGCGGACATAAGGAAGGAAGCAAAGCCTTCGCACGCTATCGAGAAATAGACGAGGAAATAAAAAAAGAATTAGTAAATTTGTTGGATTGATCAGCTGATAAACAAACGAAAACAATTGTGTCCGCACTGCGGACACAATTCAAGACAAAGAATATATGAGCATAAGAAAAATAGATTTGACAAAGGACTTTGTTAATGATATCCGAAATATCATCACATCAAGTAGAGAAAATGCTATACGTAGTGTTGATCACGAAAGAGTATTGATGTATTGGAAATTAGGCGAAAGAATATTTCACGAAGAACAACAAGGGAAAGACAGAGCCGACTATGGGGCATTTCTTATTCCAAGTCTCGCTAACGAGATTGAACCCGATTTTGGAAGTGGCTTTTCCCCTCGACAATTGCATCGTGCAAGACAATTTTACCGTATCTATCCAAAAGTGTCCGCATTGCGGACAGAATTTAATTGGTCACAATATAGACTACTTATCCATATTAGCGATGAGGATAAACGAGAATACTACGAATTGGAAGCTGCCAACAATAACTGGACAGGAAGAGAATTAGAGCGACAAATCAATTCTAGTCTTTATGAAAGATTGCTGATGAGCAATGATAAAGAAGCGGTGTTGGCTGTTGCACGGAAAGAAAGAAATCCAGAATTGCCTACTGAGATTATAAAAGACCCCATGATTTTAGAGTTCCTTGGTCTCAAACGTGATGCTACATATTACGAAAAAGACTTAGAGAGTGCACTTATCACTCATTTACAAAGCTTTTTGCTGGAATTAGGGAATGGTTTTTCGTTTGTGGCACGTCAGAAGCGAATTCTACTGGAAGATGATGAATTCTTTGCAGACTTGGTATTTTACAACAGGCTACTTCGTTGTTTTGTCGTAATAGAAATAAAGACAAACAAAATTACTCATGAGGATATAGGTCAGCTACAGATGTATGTGAACTATTACGACCGAAACGAGAAACAACCTGATGAAAATCCAACAATAGGAATTTTGTTATGTGCAGATAAGAACAATACGCTGGTAAAATATTCTTTGCCAGAAAACAACCAGACGATACTGGCAAGTAAATATCAACTTTATCTCCCTTCAGAGAAACAATTACTTACTGAATTGAAGAAAGAATTAAAAGAAATTGGAGAGTAAAACTATGTCAGGAGGCCATTTTGATTATCAACAGTATCGTATAGATGCGATTGCAGAAGAGATTTTTGATGAAATTCGTAAAAACGAAGAAGGATATGACGATTATTCCTATGAGGAAAGTTATGGATTTGGGGAGAAAGAGACAATAACCGAAAAACCAGAAGGTTGGCAACGTTATCCAGACGAGATCATCAAAAAATTTAAGGAAGGGTATCGCATGTGTCGGATAGCCAAAGCCTATGTTCAAAGAATTGACTGGCTTATTTCAGGCGATGATGGAGAAGGGTGTTTTCATAAAAGGCTGAAAGAAGATCTGGCAGAAATTGAACTCAAGATCAAACAACTTGAGGAAAACGATTGGTATAAGGGGAAGAAAAGAGACGATTTTAATATTTAAAACGTTTATCTTATGGGTTCTTCGTCAATTAAGGTACGCCTCTCCGATATAGCCAGAGGGCTTTTGTTGACACATATTAATCTGTTTATCAATCAGATAAGTCATGTACCCCTAAAATACTCACAAGTAAAGATACTCTTATCTCTCCACGGAAGAAGCTGTACTAACCACCCTGACTCCACATTTGTTCTTTTGGACAGCACTGGTAAATATTTTATCATAGCAATAACGATAAAAATTTCATTCTCAAACGGTTCCATATTATCATATTTATTCCTCACCTTTCAATGAGTTTATCACAATCCATTTATCTCCCAATTCTGCCTTTATAAGAATATACGATTCATTTTTTGAATTGTAGTAAATCGGCGTATCATAATGCCTGTTATCAATATCATCATATTTAATAGAGATTATTTCTTCTCCCTTATCATTAATAACACCCCATTTTCCATTTAGAGTGACGGCAGTGTGCTGTTCAGTAATAAATCTCCCCCAATCATAGCGGACAGGAACATAAAAATCAGCATAAGTAAAAGCATCAATAGATTGGCGTAATACCATAAATAGATCGCCATCTAATGCTTTGATTTTGACTGTTTCCTCAGGCCATTCCTCACGGTCTAATTCTGCTGTATAGCCACCATACTCACTCTTGATTGACAAAAATTTGCAGGGCGAAATTACTTCTCCTTGTAAATTAACAATCCCCCATTTGCCATTGTAGCAGACTGGAACAGTGCTGTCTATCATTGATTTATATTTCACTAAGCTATATTTATCCAGCACTCTGATTGTAGTGTTTTCATCGATTAAAAATTCTCCTGAAGAATTTCTTAAAGATTTTTCTCCATAAATTTCAACTTCATAAACATCAGAAATCTCGGTGAACCTACAAGAGTCATATCTAACAGGAACAATTTCATCTCCTGAAAAATTAACTATCCCCCATTTATCATTAACACGAACTCTTAGTAAATCATTGAAAACAATATCGATTTCATGATAATTAGGAGTTACAATATATTCTCCTTTTTTATTTATAACTCCCCATTTATCTTCATTTTTAACGCAGGCATATTCGCAGACAAAGGGACAAGCTTCACTAAATTGAAAACCAATAACTACCTTTCCATGCTTGTTTATATAACCATATTTTTCGCATAATGAGACTAATGATAGTCCATTACTGAAAGAATCGGCAGTATCATAAATTTGAGGGATAATTAATTTGCCAGACCTATCAATAAATCCAAATTTCTCATCCTCTTCCGTATTTATACATGCTAAACCATCTTTAAATTCTCTAGCATTAAAATATTGACATTTTATAATCTCGTTTCCATCGATATCTATGTATCCCCAACCACCGAGTTCTGGAAGATATAGATATTCTCCTGGCGCAACTTCTACTTTCCCGTAAGTACCACCACGTTGTACTACAGCTAACCCTTCTGAGAAAGGATCCGCAAAAGAATATGGTAAAGGAATAGACTGATTCGTACTGTTGTCAAATATTTCATAGTGGGTCTCAGTTTCCCTTAAGACTCGGTTTTTAATCTTCCATGCGAGTTCTTTTTCTTCCTTTAATAGATTTGCTAAAGAAATACGCAACAAGTCTTGCATATCATGATCAGGCATAATGTATTCTTTCTGGATGAATATATTTTCATTGCTTGAAAGGACTATTCGTAGGTCATAAGTCCCCTTTTGCAAAGGTATGTGGTGGTATTCATTCGCATATATTTTACATACAAATTCATCATCTATATAGATATTGCAATCTAAGTCTGATATAATCTTGAGAATTGAAGCCATAGACTATTTTTTTAGTGCAAAATTAGGATTTTATGTGAAAATACATCAAGAATGTTAAAGCTTCTTATGCTTTCTCTATGATTTGACAATTTTTTATCACTAGTGTCATGTCAATCTAAAATTGTCGGATAAAGTTTATTTAGCTTAATTCTGGCACTGTAAATCCAGAGTAATGAACGTTTTGCTTATGGTACAAAGCAGGACCTACAGGCCGTAAAATGCAATGGAATCTATCTGAGTAACGGGATACTGGAAGGTGCCGTAAACAAAATAAAATGCATTAAGAGACAGATGTTTAACAGAGCTAGCCATAAGTTACTAAACGTAAAACTGCTTGCGTTCAAAACGTGGAAAATGCACCTTAATTGACGAAGAACCATCTTATGTGATGGTCATGTGATTACAAACGATGTTCGTAGCTTATTTTTCTGATAATCAGTCCTGTTTTATGTGATGATCATGTGATGGACGATGCTCGTTGGCGATAGTACAGCAAGCTAATTAGTACTAAATGCAATTATTGCAAGAATTGCTAGTTTGAAAAGGTAGCTTTTTTTGTGAAATGCTGATTATCTTTGTTGAAGTAATAATCCTGATATGGCTCAACAAGAATTCGACAACTTCAAGCAGCGTATAAAAGACTGGATGGATTCCCACCCGGAAGAATACGATTGCTTTGAGGAAGAGATGAATCGGAAGGACAATGCCGGTTATCAGAAAATTCTGACACTGGCTTTTACCCTTGTTCCTAAATACCAAAAGATCGTTCAGAAAAGAGCCAATCAAGGCACTTATGATGATATTTCCGATATAGAGGTAATATTCTCAGAGAACAATTTAGCAGAATCCATTGTCAACGAATTTAAGAAAACGCCAGACAATTCCATTGTTCCGGCAATGCTTTCATGGTTCTACTTCGGGAAAAGTTTTGAGCGTATGGTAGAACGAGGTGAGGAAATACGCAAAAGCCCCGGCGCCGGATACATCGATAAGATATTTATTGCATCTACTATCAAGATGCTTATATCCAAGTCCATCAGTTTAGAACTGCGGACAAAGACAGATTGGGAGGAACATAGAAAGTTAATGCAGCTTGCCGAAGGGAACGATGTCCTAAACTGGGCTATCGAGGAGACCCCTACCGAAAAGAAAAAGGCTGGTCGCAAACCCGAGATACAAATACTGCCGGAAAACTTACTCCCCAAAATCGGAACATTCCTAAGTAGCAAGAAGTCTCAACGTGATATTGCCTGCTTGAAAATCGCCTTGGAAGAAATGCAATTACTACCTGCCGGAGGAATCAAACCCTTCCGTTATTTTTTAGAGAGACAATATGGGAATGTCATTTCCGAAAGAGGCATTCAGGAATCGTACAAAGAACTTAACGACCTCATCGAAGGACGGCGGTTTGTAAAAGACCTATCGGAGAACCGTGGCTATATCAATGAGATAAAGAATTTTCTATCCGATTAAGTTCGCTTAATTCGTTTGGGAATTCTGCGAATTATACGAGCCGTAAACTATTGATAATCTGATTTATTTCGTTATATTTTTGTGGCTGCTATCCATTAGTTAGGTAGCAGCTTTCTTTTTATAACTCCACCGGAAAAGAAAGCCTAACCTCTGGTGGACTTATAGGATTATGAAGAATATATTGTCGATTATTCAAGACGAGAGAGCCAGCATCAAGCTGGAGGTAACGGGAGAAGACCTGCTCAACTTCTCAAACGATCTGATTAACCGGGCGAAGAACGAGCTTTCTGTGGAAATTGCCGAAGCCCGAAAAGAAAAGTACCTCACCAAAGAGGAAGTAAAGGAAATCTGCGGCGTATGTGATGCCACGCTATGGCATTGGAACAAGAAGAACTACCTGAATACTATCAAGATTGGAAGCAAAGTCAGATACCGGATGTCTGATGTACGTAAAATACTGGAAGGTTCAAGCAGAAAGTCTAAATAACGCCTGCCATGCAATACATAGACCTGATAAATAACTTTTGGCGTGTAGATGAGCAAAAGGGCTTCAATGGAAACACAACACGTTTGTACTTCTATCTCCTCCATCTTGCCAATCGTTCTTACTGGACAGTGGAGTGGATAGAGCATTCGGATAAAAGGATGATAGTGAATGTCGGCATCTCTGCTGATGTTTTACGAACTGTTAGAGAAAAGCTAAAAGAGGCTTCACTCATAGATTTTGTTTCGGGAGGCAATGGACAAGGAGTAAAGACAAGGTATCGGATTCTAACACCTAATCCCCAGCTAAAGCCCGAACCTATATATAATATGAAGACAAAAACTAATATGAATAATCTAAATGGGAAATATACACAACGAGGCTTCCTTACCAACGGGAGTGACTTCGATTAGCAGATTTGACCTTTGCATGAGTTCTCTGCAAGCTCGTTTCTCCGATGAAAGAAAAAAGAACGAAGCGTTGCGTTTTGTCTTTCCATTCGAGTATGAGCAATATACCCGGCTACTCATCCAATGTGCCAATATCATATTGGAGAAACGACGAGAGAGAACTGCTTTTGTCATCGACAAATACAACGAGCCTATCCTCCGGCAACTCTATCTCTATCTGAGATTAGACGCGCGGTTTGAGGGCGACTTGCAAAAAGGAATCATGTTGATGGGGAAATACGGGTGCGGAAAAACCATCATCATGGAGTCGTGGGCAGAAATGTATAACGCCATCATCCATGAGTTGCATGTTCCACGCCCACTACTCAAATTCATAAAATCGATCGACCTGTTAGAGACCCTAAAGGACAAACCCATAAAATCATTCGCCAAACTACCCTTAGTGGTTGACGAGTTTGGAAGGGAGCCAAAACAGATAATGGATTTCGGCAACCTTCGCAGTCCGGTAATCGAACTGCTATGTGAACGATACGATACCGGAGCATGGACGCACGGCACAAGTAACTTCACGCTTGACACACTTTACGCGGATAACCAATACGGCAAAATGACCGGAGATCGACTAAAATCCATGTTCAATTTTGTCGAGTTAAAAGGCGATAGTCGCCGACGGTAGCGTCGTCGTGTTTTAGGGGAGCAAGTTTGTGTATTGGTCTGACCAATACCTTGCTCTGCGAGGCAAAGAATATCTCGCCGGTCTCATTTAAACTAAAAATATACAGATATGAACGAAATAAAAAATCGAAATAAAAACGGTAGGCCGAAGAAAGAGGCTACCGAAAAGAAGGGCTACAAAGTAACCCTGAAGATGGCAACCGAAGAGTATTTTTCACTCAAGGCAAAAGCCCGGACAGCCGGAATCACCCGGAGTGAATATATCCGCCGGTGCATTCTCTCAAGTGTGGTAAAGCAACGGTTATCAGCCGAACTAATGGGTTACATCCGGCAACTTTGCGGGATGGCAAACAACATAAACCAGATTGCCCACAAAGCCAATGCTGTTGGCTATATGGATGCCCATGGCAACTGTCTCGCCATGAATGAACGATTGGATAATGTAATCAAACGGATCGAAGATGATTGCTAAGATTGTACAGGGACGTGGATTTAAAGGGGCGGTGAATTATGTGCTCGACAAGGATAACGCCCGACTGTTGTATGCCGAAGGCGTACGGCTCAAGGATAAAGAGTCCATCATCCAAAGTTTCATTACCCAAAGCAAACTGAATCCTAAGATTTCAAAGCCGGTCGCCCATATCTCTTTGGACTTTTCAGCACAGGATAAGACCAAGTTGACAGATGCGTTCATGATCGGTGTAGCACAGGAGTACATGAAAAAGATGGGTTATGAAAATACCCAGTATATCATCGCCCGGCACCATGACACCGATCACCCGCATATCCACCTGATCATAAACCGTATCGACAACAACGGTATGCGGATTACAGATCAGAATGAAAAACTGCGAAACACGAAGGTCTGTATGGATCTCACCAAGGTGTGCGGTCTTTACATTGCTTCGGGCAAAGAGAATGTAAAGGAACACCGCCTGAAAGAACCAGACAAGACCAAGTATGAGATTTACCATGCTTTACAATCGGCAGTACACAAGTGTAAGGACTGGGAGGAATTGAAAGCGGCGCTGATCAGACAGGGTATTACTACTGAGTTCAGAAAGAATGGTGATACGGAAAAGATACAAGGTGTTCGGTTCAGAAAGAACGGCTATGAATTCAATGGCTCCAAGATCGACCGTTCATGTAGTTATTCCAAAATCAGTTACCAGTTAGGACAGCATGACAGGTGCCAGCAGGCCACCATCATCGAACCTGCCCAACCAGCCCGGCAAGATCATTCACACGGTATGTCTTCAGTGGTAGAATCCATAGCATCCGGCCTTGGCGGATTGCTTGAGATACAACCCTCATCCGGCTATGACGAGAATGAGGTGGAGGCGTTGAAACAACTGAAGAAACGTAGAAAGAAGAAAGGACGTAAATTATAAATCATTAAAATAACAAAAGAATATGAGTACTGATAAAATGGACACATCGGCAGTATATACACTGTTCGAGGAACTTAAGCAAAAGATTGTGGAACTGAGTAAGCAAACACCCCAACCGGTTCAGGCAGATTTGGGTATAGATACCGATAGGCTAACCGTGTTGTTGGAAGAGTTACGCACCCTTGCCAGTCATAAACAGTTCACCCCGGAGCAGATAAAAGAATTGCAGGAAAACATGGCGGGATTTACCGGACATGCATTAAATAAATCCGCAGAAAAATGGGACAAGGGCTTTTCAGCAGTCATTGACTTAGTCAAACAAATCAGTGAAAAAGTCAAATCCATCAATGTTCCTTCCAATTCCGTCATCCGAAAAGAGCATATTTTTAGTCTGGACTTTAAGAATAGTAAAGCTGCTATCACTATGATAGTGACGGGACTTTGTTGCCTGCTGCTGTTTGTTGGAAATATTTGGCAATTAGACCAAAATCGCAAACTGGAAGACAATGATTTGAAATACCGCCATATCAAAATGCTGGGTGAAGCTGATCGGGAAAGCCTGTTCAAGCTGGAAACAGACTTTACCTATAACAGGAACACCGACAGCATTGCCATGATCCGCAAACGGGTGGAGACATATGAGCGGTTAGTCAAAGAACAGGCTGAAAAGATCGAACAGGTGAGGCTGAATACAAAAGAAGTGGAAGGATTGCAGAAACAGGTTGAAATGCTGAAAGGGAGGTAATAAACGAGTTTCACAGAAAAGTTAATGGCCTGCTACTTCCTCTTCCTGGCACTTGAGTAAAGCATCCCTAAATTCTTTCAGTAAGTAAAAAGAATCGTGGGCATCACTATGCAGAGGATACCCACCTTCTTCCTCTAGCTGTAGTAAGCGAATAGTAACCTGATAGTGCTCATGGATAAGTTCGTCTATAAGCCATGCCAAGTCATGAGGTGTGGCGAAGTCTTTAAAGTATTTGTCTAAGGCCTCAGTACTAGTAACTAATTTCATATGTATGAGTATTTTACGTAGGCACTACAAAGGAAGCATGATATGAGGCTAAATAAAACCCATTTGATTGGTAAATTAATCACTCAGATGGTAATTTACACATATCTGTATAGTGCAAAGGTTATCTACAGAGATGTAGAAAAGCACGAAAAGAAAATTATTGAAGAAGCCAAGAGTTTGGAGAAAGCAAGATGGAAACAAGATGGAAAGAACAGGAAGCAGAGCGGTTAAAGCGAGAAGCAGAAGACTTGAAGAAAATATATTGAAAATGAGCGATTTGTATTCTAGTCCTGTGTGATTTCAGATCAAGAATGCATGAAATTCTAACAGAAATGTAATTTTTTCATGCAAATATTTTGCTTTTTCCAAAAAGAGGTGTATCTTTGTCGAATAAATAAAGAATGGAGGAGTAAATTATGAACAAAGTACTGAGTTTAGGTTCTTTCCTTTCTTTAAAAAGAAAAGAGGCAAATTTGACACAAGATGAGGTTGCGTCTAAAATGAGATCCTTATCTAGGGTTGCATATTCTCAAATTGAAAATGGCAATAGAAAGAATGTTAGCATCGAAGAGCTTATTGAGCTTTCTGCCATTCTCAATTTTAGCTTAGCTGAAGCTTTAGATAGTGTTTTTGATATACAACAGGGACAAGAAAAAGCAAAACCAATTTTTGATTTTGCAAAGTTTCGAGCAGTTCTTCTCTATATTCTGCAGAAATGTAAGGATAAACAGAATATAGGCAAGGTTGTCTTATATAAGCTTCTGTATTTTTCAGATTTCAATTATTATGAAAAATACAGAAGCTTCTTAACAGGTTCCACTTATTCTAGGTTGCCAAGAGGGCCTGTTCCAAATGTGGCAGATGTTTTAGAATTACTAGACACTTTTGGAGATATTGAAATACGAAAAGAGGAGTATCATGGTTATGAACAAATTAAATATATAGCTAAAGAAGCTCCCGACATGACTCTTTTGGCAGAAAACGAAATAAATGTAATTAACGACGTTGTTAATAAGTTAGGAAATCTGAATGCAATAGAAATAAGCGACTACTCACATGGTGACACTCCATGGTTGTTGACTAAGGATTTTGAGGAGATCGATTACAATTTAGTATTTAAAAGAAATGAGAAATATAGATACAACAAAAACTAGCAACGCATAAAAAAGTCTAAAGTGTAAACTACACTATAGACTCTTTCTTACAGAAGATTTATGTTTCTTCTTATGTATTCGCACCACAAAGATAAACATATCTCGGATTTATAGGATGAGTAAATAGTTAAATCTCACTAAAGACTTCATATGTTGTTGTTTTATAGTTAATTACAAACAATTCATAGACAAATGAAGAAAAAAAGAGTACTGAAATCCGAGAGATTTCTGCAAGCATTGCTTGCCAAAGATGATGAATTTTATGTTGGTATACTTTTTGAAGATGCTTTAAAAAGTAATAGATTGAAAGACTATGGTATATCAACAGAATACGAAACTGGTAGTACTTTTATGCCTAAGGCTACAAAGTCTACATCCCGTGCTAATAAGGTTGGAAGATATGTAAGAAAGCAGCCTGAAGAGAAAACGACTATCACAAAATTTATTTCATACACCAACAAATGGGGGTATCTTATTGAGTATTATCGTGATTTTGATATCTATGTTAAGGTTTTAAAAAATAAATTTGAGATAGAATTTTCGTATGTAACCAACACACATGGAGTGCAAATGCTGGTATCTCCTTTGATGAAATTTGAACAAACCAACGAATCAAACGACAAAAACACCCATGTGATTAATTTGTTTCTTGAGATCTTCGGAGAATTTGAGATATATACATCTAATCTAGAGCCAGCTCTTGCCTTCACGGATAAGTATGACTTTGAGGTTTTACCTAAAGGCTCTATGGACAATGATGATATAGAATATTTGACTGAAGGAGCCAGACGCTTCGTTCATAAAGAAGAAGAGGTGAAGGCATATCAAAAACGATTACAAGTTTTAAATGAGTATAATCCTCAAATTGTAGGAAAAGGTTCTCAAGGTTTTTGGGGTTATATTGTGTTTGGCTTTGAGAAAAGTAATCTTGTCTTATTAGAATCTATGTACAATAAGAATGCTACTTATGTATTCGATTTGGATAAGTTCGAATCACTTATAGCTAAAAACAAGCAAGACGTATTAACGAATCGATTAGCAAAGAGGCGTTTTATGCATAACAAAAATTGGGAAAGAAAGATTCGTGTTTTTTTAGCAAAAAATGTCTGCTAAAAATAAGTCTATCAAAACAAAAAAGCTTTAACCAAGTTGGGTTAAAGCTTTTTTGATATGTGGTCGAAACTTGCTTGGGAACAATTTGGGAACAAATCCTAAAAAGAAAAACCCTAACTGATTGATTGTCAGCTAGGGTTTCATTCTCTTGGTACCCAGAGCCGGGATCGAACCGGCATGGAAGTGAATCCACTGGTGTTTGAGACCAGCGCGTCTACCAATTCCGCCATCTGGGCATTTGTCAAATGCGTTGCAAAGGTAGAGATATTTTTGAGACTGACAAGGGTTCGGTGTGTTTTTTTCAGTCAAGTATGAAGGTAGAGATAAAAAGAGAAGAAGGAGTGGATAAAAGAGGATAAAAGGGCATAAAAAGGGAATAAAAGTCGGAAACATCCGTTATATTTGTAAATAGACAACTTTTAATCGATAGATTTTATGAAGAATAACTATTGTGTGATCATGGGTGGAGGGATCGGAAGTCGTTTCTGGCCGTTCAGCCGGGAATCGTATCCCAAACAATTCCTTGACTTTTTCGGGAATGGACGTTCTCTGCTGCAAATGACTTTTGATCGTTTTTCAAAGATCATTCCGGTGGAGAATATCTATATTGTCACCAATGAGGCTTATTTCGACCTGATGAAGGAACAACTTCCTGAATTGGCAGATCATCAGATATTGCTTGAACCTTGCCGCCGGAATACCGCTCCCTGTATCGCTTATGCCGCTTATCATATCCAAGCCTGTAATCCGGATGCGAATATTGTGGTGGCGCCGTCCGACCACCTGATCCTGAAGGAAGAGGTGTTCCTGGCTGATGTTCAACGTGCGCTGGATTTTGTCAGTGAAAATGAAGCGCTGGCCACCTTGGGTATCAAGCCCAGCCGCCCGGAGACCGGATACGGATATATCCAAAGCAGCGATGTGATGTTGGATGGTTTTACCAAAGTGAAGACATTCACCGAAAAGCCCAATTTGGAGTTGGCAAAGGTCTTTCAAAAGAGCGGCGAATTCTTCTGGAACTCCGGTCTTTTTGTATGGAATGTGAAAACGATTCTGCAAGCCTTCCGGAAATCATTGCCTGATGTCACTACTCGCTTTGATATGGGAACCAATGCCTTCAATACGCCGAACGAACGGGCGTTTATTCAGGAAAATTTCCCGTATTGTCCCAATATCTCCATTGACTATGGGGTGATGGAGCGGGCCAACAACGTATATATGTTGTGTGTTGATTTTGGATGGGCTGACCTGGGCACTTGGGGCTCTTTATATGATCTGGCCAATAAGGATGAGAACGACAATGCCATCCTCCGTAACGGTAAGGCGCTGATGTATGAAAGCTGCCGCAATGTGGTTGCTATTGATAATCCCGACCGCCTGGTGGTGGTCGAAGGATTGGAAGACTTTATTATCGCCGAGTCTGGTAATGCATTATTAATCTGCAAAAAGGACGATGAGCAACGTATTAAACAATTTGTGGCCGATGCACAGTTGAAATTCGGTAAAGATTTCAAATAAGAGGATTCCTTGTAAAAGAATACTTTCAAAAAAAGGATACATTCAAAGAGTTGTTTCTGTCGCGGAAACAACTCTTTTATTATTGTTGGTAGCACTACATAACACTCCTACAGTTCCATTACCCAAAATCTTCTCAAAAACCTTTAAGATTATATATAACTCACACATATTAAATAATTTAGGGATAATTGGTGTCAATTCCTGTCTATTTTTGATCTCGATATCATTACCGATGAATAAAGAGTGGTTGATTTTGATGATGATCTGTGTAAACGCGCACTTCGGCTATGCCCAATGGACAGAGAGAGATTCGTTGTGGTTGAAAGGGGTACTGGCAGGGAGTGACACGATCCGGTTAAATCCGGAAACCATGCGGGCTATTCGGGAGGGATCATTGATCCGTCCCGATGACGCCCGACCGGAATTATTGCAGGCTCCTGCCGCTTTACCTATCATAAAGGACTTTACCGGGGTTGGCATACCGGATTCCTTCCGGAGGGAAGTCGATCCCGCTACTGTGCCGGCGGCGGTGTATAGCCATCAGCAATTATCCGAATCTGATTCCGTCCCTGATATAAACAGGGAGGCGTATACCACCAAAGAATCGTTTGCCCCGAAAGATTGGAAGCGGATCGGCAAATCGCCTGTTTCGGTGAAAGGCGGTGGGCAAAACTTATTCTCGTCCGACGTAAAAGACGGACAACGCCGAGGATCGGTCGGAGCCTCCGTTCGGGTGGATTTTTCGTTCGAAGACTGGCTCCGTTATCTCTTCTGGCCCAGTGAGCGTGAAAAAAAGAAGAACCGGAAGCGGGCTGAGAACCTGCAATACTATACTGAAAGCCCCTAAAAACCGTTAATGAACAAGAGATTATTAATTTGGATCGTCGTTTACCTGAGTTGCTCGGTATTTGTACAGGCGCAATGGACAGCGAAAGATTCATTGTGGTTGCAGAATATGTTGTCCGGAAAGGATAGCATTCGGTTGAATCCGGAAACGATGCGAGCGATCCAGGGAGGCACATTCCTTCATCCGGAAACGCCCTCTACCCCTATGCTGATCAATCCCTCGAAATTGCCCATTCTGAAAGATTTTTCCAATTACATACAGGAAGAGGAAGATACCGTCCGAAAGGTAGCTATGAAAGACTTGCCTCCCGGTGTATTCTGGCGACATCAGTTGAAGGAGTCACCAGCGGATCGTCGGAACCAGATAAGCCCGGGCTTCTTCAAAGTCTATTATACCGATTGGCTGAATACTGTCCCTATGGATCATATGGGGCGGATGCAAACAAGCGGACAGGGTACTGCAGACTTTGCTCACACGCTTAATTATATGTTCAGCTCGGAATACCGCCAACATTATAAGAATAAGTTGCGGGCCGAAGTCAGCCTGAAGGAGTATAAGGAAGCACCCTCGGAAGAGATGGTCAAACGGATGAAGAAGTTCCGGGAACAGCAACGCGAGTTGCCTTTGCCGCTGGTCACCAATCCTGTATCAACAAAAGGAGATACGTCTAAACGAGATATCGCTAAGCGGGATACGGTCAAGCGTGATTCGACGAAGGTTCGCCAGCCAGCCACCAGTCAATCATCGTCCGTGCCAGACTCGCTTTCCGTGGCAACTCCGGTAGATTCTCTCGGGTATAAAATGCACCCGAACTGAGTTCCTCTTCCTGCAGGCGGATTTCACCTTCCGCATAATCGGCAATGTAGCCTACCATCAGCCCGCTCGGATAGGGCCAGGGTTGGTTTCCGAAGAAGGTGATGTTCTTGATCGACAAGCCTGTTTCTTCTTTTACTTCGCGGGCGACACATTCTTCCAGCGTCTCACCAGGCTCGAGGAATCCGGCCACTAGGCTGTGGAAAGGACCACGGAAGTTCAGGGCATGTACCAGAAGGATGGAATCGCCTTTCCGCACCAGTGCCAGAATAGCTGTAGAGATTACCGGATAAAGTTCATAATCGCAGGAAGGACATTTCTTCATGGCGGGCAGCAGGTGCTCGGGTTTCGTCCCGCAAACGGGACAGAAACGACTGTGCTTGTCCCAATAGAGCAGTTGGGACGCCTTGCCTGCTTTCTGATAAAGTGCAGGAGGCAGTACACCCCAGCTTGCCCGCAAATCCATTAGCACATAACGATCTGTTTCCTCTATTGATGCTGTCAGTAATGCCGTCCGGCAGGGAGTAGCGTCAGGAAAAGGAACTTCCAGTACATCAACGATGGGGTAGGGCGGACATATACCTGCCGGCAGGGTGAACGACTCGTTTCCTTTTTGTAATAGCAACTGGTTGTCATAAAAAAGAAACCAGTATATAGCTGTTTCCGGTTGCGATAACATATAATGGTCGGTTGAGATAACGCACAAAAGTAAGGCTTTTACCTCTCCGTTATCACCGCTCAGGCCGTTTATTTACAGATAAGTACGGTGGCATAGGCTGCCATTCCTTCCTGACGGCCTACAAAGCCCAACTTTTCGCTTGTAGTGGCTTTAAGGGAGATATCCTCTTCGGGAACCCCCATGACTTCGGCCAGGGTTTGCTTCATCCGGGGAATATGCGGATTGATCTTCGGACGTTCGGCGGCCAGGGTAGCATCAATATTACACAGTTCATATCCTGCTTCACGGATCAGCTTCATGGTATCACGCAACAGTATTTTGCTGTCGATATCTTTGTATTGACCCGATGTGTCGGGAAACTGATACCCGATATCCCGCATATTGGCGGCGCCCAATAACGCATCACAAATGGCGTGGATCAGCACATCGGCGTCACTATGCCCTAACAGGCCCAGGGTATGGTCTATCTGTATACCTCCCAACCACAGGGCACGGTCGGGAACCAGTGCATGTACGTCGTATCCAAAGCCTACACGTATCTTCATCTCGGCCGGGGATTAGCGGAATAAGGATTTTAATCCATCCATATCGAAGGAGAGGGAAAAGCGGAGCGTCTGGTCGAGCGGGTTACTTGGTACAGTACTGACCAGGTAGGCGGCATCCAGTTGGAATACGCTCATGCGAAAACCGGCACCCATCGAAAAATACTGGCGGTTACCCATATTGGGACTCTCATAGAAATACCCGCCGCGAACGAAGAATTGGTCGTTGTAGCTGTATTCAGCCCCTACCGAATAACGGATCTCTTTCAATTCACCACTAAAGCCCGTAGGCGAGTCAGTGAACGATTTGAAGATACCGGTGATAGACGACATATTATTGTATTCTTCTTTCCGTTTCTCATAATCTTCTTCATCTTCAGGGGTCGAACCATAGCGCTGCGGATAGCTGGGAACGAGGTATTTGTTCAGGTCGACATAGATGCCGAGACGGTTGTAGTCGTCCAGCGGAAACAATAGACCGGTACCCAGTTTCAGGTTGGCGGGCAGGAACTGGTTGGTTTCTCCGCCGTCGTACGATACTTTATTACCGATGTTGGAGATATTGAACCCCCAGGTCCACAGGCATTCGCTGTTACCCATGATCACGTATTTCTCCATATATCCGGAGATGTCGGCAGCAAAGGCATTATCAGGCCCCATCTGGTCATCGTCTGTCACGCCCATGTCCGAACGGATGTAACGGAGGGCAACCCCCATGGAGAACAGGTCGGACAGTTTGCGGCTGTAACTCATATCAATGGCCATTTCGTACGGGTTCATCCGAAGTCCGTTGGCACGGCCTTCACGTGTATTGATGACTTCCCCCAGTGTGAAATAGCGGATAGATCCCCCAATGGCCTGTAGGTCACTATCACCCAGTTTATAGTATCCGGAGAGATAAGCTAAACCTACGTCATTGACCAATTTCCGTAACCACGGGGTATACGACAGCGACACACCGGCCTTGCTGTATTGGAACGCATATTTGGCCGGGTTCCAGTATTGTGAGCTCACATCAGGCGTAGTCGCTGCACCGTTATCACCCATACCACCCCCACGTGCGTCGGGAGCAATGGATAAGGAAGGAACGGCTGTATTGATAGGAGCAAATTCTTCCTTCACCTTATTTTGTGCCTGCATAACAGGCGATACGATCAGCAGCGCAAACAATATCAACAACGAGGACACTTTCATTTTTTTCATCATATGGAATTATGCTTTAGACAAAGAAGGCGAATTACTTCGCCCTTTATTATAACAGACTTGGTACGAGTTTATTGTGCGAGAATAATTAATTTATTCGCCTTTGTAGCCTCTTTGGAATGGTTGGTACGGATGGCGGCACGATAGAAGTAAAGACCCGGAAGGAGGCGGTTGCCCGAGTTTCCGGTCAGGTCCCAGGTAATAATATAGGATTTGAATAATTCCGACGAGCCTTGTTCCGTATGCGACCAGAGCAGACGGCCAGTCATGTCGTATACCGACATGGCCACATCCATCTGTGTCTCCGGACGGTTGTGAACAAGGCGGAACTGTACCTGTTCGCGTGCCGGGTTCGGTGTAGCGACCAGTTCGATCAGCGATGGCTTCAACCCCTTCACCACTTCGAAGGTCAGCGTATCTTTGGATGAATTATTACGGATATCCCATACTACGAACTCAGCCGTATGGATACCGGGTGTCAGTTCGGGGATGGGAAAGATAATCAACCCTTCGTTGTCGTTGCCAACAGGCTCATAGTAAGAGTTCAGCACATAGCTGAGCGTCGTCGAGTTGTCGATGGTCAGCATGACATCGTGTCCCAGGCTGCTGCCAGTCAGATTAATACCGCTTTTGTCCCATACGCGGGCTACCAGCAGCGGAGTGGTATTTACTTTCCCTCCTTCCACAAAGGTGGAATCATTCAGGTAAAGCTGGCGGATCTCAGGCCCATCGGGGTCGTCCTCCACCTGATCGGCTGTTCCACCCACTTTATAGCGGAGGAAAGCACCCTGTGCCTCAAGTCCTTCTGTCTCGTCGGAGGCATACAGACTCATCTTGCCGGCATTATTCGAATAGGCGATATCTTTCGGCACCTCGAAGGTGAATGAGAAAGCCCCGTCGGTTACTTCTACCTGCCTGGTAAACAGTTTATTGGTGTAGTCGGTATAGCTGAAAGCCCCTGATTTATTGTTGTCTAATGTCTTAAGCGACATCCGGCTATCGAATATGGTCGGTATGGATACGCCGTTGAAGTCTGTCATCCGGTTGCCGTCGGCATCCAGTATTTCCCCTGCGACCGTGATCTTTTCCATGGCCTTAAAGATGATCGTATCGCCGGTCAGCGGCTTTCCGTTGATGCTGGTCACCTGCATGCGGTTTTCGGGATACACCAGTTTCATGGCCGGGTCGCCCACCAGCATAAAGTTGAGCTGGTTCCAACTGCCGCCCAAGGCTGTTTTAGTCTTCATCATCACTTCACCTAATGTCAGGCGCCGTCCGTTGCTTTTGTCAAACAGGTGTGCGATCAATTGTTTGTTGATATCGAAGTTTCTTTCCCGATCCACGGCACGGGTGGTAGAGAAGAGGGCAATACCTCCGCTTGTTTTATTCAGCAACACGAGTTCTCCTGCCGATGTGCTGGCATCGTCAAAACGGGTAAAGTCGCAGGTGGCCGTGATCCAGAGCGGCAGGTACGGGTAGGTAGACTGACGGATCTCCGTATCAGTCATCACCCGTTCTTCCGTCCACGATTTGGTACCCCCATGTCCGGAATAGTTCAGCACCATCAACCCGTCTTTCAACAGGCGCTGGATACGGGCATTGACGGTCGGATAGCGTGTTTGTCCTCCTGTGAAATCTTTCTTATAGGCATCCAGGTAGATCTTGTTGACAAGGAATTCAGGATGATATTCTTCTATCGTGTCGGCTAGTTCGTCTGCTTGTTCCATGTGGCGAGTGGTGTAGAAATCACTGGCATTACCATCGTCGGCCACGAAAGCGACGTTGTTTTTCCAGTTGCCGAACAGGGTGTTACTGGCATAACCGATCAGTTTGTCCACTACCTGCCGGGCTTCAGTTTCGGTACGTACCGGCAGTCGGCCAATGCCGATTACGGGCACATTATAGGTAACATCCTTCCCGTCCGTATCTTTTAGCAAACCGAAATAATCATCGGTAGTGTATGACTTGATATCCAGTGAATTGACCGATTGATAGGTCAGTAGGAAACGGTCGCTGTATTCTTTATACAGGCTCTTGATGCCGCTGTCGTCGTCGCTGATTCCCCGGTTGTCGTAGATGCCATCCCCGAATAACAGTAGGTAACGGGGAGGTGTTCCGGCTGTCGTGCTTCGGTCATAAAACATTTTCATAAAGCGACGGTAAGCCGTAGCATCCGGTGTTCCGCTGGAGAATTCGTTATAGATCAGTTGTGGATCTACCACTTCTACCTTCAGTCCTTCTTTCGGATCGCGGTGCAGGTCGGCCAATCGCTCAGCCTGTGCCCTAAAGGGAGCGGGAGCGATGATAATCATATCCACCTGCTCCAATCCATGCAGGTTCTGGTTCTTTATCTCGCCTATGGATGTCGGTTTGTCGAACGTTCCGTTTTCTTGTACGAGGGCGAATTCACGCAAGCTACCTGCCGGAATCGAGAAAGAAAGTTCCGTTCCGTTAAGCGTGGCGTCCATTTGCTTGGCGTTTGTTCCGTCTGTCACGTCCCAGACCTGTGTGCCGGCAGTGGCATGCTGGATCACAAAGCGGGTGCTTCGTTCGATGGATTCGAGGTTACGGAAGAATGTGAAAGCGCCATATGGCCGCAGTTCGCGTCTGGTTTGCAGGCGGAAGTAGTTTAGGCGGGCATTTGGGTCGTTGGTCCGTCCGTAGAGTATCTTTACAGTAAAGTCTTCTTTCTTTTCCCCAATCCAGGAGCTACTTTCCAGGGCTTCGATCCCTTTGGTATACGACGACGTGTTGTCGGTCGGGATCTTGGGTACCGATGTATTCACGAGGGTCTTCGAGTCGATGCTCAGCGTGACCGACCCGGATGTGCTTTCCGGACGTGCAATGAAACTCATCGTTACCCTTCCCCATTCATTCGTTATACCGGGGATACGGCAGTCGAACGATCGCGACGTTTGTAGCTCGAACGATTCGCCATACAGTTCGCGTCCGGACTTGTTGACTGAAGCCAGTTCTTTTTCGTGGACAAAGTAATCGTCGAATACGGAGGTCGTACTTACTGCGCTGGCAGCCGAGGCGACTGTTTCCATCACCTGGCGCGGATAGGCGTCCGTCAGGAAATAATACCCGGCCATGGCATACGGGTTGTTGGTATGTATAAAGGCCCCATTGTTGTTGTAGGCCCACTGTACAGGTCCTTTCGCATAGAAAAGGATATAGTCGGTGCCTTGCCATACGGCGATATTGGGAAGGTCGTCGGTATAGGTTTTCGAGAAGTCTTCTTCCAATGGCCATCCGCCATAGCCGAATACGGCTACTTTTGCGGGATCGGCAAAGCCCATTCCCTTGAGGTCGGCATACGTCAGTTTATAGATACCGGTTTCATTGACCTGTATCTTGACCCACTTCCCTTCCGCCAATACCGACTGTGCGGTATATCGGTCATCGGCTGCCTGTGTCGGCAGCAGGGAAAAGAGTCCGAAAAGAAAAATAAATAGTAATCGTACTGTCATTGTTCGTTATCTCACATAGAAATCCAGCAGCTTGCGCTCGCCGATATATCCTTCGAGGTGATCATCAATCCGTACCGGGCCGACACCGACAGGTGTTCCGGTAAAGATCAGATCCCCGATCTTCAGCGTAAAGAAACGGCTCACGTAGGCTACGATCCGGTCAACGGTGAACAGCATATCCGCCGTATTTCCTTCCTGTACCATCTGTTTGTTGATGTCCAGATGAAATGGCAAGTGTTGTACATCACCTCCCAGTTCTTCCAGCGTCACAAACGTGCCGGTGGCCGCCGAATTGTCGAACGCTTTACTGATTTCCCAGGGCATCCCTTGGGCACGCAGCCGGTTTTGCAGGTCGCGTGCGGTGAAGTCGATACCTACCGTCACTTCGCTGTAGTAACGATGGGCAAATCGTTCGGCAATATTCTTACCCAGCCGGTCGATCCGTACGACAATCTCCGTTTCGTAGTGTACCTCCGATGAAAAATCGGGAATAAAGAACGGTTTTCCGTCTTTCAGTAACGACGAATCGGCCTTCGTAAAGATCGTCGGCTCTGCTAATTCTAACGAATGACGCATCTCTTTATTGTGAGAGGCGTAATTCATTCCAACCGCAATGATTTTCATGTTTATTGATTTGAGATATTCATCCGGTTGTACATGACGGCCAGATGGGCGAACATGGATGTGTTCTTTACCACGATGTTCTTTGGGACACGGATACGGAAAGGGGTGAAGTTCCAAAGTGCCCGGATGCCCTGTGCAACGGCGATGTCGGCCACTTCCTGCGCCTTGTCTACCGGAACGGTCAGGATACCGATCGTGGCTTGATATTGTTTTTGTTTTTCCTCGAAATCGCTCAATAGGAATACCGGGACGTCATTGATTACCTTCCCGGACAGATCACCGTCGATATCAAAGCCGGCCACAATTTCCAGCCCGAACCGGTGTAGCCCGGAGTCCTGGATCAAAGCACCGCCCAGGCTACCGACACCGAAGATCACCGCTTTGTGATTGGCATTGAACCCCAGGAACTGTTCCAGCACGACGATTAGCGTTTCGATCTCGTAGCCCACTCGTGTCTTACCCGAAATATGGATAATCGAGAGGTCTTTAGCAACCTGGCTCGAATCGACATTAATCTCTTTGGCTATCTGGGTAGACGATACAACAGTCTCTCCCCTTCCTTTCAGTAACTTCAGGAAAGCCAGATACCAGGGAAGCCTTCTCAATGTGGGCTCGGGTACCTTAAAGACTGGTTTTATCACTTCTTCCATTGCCATAGGCAGCTAATTGTGGCCTATTGATTTTTTATTCAATACGCAAAATTACTACTTTTTTTCCTTAATTGCTGATAGATAATCTTTTTTACCATCCGGTTATGACTTTTTAGCACCTCGTCTTTTGGAGGAGCAGGAAGTCGAGTAATGTGATGGCGGTCATGGCTTCCACGATAGGGACGGCACGGGGCAGCACACAGGCGTCGTGTCTCCCACGGGCTTTCAGGATGGTGTCTTCGCCTTCGGTGGTGACCGTTTCCTGTGGCATCAGGATGGTGGCTACCGATTTGAAGGCTACCCGGAAATAGATATCCTGCCCGTTGGAGATACCGCCCTGGATACCGCCCGAATGGTTGGTACGGGTATTGATATGTCCGTTGTCGTTGAAGAAGCGGTCGTTGCGTTCCGAACCGCGATAGCGGGCGGCTTCAAAGCCGTCGCCGTATTCAAATCCTTTGGTAGCGTTGATCGAGAGCATGGCATGGGCCAAGACGGCGTGCAACTTGTCGAACACCGGTTCGCCCAGTCCTACCGGAACGCCTTTGGCTACGCAGGTGATTACTCCGCCGATCGTGTCGCCTTTTGACTTTACTTCGGCGATCAGGCTGGCCATTTCGGCCGCCTTGTCGGTATCCGGACAACGGACGTCGTTCGTCTCCGTCAGCCCCAGGTCGTATTCCTGGTAGGTCTTTTCTAACCGGATGGAGCCTACCTGCGAGGTGTAGGCTTGTATTTCAATTCCGTGCTGGCGCAGCGCCAGTTTGGCAAAGGCACCGGCTACGACCCGCGCAATGGTTTCACGGGCGGAAGAGCGTCCTCCGCCATTCGGGTCGCGCAGGCCATATTTCATCTGGTAGGTATAGTCGGCATGGGAGGGGCGGAACGTACGTTTCATCTCCTCGTAGTCGGAAGAATGCTGGTTCTTGTTCCAGATCATAAAGCCAATGGGTGTACCGGTGGTTTTCCCTTCATAAATACCGGAAAAGAATTCCACCTCGTCGTCTTCTTTGCGGGGTGTGGTCAGTCGTGACTGCCCCGGCCGACGGCGTTTGAGTTCGCCCTGGATAAAGTCCATATCCACTTCGATCCCCGACGGACAACCGTCGATTATGCCACCGATCCCCGGCCCGTGTGACTCGCCAAAGGAGGTTAACCGGAATAATGTCCCAAACGTATTACCCATTGCCTTATGTCTTATGCTTATTTACAACCGCCGCAACCGCAACCGCCGTTTTGTGAAGGTTCATCGCAACCGCCGCCGCAGTCGCCGCAACCACAACCACCTGCAGGGGCTGTCAGGGCAGCAATCTCTTCGGCCGTAGCATCGTGTACATCGGCTACCTTACCGCTGAAATGCAACACTTCGCCAGCCAGGGGGTGATTGAAGTCCATCACCACAATGTCACCTTTGATTTCCAATACCGAACCGTTAAGGCGGTTGCCGGTGTTATCCATCATCGGGATGGTAGCGCCTTCGAAGATCATTTCGGAGTCAAACTTACCGTCTACTTCGAACATGCTCTTTTCCAGTTCCAGCACGTGTTCTTCCACATATTCGCCATAAGCGTCAGCCGCAGCGAGAGTGAAATCAAACGATTCGCCAGCCTGAAGGCCACTCAGTGCCTTTTCAAAAGCGGGGAGCATCATGCCGATACCATAGATAAACTGCAGGGGGTGTTCGGGGGTTGCCTGTTCCATCAGTTCGCGATCATCGCCTTCGCCTACGTTCAGATCATAGGTCACCGCAACGTATTTGTTTTGTGAAATTCTCATTGTCTTATTTGTTTATGTATAAATATGAACTACAAAGGTAGTATTATTTTTTTTGTATCGCCTTTTTCAGCGCATTCAATGCCTGCTCCAGGGTGGAACGCGGACAGCCTACGTTGAGGCGCATATAGCCTTCGCCGCCGGGACCAAACATGGTGCCGTCGTTCAGTGCCAGGCCGGCTTTGTCGATGAATAGCTTTACCAGTTCTTCCTGCGTCAGTTTCAGTTTGCGGCAATCTAACCATACCAAGAACGAGGCTTGCGGCGGATATACTTCGATCAATGGGAGGTTGGCACCGATAAATGTCTCCACATACCTGACGTTCTCCATCACATACATCCGCATCTGTTGCAACCATTCAGCACCATAAGTATAGGCGGCGGTAGTGGCTTCGTAGGCGAAGATAGTTCCCGCATTCAGCTCTCTTACTTCAAGGAATGAATAGAACTGCTCGCGCAAAACCGGATCAGGAACAATGGCATACGACGATACGATGCCGGCGATATTAAACGTCTTGCTCGGCGCCATGAAGGTGATGCTACATGCCGTAGCTGCCTCGGAGACCGTCGCAAACGGATAATGTTTACACTGTGGGAATGCCATCTCCGAATGGATCTCGTCGGAGATCACCAGGATATGGTTGCGCGAACAGATCTCCGCCAGATGCACCAGCGTATCTTTTGACCAAACAATCCCCGCCGGGTTATGAGGACTAGCCAGGATCAGCACTTTGCATTGCGGGTCGATCATCGACTCCAGTTGTTCGAAGTCCATCTCATAGCGTCCGTTTACCAACTTAAGGGGGTTGTATACTACTTCGCGTTTCATCCCCTCGGGCACGAGCCGGAACGGATGATACACCGGCGGCTGGATAATCACCTTGTCGCCCGGTTGGGTGAAGCAGTCGAGCACCATCCCGATCCCTTTTACAATTCCGGGAATATACGAAAGCCACTCGCGTTGGATCTTCCAATTATATTTGTACTGCACCCAGGTGGTGATGCTTTCGTAGTAGGCATCCGGAGTCACCGGATAGCCAAAGACTTCATGCTTGCAGCGCTCTTTCAATGCATCCACAATAAAGTTGGGCGTACGGAAATCCATATCGGCCACCCATAACGGCGCCAAGTCTTCGCGCCCGAAGTATTCCTTCAGCAGATCGACTTTTACGCAATTCGTTCCCTTGCGGTCGATCACCTCGTCAAAATTGTACAGTTTCATATCGTTCACTTTCGATGGTCGGCAAATATACAAATTAATATGTTCTTCCTCCATCGAAGGAAGATATTTCATTGAAGTAAGGGTTGGTATTAGGTGTAGCAACGAAGATGCCGAGGGGCGCCACCGTTTCATATTTGGCCGGAATTGAAACTAAATCCGGACGCACATGTCGCCCGGGCGAGACGCACGACTCAGCCGTCTGAGACGCACGACTCAGGAAGTTGAGGCGCAGGCCTGGATTTGACGAGGTCTGCTTCCGATATCTCCCAATCGACGAATCGCCACAAAAAAGAGAATGACGTAACTGAACGATTCTCATCGCGTTCGTTCACAAACACGATGACATTTGAAAAAATCATAACGGTGATTTTTTAGACAGACCGTGGTGTTTTTACCCCCTCCTCAGCTACTCTTCTTTTTTTTGATTCCACACTCCATCGCGCTGCTTCCCAGCAAATTACGGTGAACCCTATAGAAAAAATTCCACCTTGATTCCACAAAAACATCCGGAAAAATCGTCGAATCGGCGTCCCGACATCCACGGGTACACTTCTAAAAGCAATGTACACGTTGCTGAATCTAGGCCTAGATGTCGTTGCAACAACGTCTAGATGCCGTTACAACAACATCTAGATGTCGATGAAACAACTCTTAGGCGCAGATTTGTGAAACAGCCATACTCAACTTCCAGGTGTATAGGTGGTGTAGGCTTTTAAAAACCCTACACCAGGCAAATCATTGAATGATGGCTATTTATATCAAAGATGTAGCGGTGTAGCATATTTCCATAATTCAGTCTGAATAGCCTATGGAATAGATAGTTAACTTAAAAACGCTCCCCCAGTAAAAACATTCAGATTTTCCAGGATTTGAACATTTTTGTATGGGTGAATACCGCGTCAGCGGTATCGTGTTGGTAGCCGTGGGTGCAAGCCCACGGACATGTAATTGGATTGTGTTTTATGCGCCGCGTCAGCGGTGCCGTCTTTGTAGGCCGGCACCGCTGACGCGGCGCATGATAATTGT
>JAVBUR010000083.1:0-48205 GCA_031555145.1 Tannerellaceae bacterium | reverse complement strand
GACATGTAATTGGATTGTGTTTTATGCGCCGCGTCAGCAGTGCCGTGTTTGTAGGCCGGCACCGCTGACGCGGCGCATGATAATTGTTGTTATTCTAATTGACCGTGGGCTCGGCTTCGCCAGCACCCACGGCTACGAACACAATGCCCGTGACCGGGCATTCATCGTCGCAGCGAACACCCATTACTTTCATATTTGGCTGAACTTGAAACTACGCCCATCTTCATATATTGCAGCATTTACCCCTCCTGCATTGTACTCGGATGTATACAAATATCGAGCAGAGTCTGAACGGTGGAGGGTTGGTGATTGCTGTACAAAGGAGGGAAGAACTTTAGAGTGGTAGTGCAGGGAAGAAATTGCCAGCCACGGTAATTCGCTATTTTTGCATAAAATGCAACGATAAAA
Source organism: Tannerellaceae bacterium (assembly GCA_031555145.1). Taxonomy (GTDB): domain Bacteria; phylum Bacteroidota; class Bacteroidia; order Bacteroidales; family Tannerellaceae; genus JAJDIA01. The sequence continues at coordinate 47,797 of JAVBUR010000083.1, read as the reverse complement.
AACAAACGACTGCGTGCCGAACCAGTGATCAAAAAATGTCTTTACTTTGTAAATTCATTATAAAAAACAAAATAGCATGAATGTTCAACAAAGATTAACACCTCTCATCGCGGGCGGTATGTTATTATCACATTGTGTGTCGGCTCATGCAGGGGGAAAACCACCGGTCAAACCTAATTTCATCATCATCAATTGTGATGACCTGGGATATGGTGACTTGGGTTGCTTTGGTCACCCTACTATCCTGACTCCCAATCTGGACCGAATGGCTTGCGAAGGACAAAAGTGGACAAGTTTTTATGTCTCTGCACCAGTTTCTTCTCCAAGCCGGGCTGGATTACTGACCGGCCGGTTGGGCGTACGAACAGGTATGTATGGAAATGATCGGGAAGTATTATTTCCAGACTCACCTAAAGGATTACCGGCGGGCGAACAAACCATAGCTTCCATGCTAAAAAAAGCAGGATACACAGGTGCTTGTGTAGGGAAATGGCATGTAGGGCATCTGGAAGAATCAATGCCATGGAATCATGGGTTCGATTATTTCTATGGGATCCCTTATTCGAACGATATGAGTAAGAAAGAGCAGGCAATCAGAGGCAATAAAAATTACCCGTTTGAGCTTCCTTTCTATAACCAGCAAGAGATCATAGAGAAAGACCCGGATCAAACTCAACTAACAAAAAGGTTGACCGAGTATGCTGTCGCTTTTATCGAAAAAGAGAAAAAACATCCGTTCTTTCTCTATCTGGCGCATCCTATGCCTCATATACCATTGTATGCTTCCGAGAACTTCCAGGGTAAATCCATCCGTGGGCTGTATGGTGATGCTGTGGAAGAAATAGACTGGAGTGTTGGACAAATCCTGAAGACATTGATAAAAAACGGATTGGACGAGCACACGCTGGTTGTCTTCACTTCCGACAATGGTCCCTGGTTAACCTATGGGCTGGAAGGAGGATCTGCCGGATTATTGAAAGATGGAAAGGCTTCTACCTATGAGGGTGGTTTCCGGGTTCCCTGTATATTTTGGGGAAACAGGATTACTCCTTCACTTGTGACAGGTATGGGAAGCACCTTAGACCTTCTGCCCACTATCTGTGATATGGCCAATGTACCACTTCTTACAGACAGGGAATATGATGGGCTTTCGCTGGTGACTACATTGTCGGGAGGGGGCAAAGTCCAGAGGCAACTATATCCTTTCTTTCGGGGTAATGAGCTTTATGCTTTTCGGAAAGGTAATTACAAGATCCATTTCATCTCAAGGGCCGCTTACGGCTCAAGGGATAAAACACTCCATATAGTGCCTTTATTATATGACATAGAGAAAGACCCGGGAGAAAGCCAGAACATTGCAACTAAATATCCGGAAATAGTGAAAGATTTGGTCGCAGAGTCGGAGAAATACCTAAAAAGTATCTCCTTCCAACAAAGTATTTTTGACCTACCTCCACAGATGTAAACAGGCTACAGTAGTAAAGAGACTCTCCAATAAACCGGGTGGTCTCTTTTTTTCTCCCTACTCATGATGATAAGGCTCATTGTGGAGGATGGTCATGGCGCGGTAGAGTTGCTCGATGAAGAAAAGGCGAACCATCTGATGGGAGAAGGTCATTTTACTGAGGGCTATTTTTTCGGCTGCGGCATTGTAAACGGATTCACTGAAGCCATAGGGGCCACCGACCACAAAAACCAGTCGTTTGGAAACGGTGTGTTGCTTCTTTTCAATATAGGAGGCAAACTGCATGGAGGTGAATTCTTTTCCCTTTTCATCCAGCAATACGACATGGTCGCCCGGCTGCAAGGCTTTGAGTAGTAGTTCACCTTCCTTTTCCTTTTGCTGGATTTCCGACAGGTTCTTGACGTTCCGGATATCGGGGATGATCGCCATCTCAAAGGGGATATAATGTCCGAGGCGGTTCTTATATTCGTTGATGGCATCTGTCAGGAAAGAGGCGTCGGTCTTGCCGATCAGGAGGAGGATAATCTTCATCTGCGTCGTGTTTAACAGGTTCTAAACGCGAAATTAGAAGAAAAATACATACATTTGTCCCGTATTACTCACAAAATACGGAGAAATTATGAAACGGTTTTTACTTACGTTCGCATTCATACTCTCGTTTTTGAGTGCCCAGGCGGCTGATATCAGCGGTATTGTAAGTGCATTCAAAGGGGGTAACGCCTCGGCGCTGGCTTCGGCTGTAGACCAGGAAGTCGATATGGCCATACCGGGCACCACGAAAGTATGTAACGGAAATGAATCGGTTTCGCTGCTGACCACCTTTTTTACGGGCAACAAACCTACCGGTTTCACAGTCTTACACCATGCCGATAAGAAAGATAACGGCTTTTTTGTAGGCAAACTCTCATCCGGCTCCACCGAATTCCGCGTCAATATTACCTATCGGGCGGAAGGCGACAAAGCCATCATCCAGTCAATCAGAATAGAATAACATGGATACACTTATTCAGGACTTAATCACCTTGGCCTTTGCCGAAGATATCGGCGACGGCGATCATACCACCCTCTCCTCCATCCCGGCAACGGCAATGGGGAAGAGCCAACTTATCATCAAGGAAGATGGCGTGTTGGCAGGTGTAGAAATGGCATTGCGTATTTTCCATGCCTTCGACCCGGAGTTGAAAATTGACGTACTGATTACCGACGGTGCCGAAGTGAAGAAAGGTGATATCGCCTTTACGGTGGAAGGGAAAGTACAATCATTGTTGCAAACCGAACGCTTGGTGCTGAACGTGATGCAACGCATGAGCGGCATCGCCACTACCACCCGCAAGTACGTAAAAGCGCTCGAAGGTACCAAGACCCGCGTGCTGGATACCCGCAAAACAACCCCGGGTATGCGTATGTTGGAAAAAGAAGCCGTGAAGATTGGCGGCGGCGTGAATCACCGGATCGGATTGTTTGATATGATCCTGCTGAAAGATAACCATGTAGATTTTGCCGGTGGTATCGAACAAGCTATCACCCGTGCCAAGGCTTACCTGAAGGAAAAAGGCAAAGACCTGAAGATCGAAATCGAAGTCCGCAACTTCGACGAACTGGCGGAAGCCATGCGCGTAGGTGGCATCGACCGTATCATGCTCGATAACTTCACTGTGGCCGATACGAAAGAGGCTGTCCGGCGGGTAGCCGGGCGTTACGAATTGGAATCATCAGGTGGTATTACGTTCGATACCTTGCGTACTTACGCCGAAACGGGTGTGGATTATATCTCAGTCGGCGCTCTGACCCATTCGGTGAAGAGCCTGGATATGAGCTTGAAAGCAATGTAAACAAGCAATTAACTATATACGGAAGAGGCGAACCCGGTAAGGATTCGCCTCTTTTATGTTGTCTGATCTGGTTTATCTCAGTCAAATATGCGCATTACGCTGCCATCTGTTAACTGGTACTTCTCACCGCTTTCGGGGCAAACGGCCTGGCCTTCTGCATCGAATTCCAGCCGGTGGCCGTACTCACTTACCCAGCCCACTTGTTGGGCAGGGTTGCCGAGCACCAGCGCATAGGCCGGTACATCTTTAGTGACAACTGCACCTGCACCAATCATGGCGTACATACCGATCATGTGTCCACACAGGATGGTGGCATTGGCACCGATGGAAGTGCCGCGCCGTACCAGCGTTCGTAGGTATTCGCCCCGGCGGTTGATGGCTGAACGAGGATTGAGGACATTGGTGAATACACAACTGGGGCCGAGAAATACATCGCTTTCGCAGATCACACCCGTATAAATGGATACATTGTTCTGCACCTTGACGTTATCACCCAAGATCACTTCGGGCGAGACCACCACGTTCTGTCCAATATTGCAATTGGCGCCGATTACACAGCCGGTCATGATATGGGAGAAATGCCAGATGCGCGTTCCATCGCCGATGCGGCATCCGGAGTCGATAACGGCGGTTTCATGTGCAAAGTAGTCCAGGTCTTCCATGATTGTTTATTTATAGATGAGGAATATTGTCGGTTTCTTATTCATATCAGGCAACTTGCCTTTCCACTCGCCGATGGAACGGGTATGGATATACTCGTCGTCGCAGGTGATATTGGAGGCGATACACAGCCGGGTGGAAGGACGACAGGTCTGGAGCAGGTCTTCCGCCAACTTGTTGTTCCGATAAGGGGTCTCGATGAATAGTTGCGTCTGATGTTCGGTGTAGATACGTCCTTCGAGTTTTTTGATCGTCTGCGTACGTTCGGCTCCGTCAATGGGTAGGTAACCGTGAAAGGCGAAGCTTTGTCCGTTGAATCCCGATCCCATCAATGCCATCAGGATGGAGGAGGGACCCACCAAGGGAACTACCTGATAGTTCTTCCGCTGGGCGATGGCGACGATGTCTGCTCCCGGATCCGCAATGGCCGGACAGCCGGCTTCGGAGATCACGCCGACCGATTCGCCTTTGACCAACGGAGCCAAATATCCCGTCAGGTCTTCGGGCGAGGTGTGTTTATTCAGTTCATAGAACGTCAGTTCGTCGATCACGATCTCCGGCGCGGTCTTCTTCAGGAAACGGCGTGCCGTCCGTACATTTTCCACGATAAAATGGTGGATAGAGAGGATCACCTCCCGGTTATACTCAGGCAACACCCTTCGGTGTTCCGTTTCTCCCAATGTGACCGGTATAAGGAAAAGAGCTGCTTGCATACTGATTCTTTGGGGCAAATGTAGTACTTTTGCTTTAAAATCATCTAATTGAATGAGACTTCCTGCCGATTTTATTACCCGTACCCAGGTGCTTCCGGATATAGATTTTCCGCAATTGGAGACGGCATTGCAGACAGAATCACCTGTCAGCATCCGTATGAACAGTGGAAAAGGAATGGTATTGCCTGGTGGGGAACCGGTGGCCTGGTGCGAAACAGGGTATTATTTGCCCGAACGGTTGTCGTTTACATTCGATCCGCTGTTTCATGCGGGGGGATACTATGTGCAGGAGGCTTCTTCGATGTTCTTGGAGCAGGCGATTAACACATACGTGCAGGAACCGGTCTGCTGTCTCGATCTCTGTGCGGCGCCGGGTGGGAAATCTACCCACTTACTATCGTTGTTGCCTGAAGGTAGTTTGCTGGTAAGTAACGAAGTAATCCGTTCGCGTAGCCATATCTTGGCGGAGAATATGGCCAAATGGGGGAATCCGGGTGTAATTGTTACGAATAACGACCCGGCGGAGATCGGGGAGTTGCGCCATCTCTTCGATATGATTGTGACCGATGTCCCCTGCTCCGGTGAGGGTATGTTCCGGAAAGACCCGGATAGCATTCAGGAATGGAGCGAGGCCAATGTGAACCTCTGTGCCGGTCGTCAACGACGAATCCTGCATGATGTGTGGGATGCATTGAAGCCCGGAGGCCTGCTGATTTATAGTACCTGTACCTATAATACAGATGAGAATGAGGACAATATTGACTTTATCGTACGCGAGTTGGGAGCTGATGCCTTGCCTGTCCCGTTAAACGATGTCTGGAAGGTAACCGGTCCGCTCAAATATGATCATCCCGTCTACCGTTTCCTCCCGCACCGAACGAAGGGAGAGGGTTTCTTCCTTGCTGTTCTTCGCAAAGCCGACGGAATGGTTGACATCATAAAACCTTCTTCGCGGCATAAAAAAGAAAAAGGAAAAGCCCTTCCTCCCATCCCCCCATCCGTAAAGGACTGGTTATCCCAACCCGATGCTTTCCACTTGGAAATACAAGGAGAGCATATCCGGGCAATCCCTGTTGCTCATGTACAGACCGGCCAATTGATAGCCTCCTCATTGCGTATCGTATCCGCCGGTATCCACCTGTGCGAAATAAAAGGAAAAGACCTGATCCCTGAACAAGCCTTGGCATTAAGCACGTCACTGAACAGGGATATATTCCCAACTGTCGAATTGGGATGGAGCCAGGCAATACAGTACCTGAAAAAAGAGGCGCTGCAACTCTATTCGGAAGCCCCCAAAGGCTATGTACTCCTAACTTATAAAGGCCTTCCATTGGGTTTTGTCAAAAATCTGGGTAATCGGGCCAATAACTTGTATCCACAGGAATGGCGGATACGATCAGGGTACCTGCCCGAAGAAGTGAAATTGTTGGAACATCTGTGAATTACGAATAATATAAACTGTATTTTAATCTGTGTATCGTGCGAAAATCCGTTATTACTATTTTATTAATTACTTTGTTCTTTGTATATGGACTGTTTGCCCAGGCGCAAAGTGTATCTGAAAAGTTGGTGCCGACCACTATTATCGGAACGGCCAGATCGGTAGATTATGCTACTAATAATGCATCATCCACGATCAATACCATCGCGGATGTCTTTGATGGTAATTACCAGACTTTTTTTGCATCTTATGTCCGCACAGGCGGTTGGGTCGGTTTGGATCTGGGCGAAAAACATGTGATTACCCAAGTCGCTTATTGTCCGCGGGCAGACTGGAGCAGTCGGATGGTGTTGGGTGTTTTTGAAGGAGCCAATAAACCCGATTTTGGCGATGCCGTTCCCCTGTTCCTCGTAACGGAAGATCCGGCCTATAACACCATGACGGAACAGGATGTTTTCTGTTCGCGCGGCTTCCGTTACGTGCGTTATGTTGGGCCGGATGATGTCCGGTGCAATATCGCTGAAATAGCCTTTTACGGTTACAAGACAGAAGGGGACGACTCGAACATTCATCCGCTTACAAATCTACCATCTGTAGTGATCCATACCACCAACGCTGAAGATATTATCGAAAAGGAAAAATACCTTCCCGGTATCGTCTCCTTCATCGCAGCCGACGGGAAGAGTATCTATACCGATAGCCTGGATATACGGGGCAGGGGCAATGCCAGTTGGGGTTTTGAGAAGAAACCTTACCGCCTAAAACTGCGCAATAAAGCCCGTGTACTCGATAATCCCGCCAAGGAAAAGAACTGGACGCTGATCAATAACTACGGCGATAAGACATTAATGCGTAACCTGTTGGCCTTCAATCTGAGCAGCCGCCTGGAATTACCCTACACCCCTGCTGGACAGCCTGTCAATGTCTTCCTCAACGGCGAATATAAAGGTTGTTACCAACTGTGCGATCAGATCGAAGTAGCCGATAAACGGGTGGAAATTACTAAGATGAAGACTTCCGACACAGAAGGTGATAACCTTACCGGAGGATACCTGATTGAGATCGATGCGTATGCCGATCAGGAACTGCCGACTTCCTGGTTTACATCCTATCGATATAGTATCCCCGTTACCATCAAATATCCGAAAGACGACGAAATTATACCGGCGCAATACAACTATATCAAATCATACGTTGAAACTTTCCTCACATCCTTGCAATCAGCTACCTATACTGATCCGGATATCGGTTACCGTAAATACCTTGACACGCAAACATTTATCCGCCATTTCCTGGTGGGTGAATTGAGTGGGAATACGGACACCTACTGGAGCGTTTATCTGTATAAGGACCGGATGAGCGACAAGTTCATGACAGGTCCGGTCTGGGATTTCGATATCGCTTTCGATAACGACTACCGTACGTATCCGGTCAACAATATCAGTGATTGGCTCTTTGCTTCAGACAAGAGCAGTTGCGCCGGGTATGCCCGAAATATGGTTAAACGTATCCTCTCTGACCCTGTGTTTATGCGGGAATTGAAGGAGACCTATGCCTACTATCGAAATAATGGCCTATTATCGGAGGACGCGCTGCTGCAGGTCATCGACGACTATGAAGACGAACTGGATCAATCGCAGAAACTGAACTTTACCCGTTGGAAAATCATGTATAACCGGGTACATCTGAACCCGACTGTACATGGTTCGTATGCGAAGGAAGTGAATAATGTGAGAATCTTTATGAAAAGACGGATTGCCTGGATGGACACTAAACTGGGTTACACGAAGCCCACGGCAAACGAAAACCCTCTCTTCCAGTCAGTTACTGTGAAGGGGTATACAGACAGGATCGAAATAACAGGTATTGCTCCCACCACCCGGATTCGTATTGTAACCCTGTCCGGGCAGGTAATCGCTTCACGGTCGACCGACGGAGACTGCTCTATTCCGGTAGGTAAAGGATTCTATATAGTACAGTTGACCCATCCGCAGGAAGGAGAAAAAAGCGTCAAATGCATCGTGTATTAAATAAGTCTGGTTTATAATATTTTTTAACTTTTCATTTGCAACCTGTTGCCTGTTTTATGCGTCTGAATAGCGTGTACGCTTCAGATGGGGCTGTGCATGCTCCGAATAAAAATAATAGCTATATGGGATTCAGGAACTATTTCACCAAAAAGAAGACTTCATTGCCGGAAGTCGAGCAGGATCATTTGCCTGAAGAAGGCGCAATACAAGGGGAGGAAGCACCGGTTTCCTATGCAACTAACATGCCTATCGACCTGATCTATTCCTACCTCCGGAAAGATTACGAACAACGGGGATATGAAGACGCGCTCGCCAATCCCGACGCTGTGTATAAGGAACTGAACAAATCATTGCTTCGTAGTGATTTTGAAATCCTGTTTAAGCAGGTCAAACGCCGGTATGAAGACGATCTGAAAGAGATCGAGTTCCATATCCAGTCGCGTACCGAAGCCGGCTTGTTGAATGTCGTGGAACAACTGAAGACCCGGAGGGAAATCCTCCTCCAACATCTCACCGAGATGAAAGAGATGGAGGACGACCTGAAGAACAATTCCTCTTATATGGGACGGATGCTGTTTGCCTACGAACGGGGTTTTCTGAGAGGATTAGCCGCATTGTCATTGGATGCCTTTAAAAGATAAGACGTATGAGTTGGTGGATTAAGTTAGGCTGTTTTCTGACAGGTTGGAACAGCCAGATATTGAAGAGTTGCAGTGAGGCCAGTTTCAAGCAGTTGAAGAAATATACAGCGGCGCTGATCATCCTGATTGTCCTATGGGCCTTTACAGGCTACTGTTTTGCTGAGCGCTATGTGGGGGCACCGGTGTGGGGATGCATCATCACATCGATCATTTTCGTTGTTATCGTGCTGCAGATTGAGCGGCAGATTATCCTGACCGTGGGACGCAACAAATGGCCGTCGATCTTCCGTATCTTCATTGCATTTATTATGGCAATCCTGGGCTCTACCATTATTGACCAGATTATCTTTGGCGAAGATATCGACCGGAAAATGATCGAAATCGTTGACCGGAACGTGGAAGAGCAACTTCCTATGCGTTTGAGTATTATCGATGGCAAGCTGACCGATATCCAAACTGAGATCGACTCGTTGGATAAAGTGAACCTCGCCCTCAACGATGAGATCATGAAGAAGCCTACTATTACCACTGTGTCTACTTCTACGACCTATCAACGTGAATTGCAGACCGACGGTACTTATAAGGAAGTACCCCAACGTACCGTTTCCACCTCGCCTGTCGAAAATCCGCGGATCAAACAAGTAGAGACCAACAATGAGAACCTCAAACGCCTCCGTCAGCAACACGAGGACTATACCACCCAAAAGATCGAAGCGGAGAGCACGTTACGGAAAGAACTGGCATCTAAGACCGGCTTTCTGGAGGAACTGAATGCGATGATGGAAATCCTCCTCACCCGCAAGATTGCAATGGCCTTCTATATTATCGTCTTCCTGTTCCTTATCTCCCTCGAACTTTTTGTTGTAACCAGTAAGATCGGCGACCAGAAGAGCGACTACGAACTTATTGTCGAGCACCAGCTAAAGACCAAAAAGGCCGCGTTGGAAGAACTAGGCAGGCAGATCACATAACCGGCTGCTCTCCCTGCCCCTTCAGGTAGTCGTAGATGGCTAACTGTGAGCGGGTCTTGACGGGATTGTCGTCGCGTTTGAAGTTATTGATCAGATGTTCGTCAATACGGCAGGCTTTTATGTTGTCGCGTAATTGAATATGCAGGATATCGATGATTTCCTGCCGGATCAACGGATCAAGCACCGGCGCCGCTGTTTCGATACGGCGATTGAGGTTACGCCGCATCCAGTCGGCCGACGTCAGGAATACCTCTTCCGCCCCGTCGTTGTGAAAATACCAGAGGCGGGCATGTTCGAGGAACATATCTACAATGCGGGTAATACGGATATTACGGCTATACGGCTGATCCGGGATCAGGCAACAGATACCGCGCACAATCAGGTCTATCTCTACGCCCTGCTCACTGGCACGATACAGTTCGTCGATCATATTTTGATCATGCAACCCATTCATCTTAAGAATGATATAACCGCGGCGTCCGGCCTTTATATGGTCGACTTCCCGTTGGATCATTCGCTTCAACTCGTCCACCATATTAAACCGTGCCACCAGCAGATATTGGAAATGGACTTCCGGCAGGGTATTCCCCTCCAGAATATCGAAGACTTTGTTAATATCGGCGATAATACCCGGGTGGGTCGTAAGCAGTGCCATATCCGAATAGATTTTGGCTGTCTTCTCATTGAAATTGCCGGTACTCAGGTAGGCATAGTTGCGCCGTTTCTTCCCGTTCTCGGTCTCTTTCCGGAGGATTACGGCTACCTTGGCATGGACCTTTAGTCCGGGAATGCTATAGATGATACGAATGCCTGCTTGCTCCATAAACTCGGCGGTCTTCATATTATGCTCTTCGTCAAAACGGGCTTTCAACTCGACAAAGACAGTGACTTTCTTCTTATTCTGTGCGGCGCTGATCAGGGCATTGATCACGGCTGAATTCTCCGCCACCCGGTATTGGGTAATCTTGATCTCTTCCACCTTCGGGTCGAAGGCCGCTTCCATCAGAAACCGGATGAGATAGTCGAACGAATGGTAAGGGAAATGCAATAGGATGTCTTTTTTCTTGACTGCCTTGAGTACCGAGTTTTTCTCATCGAGGAAAGGCACGCGCATGGGAACAGGAACTTGCTGTTCCAACTGTTTACCTGACGGATTGGGTAACTGTGCCAGGTCTTGCAGGTTGAGGTAACGCCCACCCATCACCAGGTCTTCCTGTTGGATCTCAAAAGCATCGCAGATATAAGCCAGGAAATCCGGCGGCATAGCGCGGTCATACATAAATCGGCTCAGGTCGCCTACCTTGCGTTTCTTTACTTTCTTGCGGATATGCTCCACGATATTATCCCGTTTCACATCTTCGAGGTAGATATCCGCATCGCGGGATATCTTGATGCTGTAGCAACTGTCGATCACATAGCCGGGGAAGACACTGGAAAGATTTGCCCGGATCATATCGTCGCTCAGCATGATGTAATGCCGCCCTTCCCGCTCGGGCAGTTCGATAAAGCGAGGCACTTTTGCATGCGGGATCTTCATCAGGGCATAGTGATACTCAGGCGTAGCTGCCGACAGGTTTTGTTTACCCTTTTTCGTCATGCGTACCACCAGATACAACCGCCGGTCGCGAATAAACAAACGGATACCCGGTTGTATCATAATCGGGGCAAGGAAGGGAAAGACCTCCTCATTGAAATAATCGCGGACGAAGGTCACATGAAACGGTTCAGGTTTACAATCCTGGTACAAATAGATGTTCAGTTTGTTTAGCTCCGTGGTGATCCCGGCAAAGATCCGGTAGAACTCGCCCTGTTGGCGGTTTACTTCCTGTGTGATCTCAGTGAGGGTTTCTTCCGCATCATCGATGCTTTCTTCTACAAACTTATTTCGCAGAATCACGCCGCGGTGTTCTGCCACGCGTATCTCATAAAACTCTTCGAGGTTGGACGAATAGATCGACAGGAATTTGATCCGTTCGTATATGGGCAATGACGGGTCTTCAGCTTCCAGCAAGATCCGGTAGTTGAAAGACAGCCAACTGATGTCTCGTTTAAAGTAATGGTATGCGGTTTCCATTTGATCGTATTCTTTGAGGGTAAATATAGAGCCTGTTTTATCCATTCCCAAATAATTCAGGCAAAATGTGGCGGTTTACATCACTTTTCATCTTACTTTTACTTGCAAAACAAACAGAGCGGGATAAATGTTGACAATCGGATTACTTTCAGACACGCATGGATGGTGGGATGAGAAATATGCAGCGCATTTTCAATCGTGCGATGAGATCTGGCATGCGGGTGATATCGGGTCAGATCTGGTAACGATCAAACTCGGAGCCATTGCCCCTGTTCGTGCCGTTTGCGGGAATATTGACGGACAGCCTGTCCGGTCGATGTATCCTAAAGTAGCTCATTTCACGGTAGAGGATGTCCGGGTGATGATGACGCATATCGGTGGTTATCCCGGCCGTTTTGATCCGGGTATACGGAAAGAACTGTATGAGACCCGCCCCAATCTCTTTGTCTGTGGCCATTCGCATATCCTGAAAGTGGCTTACGACCAACACCTGCAATGCCTGTGTATTAACCCGGGAGCCGCCGGTAAGAGTGGCTTCCATCTGGTACGTACACTGGTGCGTTTCCGGATAGACGAAAAAGAAATAAAAGACTTGGAAGTGATTGAGTTAGGAAGCCGGTGATTCGTTGCCGAGAATGATCTTCTGTTGTCCGTCTTCAGACTGTTCGGTTTTTGCATATCCGGCATCACCGCAACAAAAGTTCTCTGCATACAGGATTGTCTGTTGCAGGTACGGGAATTCCTTTTCAAAATAACTGCTGAAGATACCCGAATTCAGGTTTTCCTGGATTTGCTTGGCTGTCCATAACTTACCGGCTCGTTTTTTATATTTCTTATACCGGTCGTTCGAATGAAGGCATATAACATATAAATAGACGAGGTGTTTTACCTTTTCGTCCTCATACGTATAGCGGATCAGGAAACGGGGATTGACTTCTTTCTCATGAAGCAGGTCGCCCAGAGCCTCTTTGACAGTCTGGTCGATGGTGTGATGATACAATACATACTGATTGAAAGGAATATCAAATGTATCCGGCGACACATACTCGTTCTTATTCCGTTTGATCAGATAGAGCATCCCGTCGTATACAACGGCTACGCGTACGATCGGGTGATAGAATTTTTTCGGTAATGTCCGGGCTACCGAGCGTGCGATACACCCTACCACTTTGTTGTTGTCGTCGAGTACCGGAAGCCACATCTCTTTTCGCAGACTACCGCGCATCATGGTCAATCGGATCTGTTCGTATACAATAACCAATACTCCGATGATCACTTCGAGTTCGCGATACAGGAACTGCCCAAAGCGTTCATTCTGCATGGTGTCCGGCAGCGTGGTGTATATCAGTACAATAAAAAGGTGCAACGTATATAAACCCTGCACCAACTGTGTTAAAAAGAAAAACTCATTGAGGGTGGTACGGATATATGTTCTTCTATACAACGGATGATTGGAATTACGGAGCATCTTCAATGCCGGACGCTTGGTAAAACCTATTACAGCCAATACCACTACCAACACTACTTCAACGATGAGTGGTGTATAATCAAACAATACCGGCTCTATTTTGAAGAACAGGAAAAACGAATACAGCACCAACGTTGCGATTGTCGGCGCCAACATAAGCAGATAAATCTTATCTTTCCTCAACAGGCTGAATATCCCTGCAAGCAGAAAGCAGAATCCGACACCGATCAAAAAGGATTGGAAATATGGCAGGAAATTGTCCAGAAACATAAACACGAGCAAAGGAATCATTCCTATTGCGTGGTTATTCATTCGATGGCTAATTTTATTCATGATGCAATACCCTGTCCTTATTCGATTGTATTATATAAACACAAATAGGAGGGATTTGTTCATTTTAAACGTGCCTTTCTGCATGGTAGGAAGAACGTACCAACGGAGCACTCTCCACGACGTTGAATCCTTTTCCGAGACCAATCGTTTTGTACACTTCGAATTGTTGCGGTGTAACATAGCAAGACACCGGAATATTCTTGCGGGAAGGCTGTAAATACTGTCCGATCGTAAGAACCGAAACACCTACTGACAGGGCATCATCCATCAGGCTGCATACCTCTTCTTCGGTTTCGCCGAGCCCCAGCATAATCCCTGTTTTGGTGGTGATGCCTTTTTCGGCAATCCGTTGGAGTACCGACAGGCTTACGTCATATTTGGCTGCGCTACGGATAGCGGGTGTCAGTCGGATCACTGTTTCCAGATTATGCGAGATAATATCCGGCGCCACTTCGATGACCAGGTCCACCAGATCCAGTCTTCCTTGGAAGTCGGGGATAAGGACTTCGATCGTTGTGCCGGGATTCACCGCTTTGACGGCAGTGATGGTCTTCGCCCAATGTGTAGCACCCATATCCGGCAGGTCGTCGCGGTCGACCGATGTGATCACGGCATGTTTCAACTCCATCAACCGGATACTTTCGGCCACACGTGCCGGTTCATCCGGGTCGAGCGGCAATGGCCGGCCTGTCTTCGTATTGCAGAAACGACACGAACGGGTACAGATATCACCGGCAATCATAAAAGTAGCCGTTCCCCGGCTCCAGCACTCGCCCATATTCGGGCAACGGCCGCTGGAGCAGATCGTATGCAGGCAATTCGATTCGACGATACTTTTCGTACGCGTGAACTGTTCATTTCCACCCAGCCGTATTTTCAGCCAGTCGGGTTTAGGTACGTGTGCCCCCATTAGAGATTGTCGATTAAGAAGTTACACATTTTGGTGTAGAGGTGGTAGCGTGTATTTCCGCCGGAGATACCATGATCCCTGTCTTTATAGATATGCATATCAAATTGCTTACCGGCCTGTACCAAAGCTTCGGCATAGACAAGCGACTGCATGAAGTGGACATTATCGTCGGCTGTTCCATGAACCAGAAGCAGCTTACCTTGCAGGTCTTTGGCTTTTGCCAACGGAGAGGTGGCGGCATAACCCTGGAAGTTTTCATTCGGTGTACGCATAAACCGTTCGGTATAGACCGAGTCGTAGTATTTCCAGTCGGTCGGCGGTGCTACGGCAATACCGGCCTTAAACACTCCACCACCTGTTGTCAGTGCCATCAGTGTATTGTATCCGCCAAAGCTCCAGCCATAAATCGCGATCCGCTTGCCGTCGATATACGGCAGTTTACCTAATGCAACGGCCGCTTCGGCCTGGTCTTGCGATTCGAGTTCGCCCATCTTCAGATAGGTGCATTTACGGAAAGCTTCGCCACGGGCGCCGGTGCCACGGCCATCCACACAGACGACGATAATATCCATCGACGGCAGGTAACGTTCCCAGTCGAATCCATATTTGTCGAGAGCCGATTGTGAGTTCGGTCCGCTGTATTGTGTCATCAGCACCGGATACTTCTTCGAGGCGTCGAAGTTGACAGGTTTCACCATCCAGGCGTTCAGCTCCAAGCCGGAGGCAGTCTCTATCTTGATGAATTCCTTTTTACCGATAGCATATTCGGCCAGACGTCCTTTTAAGGCGGCGTTATCTTGTAAGACGCGCAGGGGTTTCAGGGTCTTTGTCTCGTTTACGGTGATCTTTGCCGGGGTATTGGCGTTCGACCAGGTATTCACGAAGTAGGCATAATTGGCGCTGAAGGCGGCCGAGTTGGTGCCTTCTTCAGTCGACAGGCGGGTCTTCACCCCTTTGGCGTCGATGCGATAGACTGAGCGACGCAACGGGCTCTCTTCCGCCGATTCATAATAGACAGCCTTGGTGGCTTCGTCTATACCGATCAGGCGCGTTACATCCCAGTTCCCCTGCGTGAGCTGTTTCTGCATCACCCCTGTAGGCGAGTATTGATAGACATGGGCATACCCATTCTGCTCGCTTACATATAGGAACCCGTTATCGTTAAACTGTACGGACTCAAACCATTCCGAATCCACATACGCTTTGTTCTCTTCGCGCAGGATCAGGCGGAACACACCGCTCTTCGGGTTGGCATAATACATATTAAATACATTCTGCGTACGGTTGAGCGTAAGCACTGCCAACTGTTCGGGATTTTTGGTGAAAAGGATACGGGGAATATAACTGTCGGCTCCCGAAGGTGCTTTCAATTCCTTGATATCTTTCGTTTCCACGCTGTAGGAATGGAGTGTTACGGTGGAGTTCTTCTGTCCTGCTTTCGGGTATTTGTAGGAATAGAAGCCGGGATAAAGGCCGTCGCCATAGACCTGCATCTGGTATTCGGGTACTTCGGATTCGTCAAAGCGTACCCATGCCAGGTATTCGCTGTCGGGCGACCAGGCCATCAGGTTGGTGGCCGAGAATTCTTCTTCATACACCCAGTCGGTAATACCATTGAGGATTTTGTTGGCTTCGCCATCTTTGGTGACCTGTACTTCAGTATCATAATCGAACTTACGCAGCCAGATATTATTGTCGATCACATAGGCGCACAGGCGGCTGTCGGGCGAGAAGGTGGGTATCATGACCTTTTTGCCGGTATCCGTCAGCGGTTTCACGAAGTTACGGCGCACGTCGTAGTCGTATACGGTTGCTTTCGACGAACGGCGATAGATCACTTCCGTATCGCGGAAGATCAACATACGGTGTCCGGTGGAACTGATCTCATACCCTTCGAAGGTATCAAACGTGCATTCGCGCGCTTTCTTTACATTGAATAATGTATCGACCGGTTGTCCGGTGCGGTAGGCATACTTGACCACCATCGTCCGTTCGGCATTCATCGCCGTATAGTGTTCGCCATCAGGCAGCGAACGCATTTCGCCGATGGCTGTCACTTGCCGGAAGTTTCCGTCGGCAATCTCTTTTAGGTTTAAACGTTTTGTTCCGCTTTGTGCGTAAGCCGCACCTATCACTGCCATTCCCAGCAGCAGACTCATACCTATTCGTTTCATTGCGTGCCTGTTATTTCTAATAATTCTACGGCAAAGGTAGTATAAAAAGTCGTTATCTTTGCCCGATGAAGCAGATAAAACCGTATCGCGACTTTGGCGACTTCCTCCGTGAGGTATTCCCGTTCAAAGTACAGAAGATCTCCATCCATGCCGGGTTCACCTGTCCCAACCGCGACGGGAGTAAAGGGTCGGGCGGTTGCACCTACTGCAACAACCAGACCTTCAGCCCGGAGTATTGCCATACCGACCGTTCGATCACCGAACAGCTCGCCGCCGGCGTCGGTTTCTTCGCCCGCAAATACCCCGAAATGAAATACCTGGCCTACTTCCAGGCCTATACCAATACGTATGGCGAGGCCGAAGCATTGAAGCAGAAATACGAAGAAGCCCTTGCCTATCCCGGCGTCGTAGGGCTAATCATCGGTACCCGTCCCGACTGCATGCCCGATGACCTGCTCGACTATTTTGCCGACTTGTCCGGCCGTCACTTCGTATTGATTGAATATGGCGTGGAAACGACGCTCGACCGTACCCTGGAACGGATCAACCGTGGACACACCTATGCCCAGTCTGCCGATGCCATCCGCCGCACTGCCGCCCGGGGTATCTATACCGGCGCCCACATGATTCTCGGCTTGCCGGGCGAAACACGCGAAGAAATCCTCCGGCACGCCGACACGATCTCTACGCTTCCCCTGACCACCCTCAAGTTGCATCAGCTACAACTGATACGCCACACCCGGATGGCGCATGAGTATGCCGAACACCCCGAACAGTTTCACCTGTTCAGTGTGGACGAATATATCGAACTGGTCGTTGATTTTGTCCGCCGCCTCCATCCAGCTATTTACCTGGAGCGTTTCGTATCCCAATCCCCCAAGGAACTGTTGATTGCTCCTGATTGGGGATTGAAGAACTACGAATTCACCGCCAGAATCAATAAGCGGCTACAGGAGCGCGACTGAAATTTGTCTTATCGTTCCCAACGATCCTACGCTATGCCTATTACATGCCTATACTATGGCTACGGCTTATATTCTTTGGGTTTGTCCAGTACCAGTTGCCCGTAATACGAGATGGACTGCTTGTTCACCGGCGTCACATTGATCGTCGTCGATCCGTTGGTAAAGATGTTGAGGTAGAATTCATAATTATCCTCATCCGTTTTTACGCGGAAACGAACCGTTGCGTTCCCTTTCTTATCAAATTCCTGCGTATAATTTGTTGTCCCGGTGTCAAACTTCACGCCTCCTTCCCCACCTCCATACGGAGCCGAGTAGGCACGCCCAAAGTAGGGGAGATAGGATTGAGCCGAATCTCCTTTCAGTTCAAACGTATACGTTGGGGTGAGGCTGATTGATTTTGTGCTCATCGGTAAGGCGCGGTCCACTTCAATAGTAAACCGTTTCGATTCGATGGCCTGCTTCACCTGTTCCGCCTTCTTATCCTTGTCGCTCTGGGCGAAAACAGAAAGGGATTGACTTCCAAGCAGGATGCCAATCCCTAACAAGAGAAATAACCTAATACTCTTCATAACCTTATTAACTAAACACATATATATGACATATCTTCTATGGCAAAGGTTTAACGCCTTATGCAACTTTTTTCATCAGTGCCTGTTTTAACTATATAACAGCAAGAATTGTAAAATTGTTTTTATGTATCAAAATTCTTTCCGTATTTTTACGCCCTCATCATACAAACGCATATGGAGAAAACAAATCAGTATCAAGGCCTGACCAGACCCGAAGTAGAAGAGAGTCGCCGTCTGCATGGCGAAAACGTGCTCACACCACCAAAAAAGAAATCTCTTTGGAGCTTATTCCTCGAGAAGTTCGATGATCCAATTATCCGCATCCTGCTTGTAGCCTGGGTTCTGTCCCTGGTTGTAGCCGGTGTACACTGCTGGGGACCCGATGCCGCAGGCTTCAAGGCTTTCCTTGAACCAATCGGCATCTTCTTCGCCATCCTGCTTGCCAGTGGCGTAGGGTTTATTTTCGAAGTAAAAGCCAACCGGGCATTCGATGTCTTGAATACAGTGAACGACGACACGCTGGTGAAAGTGATCCGCGGCGGCAACGTGAGCCAGATCACCAAGAAAGAAGTGGTCGTAGGCGATATCGTATTGCTGGAAGCCGGTGAAGAAATACCGGCCGACGGCCTCTTGCTCGAATCCATCTCCATGCAGGTGAACGAATCAACACTGACCGGCGAACCGATTATCAGCAAAACAACCGTCGAAGCCGACTTTAAAGACGATGTCACCTACCCCTCGAACGTCGTGATGCGCGGAACGACCGTAGTCGACGGCCACGGTATCATGCGGGTAGAACTGGTCGGTGATGCAACCGGTTACGGGAAAGTATACGAAGGGGCGCAGATCGACAACGATGTGGAGACCCCGTTGCAAATGCAACTTAAAGGCCTGGCGAACGTGATCAGCAAGGCCGGTTATACCATTGCCGGGATCACTTTCGTAGCCTTAGTGGCCAAACTGCTTGTCGCTTCCCAGGGAATGCCCGTGATGGATCTGATCGGTGGCATACTGAATGTCTTTATGATCGCCGTCACCCTGATCGTTGTGTCTGTTCCCGAAGGATTGCCGATGAGCGTTACCCTTAGTCTCGCCCTCAGTATGAATCGGATGTTGAAGACCAACAACCTGGTACGTAAGATGCATGCCTGTGAAACGATGGGAGCTACGACCGTGATCTGTACCGACAAGACCGGTACCCTGACACAGAATCAGATGCAGGTATATAAAGCCCATTTCTTCGCTTGCGAAGGACAACCCCTGGGTGACGACGAAATGAGTTTCCTGATCAAGGAAGGTCTCTCTGTCAACTCGACTGCCTACCTGGACTTGTCGGAAGGTAAAGTCAGTACCCTCGGCAACCCTACTGAAGCTGCCCTCTTGCTCTGGCTGCATAGCCAGCAGGTAAATTACCTGCCATTGCGTGAGAACGCCGAAGTGGTCGACCAGCTTACCTTCTCCACCGAACGGAAATACATGGGTACGATCGTACGCTCACCGTTGTTGAAGAAAAAGATATTATATGTAAAAGGCGCACCCGAGATCGTTCTCGCCAATTCTGCCCGCGTACTAACTGCCCAGGGTATGCAACCCGCTGCTGCCTGCAAGGCTGATATCGAAGCGCAACTGCTCGGCTATCAGAACCAAGCCATGCGCACACTGGGTTTTGCCTATCAGTTTATTGAAGAAGGGCAGGACGACAACTTTTTTGTCGATGGCCGTCTGCATGGTACCGACCTGACGTTTATCGGCTTTGTTGCCATCTCCGACCCTGTGCGGGCGGATGTACCTGCCGCCGTGCAAAGTTGCCTCCATGCCGGTATCGACGTGAAGATCGTAACAGGTGATACCCCAGGTACCGCCAAAGAGATCGGTCGCCAGATCGGTATATGGGACAAAAAGGATACGGAACAAAACATCATTACCGGCGTAGGCTTTGAGCAACTGACCGATGAAGAAGCCTTGGATCGTGTGTTAGGGCTGAAGATCATGTGTCGTGCTCGTCCGACGGATAAACAACGCCTCGTGCGCCTGTTGCAGAAGAAAGGGGCGGTAGTAGCCGTGACCGGCGACGGAACGAACGATGCGCCTGCCCTGAAAGCCGCCCAGGTTGGTTTGTCAATGGGCGACGGTACATCGGTGGCTAAGGAAGCGAGTGATATCACTATCCTCGACAATTCATTCAGCAGTATCACCCGCGCCGTTATGTGGGGACGTTCGTTGTATCGCAACATACAAAAATTCCTGTTGTTCCAGTTGACCATCAATGTGGTCGCCTGTCTGATCGTGCTGATTGGTTCTATCATGGGCACCGAATCGCCGTTGACCATCACCCAGATGTTGTGGGTGAACCTGATCATGGATACCTTTGCCGCTGCGGCATTGGCGTCACTCCCTCCCAACGAACGGGTCATGGACGACAAGCCGCGTAAGAGTGGCGAAGGCGGTGACTTTATTATCACCCGTCCGATGAAGTATGGCATCTTTGGCGTCGCTTCGGTTTTTGTGATCGTATTGATCGGATTGTTGGTCCTGTTTGAGTCCAGCAATGGGCTGTCAGCCTACGAACTGTCGTGGTTCTTTACCTTCTTCGTGATGCTGCAATGCTGGAATATGTTCAACGCAAAAGCATTTATGGAAGGCAAATCAGCCTTTGCCAATCTGTCGGGAAGCAAAACATTCCTGTTGGTAGCTTTGCTGATCGTGGTGGGTCAATACCTGATCGTCACCTTTGGCGGCGAGATGTTCAGTGTGGTTCCGCTTAGCTGGAAAGACTGGGGCATTATTATCGGACTATCGTCTATCGTACTGTGGGTAGGGGAGGCATACCGGTTGATCCGGTATGCCGGCCGCCACTAAACATAGGTAGCAACCGCTTCTGCTATTTTCAAGGTAGAGAAGGGTTTGGTGAGCACGTCGTTGCACCCATTTTCCAATCCCTGTCTTTGCTCGGTATAATGGCCGTGCTCCGTCATCACAATGACCGGGAGTTCGGCCATTTGCTTTCTGATCACCTGGATTACATGAATACTGGCTTCAACAGTGGTAACTGGAACATTGGTCAGTACCAGGTCGGGCTTTTCTTCGGTAAACATCGTGATCAATTGATCTTCGTTCGTGGCACGGATCAATGTGTAATTAGCCCCCAGGCCGGAGGTAATAGACTGGTAGTCATTTTCATTGGACTCGCCCACCAGTATCTTTTTCTTTTTCCCGATCTTAGTTTTGACTTTGACGACTGACTTCTCTTTACCATTTTTCGCAGCCTGTTCGCCCTGAGCAACCAGGCAAGGTAGGCGGAATGAGAATGTGGAGCCTTGTCCATAGACGGATTCCACCTTTATCTCGCCCCCCAACAATTCTACGAGGCTTTTACTGATAGGAAGTCCCAAGCCCGATCCTTGTACAAAGTTATCTATTTTTTCAAACTGGTCGAAGATCGTCTCGAGTTTACTTTCTTCGATACCAATGCCGGTATCCGCCACGGAAAAGACCAGCGCTTCGGTACCTTCCACCTCTACCTGCAGTGTGATACTGCCTGTAGGGGTATATTTAATGGCATTCGAAAGCAAATTGTTCAGTACTTGTTTGATACGTCCCGGGTCGGTATATGCCCAGACAGGGTGGTTACTATGACGGATATTGAGTGTGATCTCCGGTCGCATCTTGATCTGGTTGCCCCGTCCGATATCATCGATCAATTCATTGATATTGGTATATTGGAAGGTGATCTCCATTTTGCCGGATTCGATCTGGGCCAGGTCAAGTATGTCGTCTACCAATTGGAGTAGGAGGCTGTTGTTTGTACGGATGATTCCCATCAGTTCTTCGCGGTTCTCCAGATCGCTTTCTTCCATCAATACTTCCGAAAAACCGACGATAGCATTCAGCGGCGTACGGATCTCATGGCTCATATTGGCCAGAAAAGCCGATTTCAGCTTGTTGCTTTCTTCCCGTTTCTTGACCTCTGCAAGTTCTTCGAAGCGGCGTACACGGTCGCCGATATCCTGTATCATGGCTAATGCCAGGTTCTCACCATAGGGAACAATACGTGCCTGGAAATAATACCTGACGCCGCTCATATCCAGGTGATATTCGATTTCCTTCAGTTGCTTATCTTGCAGACAGGCCTGTATATTTTGAATATATAATTCGCTTACTTCGGGCGAGTAGATCATTCGTCCGTCCATACCGATCAACTCTTCCAAGCTGTGTAGCAGGCTTTTTCCCTTTGCCATATACACATCCCGCAGAAAGAACTGCTCATCAAAAACAAAGATAAAACCCGGAAAGGCTTCAATAATTGTTTCGCATTGTTCCCTCAATTGTCGGATCTGTTCATCCTTATCGTACTGTATCTCCATATTGGTCAGGATTAGTCTATTTCCCCTTGAGAGGATTCTTACTCAAACCACAAATATAGTGAAAGATTTATCAGCCAAGCCGATAGAAACAGAAAATAACCGTTTCAGGCGTAAAATTCACACCTTATATGTTAAAACCAGACACTGCCCGGGTTTCAGATTCTGTATAAACTGAATATTTCTACTGGGGGAGCGTTTTTGAGTTAACTATCTATTATTTGTACGGTGGAATGGGTGTTTTTATCCACCGCAATCTGTCCAAAAATCATCATTATGTTCCAAAATGATCGTTATGATGTTTCAAAACAAACGCGATGACGTTTGTTTTGGATCGTCATTATCTTTTTTGTGGCGATTTGTCGATTTGACAATCCTGGCTGTTGACCTTGATGAAACCAGGCCTGCACCTCAATTCCGCGAGGCCTGCATGTCAGCCTGCTGGTTTGTGCATCCCAACCGGCTGAGGCTTGCGCCTCAATTCACCACTTTCAGATCCAGACAAGTGTGCTTCTTTATTCCTGCGTTTTAAACTGAGATAGAAGATTTTCTTTGGCGCCAGGAGCATGCTGGAAAACAGCGCCAACTATCTGGCAATTATCCAATGTTGAACAGTCGCCGCAGGTAGTGAATCCTTTTGCAGATACACATTTGCGAATTTCGCAATAATTGCTGCAATACGCAAATTTCATTCCATCTGCACGACAACCCATACAACGGATGGTTGCTGCTGTTATCTCCGGCGCATTGTTCATTACGCTCCACTTTTGGGCGGTTTTTTCTCTTAACTCATTGTCATTTCTGACTGTTGCTATGCGGGCATCGCAACTCTCGCAATCTAATCCGCAACATGCAATTAATTGTTTCATCTCCTTTATACCTGTTGAACGAAATAAAAATAGTGTTTCCTATTCATGCAGACAAAAAAAGCAGCCACTTTTCAGTAACTGCTTGCTTTTACGTGAGCCGAAAGCCGGACTCGAACCGGCGACCTATTCATTACGAATGAATTGCTCTACCAACTGAGCTATTTCGGCAACCCTTTTTTCTTATCGGGCACAAAGATATAATCTCTATTCTATATCTGAAAGAAGTTTGGCCAAAAAATCATCCAGTTCGGCATCTAAATCTTTCAATAAGGGGTCGTCGAGCCGATAGACATCATCATCCAGAAGCAGGAGTTCATCGATCACCACAAAGTCGTCGTCGGTCAGGCTGACAGACAACGGTCGCATAAAACAGGGATGATTAAAGGCTTCTTTGGTGGATAAGATGGTCAGGACGGCTTTCAGGGTAGCAGCAACCAGCTTGGTGAAGGACTCATCGCTTTCCTTGCTTCCGACCCAGTCGAAGATAACGGTTTTACCCCATACCTTTTCGGTATCGTCGCAAATCTGAAGTTCGCCACTTTCTTTATCTACCAGGACATACAGGTCGCTGATCAGATTGCCGGAGCTATCCTTCGTTAGTTTTTCTACAGCAGAAACGAATGTGTTTTCTATTACCGACTGTATTTTGGAGGTTGATGCATTCATAAGTTCTTTTACCCTTTTCTAATCGTCTGCCAAAAGTAACTATTATTAAAGAATAAATAGGTTATTCTGTCCCAATTTGTTGATCTAACTTTTTATTTAAGCGAATTCGCTCAGTTAAGGCCTCCGTATACAGGTAGGATAGCTTTCTGTCCTGGTCGTCTTCGGCTCTGCTTTCGTTCCACAATGCCAACGCTTTATTCGCCCAGTCCAATGCTTCTTCCAACTGCCCGGTCATTTCTGACGCAAGCGCAATGTTAGAGGCGCACTTGGCTTTGGTCTCCGATTTACCGCTCTTTGCATACATCTGCTTCCAGATATTGCCTGCTTCATCCCACTTCCCGCTTCCGGCATAGGCTGCTGCCAACTTCCAGGAAGACCCTATGGCGGTATAGTACCAGCGGTTTTCATTCTGCCAGTAGGGAACAAAGTTTGGGTATATCTTGCTGCCGAAATAATTTCCGGTAAACTGTACCATCTCCTCAGATGAAGGCAAGATGAGGTCCAGTGTATTCACATCCGGGCTAAATTCCGACCAAAAAAGACTGTCGTTCATTTGCACAGTGGCAAGGGCGCTGTTGCGGCTGGGCAGGTAGGTGCGGAATACACCTCCCACATCGACACGGACATCCCCCTGGACAAAGCTATCCGGCACTCGTCTGACGTCCTTCTTTAAAATAAACAATAGCTTTTCAAGAGCGATAATAGCGTCTGCATCCGTTTCTTGGCACAGTTCTTTCACCCTTTCAGCAGACAACTTCTGTTCTACCAGGAAATCGTCGTCATTGCGGAGGGGTGTATTATATAGCAACACATCGCGGAAGTAGTCGCCTTCCAGAATGGCATTTCCCAATCCCCGGCATGCGTGTACCAACGCGCTGTCGACGCGGACTTTACAGGTGTCCTGTGCCACGTCGAACAGCGTATAGGTACAAACCGACTGATCGGGCTGAGGTACGGCGTTATTGACGATCAGTATCTTCTCTACCCGTTCGGGAAAAGTGATCTCTGCCGGATTATAGGTCTCAATCGCCAGGTAGTTGATCGAACTACAGGAGGTGAGACCAATAGCTGCCAATAAGCAAAGTGTACCTTTTATGCGCATTTTTGCAGGCTTTAGACGATGTCACATACAGCTTTGAAGTATCCGATTGATTCGGCAATACCAAGGAAAGGATCTTTCATGTCTTTTTCATATTCCAAGCTGCACATGCCGGTATAGTTCACTTCGCGCAGCATCTGTATGAGAGCGGGAAAGTCGATCTTACCACGGCCGATCTCAATGCCACGGCCGGCTTTGGTTGAATCGGTCACGTCTTTGATATGGACGTCAAATACGCGGGAATGATACTTCTTCAGGTCGGCAACAGGGTCGCATCCGTTCCGCAGGTCATGGCCAACATCCAGACACATGCCGATACGCGGATCCAGGTCTTTGGTATGTTCCCATACATCCGTAGCATCGGGATATGTGGCAATGTCCGGTCCGTGCAGGTGGATGGCGTAATGGAAGTCGTATTCCTTTACCTTCTTGTCTACATAGGGCAACAGTTCGTAGTTGGGTACACCTACCACCAACTTTACACCTACGCGTTTGGCATAGGCAAAAGCATTGTCTATATCGGCTTCACTCTTCATATAGATGGGGCCTACGGCATAGCCGGTCACCTTATGGGCGGCACATGTTTCATGGAAAGCCTTGATTTGTTCGTCAGTACTGTTAAACGGTAAATGGAAATCCTTGATACATAAATAATGGATGTCCAACCGTTCCAATGTCTTCAACGTG
Organism: Tannerellaceae bacterium; assembly: GCA_031555145.1. Lineage (GTDB taxonomy): Bacteria > Bacteroidota > Bacteroidia > Bacteroidales > Tannerellaceae > JAJDIA01. The sequence goes on along the minus strand of JAVBUR010000083.1, from coordinate 21,869 downwards.
GTGTTCAGGTCGAAGTTCACGAAAGTATACCCGGCCATTCCCAAATGAAAGGGGTTGACTGCCTTAGGCGCTTTGGGTTTCACCGGATCCGGTGCTGCTGCGTGGATAAACGAACTTGTTCCCAGGAGTAAGACGCCTGCCATTCCTTGCTTAAAAAAGCTTCTTCTTGTCTGTTTCATGATATTATAACTACGTTTAGGTAATTCAAGGTTTCATTTGGGGCACCTCCACATGGAAGGTGGCTCCTTCGCCTAATATAGATGTGGCCCATATCCGGCCATTCATTTTGCTTATCAACCCGCGACAGATAGCCAAGCCCAGACCAACGCCCTTTTGCCCGTTCTCTAATTGGACGAAGCGGTTGAATATGCTTTCCAGTTGATCTTCATGAATACCTTCGCCGGTATCTTCCACGTAGAAGTCCACGGTTTCTTCGTTCAGGGTATATCCGAAACGGATCTGTCCGTGGCTCGTATGCTTGATCGCATTGGTAAGTAGATTGGTCAATACCTGCACCAGGCGGTTCCGGTCTGTGCTAAGTACATATGGCTTACACGGGTCAAGAAGAAGGTGGACCTCAGCCGACATCCTCAAGCGTATCATCTGATAGATGTCTTTCATCAGGGTCGGCAAATCCTGCGGACTATAGAATAGTTGCATCGAATTCGATTCGATCTTGGAGATGTCCAGCACATCGCCGATCAATTGTTGCAACAGTTCATTGTTGGTCTGGATAATTTCAGCGAACTCACGCCGGTTTTCCTTGTCGTCCTCTTCCACCAACACTTGGGAGAAACCGACTATGGCATTGAGCGGCGTACGGATCTCATGGTTCATATTCGCCAGGAAAGCCGATTTCATATGGTCGGCTTCTTCAGCCTTTTCCTTGGCTAATTTGAAGGAGCGCTTACTCCTCTGCGAAAGCCGGTATAAATATATAAGCAACAAGATTATACCCAACATAACTACACAGCCCACAATAAGCAGGGTGGCCTGGAATCGAGCCTGTTCGGCCTGTGCCTCAATCTGCTGGTTCTCAATCTCCAGTTTTTCCACTTCATAGCGGGTGCGGAGATCGGCCAACTGGGTATTAAAACTTTCTTGATTGATAGAGTCTTTCAACGCCAGCATTTCTTCATAGATAGGGATAACCTCTTCCCCTCTGCCCTGTTTGTTGAAAATAGATGCTTTTGCCCTTAATGCTGTATAAAGAGAAACGAGAGATCGTCCCCTATACCATTTTTCTGTTATATTGACATATTCAAGCGCCTTATTGTAGTCGCCGGTTGCCATATAATACATCGAATACATTTGTGGCAGTTCCGAACGTGAGCGCGAAATCTGATACTCTTCCGATAATGTCTGCGCCCGCTGTAAGTGGATCCAGGCTTCCGGCAAATTATTGTCTACCAAGTATTCGCGTGCATAATAACGCTGGATGGTGTAATCCCAGTCCGACACAAAGGAATCGTCCGACAAATGGGTGATACCGGCTGCTTTACACTGGTTGATGAGTTCTTCCGCTTTTCGCAGGTAGTCAATCCTTTCTTTTGCCACCGGCAGTTTATTAAACAATTGACGAAGAATGTTCAGACGTTTGATCACTGGCGCATCGCGTTTTTCCATCCGTGCCAGAACGTTGAGGTACAATTCCTTTCCAACATCAAACATTTTGATGGAGAAGTAAACGTCGGCCATGGCCTGGTCTGCCATTTCCAGTCCTTCGGGGAAAGGGAGTTCCTTACTCAGCTTACGCAAATACTCGATCGTTTCAACGGCCTTTTCCTTATCTCCGTTTCGTGTATAGACATAAGCACTCCATCCTACCATCCTACAGAGGTCTTCAAAACGTCCGATTTTGATGAATAAAGGTTCCGCTTTCGCAATCCAGTAGCGCATGCTGTCATCATCACTGACATAGTAATTTTTGGCATAGGTATACCAGGCATCCGCCAGATACTCGTCTTTTTGCTGCCGCAGGGCTTCTGCTTCCAATAAACGGGCATAACCGATACTGATTACATTCTGGATGGATTGTCCGGTGAGGTCTTTCAGGTAGGCCAAACGTGCTGTGTCCGGTAGTGCGTTCAATACTTTTTGAACACTATCTACCGGTATTGCCTGTTGCGCCCTGATTGATCCTGTTAGCAACAGAGAAGTGATAAGAATACTCAATAACACCCTCATGTCACATGCAAAGGTATAGTTATTATCCTTTTTTCAAAGCAAAAATGCTTTCTTCTATGGATTTAATTTTACTTTCTGCATCTGCTTGTTTTTTTCGCTCCATGTCGATGACTTGTGCAGGAGCTTTGCCGACGAAGCTTTCATTGCTTAGTTTCTTCATGACAGAGGCTAAAAAGCCTTGCTGATACACCAACTCTTCTTCCAGTTTGGCCAACTCTTCTTCGATGTTGATCATATTTCCCAACGGTACGGCATATTCGGTGGTGCGTACGAGGAAGGAAACGGCACCGGCGGCTTTTTCCGTTACGTTGTCGATCGACGAAAGGTTACACATCTTGGCAATCACAGCATTGAATGCCTCTGCATGCAAACCGATCACCTGCAACGACAAAGCGTCTTTGTTGGGGATATTCTTCTGCAAGCGGATGGTGCGGATACCGCTGATAATTTCTTTGACCACATCAAAGGCTTCAAGGAATGCAACATCGGTTTCGGTAGCTTCCGGCATAGGAGATACCATAATGCTCTCGCCTTCGGTACGCGGTTCGATCGCTTGCCACAATTCTTCTGTGATAAACGGCATGAACGGGTGTAATAAACGAAGCAATGCATCGAAGAAGCCAAGTGTGGCTTCATAAGTCGCCTTGTCGATCGGTTGCTGGTAGCCCGGCTTGATCATCTCCAGATACCAGGAAGAGAATTCGTCCCAGAATAGTTTGTATACGAGCATCAATGCCTCGCTCAGGCGATATTTGTCGTAGAGGTCATCCATTTCGGCAATGGTTTTGCTTAACTGCATCTTAAACCATTTCACAGCTATACGCGATGCTTCCGGCTGTTCGACCGTAGCGTCTACCGTCCAGCCTTTCACCAGACGGAAGGCATTCCATATCTTGTTGTTGAAGTTACGTCCCTGTTCGCAGAGTGATTCGTCAAATGGGAGGTCGTTACCGGCTGGTGAGGTCAGCAGCATACCCATACGTACACCATCTGCGCCATAGACATTCATCAGGTCAATTGGGTCGGGTGAATTACCCAATGATTTGGACATCTTCCGTCCGAGTTTATCCCGGACAATTCCCGTAAAATAGACGTTATGGAAACAAGCTTCACCCCGGTATTCATATCCTGAAATGATCATACGTGCCACCCAGAAGAAGATGATTTCGGGGGCGGTCACGAGGTCGTTTGTCGGATAATAGTACTTGATATCTTCATTCTCCGGATGATTGATACCGTCGAATACGGAGATGGGCCACAACCAGGAAGAGAACCAGGTATCGAGGCAGTCTTCATCCTGACGCAGATCGGCCAGTTGCAGGTTGGCATTGCCTGTTTTCTCACGAGCCAACTGCAACGCTTCTTCGCCTGTTTCAGCGACCACAAAACCGCCTTCCGGCAGATAATAAGCAGGAATCTGATGTCCCCACCACAATTGACGGCTGATGTTCCAGTCTTTCACATTTTCCATCCAGTGGCGGTACATATTCTTGAACTTGGGCGGATGGAACTTGATGGTATCGCTTTCAACCGCATCCAAAGCAGGCTTGGAGAGGTCCTGCATTTTCAGGAACCATTGCATCGAAAGTTTTGGTTCGATGGGCACATCTGTACGTTCCGAGTAGCCTACGCTGTTGGTATAGGCTTCGGTTTTTTCCATTAGACCTGCCGCTTCGAGGTCTTTTTCGATCTTCTTGCGGACATCGAAACGATCCATGCCTTCGTATGCGAGGCCGTAAGCGTTCAGGGTACCGTTGTCGTTGAAGATATCCAGTGATTCGAGGTTGTATTTCTCTCCCAGCATGTAGTCGTTCACGTCGTGTGCCGGAGTCACTTTCAGGAAACCGGTACCGAATTCACGGTCTACATATTCATCTTCAATGATGGGCACTACGCGGTTGGAGATCGGAACGATCACTTTCTTCCCTTTCAGATGGGCAGTCTTCGGATCTTCTGGATGGATACAAACGGCTACGTCGCCGAAGATGGTTTCCGGGCGGGTAGTGGCAACGACGGCAAAACCGTCTTCACCCTCTACTTTATAGCGGATATAATAGAGTTTACCGTGTTCTTCCTTATGGATCACTTCTTCGTCCGAGATGGCGGTTTGTGCTGCCGGGTCCCAGTTCACCATCCGGATGCCGCGATAGATCAATCCTTTATTATACAGATCGACAAAAACTTTGAGTACACTTTTCGACCGTTCGTCGTCCATCGTAAAGCAAGAACGGTCCCAATCGCACGAAGCTCCCAGTTTTTCGAGTTGCTTGAAGATAATACCACCATGTTTATGTGTCCAGTCCCAGGTGTGCTTCAGAAATTCATCACGCGTTAGATCGTTTTTACGGATTCCTTCAGCAGCCAGTTTGGCTACCACTTTCGCTTCAGTAGCGATCGATGCATGGTCGGTTCCGGGCACCCAGCAAGCATTTTTTCCGAGCATACGCGCCCTGCGCACCAAACTGTCCTGAATAGTGTTGTTCAGCATATGGCCCATATGTAACACGCCGGTTACATTAGGCGGCGGAATAACGATCGTATACGGTTCCCGATCATCTGGCACCGACTTGAAAAAGCCATTATCCAACCAATACTGATACCATTTTCCTTCCACCTCTAAAGGATTATACTTGCTTGCAATTTCCATACTGTTTATTTGTCGCTAAATGATTTTTATTACTATTTACGCCCATTTCGATGAAAATGACCGATATAGCTGGCAAAAGTACAAAAAAATACAAATCTTCTACATAAAGAAAAATACTATCTTTGCCAATTCATACTGATAGACCCTACAAGATGAAGAAAAAGGAACGAATATGGCAGGCCCTGATGATACTGGGGATGATGATTCTCTTGCCCGATTCTGTTTTTGCACAAACAGGAATGGAAGGCAACGACTCGCTCGCTTTCTCCAACCGGTTTATGCAACGGCTTGAGATGGAGGTTCGCCCCAGTTATATCCTGCCGACACAGGATTATTTGCGCGGGCTCAATGAAAAGCAGCGACCGATTGAAAATGCGTTTTCTGCCCACCTGAAGTATGCCTTCCATTCCAAGCCGGGTTCTATTTCCGACCGGATATATGGAGGGGCGTATCAGGGACTCGGGTTGGCGTGGTTTACCTTTGGCGAACCGGAACACCTGGGTTCTCCGCTTGCCCTGTATCTGTTTCAGGGAGCGCGTATTGCCCGGCTTGCTCCGGAGTTGACACTTAATTATGAATGGAACTTCGGTCTGTCGTTTGGATGGAAACCCTATACACCGGGAACTAACCAGTATAATAAGGTGATCGGTTCAAAGATCAATGCCTACCTGAATACCAATTTCTATCTAAGTTGGATGCTTTCACCCCAGGTTGATCTTACAACCGGGTTAGATCTGGCGCACTTCTCCAATGGGAATACCGAATTTCCGAATGCCGGACTCAATACGGTTGGGCTGAAAGTGGGGGTTGTATACAACTTTAACCGCACAGCGAATACACCTTGGCAGCGATGCCCCTTGTCTTATATACAGCCGTTTCCGCGGCATATCAGTTATGACCTTGTGTTCTTTGGCTCTTGGCGCAGGAAAGGAGTGGCTGTAGGCGATGAGCAGTTTGCTGCTCCTGCAAGATATGCAGTAGCCGGTTTTAACTTCGCTCCCATGTATAATGTGGGCTATAAGTTCAGGGCCGGTGTATCGGCTGATGTTGTATACGACGGCAGTGCCAATTTATACATTCCTCCTTATATTGTCGGCACTAATCCGACGTTTGTGCGACCATCGTTCGAAAAGCAATTTTCACTTGGGCTCTCAGCCCGTCTCGAATACGTTATGCCTTATTTCACCGTAGGGCTTGGTATGGGCGCCAATGTGTTGCATGGGGGAGGAGATCTCAGGGGGTGTTATCAGATATTGGCTCTGAAGATAAATATGTCGCGCAACTCCTTTCTCCATATTGGCTACAACCTTCAGAACTTCCATACACCCAACTACCTGATGCTGGGGATCGGCTTCCGTTTCCATAACTTGTACCCGGCTATTTCCTGGTAACAGCAAGAAAAGTGTCTTTTTCGCTGTCAGGCAAACGAACCACCTATAATATCCAGCAGCTCAGAGGTAATAGTCTGTTGTCGCAGTTTATTATATGTCAATTGTAACTCGCCCAGCAATGCATCGGCATTCTCTGTGGCAAGTTGCATAGCCATGGTACGTGAAGCATGTTCTGAAGTCTGGTTCTCCATACAAGTATAATACAGATTCGATTTCAATACCAGAGGAATCAGATAATCGGCGACCTCTTCTTTGGTGGGTTCAAAAATAGGATCATCCGGGAGCTTCTTCTGCTCCTGAGCCGGAGTAGGAGGGGGTGTATAAGGAAGGAAGGGGATTTCCTTAATCTCCTGTATGGCCATATTTTTATATTGATAGTAGATCAAATCTACTTGTTTCACTTTCTTGTCCCGATACAAATCCATCAGGTAGGAAGCCATGCCGGCAATATCCGGGTAAGATCCCTTGTGTGCCAGATGGTCCATATCCTGCCCCTCTTCAAATCCGATCCGGCATCCTGCCTGTTCGATGGCCAGCCTGATCTTCTTGCCTATCGGAAAGAACAATACTTCATCGTCCGGATAATAGGTATCTATATGATGCAATATCTTCACCATATTGGCATTAAAAGCACCACACATACCTGAGTTAGACGACATGATGACCACTCCTACAACCCCTTGGGAGTGTCTTCGCATCAATGGATGATCGGTGTCGCACAGGCTTGGTTGGCCGGACAGCAAACCATCCAACGACGTTTTATACGCCATGGCCTTCTCCAGTAATCCCTGCGCATGATGTAACTGCGCAGAAGCAATCATCTGTCGTGCCTGGGTAATCTTCTTCGTGCTACTCACCGAAGCGATACGGCTCTTTACCTCTTTCAGTGAAGTCATGCCTATACGTTAAATTGTTTACTGACAAATGCGGCCGTATCTTTCAGTACGGTTTCAATTTCCGGATTGATACTTCCTTTTTCCAATGCCTTCAGCACAGTGTCCTGATATTGCAGTTTCAGATGATCCAGGAAATCTTTCTCAAAAGCGCTCACCTTCTCTAAGGGGATACCCCTCAACAGCCCGTTCGTGCCACAATACAGGACGGCAATTTGTTCTCCCGTAGCCAATGGCTGATATTGAGGTTGGATCAACAACTGGGTATTCTTACGCCCTTTGTCGATCGCCTGTTCTGTGACGGCATCCATATCACCTCCGAAGCGTACAAACGATTCCAGTTCACGATATTGTGCCTGTTCGATCTTTAACGTCCCAGCTACTTTCTTCATGGAAGACACCTGTGCCTTACCGCCTACACGGGATACGGAGATGCCAATATTAATAGCCGGCCGGGTTCCCTGGTTGAACAAGTCGGTATCCAGGAAGATCTGTCCGTCGGTAATAGAGATCACATTGGTCGGGATATAGGCCGACACGTCTCCCGCCTGGGTTTCGATAATGGGCAGGGCAGTCAGTGAACCACCTCCTTTCACCCGTCCTTTCAATACTTCCGGCAGGTCATTCATCTGTATCGCCACCTCATCCTGGCTGATCACTTTGGCCGCTCTTTCGAGTAATCGTGAATGGAGGTAGAAAATATCACCGGGATACGCTTCACGCCCGGAAGGACGCCGGAGGATAAGGGACACTTCCCGGTAGGCTACCGCCTGTTTCGACAAGTCATCATATACAATCAGTGCATGACGACCCGTATCCCGGAAATACTCTCCGATAGCCGCCCCGGCAAAAGGAGCGAAATACTGCATGGCGGCAGGGTCGGATGACGTGGAGACAAGCACGGTGGTATAATCCATCGCCCCTTTCTCCCGTAGTGTATTGACTAACGAGGCTACGGTTGAAGCCTTCTGTCCGATAGCGACATAAATGCAATACACCGGATTCCCTTCGTCAAAATTAGTTCGTTGATTGATGATCGTATCAATGGCGATCGAGGTCTTTCCTGTTTGCCGGTCGCCGATGATTAGCTCACGCTGTCCCCGTCCGATAGGGATCATGGCATCGATGGCTTTGATACCTGTCTGAAGCGGTTCGTTTACCGGTTGTCGGAAGATAACACCCGGTGCCTTGCGTTCCAGGGGTAAGGGGATGCGTTCACCTGTGATGGGACCTTTCCCGTCGATCGCTTCCCCCATCGTATTGATCACCCGTCCGATCAGGCCTTCGCCCACCTGAATGGAAGCGATCTGGCCGGTGCGTTTCACCGTATCACCTTCTTTCACCAGTTCGCTCGAACCGAGCAGTACAGCCCCTACGTTATCTTCTTCCAGGTTCATCACAATGGCTTTTACTTCATTGTCGAACTCCAGCAACTCATTGGCTTCGGCATTGGTCAACCCGTAAATACGGGCTACGCCGTCGCTGATTTGGACAACTGTACCTATCTCCTCCAGGTTTTTATCCGGATCCAATTCTTCCAGCTTACTTAGAATAATATCCGAAATCTCACTCACCTTGATATTCTCCGTCATAACTTATTCCATTTTGACTCTGTTCTGTAATTCTTTTTTGATCTGTCGCAGTTGAGTGGTCACACTGGCATCCCAACGATAGGTATCCCAGGTCATCACATATCCGCCTGCAATCTCCGGACGTACATACGACGTAACATGGACTGTCTTGCCGGTCATGGTCTCCAGCCGGTCGGCAATCTCTTTCTCCATGCTTCCGTCCACCGGTATGGCCGTCACGATATCCACATGCAGCAGATTCTTTTCCCGCTTGTAGATCTCTTGATAACTCAGACAGATCATATGCAGGAACTCTTCCCGTTTTTCCCGGATGACAAGCCGGACAAACCGCAGGAATTCGTCCGACAGATCACGTCCGGCCGTCAGGACAATCAATTCTTCCTTCTCTTTGGCCGGAAGGACCGGATTGTCCAACACCCGTTTCAATGCCGGAAATTCCACATAGCGATACCCCAACACAACCGTTGTGTCATATACGCTCTCCTCTTTCCCCTGCTTACAGGCATATTTGAAAAGAGCGGTCGCATATCGTCTGGCAATAGTACCCCTGTCCATCACATTATGATTTATAGATCATCTCTTCACTCAGTAAACGGTCGATCAGTTCCTTTTGTTTCTTGTCGCTGGTCAGTTCCTCGTTTACCACTTTCCCGGCTATGCGGACAGAGATGTCGATGATCTGGTCTTTGATCTCTCCAAGCGCCCTTCGTTTCGACTCCTCAATCTCGGCCACAGCCTTATTCATTAACTGGCGGATATCACCTTCGGTTGCCTGTCGGGCTTCGGTCTCGATCCGCTTCTTCGTTTCCAGGGCCTGGTCCAGCAACGCTTTACGCTCATCCTGCGCCTTTTTCATCAATGCTTCCGCTTCCTCATTCATCGTAGCCAGTCGGGTTTCCGCTTCACGGGCGGCTGTCAGGGAATCCTGAATATACTGATTCCTTTTCTCCACACTACCCGTGATCAGGGGAAATGCATACTTCGCCAAGATGAAAAAGACAATCCCGAACGACAATGTCATCCAGAACAAAAGCCCTGTATCCGGCACTAATAACGACATACTCCGTTATTTTGAAAGTGCAAGGAAACAAACAACTACGGCAAAAAGAGCTACCCCTTCGACCAACGCAGCGGCAATGATCATATTCATCCGGATGCTGTTGGTCATCTCCGGCTGACGCGCCATGGCTTCCATCGCCGCACCACCGATCTTACCAATACCAATCCCTGCACCAATGGCTGCTAATCCTGCTCCTACAGCAGCACCTAAAGCACCAATCCCTACTATGGGAGTCGCATCTAACAATGTTGTCAATAACATAACTGTACTATTTAGTGATTATACATATTTCAATTCAACTCTCTTTTATATGCTCTTCTGTTTCATGTGTCTCCCTGGCCAGGCCGATGAATACGGCTGAGAGCAGTGTAAACACATAAGCCTGGATATATGCGATCAGCAATTCCATGAAATTCATGAATACACTGAACAGTACGGCTACGACCGACATACCCGTATTGACCACAGGTCCCATCGAAACAGTAATGAATATCAGACAAACCAGGCCGATGATCACCGAATGCCCCGCCATGATGTTGGCAAACAAACGGATCATCAACGCGAACGGTTTCGTAAACACGCCGAATATTTCAATCAACGGCATGATCGGCGCCGGTACTTTCAACCACAACGGTACCTCCGGCCAAAAGATCTCTTTCCAATACGCCTTTGTACCGGAAAAATTGACCACCAGGAAGGTGCAGACAGCCAATACCATCGTAATGGCGATATTCCCCGTTACATTCGCCCCTCCCGGAAAAAAAGGAACCAGCCCCATCAGGTTATTGACAAAGATGAAGAAGAACACCGTCAGCAAATAGGGCGCATACCGCTTATACCCTTCACCGATACAGGGCTTGATCAGCTCGTCCTGAATATCCATGATCAGCATCTCCACCGCACCTTTGAAGCCGGGAGGCGGTGTATGATCCGCCGTCTTCCTGTACCACCGTGCCACAGGCAGGATGATACACAACAGTACTGTACAGTTGATTAACAACGCCAACACGTTTTTTGTCAGCGAGATATCCAGTGCCGGGCGAACTTCCTCACCTGCCTGGTTTGTCTCCACAATTTTGCCGGCATGGTCTCCTTCCGCAGCAATCCGAAAGCCTTCATAGGCTGTCCCATGCTTCAGACGGGAGGAAGAAAAGACATACCATCCCCGGTCGTGTCCTTTGACAATAACCGGCAGGCCGATGCTGATCTCTTTCTCTCCCCAATTGGTGATATGCCATTCATAGGAGTCACCCAGGTGTTCCAGAACGATCTCTTCCACATTCACCTCTTCAGCCTTCACGTGTGTAGGCATGCATCCGATGAAAAGGAGGAGAAAGACCAGTCTGACGATATGTTTACTCTTTTGTAGCATTTTTATTTTTCTTCCCCATTCGGTACGTTAATCGTTTATTATACAAATAATAGATGTAGATCTCCAGGAAGGAATAGATGAAGTAATTACACATTAACGAGATGGAGAACGGCATCTTTACCTCCGGCTCATGTGTGACATACAGCACCAGGAACACCAGCGTCAGTACGAACTTCACCATCTTGGTCAGCATAAAGACATGCATCAGTTTGTCCGGGTGGGTATCTTTGATCCGATCCAACGAATACGTAAGGATCAACCCCAGCGCCAGGTAAAAGACACTGATGGCGGGATAGACTCCGAAGTAATCGACCGGGATCAGAAATTCCAGAATAATTCCTCCCATTATACCTACAGCCGTATACACCGTAGTGACCAGGATAAACAATTGTACTTTTAGTTTAAGTTGAGGAAAACTCATACGCGTTATTGTTTAAACGTTATTATTCCGTGAAAATCCGGATCTTGTTTTGTCTCACCTCCACAACACCTTCGGAGATTGCTATCTCCTGATCCTCCTCTTTTCCTTTCAGGCAATAGCTGATGTTCCCCTTATTCAATGTAGATACAAGGGGGGCATGGTTTGCCAGAATCGTAAACGCTCCCCGGCTACCGGGAAAAGAAGCCTTGTCGACCTGCAACTGACAGCGAATGCCCTTCGGGGTGATGATAGTTAGTTCCATACATATTGTTCATTACCGGGTTACTCTCACTTCCGGGCATCTGCCTGTAGCTGTTCTCCTTTGCTGATGGCGTCTTCAATCGTTCCCACATTCAGGAATGCCTGTTCCGGAAGGTAATCCACTTCACCGTCAAGAATCATCTTAAACCCTTTGATTGTATCTTCAATATCGACAGCTACACCTTCTACTCCGGAGAATTGTTCTGCCACTTTAAAGGGTTGCGAGAGGAAACGTTGTACCCGGCGGGCACGGTTCACCACGACCTTGTCTTCGTCCGACAGTTCTTCCATGCCCAAGATCGAGATAATATCCTGTAATTCCTTGTTGCGTTGCAGTATCTGTTTTACCCGTTGTGCCGTTTGATAATGTTCTTCGCCTACGATCAGCGGATCGAGGATACGGGAAGTCGACTCCAGCGGATCGACAGCCGGATAAATACCCAACTCCGTGATCTTGCGACTCAATACGGTGGTTGCATCCAAGTGGGTAAACGTAGTCGCCGGAGCCGGGTCGGTCAAATCATCCGCCGGAACATAGACGGCTTGTACCGATGTGATCGAGCCATACTTCGTCGATGTGATCCGCTCCTGCATGGCTCCCATTTCCGATGCCAACGTCGGTTGATAGCCTACGGCAGAAGGCATACGTCCCAACAAAGCAGACACTTCCGATCCTGCTTGGGTAAAGCGGAATATATTGTCGATAAAGAACAGGATATCTTTCGGCCCTTCCGTCTCCGTACTGTCGCGAAACGTTTCGGCTACCGTCAAACCCGATAAGGCGACGGAAGAGCGGGCACCGGGAGGTTCGTTCATTTGTCCGAATACCAGCGTGGCCTGCGACTTGGCGACTTCGTCATAATCGATCTTGCTCAGATCCCAATGCCCTTCCGCCATGCTTTGCTTGAAAGCATCTCCATAACGGATCACATCGCTCTCGATCATCTCTCTGAGCAGGTCGTTCCCTTCGCGGGTGCGTTCTCCCACACCGGCAAAGACGGAGAAGCCATTATGCTTTTTTGCTATATTATTGATCAGTTCCATGATCAGTACTGTCTTACCTACACCGGCTCCACCGAATAAACCGATCTTCCCCCCTTTGGAATAAGGTTCCAACAGGTCAATCACCTTAATACCTGTATATAACACTTCCTGTGCTGTATTCAGGTCTTCGAATTTGGGAGGATTCCGGTGGATAGGGGCGCCATTCTCTTTATTCAACGCTTTCATGCCGTCGATAGGTGCACCAATCACGTTCAGCAGACGGCCTTTTACCTGGTCGCCCCACGGCATTCGGATCGGAGAGTTTGTCGGAAAAGCTTCCATCCCCCTTCTCAATCCGTTTGTTGTATCCATAGCGATCGTACGTACCGTATTCTCTCCGATATGCTGCTGTACTTCCAGTACCAACACTTCTCCTTCCGGCCCGTCTATCTCAATGGCGTCATGAATATGCGGAAGGGTGATCCGTCCTTCTCCATCCGTCTCAAAACGGATATCCACTACCGGTCCAATGACCTGAGTCACAAACCCTCTTTTGTCTGTTTTATCTCTCCCGATATGCATAATCTTTTGCCTATTAATAATTCACAGGTCAAAGGTAGGGACAATAAAAACTCAAAAATGGTCAATTCCCGGCTTTTCCTGTGCAAAATTGCTACCTGCCGGGTACTTCGATAAGTCGTACATTCAGGATTTAAACAATTTTAAAAGTTCCTCCTTGTAAGTAGACGACACTTCGATTTCGGTATTATCTTCCATCACTACGTAACCACCGGAATTCTTATAGTAGGACTTTACATAATTGAAGTTAATAATGTGCGATTTATGTACACGGATAAATGGATACGGGAGTATCTCTCCGAAGTGTTTCAGGAACCGGCACACCATTTTCTTGCCCTTATTCCGGAGATAAATATCGGTAAAGTTTCCATTGCCTTGCAGGCGGATGATCTCTTCCATCTTTACCACCTCAAAGCCTTCGAGTGTAGGAAGAATGACTTGTTGTTTTTCCGGTTTCGGTTCCCGGAAGTTCTCGATCAGTATCTGGTTACGGTTAAACAGTTCCTGTTTGAGAATATGTTGCTGCACTTTATTGACGGCAAGGATCAACTCTTCGATACTGACCGGTTTCAGCAGATAATAGGCAGCGCTTTGGTTTAACGCCCGGAGTGAGTATTCGGAAAAAGCCGTCACAAAGATCGTTTCGAAGTAGAGGTCTTTACATCCTTCAAGCACATCAAACGCATTACCAAAAGGCATCTCCACATCCAGGAAAACAAGTTGCGGATGGCGTTCATGCAACAGAGGAATAGCCCCTTTGCAATCATGTGCTTCACCGATCACCTCTATCTGCGGACAATATTTCGACAGATAGTTTTTCAACGCCTCTCGGGCGGCGGCTTCATCTTCAACGATGACGCTTCTGATCTTTTGTAGTGTATTCATCTGCCTGAGGACGTTTATCTATAAACGGGAATCGTAACACCACCCTGACGCCGGTATCTGCCCCTTCTTTTTCCTGTATTTCCATACGGATATCGATATGGTAGATCTCATTCAGCAGCCCGATACGTTCCTGAGTGTTTGTCAACCCGCGTGAATGATGATGTTTCTGGTGTTTTGTTTTCAGCTCCCGGCTTTGTTTTAATCCGATACCGTTATCTTCGACAACAGCATACAGATGGTTCAGTTCTTTATATATATGTAAGAGGAGTATCCCTCCTCCGTCTTTATAACGCAACCCATGCCAAATCGCATTCTCCAATTGAGGTTGTATAAGCATGTTTGGGATGTAAGTGGCATCCATATCGATTTCTTCGGCGACTTCTATCCGGTAGGTAAACTTATCCCGGAAACGCATATATTCCAGCTCCATATATTCCCGCAGTAGTTCTGCCTCGGTAGAAAGGGATATAAAATCCTTGTTGGAGTTCTCCATCATATTCCGCATTAGCCTGGAGTAAGAAGACAGATACCTATTTGCCTCTAACTCGTTGTTTTGGGCGATGAACTGATTGATACTATTCAGACTGTTGAAAATAAAGTGCGGATTCATTTCCCTGCGCAGGGATTGAAGGGCAATCCGTTTGTTCTTCTTGTTGATGGCATACAATGATCGGACGATCAGCACCAGAAAGACAAGGATCAGGCAGATAGACCCCAGCAACACATAGTTGAACAGGTTCGTTTTGGCAATCAGGTCGTCTTTCAGTGCCCGCTCCCTTTCCAACTGTGTAATCCGTTGTTCGTGTACCTGGAAGAACTTTGCATCTATCAGCGTACTGTCCGACTGGATCAATGTATCCAGTTGGTTCACAAAACCAGCATAGAGGTTCAATGCGGTAGTTGTATGCTTCCCGTCGCGTAAAGCGGCAACCAGGCGCAATAGTATTTTTCGGGCCTCCATCGTCTGCCTGTTGTCGATAGCCAATTGGTAGGCCTCTTGCAATGCCTCCCTGCTTTTTTCTGAATTTCCCGCTTCATCATACGTATCTGCCAGACTCAGCAGTTGTCCGATTTCAATCCGGGGATCATTCGTTTGTTTGGCCTCCTCCACAAGGAATTCGCCCATACGGATCGCTTCGTCATATTGTTCGTCGTCGGCATATGTCTTGGCTATCTCCTGCTGTATCTTCATGGCCTCTTCCGGCTCCTGGACATTGGAAAGTGCACTTTTCAGATCGACGATAGCTCCTTCTTTGTCGTTCATCTCTTTTCTGACCGATGCCATTTGTTGGTAGGCATTTACGGCTTCGTCCTTGTTCCGGATGGTATTGGACAGTTCGATATTTTTCTGGATATAGCTTGACTGTGATACTGGATTATCCCGGTTTTTCAACCGGTTTGCGTCATTTTCATTGACCGCCTGCACTTCTTTTGCCAATGCATTTTCGGCTGCCAGTGTGTAGCTCCTGATCGCCTGCTCGAATTTCTGTTGTGCTTCCTGTACTTTTGCCAGTTCACGGTAGGCAGTATTCAAAGACTGCTTGTCCTTTGTTTTCGTATACAATAGGATAGCTTGTGCATAATAGTTCTCGGCTTTGGCATACTCGTTTTCGGCCGTTAATCCTTTCGCTAATGTCATATAATCAGCTGCGATCTCATCGTCCGAACTGCTTTTTTCCAAACTGCCGGATAACTTCTTAACGGCACTTTTGGTCTTGCTTTGTTCTTTCGTATAGTCATACTGCCCCCAGGTCGATACCGGGAGAATACACAAAAGAGACAGGATGAACAGAAACGTATAACGCATACCAATCAGGTTGATCCACAGTTGCAAAGTAAACACATTTAAAACTTTTAAACCCCATCTTTCACCATTTTAAAACGCCGGTTCACCCATTCTGCCCGAATTCTTATTTTTTGATAGGCTACTTTTGGATCATACATAATCAGTAAAAACATACGCATATGAAAAACGTAACATTATCCGCAGCAGTTCTAATCGTAGCCCTATTAATGGTAGGATGTGATGGGTTAAAAGCCAGAGCCATGTCACAGACATCGGTTGATAATCCGGTAACTACCGTCAATGAGAAAGACGTGATCAGCAACGAAGCGAAGATACAGGTGGCCATCTTGCTCGATACGTCGAACAGCATGGACGGGTTAATCGAACAAGCTAAATCCCGCCTATGGAATATTGTCAACACACTGACCACGCTTAAATATAAAGGCCAGACCCCGGCCATAGAGATTGCCTTGTATGAATACGGGAATGACAACATCCCGGCCTCGAAGAAGCATATCCGCCTGGTAGTGCCCTTAACAAACGATCTCGACCTGATCTCCGAACAACTATTTGCCCTGACTACCAACGGCGGACAGGAATATTGCGGAGCCGTTATTGGCGAAGCTACCCACGTCCTGGAATGGGGCATGCGCGAGGCTGATATGAAACTAATCTATATCGCCGGGAATGAACCGTTCACACAGGGAACTGTCAACTACAAAACCGCCGTTTCGGGTGCGTTGGAAAAGGCCATCTATATCAATACCATCCATTGCGGTGGCGACGGATGGGGAGAATCCGCTTCCTGGCAGGATGCCGCTATCCGGGGAAAGGGCAAGTTCTTCAACATCAACCACGATGAGCAGGTACGTCATTACGATACACCGTATGATGCCCGGATCATGGAGTGCAACGAGAAGCTAAACGACACCTATATCAGTTACGGAAGCAAGGGGACAGCTAAAAAAGAAAGCCAGCTACAGCAGGACGTCAATGCCAAATCGGTTTCTTCCGCCAATTTTACCGAACGGGCAGTGAGCAAAACAAAGAAAGTATACGACAATAAAAGCTGGGACCTGGTTGATAAAGCCAAAGAAAGCGCTGTTGCCTTGGAGGAAGTACAAGAAAGCGAACTCCCTGACGAACTGAAAAATAAATCCAAACAGGAAATCAAAGCCATTGTCGCCCAAAAAGACACCGAACGTACAGGCTTGCAAAAAGAAATCGCTGAACTGGCAAAGAAGCGACAGGATTATATCGATGAGCAGGTGAAGAAAGACGCCGGCAAAACCGGTGATGACTTAGGGGAGGCTATCAATCAGTCGGTTATCGGTCTGGCACTCACAAAAGGATATGTGATCGAAAAATAGCAGACACGCCATCCGCCAATATACAACAAGAGGTTGACCGGAAACACCGGCCAACCTCTTTCTATTTTCAGGGAATATCACATTCATCTATTACCACTTCACATACGGTGCATTCACCAGGAAGTCGTAGTCGTATTTCAATGCTTCCAATGGTGTCATGTTGTAGCGTTCCTGCTCTACGTAGTAGTCTTCCAGGCCGGCGATGTCGGCTACGGCAAAGAGGGCCTCAAAGTCAACCAGTCCTTTACCGAATTCCGTACTGCCTTCGCCATCCGGGTTGGCGTCTTTGAGGTGCCAGTTACCGAAACGGCCCGGGTATCTCCGTACATAGTCGTCGCATTTGAAACCACCGTATACCAACTGGGCTGTATCCATCTGGAAAGTCACCAGTTCCGGATCGGTGTTCTCGATCATGACATCATACGGGATCTGTCCGTCTATCTGATGAAATTCTTCGACATGGTTGTGGAATGCGAATTTTAATCCGTTTTCTTTTGCGATGGCTCCGCATTGGTTGAATTGGGCAGCCAGGCGTTTCACGTCGTCGATCGTCTCGATCTGCCGGGCAGGATAGCCGGCCTGTACGATCCATTTGCAACCGACTGTTGCCGTATCGGTACAATTCTTTTTCCAACCATCCCATTGTTCAGTAAAGTCGCCACCTTCAGCAGGAAGGAAGCGCATATTGGTATGCGAACCGGTCATTGTAGCTCCCAGGTCGGCCAGGAACTTTTTCATTTCACGCGGAGTCTTGTTAAAGAACTTGCCATCCCGGTAGGCAAAAGATTCCAGGCGTTTGTATCCGATATTGATCACTGCTTTGAGTGTTTCTTCCACATGTACCTGAATTTCTTCACGCACGCTATACAACTGGACGCCGATCGCCTTTTCCTTGGGAGCTCCCGTACAAGCTGTCCAGCCGGCCGGAACTACACTCAAGGCTGTCAGGGCAGCGCCTGTTTTCAAAAAATCTCTTCTTGTTACCATGCTTTTGTTTTTACTAATGTATAAGATTAACCGCGTTAAAGGTAAAAATTAATTCTTACTTTTGCCCAAATTTTGGTAAAGAATGCAGGGTATTAGAAATCTAACCGAAGGGCCTATTGGCAGGCAGCTATTCAACCTCGCCATGCCCATTGTGGGAACTTCATTCATCCAGATGGCTTATACCATTACGGATATCGCATGGGTTGGACGTTTGGGAAGCGAATCGGTCGCGGCTGTCGGTGCGGTCGGTATCCTTACCTGGATGACGAACTCCATCTCCCTGCTCAGTAAAGTGGGCTCGGAGGTCAGTGTAGGGCAGAGCATCGGGTTGCAAAATGCAGACGAAGCACGCCGGTATGCCTCGCATAACCTCACCATTGGGTTACTTATTTCCCTCTGCTGGGGATTTCTACTGTTTATGTTGGCACGCCCGATCATCGGGCTGTTCGCCCTTTCTCCTGCTATCACCGACATGGCAGTCGAGTACCTTCGTATTGTCGCTACGGCGTTTCCCTTTGTCTTTCTTTCGGCTGCTTTCACGGGTATCCATAATGCAGCGGGGATGAGTAAGATACCTTTCTATATCAGCGGCATCGGGCTGCTTCTGAATATGGTGCTCGATCCCTTGTTTATCTTTGTCTTCGATGGAGGAACGGCGGGCGCCGGTTGGGCTACCTGGCTGGCGCAGGCGATTGTTTGCCTGCTGTTTGTCATCCAACTGAAACGACGGAGCCGGCTGTTGGGCGGTTTTCCGTTCTTTACCCAGCTGCGGTGGAAGTATACCCGGCGAGTGCTCCAACTTGGACTGCCGGTGGCGATCCTCAACAGTTTCTTTGCCATCATCAACCTGTTTATGGGACGTACCGCCTCCCTACATGGAGGACATATCGGGCTGATGACACTTACGGCCGGTGGGCAGCTCGAAGCCATTGCCTGGAATACCTCCCAGGGTTTTAGCACCGGGCTGAGTGCCTTTGTCGCCCAGAACTTTGCCGCGATGAAGCACGACCGGGTGAAGAAAGCCTATCATGTAACGTTGCAGATGACGCTGATCCTTGGCCTGTTCTGTACCCTGTTGTTTGTCTTCTTCGGGAGTGAAGTATTTTCATTAATCGTTCCCGAACGGGAAGCTTTTATGGCGGGTGGTATCTTTCTTCGGATAGATGGCTACTCGATGCTTTTCATGATGCTGGAGATCACGATGCAGGGACTTTTCTATGGTACCGGCCGAACGATGCCGCCTGCCATTATCAGTATATCGTTCAATATCATCCGTATCCCGTTGGCCATTGTCCTGTCGAATGCCGGGTTGGGCGTGGAAGGGGTTTGGTGGGCGATCAGCATCACCAGTTCACTGAAAGGAATTGTGGCTTTTATCTGGTTCCGCCTGTTGCAGAAAAAGATACTGAAAATTGCCGACTGAACAAGACGGCACACAGAGATAGCGCGAAGTTGTTATATACAAACGGAAGGCTGCACGAATACATTCAGGCAGCCTTCCGTCGTTTTTATTCCGTCTGTTCTTACAGTTCGCGGATCTTGATGTTGCGGAACCAGCAGTCGTAGCCGTGATCCTGCAAACCGATATAGCCTTCTTTGGCAGGGCCTTCCTTGAAACCCGGCCAGTCTTTGAATTTGCTTTTCGCTACCATTTCATACCACTGCGGTGTCCAGAGTTCGTATTTCACGACCTCCACGCCGTTTTGTGTATGAGTCACTACGCCGTCTTTGACACGGACCACGATCGTGTTCCACTGTCCGGCCGGTTTGGCATTCTGCGGTAATGCGGGGAGGATGTCATAGAGCGAACCTGCCAGGTGGTTAGCCAGCTTGTTGTCACCGGCATTCCAGTTGTCAAGCACTTGTATTTCCGGTGCGGCGTAATAAATAGGCTTGCCCGGTACTTCCTGTACATAGTAGAAGATACCCGAGTTCCCTTCTTTTTCGATCTTCCAGTCGATCGATAATTCGAAGTTGCTGTACTTTTTCGTTCCATACAGGATATCACCACCTTGTCCAGAACCAGCACGTTGGCCGCGGGCTACTTTCATGGCATTTTCGTCGATCGACCAGTTTGCTGCCATCTCAGTAGCGTTACATTTACGCCATCCGTCAAAACTTTTTCCATCAAACAGGAGTACCCACCCGTCTTTTTTTTCCTGCGCAGTCAGCGTATTGCTTTGCTGCGCCATTGCCTGGCCCGAGAAAGCCGCGGCCAGCATAAGAATAATCACACTCTTTTTCAACATAGGATTGATATTAGAATTAAACATTAATTAGGCTCAAAAACCTCCCAAAGATAGTATTACTGATTTGATTTTCGGGGATTCAGCTGTAATTTATTCTATCTTTGTGCGACTATAACTAAAGAATGTATATGGTTAATCATCCGATCATCTGGGATCCTCCTCTTTCATTGTTCGCCATCGGCGGATGGGACGGGTTACGTTATTATACGTTGATGTGGGTGATCGGGTTAGGGCTGGCCTATTGGATTGTCAAGTATTTGTATACTGATCAGAAGATCGATCCGAAAGCGTTTGAGCCGTTGTTCTTTTATTGTTTTGTCGGTATCCTGGTCGGGGCGCGGCTGGGACATTGCCTCTTTTACGAGCCGGACTACTACCTGCACCATCCCCTCGAAATGATCTTACCTGTCAAATTTACGGACGCCGGTATCCGGATCACCGGCTTTCTGGGCTTAGCCAGCCATGGCGGTACGCTGGGGTTAATGATTGCGCTTTGGTTATATGTGCGTCGAACCAAGATCAACCTATGGACGGTACTCGATAATATTGCCATCGCTACGCCTATTACAGCCTGTTTTATCCGGATCGGTAATTTTATGAACTCAGAGATTATCGGCAAACCGACAAACGGCGATTGGGGAATCATCTTCGCCCAGGTCGACGACCTGCCCCGTCACCCGTCACAACTGTACGAGGCGTTTGCTTACCTGTTATTTTTCATTGTTGGCATCCTGATCTATCGTGCTCATCGTACTTCACTGGGCAAAGGTTTCTACTTTGGTTATTGCCTTACGACCATCTTTACCTTCCGCTTTTTCGTCGAATTCCTGAAAGAACGGCAGGTTTCCTTCGAAAGTAGCATGTCTCTTGATATGGGACAATGGCTCAGTATCCCTTTTATCCTCTTAGGCCTCTTCTGTCTCCTTCGCAGTCTCCTCCGCAGTAACCGGAGATAAAAGGCACTCCGTAGCCTTTTATCGTGTATTGGCATATTCAATATCAACCAGACTTGAAAGTAATTGGGTGTTCGTCGCGACGATGAATGCCCGGTCACGGGCATCGTATTCGTAGATACTATGTTTGCCAATGAATAGGCCAGCCGAGTCTATCGGGTACATATTTTTTCTTTTCAAACCCCTTGTAGGGTTTTGTGTAAGGGGATTTGAAAAGAAAAAATATGGCTGGGGCGAGGTGACAATGAAATA
>JAVBUR010000123.1:0-34514 GCA_031555145.1 Tannerellaceae bacterium | reverse complement strand
CAAACTCCACGCAACTAGAAAGGCGCTTTCAAACTCAACCAAATATGAAAGTAATGGGTGTTCGCCGCGACGATGAATGCCCGGTCACGGGCATCGTGTTCGTAGCCGTGGGTGCTGGCGAAGCCGAGCCCACGGTCAATTGGAATAACAACAATTATCATGCGCCGCGTCAGCGGTGCCGGCCGACAAACACGACACCGCTGACGCGGCGCATAAAACACAAACCAAATACATGTCCGTGGGCTTGCACCCACGGCTACCAACACGATACCGCTGACGCGGTATTCACCCGCACAAAAATGTTCAGATGCTGGAAAATCTGAAGATCTCCCAGCTCTTATTACAACCCTAACTTAAAACAAAAAATACAATAACCCTAAATCTGGGAAAGCCCGAAACTTACATTCCATAGTATCATAAACAACTGAATCACAAATTCTTAATATCATTTTCCACCCCGCATATCACTTGCCTTCGTGTTGCCTATAACATGCCTATACCATTCCTTCGTGTCTTTTACCTCTTTTCAACGCCCCAAAACACCCTGCGCCTCTTTTTGAAAATAACAATAACCCTGCGCCTCAATTTATCTTCAGGTTGGGATAAATCTGAAGATAAGATGGGTTTTCGTTTTTATGGCAGGCTTATTCTGGGGGTGAGTGGGTTACTCCCGGATGTCCATGCGCATGATGTAGTCGTTCATGTAGTAGCCGTTGCCGATGTGGTAGTCGCGGGTGTCGGCCTGGTGGAAGCCGAGGTGCTTATAGAAACCGACGGCGGAGTTCTCACGGTTTACATATAATAATATGGTGAAGGGGATGGGGTGGATGCCTTTCAGGTATTCGATGCCCTGCTCGATCATGTAACGTCCCATTCCGGTACCGTGCATTTCAGGGAGGGCATAGATTTTTTGAAAGATATAGGTGTCGGCATCTTGTTGCTCTATTGAAAAATAGCCGGCGGGGAAGCCGTCGGATAATACAATGAAGTAGCGGTGTTGCTGCTCAGTCATTTGGCGGATGATGTTTTCCGGGGCGTACATCATCTCAAACATGTAATTGAACTGTTCTTCGGAAAGGATGGGGCCGTAGGTGGCTGGCCAGATGCGGGAGGCGAGGTCGCGGATGGTGAAGCGGTCGTTTGTGTCGGCGGTTTTAATTTGGAACATAATTGTCTGTATTTTGCACAAATGTAAAGAAAATTAAGGGTTGTGGCTGTTTTTTAGTTAGATTTCACATTTATTTTTAGGCTACTTCACGGAAAAGGATAACTTTGTGGGCGTTATTTACGTTTTGGCATAATCAATTTAACTAATATATTGCAAATGGATATTAAGATTCAGGAACTCACTGACAAGATCTACCGGGAAGGTGTGGAGAAAGGAAATGAAGAAGCTGCACGTATCATCGCAGAGGCTGATTCCCGTTCACAAGCTATCGTAGCCGATGCAGAAGCAGAAGCGAAACGGATTGTAGCCGCTGCCGAAAAACAAGCCGCAGAAATCAAGAAAAACACGGAAGCAGAACTGAAATTGTTTGCTACACAATCTGTGGAAGCACTGAAAAGTGAAGTCACCAATCTGATCAACGGAGAGATCACCTCAGCTAATGTGAAAGCTGTAGTGGCCGATAAGGCCTATATGCAGAAAGTCATTCTGGAAATAGCCCGCGAATGGGCAAAGACCGGAAGCCTCACCATCCAAACGGCCGATGAAAAAGCACTGACCACGTATTTCGAAGGAAATGCCAAGGAATTGCTGAACAAGAGTGTGAAGATCGAACAGGTAAGCGGTAAAGACGCCTCTTTCGTGATCGTTCCGGCCGACGGCTCCTATAAGGTGACGTTCGGCGAAGCCGAATTTGTATCTTTCTTTAAAGAATTCCTCCGCCCGCAATTGATCGAAATGCTGTTCTGAGTATGAGTAAGTACTATTGCTTAATAGCAGGACTTCCCAATATCTCATCGGACGACACCAAAATACCTTTCTCGCTCATTGAATTCAGAAATGAGCTGGATGGTATTTTAACCCCGGCCGATAAGAAGCTGGTGGACTTGTTTTTCCTGAAGTTCGATAACAAGAACCTCATGTTGCAGGCCCGCCAGCCGGATCAGGATACCGATCCGAGGGGAAGCATATCCTTCGACGAATTCATGGCGCTGTTCAAAGCGTTGAAGGAAGATGAAAAACCTCCGAAGAATGAACGGATACCGTCTTATTTCGTCGAGGTCTTTAAGCAGTACCTGGCCGAGTCGAGCAAAGGAAACGAAGCGGCTATTCCCTGGGAAGACCGGTTGGCAGGCTATTATTATGCCTATGCCATGCAGTGCAAGAACAAGTTCGTGGCTGACTGGTTTGAGTTGAACCTCAATATCAACAATATTCTCACGGCGATTACCGCCCGTAAGTATGGTTTCAATAAGGCTGAATATATTGTAGGCAACAACGACGTGGCGAATGCTTTACGTGCGTCTAATGCCCGCGACTTCGGACTTGGCGACAGCGTGGAGTACCTGCCTGCCTTGCTGCGTATCGCGGAAGAAACAGACCTGTATATCCGTGAAAAGCGCATGGATCAGTTGAAATGGGCCTGGCTGGAAGAACAGACGTTCGCCATCCCCTTCGACCTCGAAAGTGTGTATGCCTATATGCTCCAGTTGGAGATCCTCGAACGGTGGGCGTTGCTTGACAAAGCACGTGGCGAAAAGACGTTCCGCGAACTGATCGGTACCATGAAGAAAGGCAGTGTGAATACCTTAGTCGAATTTAAAAGAAACAATAAAAGATAAGTATGGCTACGAAAGGAACAGTAAAAGGGATCGTCTCCAACCTTGTGACCGTAGAGGTGGAAGGACCGGTATCCCAGAATGAGATCTGTTATATTTCCGTCGGGGGCGTCAAGCTGATGTCGGAAGTCATTAAAGTGATCGGACAGAATGCCTACGTACAGGTATTTGAAAGTACACGTGGTATGCGTGTAGGCGACGAAGCAACCTTCGAAGGCCACATGTTGGAAGTGACCCTGGGCCCCGGTATGCTCTCGCGTAATTACGACGGTTTGCAGAACGACCTCGACAAGATGGACGGCGTCTTCCTCCAACGTGGTAATTATACCTATGCGTTGAACAACGAAACGCTGTGGGATTTCAACCCCATCGCCCAAGCCGGCGACAAAGTGCAGGCTGGCGCCTGGCTGGGAGAAGTGGATGAAAACCATCAGCCGCATAAGATCATGGTTCCCTTTACCTTTGCAGGTACCTACACGGTAAAATCCGTTGTGGCAGCGGGACAATATACCGTTATCGATACCGTGGCTGTACTGACCGACGCTTCCGGTAACGATATCAACGTCAATATGATCCAGAAATGGCCGGTGAAGAAGGCTATTACCTGCTATACCGAGAAACCGCGTCCCTACAAACTGCTCGAAACAGGTGTCCGTACAATGGATACGCTGAACCCGATCGTGGAAGGCGGTACCGGCTTTATCCCCGGTCCGTTCGGTACAGGAAAGACGGTGATGCAGCATGCCATTTCCAAACAGGCCGAAGCCGATATCGTGGTAATCGCCGCTTGCGGTGAACGTGCGAATGAGGTCGTGGAGATCTTTGCTGAATTCCCCCATCTCGACGACCCGCATACGGGACGAAAGCTGATGGAACGTACTATCATTATCGCTAATACATCGAACATGCCCGTGGCAGCCCGTGAAGCTTCCGTATATACGGCGATGACCATTGCCGAGTATTACCGCAGCATGGGACTGAAGGTGTTGTTGATGGCCGACTCTACCTCCCGTTGGGCACAGGCTTTGCGTGAGATGTCGAACCGCCTGGAAGAGCTTCCCGGACCGGATGCGTTTCCGATGGACTTGTCGGCAATCGTGGCCAACTTCTATGCCCGTGCCGGTTATGTGATCCTGAATAATGGCGCGACGGGCTCCGTTACCTTTATCGGTACCGTATCACCCGCCGGTGGTAACCTGAAAGAGCCGGTAACGGAAAATACCAAGAAGGTTGCCCGTTGCTTCTACGCTCTCGAACAGGATCGCGCCGACCGTAAGCGTTACCCGGCTATCAACCCGATCGATAGTTACTCCAAATACCTCGAATATCCCGAGTTCCAGGAATATATCGCGCAGCATATCTCGCCGACCTGGATCGATAAGGTGAACGATATCAAGACACGTATGTTGCGTGGAAAGGAAATCTCGGAACAGATCAACATCCTTGGTGACGACGGTGTGCCGGTGGAATACCACCAGATCTACTGGAAATCGGAACTGATCGACTTCGTAATCCTGCAACAGGATGCTTTCGATACGATCGACGCTGTGACCCCGCTCGAACGTCAGGAATATATGTTGGATAAGGTCGTGGATATCTGTCGCACCAGCTTTGCATTCGACAACTTCAACGAGGTGTCTGATTGCTTCAAGAAGATGATCAACATCCTGAAGCAGATGAACTATTCCGAATATCAGAGCGAAGCGTTTAAAAAATTCAACGCCGACTTAGAAACCATGATTAAG
This sequence comes from Tannerellaceae bacterium, assembly GCA_031555145.1. Taxonomy (GTDB): domain Bacteria; phylum Bacteroidota; class Bacteroidia; order Bacteroidales; family Tannerellaceae; genus JAJDIA01. The sequence goes on along the minus strand of JAVBUR010000123.1, from coordinate 29,985 downwards.
GAACGCATTTAAAACGAACAGAAGTATGGCAACAAAAGCATTTCAAAAGATATTTACAAAGATCACCCAGATCACGAAAGCAACCTGTTCGCTGAAGGCAACAGGGATCGGGTATGACGAGCTGGCTTCTGTAGACGGTAAGCTGGCGCAGGTGGTAAAGATCATCGGCGACGAAGTGACCCTGCAGGTGTTCTCCGGTACGGAAGGTATCCGTACGAATGCCGAAGTGGTGTTCATGGGCAAGGCTCCTTCCCTGAAGGTGGGCGACCAGTTGGCCGGCCGTTTCTTTAACGCGTATGGCGAACCGATTGACGGTGGTCCGGTGCCTGAAGGAACGGAAGTAGAGATTGGCGGTCCCTCGGTGAATCCTGTCCGTCGTGAACAACCGTCGGAACTGATTGCTACCGGTATTGCCGGTATCGACTTGAATAATACGCTGGTAACCGGACAGAAGATCACTTTCTTTGCCGACCCCGACCAGCCGTTCAACCAGGTAATGGCGATGGTAGCCTTGCGTGCCCAATCAGATAAGATTATCCTGGGCGGGATGGGGATGACGAATGACGACTACCTCTTCTTCAAGAATACATTTAGCAACGCCGGCGCCCTCGACCGTATCGTAAGCTTTATCAATACGACGGAAGACCCGTCGGTAGAGCGTATCCTGATTCCGGATATGACATTGACTGCCGCCGAATACTTCGCCGTACAGAAAAACGAAAAGGTACTGGTGCTGCTCACCGACATGACGAACTATGCCGACGCCCTCGCCATCGTATCCAACCGTATGGATCAGATCCCGTCGAAAGACTCCATGCCCGGATCTCTGTATTCCGACCTGGCAAAGATCTACGAGAAAGCAGTGCAGTTCCCTGATGGTGGTTCCATCACTATCATAGCCGTAACCACGCTGTCGGGTGGTGATATCACCCATGCTGTTCCTGACAACACCGGTTATATCACCGAAGGTCAGTTGTATCTGCGTAAGGATAGTGATATCGGTAAGGTAATCGTTGACCCGTTCCGCAGTTTGTCGCGTCTGAAACAACTCGTAACCGGTAAGAAGACCCGTGGCGACCACCCGCAGGTGATGAATGCCGCCGTACGTCTCTATGCCGATGCTGCCAATGCAAAGACAAAGATGGAAAACGGTTTCGACCTGACCGACTACGACAACCGTACGCTGGCCTTTGCCAAGGACTATTCAGACAAACTGCTGGCTATCGACGTCAACCTCGATACCACCGAGATGCTGGATGTAGCCTGGAAGTTATTTGGTAACTATTTCACCCCGGCCGAAGTAAACATCAAGCAGGAACTGGTAGACAAATACTGGAAACAATAACGACATTCAAACATGGCAATAAAGTTTCAATATAATAAGACATCACTTCAGCAACTGGAAAAGCAACTGAAAGTGCGTGAGCGTTCCTTGCCTACTATTAAGAGCAAGGAGAGTGCGCTGCGCGTGGAGGTGAAGCGCACCAAAGACGAAGTGGCGGCATTGGAACTTCAGCTGGAACAGGAGATACACAACTATGAGAGTATGGTGGCTTTATGGAACGAGTTTACACCCGGACTGATTGCAGTCAGGGATGTATCGCTCTCGACCAAGAAGTTTGCCGGCGTGGTGGTCCCTGTCCTCGAAGAGATTGAGTTCGAGATCGGACGTTACAGTCTCTTTAATACCCCTGCCTGGTTTACCGACGGGATCGAGTTGCTAAAGAAACTCGCCCGCACCGGTATCGAAGCCGAGTTTTCAGGGATGAAGCTGGAGTTGCTGGAACATGCCCGGAAGAAGACCACCCAGAAAGTGAACCTTTTTGAGAAGGTGCAGATCCCGGGGTATCAGGATGCGATCCGAAAAGTGAAACGATTTATGGAAGATGAAGAAAGCCTTTCCAAATCGTCACAAAAGATCATGCGTGGCAATATTGAGAAACGGAAAGCAAACGAAGAGGAGGCCGCATCATGATAACGAAAATGCGTAAATACGCCTTTATGGTGTATCATAAGGAATACGATACGTTCCTGTCTACCTTGCGCGACCTTGGTGTGGTGCATGTGAAGGAAACGAAGTCGATTGCCGATAATGCTGATCTGCAGGCACTGCTGGCCGAACGCAAACGGGTGAAGGCCGTGATGCAGAGCCTCCAGCGTATCAATGAGATCGATAAGGTCAAAGAGTTGGCACCAGCTCATGCTTTTACCAAGGCAGAGGCACGGAAGATGCTCGATACGGTGGAAGAATGGCAGGAAAATAAGCAACAGCTTCTGTCGGTGCAGCAATCGTTGGAAAAGGACATCGACTATATGTCCCTATGGGGCGAGTTTAGTTGGGCTAATTTCAACCGCCTGAAACAGGCCGGTTGGGATATCACCTTCTTTACCTGTCCTACCTCCAAGTTCGAGCCGAAGTGGCGGGATGAATACAATGCGGTACTGATCAACTATGTGCAGTCGGTTACCTACTTCGTTACCATTACGCCTGTTGGTACGGTGATCGAGATTGATGCCGAGCGACCGAAGATGCCCGATCGCGGATTGGCGAAACTGCATCTCCGTCAGACTCTTGTGCAGAAGGAAATCGCCCATGTGGATGAACAGTTGAAAACGTATGCCGCTCAGGAATACCAGACGCTCGATGCCTTCGACCGCCAGTTGCAGAACGTGTTCAATATGGCCAATGTGAAGGAACAGACCGACCGCCAGGCAGAAGACCGCCTGATGTGCCTCGAAGGCTGGACAACCGACGACAATGGTGATCAAATGGAGCAATTACTCGATGCTGCTGGCTACTACTTCCACCGGGAAGAAATTGAAGAAGGCGATCAGGTCCCCATCAAGCTCAAGAACAACGCCTACAGCCGTCTGTTCGAACCCATCACGCGGATGTTCTCCCTCCCGAATTATACGGAGTTGGATCCCACGCCGCTGTTCGCCCCGTTCTTTATGCTCTTCTTTGCCCTTTGTTTTGGCGACGGAGGATATGGACTCCTTATCCTGCTGGGCGCTACACTGCTGAAGAAGAAGGTCTCGCCCGACTACCGTCCGTTCCTTTCCCTCTTCCAATGGTTGGGGGGCATGACGATTGTGGTGGCTTGCTGTACCGGTTCGTTCTTTGGCGTTGAAGTGGGTAAGCTTGAACTCTTTGCTCCGGTGAAGGACTACTTCTTGAATAGCGACAACCTGATGACGCTCTCGATCGTGATCGGTATCGTACATATTATATTCGGTAAGATAGTAGCCGCCTACAAGACCAAGTTGCAGAAAGGTACCAAGCACAGTATCGCACCCTTTGCCTGGGTCTTTGTGATCACGGCGGTGGTCCTGGTGTTCGGTTTGCCGACGCTCAATATCCATTTGTCGCCGCTTGCTGTCAATATCTTCTACGGTATTGCGGCAGCCGGTCTGTTGGTGGCCTTCCTCTACAATATGCCGGGTAAGAACGTGTTCATTAACTTCGGGAACGGTCTGTGGACGCTCTACAACGTGCTCTCCGGGCTGCTGGGCGATACACTGTCGTATATCCGTTTGTTTGCCATCGGGCTGACGGGCGGTATCTTGGGCGGTGTGTTCAACTCTTTGGCCTTCGATATGACCGAGGGGTTGCCGCCAGTGGTGCGCTTCATTCCGATGTTGATCATCCTGTTGGTGGGGCACAGTTTGAACTTCGGCCTCTGTATGATCAGTTCGATGGTACACCCGCTTCGTCTGGTGTTCGTCGAATACTACAAGAATGCCGAGTTTGAAGGCGGCGGCAGGGAATATCTGCCATTTAAAAAAGCATAATTAGAAAGTAAAAATAATAGTAAATAAATTAAAATCAATTTGTTATGGAAATTTTATTAGCTTACATCGGAGTTGGTTTGATGACCGGTCTTTCATTTGTTGGTAGTGCGTATGGTGTAACCATTTGTGGTAATACAGTGGTTGGCGCCATGAAGAAAAATCCGGATGCATTGGGTACGTACATTGCTTTAAGTGCACTCCCCAGCTCACAGGGTCTGTATGGATTCGTTGCTTATTTTATGGTACAGAGGTTTTTGGTTGAAAGCATTACGATGATGAATGCCTGTGCTATTCTGGCATCGGGAGCTATGATCGGATTTGCCGGTTTCTATTCTTCTATCCGTCAGGCACAGGTATGTGCAAACGGTATCGCTGCCGTAGGTGCTGGTCATAACGTGTTTGGTGCTACGATGGTAATGGCCGTATTCCCCGAACTTTACGCTATCCTTGCGCTCCTCGTGGTTATTCTGGTTGCCGGTACACTGCCTATGTAATCAGGCTTTTCCGATAGGATATAGAAGGGATGTGTTGCTAAACACATCCCTTTTTTTGATGAATTACTGTTAAAATATATTGCCTAATTAAAATAAACCGTAACTTTCGGCAGTTGTATTAGGAGTGCTTTTATGTCTAAAACTACATTCAGTGTATTATTCTTTCTGTTAAGCTGCTTTTGTATGCAAGCTGCGAAACCGCATACAATCAATTTTGATAAATATACGTATCAGGCAGGTAATAAGAATTGGGCGATAGCGCAGGATACGTACGGCGTGATGTATTTTGGCAACGATAATGGCCTGCTGGAGTTTGATGGCGTCCGATGGAAGTTATATACGATCCCGGAAGCTGAAGTGGTGCGGGCGGTTGCTATTACAGATGATAACCGGATCTTTACCGGTGGCTTTGAGGAGTTCGGCGTGTGGGAACGGAATGAAACCAATGAACTGGTATATACATCGCTGAGCAAAGAGATCAAACAACAGGGAAATCTAAAGAACGACGATATCTGGCGGATTCATGTGGCGGACGACGTGGTATTGTTCCAGTCGTTTAACCATATCTATGTATATGATTACGAACGAACCTTTGTCCGTACCGAAGGAAGCAATATCCTGTTCCTGCTGCAAGTCTATGACGAATATTGGATACAGAAGACAGGTGGCAGCCTGTACCGTCTTGTGGGAGAGCGGCTGGATGAGATACCCGGTAGTTCGGTGTTTAGTGATACCGAAGTACGTGTAGTGTTGCCTTATGCCGGTCATCAATACTTAGTGGTGACCACCACGAAAGGGTTTTATCTGTACGATGGGCATGTATTTACTCGTTGGCAATTGCCGACCGGCATGGAAAAGTATCAGGTAAATAATGGTATTTTGAGCTCAAACGGCAATTATTTCTTTGGCACGATTCTGAATGGTATCTATGAGATGACGCCCGGGGGGACGGTTGTCAATCATTTTTCTACGAATAATTTCCTGCAAAACAATACTGTTCTGGGGCTGTTTGAAGACGAGTTTGGCAATGTATGGGCGGCATTAGACCGGGGTATCAGTTACTTGCAATACCTGAACGATCTGGATTGTTATATTGATCCCAGCGGAAAGACCGGCGCTGTTTATTCGGCCGTCTTGTTTGACGATAAATTATTCCTGGCTACTAATCAGGGGCTGTTCTATTTGCCTGCAACCCAATTGGCGGGCTTGGATCCCCTTTCCGATATGCGTCTGGTGGAAGGTACCGAAGGGCAGGTGTGGGATGTGAAAGTATACGGTGACAAGTTGTTGTGCGGCCATAACTACGGGCTATTGATCATAGACAAACAATTACGGATTACGGAGAGTGATGAAGTAAGCCGGGGCGTATACAAGATCAATCGGGAGCGATACAATAATACCGACTTGCTGTTTGCCAGTACCTATTTTGTGGCCTCCATCCTGAAGGGCGACTTGTCATTCCTGTCTAATATCAATGATATCCGGGAACCGATTATGGATATCGAAATGGACCACTTGGGAAATATCTGGATGACGCATACCCAAAAGGGATTATACCGTTGTCGGTTTATGGACAATATCAGCCGACAGAAACTTATCCGTATGTATGGACTCAATGACAGGGATGACCAACCCCGCCGTTTCCGGATATTTAAGTTGGGAGGGCGCGTGATCTTCCTGTCGGACGACCACTTCTATATTTATGATGATATTGCAGATAAACTAATCCCTTTCGATGCCTTTAATCAGTGTTTTGAGGGTGTTCATTCTATCCAGCAGTTGATCCCGTTGGGATATAATATGTTTTATGCTTTGACAAATAATAGTGTGTACAAAGGCTTTTATGATGGCGATGAAGTGTATCTGATTGAGAATTTCGATATGGGTTTCAATCATCTTTCGTTGGTAAATGCCTATGAAAATGCGGTGGTACTGGACGATTCCACCAGTATGATCTGTTTGGATAACGGCTTTATGCTTCATCATTTCCGGGTGAAGATACAACAGGAAACGGCAGATATCCCCCCTCCGTATATCCGCTTGGTGGAAACGCGGAATATGAAGGATATGCGCTATTATTGGCAACTGGACAAAGAAGATATTCGTATCCCATATAACCAGCATACCATTTCCTTTGACTTCTTCTCGCGGAATGTGATGGAAGAGAATCTCCTGTTCCAATACCGTTTGCGTGGAGAAGCAGATGAATGGTCGACACCGGAAAAAATACATGACGTTCGGTTTGAACGTTTGTCGAAGGGGGATTATGTATTCGAACTTCGCACAGTCAACAGCCTGGGTGAATATTCGTCTGCAACTTCTTTCTCTTTCAGTATCTTGCCACCCTGGTATCAGACAGGCTGGGCGTATATTGTCTATGTGCTGTGCGTTATCTTATCGCTGATAGGTGTTTGGTTTATCGTGTTGAGACGTTACCGCAATGTCCACCTGCTGAAGGTACGTATGCGGGAGGAGCAACGTTTGCGGCGTCAGAATGCATCGCTCCAACAAGTGATTGAAGAAAAGGATGCCGAACTCTTCTCGCAGGCTTCCTTTATTATTCAGAAGAATGAATTGATCCTGACGGTGAAAAAGGAAATCGATGATTTCTACAACAGCTCTTCCGGCAAGAAAGTATTCCTCCCGCTCTATTCCAAGATCGCCGCCTTGTTGAATAAGAATATGGATATCGATGAGGACTGGAAAATGTTCCTGATCCAGTTTGAACAGAAACATGCCGGATTCTTTCACCGTATTCGTGAAGTACATCCCGACCTGACGTCCAATGACCTGAAACTGTGTGCCTGTCTGCGATTGAACCTGTCGTCGAAGGATATCTCCTCGTTGATGAATATTTCGTTGCGCGCCGTGGAAAACAGCCGTTACCGCTTACGTAAGAAGCTGGATATTCCTTCCACGCAGAATCTGAACGACTACTTTATGCGCTTCTGACACTTTGCAAACGCGGGTTTATCAGCAATATCTGCCCCATTTGGTTTTTCCGGCTTCCCTGATGTGTAATAATCCGGCGTATTTCCCGTTTAAAGGGGAAAACGTCAATAGCCATGCGCATTATTTTATCTTGTTTGTTCGTTCTCCTTTCTTATTCGTTGCCCACGCAAGTAGTAGCACAAACGGCGACTCCCCAAGTGGGAGTAACCGGTAGCCGGAAGGCAGTCCGTACATCCGGTGATATCCTGATGTTGGTCACACCGGCAGCCAGTCTGGCGGCCACACTGGCCTTGCAGGATTGGGAGGGATTGAAGCAAGGCGCCTTGACCGGCATTACAGCAGTGGGTACCACCTTCATTCTAAAGTACCTGATCGACAAAGAACGGCCTGATTATAGCGACAACGAATCCTTCCCTTCCATGCATGCTACCGTCTCTTTTGCCGGAGCGGCCTTTATCCAGAAACGCTACGGATGGACATATGGCATTCCCGCTTACCTGCTGTCGGCATATGTCGGCTGGAGCCGTGTCTATGGCAAAAAGCATGACTGGTGGGATGTGGCCGCCGGTGCAGCTATTGGTATCGGCAGCGGGTATATCTTCACCCACCCCTTTGTCCAAAAGCATAACCTGACGATCACACCCGTTGCCGGTGGTGGGCATGTGGGAGTGTATGCATCGATGACGTTTTGAATATTACTCGTAATGCAGCGCTTCCGCCGGTGGAATACGGGAAGCATTACTTGCAGGAAGCCAAATGGCACCCATAATAACAATGGCCAGTATACCCCAGGTGATCGCATTGGTGATCAGGAAACGCAGCACGGTGCGGTCGGGTAGATAGACCGTTGCCATATTGCTGTTTTTCCCCATCGTCTCAATCAAATCGGCAACAACAAACTGCGATTCGATAATCATCGCCGGAATAGCTGCTACGGTCAACAGGACCAGTCCTTCTATTAAAAAGACGCTACGGATACTTTTATGCGTCGAGCCCATCGCCATCCGCAGTCCGATCTCATTCCGACGTGTATTGACACGATACCAGAATGTGCCCATCACACACAATACGATATTGATCAGGAAGAAAGCCATCAGGTAGGAACGAATACGGAGATCGGTGGTGATTCCAAATAACCGGGCTGTGTCTTCTTTGAATGTTACGTTCGAGATCACGCTCAGCAGATAAAAGTTTCCGATACGCAACGTGTTTTCCATCTCAGCCTTGAATCCCTCCCGGAAAGCGGCATCCGAAAGCGAGGCATTACTGCGGACTGTGAATACCATATTTTTTAAACGGTCGACCGTCATCTTGTCCGCCCGGACATGGTAGGGGGTGTAATAGGCATGTTGGGGACGGAGATAGTCGAACCGCTTCACATCATCCACCACGCCGATGATCCGGCTGCGCTCCTGTGTATTCCAGGGATTAATAACTTCTTTGCCGGCAGCGCTTTGCCCCGGGAATAATTGTTCTTCCACCGAACGACTGACAACTAATGCATTTGGCGTCGACCAGTCGAAATCTTGCATGGATACAGGTTTTCCTTCATAGGTGTAGCTAAACACGCTGAAAAAGTCGCCATCCGGGCACAGGGTAAATCGCTGACCGCCGACTTCCAGCGTGGTATCTGTCGAGGAACGGTAAGCGGTATTGTCAGAACTTCCACTCCACAAACGTGAATATCCTCCGGAAGCCACCGATACGGCTTCTACTCCCGGATACGTACGCAACGACTGAAGGATCCGCTGGTAGTTGGCATACAACATTTCAGAAGAATCATTCTCCGCCACATAGTCCGGATGCCCGGGAGGAAACATACCCAGGTTCACCTGCCAGGTATGCTCCGCTTTCCGATGATCGGGGATATGTGTATTGTAGAGGTAGACAAAAAAGAAATCCACCATATACCAGATGAGGCAGAACACACACAACAACTCCAGCATCACCCACACATGACCACGCTTGCGGTTCCATAACTGTTTAGCGATTGATTGTAACATACTAAATATCAATTAAGGTTCAATGAATAGATAATCTCCCTGCGTGATGCCCGCCAGGCAGGTATGAACACAGACAACAGGTTCAACACAAAGCAGATCCCCAGCGCTATCAGGAACACAGGTATATTAATCAGCATGGTCGGTGAGAAAGCGACAGCCGGTCCTTCGGCAGGAGTCAGAATCAGCGGTTGACCGATCGTCATAATCCAATCGCTGGTCAGCAGTATCAGTACATACGACAACAACAGCCCAAAAGCTCCGCCAAGTAGCGTGAACAGGAAATTTTCCGTCATAAGCTGCATCATTAGTCGTCCCTTGGGAGCGCCAAAAGCACGCCGTATCCCCATCTCAACCAGGCGTCGTTCCATCCGTGAATCCGTCATGCCCGACAAACTGATCGCCGGAACAAGTAGCAGGACAAAGAAGATAAGTCCATATGTAAGTAATATCTTGTTAAAGTCGATCGTACCGTTCGACCAGAAACGGAACACACTCTGCCAATGTTTGTCGGGCTGTCCGTTCAGTGTCAGTTCTACCGGTGCGAATTGCCCGGCATACCGGCGGACACTCTCCAACGCCTCTTTCCGCAAGGTTTCTACTTGCCCGGCAGAAGGCGCCAGCATATATGCCTGCATAAAGCCTAACGCCCCTATCTCTCCAAACGTTTGGTTGTAGTTGGAAGTGACGGTGTATGGAATCCACAATTGGGCATAGGTGTTTCCGGTAGCCTGCGAGACATCTTTCACAACACCACAAACCCGGTACGGCTGGAAATCAAGGCTTACATACCGCCCAACGGCTTCTTCCTCTCCGAACAGCCGACGTGCCAGCGAGGCCGAAATGACGGATGTTTGCAACCCCGACTGCATATCCGCTTCCGTAAACGGCTGTCCGGCATTGAAACGAAACGAGAATACCTTCCAGAAAGCTGTATCCACCCATTTAACCGTCACCGGCAGTTGTTCTTTGCTCCCTTCCGGTTGTACATAATTCTCTTCGAAACTGAAGTAAACAGCACTGACCGCCTCTGCATTTTCCAGCGAAGAAAAACAGTCATTGATAAGCGTCTCAGAGAGAAAAGAAGAACTGTTACCTCTATCATTCGGACGTTTTTCCTCGCCCGATTTCACGATCAGCATCCGATCGCGGTTCGTCTCCGGATAGATATCGGCTACCTTGATGTAATACACGATCGAGAGCACCATGACTACAGCAATGGATAGTCCCGTTCCGATGATATAAATGGAACTGAACAGTTTCTCCTGCCGTATCAGGTTCCAGGCTTGTTTGAAGTAGGTTGTAAACATAGTTGTCCCCTTTAATTGCTATTATTCATAATGGAGCGCCTCTGCCGGTTGGATCGTAGCGGCCTGTCGGGCGGGATACCAGATACCGATGATAATCATCAGCGCCATCAAGGCAAAGGTGATCAGCGTACCAGCACAGAAGCGGCCGGCAGTAAAGTTAAGGCGATTCGTTTCCACGATCTCCAGCCAACCCAGATTGAAGCAAACCAGGAGAGAGAAGACTGTTGCCAATCCCAACAATAGGATTCCTTCCCGGATCAGGATGTCCATCAGGCTGCGGGGTGTACTGCCCAATGCTACACGCAATCCCATCTCTCCCTTCCGGGATTCCGTACGTACCCAGAACGTACCGATAATACCCAGGAAGATATTCAGTAACAGGAAGAAAAGAACGGCCAGTTGGGTATGCAACGCATTGCTGTCTTCCCGCACAAAATCGTCATGCAATGACTCTATCGTCCGGATATCCAGCAGATAGATATTGCCCACAGACAGTTGCTCGTCCATCTCCCGGCGGAAACGTTCGGCGAAATCCTTATCGGCCTCCGGTTTCACACGGATGCAGAGATCGATCGCAAACACATCCTCCGGGCGGGCATCGGCCAGGATCTGAGGAGTCATAATCTCATAAAAAGCATAGTCTGCCTTCTGATATTCGGTATATCGCAGCTTTTCTGTCACAGCCGCGATGGGTCTGTGGCGTTCCGTATTCTCTTTATCCTGCGGATAATGCAGCAGTTGGCCAATGCCCGAAGACGTGTCGAAAAAGGTCTCCTCCAGATCCTCGGTCACCACAAAGGTCTTCTCATTCAACTGATCGACAGGTATCTCTTTCCCGTCTTTCCCTTTGATGTTGAATACCCTAAAATAGCCGGGGCTTACCAACAGTAGCCGCCCGTTGAAATAATGGGCGGTATCCGATCCGATTGTACGTCCCCTCCGGTTCTGGCAATACGGATGGGCGGCACGGGAATACGACACGGCTTCCACACCCGGATACGTCCGGATACGGTCGGCGATCGTCAACAGGTCTTCACCCGACTTGGTCGTCTTCACATCCAGAGGAATATATCCCTCACTCTCGTCGCCCTTTTCAGCTAGGGAGATATAATAGGTATGGTTGGTATCATACCCTTTGGGTGATGTGAGCGTAAAGCCAATCACCAGCAGATAATCCACAATATACCACAGAAACACCGACACGAGTAACAACTCTGTCCATATCCATGCGTTCGTCTTTCGTTGATTCCAAATGATGGAAAATAAATGCCTGATCATGATGTTATGGGGTTAGAGTTATTAATAAGTATCTTTCAATGCATCCACAATAGTCCCTGACGCCGTGCGGTAGGCGGGGATACCTGCCGAAAGCAAGTTCAACACCAGGCAGAACACAAACGCATAAACAAAGACCATCGGATTAAACAACATCTCCGTATTGACCGAAGCCAGCCCGTTGATCTCGCGTCCGCCGGCATAGCCTAGCAACCAGCCTTTCAGCATAAACAGGGCGGCATACGAAAAGACCAGCCCGATCACTCCGCCGATAAGGGATACCACTAGGTTCTCGGTCAGTACCTGTCGGATGATCTCGCCCCGGGTAGCGCCGAAGGCTTTGCAGACACCGATTTCGGTCATTCGCTTCCGCATGCGGGAAAAGGTCATGCCCGACAGATTGATAGCTGGCACGAGCAGCAGAACCAGGATGATGATGGCATAGCGTAGGATTGTCCGGTTATGGTCGGGATTATGGACATCCACACGCGTTTGCTGTTCAAAATGCGTATCAGGCTGTCCGTACAGCATATAGCTGTTATCGGTCAGTGTCGCGTTGTATTGCTCCACCCGCTTTTCCACTTCCGCTTTGATCGCCGGGAAATCAGCAGGCGATTTAGCCAGGATATAGACCTGAAATAGCCCTAATATATCTTCTGTAAATGAGATCAATTTCATTTTATCGGCCGAATAGGGGATCCATAGCTGGGCATAGGCCGATTCGGCCAGGATGGAGACATCCTTCACTACACCACAAATGGTAAACAACTCATAACTCAAGAGTACCTCTTTCCCCACCACATCGGTCGTGCCGTAGAGCTTACGGGCCACCGTCTCGGAAACAACAACCTTCTTGATACCCGATTGTACATCGGCCTCCGTATAGGGCTTACCGGCAATAAAAGTGAAGTGGAATACTTTCCAAAAGTTCTCATCCGTATTCAACAAGTCGCCATTGAATTTGTCTTTTCCACCCGGTACAGCAGCCAGCTTCGAACGAAATCGGGCTGTAATGGCTACAGTCTCAGGCGTTTGTAGATCGCGATAGCAGGCCTTAATCGTTTTAAGTGACACATTGGAAGTGCTCTCGCCGCCTGCCTTATTCACAGTCGCCCCCCAGGTGACATACAGCATCCGGCTCCGGTTACTCTCCGGCCGGTAGTCAGCATTACGCACTTCATAGACAATCACAATCACCATAATCATGCAGATGGCCAACGCCGTCCCGACGATGGAAATTACTCCCAGCAGCGGGTTTTGCTTTAATACGGCTATTGCCTGTTTAAAATAGATCTTGTACATAGCGCTTTGTTTAGTACTACGAATGAGTTTACTTTACGAATGAGTTTACTTACTGTACCTGGCGACCGTCGAAGAAACGAACGGTACGGCTGGTTTGTTTCGCCTGGCGTTCGTCGTGGGTTACCATTACGATGGTGCGGTGGTCTTCCTTGTTCAGTTGATGGAGGATGTCCATGACTTCAGCACCCATCTTACTGTCGAGGTTACCGGTAGGTTCGTCGGCGAGGATAATATCGGGGTTACCTACAATGGCACGCGCAATAGCGACACGCTGGCATTGACCACCGGACAACTGTGTCGGGAAGTGGCGCATACGGTGGCTCAAGCCAACCTTTTCCAGTACGGCCTCGGCCGCTTTGCGACGTTCGGAAGCAGAGACTTTGCGATACAGCAACGGCAGTTCCACATTGTCGAGTACGTTCAGCGAATTAATCAGGTGGAAGCTCTGGAACACGAAGCCAAGTTGTTTGTTACGGAAAGCGGCCAGTTCCTTATCGCCCATGTTGACGGTATTAATACCGTTGATCTCGACCGATCCGGATGTCGGAGCATCCAACAAACCGATAATGTTCAACAAGGTAGATTTACCACAACCCGAAGGACCCATGATGCTGAGGAATTCACCTTTCAACACTTCCATGTTTACATTTTCGAGGGCTACTGTTTCGATTTCCTTCGTACGATAGATCTTCTGCAAGTTCGTTAATTTGATCATGACTGTAATGATTAGTTATTATTGTTGTTGTTTATTTTTTTACTTTATTCATGCCTTAAGGCTTCTGCCGGAGGCAGATTCGCTGCTTTGCGTGCCGGGAACCAGATGGCGAAGCAGATCATCCCGGCCATCAGCAGGTAAGAGCCGGCTGTTACCATCAGGAATCGTCCGATGGAGAAAGGGATACGGGCTGTTTCCAGCACATCCATAAATGCGAGGTTCACGATCAGGAAGAAGATCACCGGTAGCGTAAGCAGCAACAGGCAGATACCTTCGCTGTTCATAAACCGGTACAAACCGCGCCGGCTTGATCCCAGGGCAACACGAAGTCCGATCTCTCCCCGGCGATATTGCGTGCGTAGCCAGAAGGTACCGATAATACCGAAGAACACATTGATAAGCATAAAGGCCATCAGCGACATATGGATTTTAATCTCATCACCGAAATGGCGGATCTTATCTTCGCGTTGGAGGGCGAACTTCTTCGAGCCGTAGACATAGAGGTTATTCACTGTCAGCCGGTCGCTGATCGAAGCCAGGAACAGGTTCATTTCGTCGGGCGAGATATCCTTCTTCATCCGCACACACAACTCGGCACGGGAGGCACCGAACGTATTCACCAGGTCGGTAAAGTCGTTTCCCACAAACACATCATAAAAACAAGGGTTACTTATCTCATAATCGTTCGGGCGTATGGGTTCGGATACAGCCGACACCAGTACTTCTTCCTCGCCCCCCCGCTTCACTTTCCGTCGGCTGCCAGGCTGTGTACCGAAGAATTTCTTTTCCATATCGGCAGAGATGACAATCGAGGAACGGGCCGTTTCGAGTTGCGGAGTGATGGGATCGCCATTCTTGTCCTTTACCCGGAAGACGGTGAAGTACTCCGGCGTCACACGGCGTACCTGGAACGATTGTTCGGATAATCCCGTCGTATCACCGTCGACCGGCTCGATACCAGTCCAGGAGTCGCCGTTGGAATACGGGCAGGAGAAATACGTGACGCAGACCTCTTCCACTTCATTACTCATGCGGATCTGGTCCATCAGGCGAAGCAGGTCGTCGGCTTCGCTGGTGGTTCGTTCGTCGCTGTTCACAAAGCCGGGTGCCCGTTGGTTCAGGTCGGCCAGTTTCAGGCGGAAGGTGTTTTCAATATCAAAACCTAACGGCAGGTGATACGTACGCCAGGCAATCATCGAGGCATCTACCATATACCAAAGTACTCCCATCACCACCAGCAGTTCGGCAAAGATCCAACCGTTGGCTCGTCGCTGGTTCCATATCATTTTCACTAACTGTTTCCACATATCTGTCGTTGTTTATTTACGGATGAATACTATTTACTCCACATCTCTCAGGGAATCCACAATGGGTTGGCGGGTAATGCGGAAGGCCGGTATGGAAGCGCTCAGCAGGTTGAGCAACAGGACAAAGGCCAGCGCTATCAGGAATGTTCCGGGGGTAAGCAACATATCGGCCGTGAGCATCGTATCCGTACCTAACAGGAAACCTTTGCAGAGTTGGAGTAACCCGAACGACAATACAAACCCCAGCACGCCGCCTATGAGCGAGATCACCAGGTTCTCACCCAGTATCTGTTTCCACAGGATGCCTGGTGTGGCACCGAACGATTTACGTAATCCCAGCTCGCTCCGGCGTCGTTGGATAGACGATTGCATCACGCCGGTCAGGTTCAATGCCGGTACCAGCAGCAGGAACAGCAGGAGTAATCCCTTTTCCCGCCAGAAGTCTTTCGGTGTCACCGGATTGTATCCATTTGCCCCCATGGCAAGATCCACCTGTGTATGCGGGCCGTACAGGAAAGCGACGTCTACCTCCGGGTCGTTCTCATTCAATTGCTTCCGGCGACGTTCCAACTCATCGCGAATGGCTTGGAAGTCATTCTTATCGTTGGCCAACATGGCGATATCGAAACTACCGGCTTTTGCACTGCGGGCGCTCATTAACATCTCGTTCGCCGTATAGGGTATCCAAAGGTCGGCGTAAGCCATATTCGCCTGACGGCTTACTTTAGGTACTACTCCGCAGATGGTATGTTCCAGAAAATCGATGATGATTTCTTTACCCACCACATCAATCGTACCAAACAACTGCCGGGCTAACGGTTCGGTGATAACAGCCGTACGTATGCCCGACTGGAAGTCGGCCTCTGTAAATGGTTTGCCGGCCAGGAACTGGAAATCAGTGACCGTCCAGAACGCCGCATCAGTATATATGATGCGATATTCCTTATACAGCCGTTGACCCGGAAGAGAGATGGGGCGTGTCTCATTGGCCAGTGCCGATACGGCTTTAGGAGTCTTCAGGGCATAGAAATACTCTTTCACCACCTGATGGCCCATCTTGCCGCGGTTCCGGTTGGACTGGTCTTTTTTTACTACTTCGGTTGCTATGACATAGAGCATCGAGCCACGGAAACTCTCCGGGCGGAAGCTGACTAATTGCACCTGGATGACCAACACCGCAATCATAATCATTGCAATGGAAAGCGCCGTTCCGAGAATAGAGATGGTGCTGACGAGCGGGTTCTCTCGTAGCATCTGGAGAGCCATTTGTATGTATTGCTTCAACATAAGTCTAAGAATGAATAGTTATTATTCGCTTATCTTCAGTTTGTTTTTGTCTTTGTAGCTGCTCATGTCGGATACGACTACCTGATCGCCGGCCTGCAACCCGCCGGTTACTTCCACGTATTCGAAGTTGCTGTCGCCCAGTTGCACTTTGCGTTTGAGTAATTGGTCGCCGTTCAGCACAAAGAGTTCATATTCGCCTTTACCCATATAGTAAGAAGCGTTGGCGATGCGCATCACGTCGTCTTTCACGGCATTCATGACATACACATCGGTCTTGAGGCCGGAACGGAGGCGACGGTGGTTGTCTTCGTTCAACTGCACGGAGAAGGAGATCACGCCGTTCTTCGACAGAGGTGTTACGTCGCTTACCACGCCGTCGAGTTTGTCGCTGCCGATCTTCACCACGGCACGGCTGCCGGCTGCGATACGGTCGCCATAGGTATCGGCTATCTCGCCTTCGATCTTGAAGTGCGACAGGTCGGAGACGATGGCTACCCGGTTCCCTTGCGACACCTGGGCGCCGATCTCATTATTCACATACGTCAGGATCGCTTTACGGGGTGAACGGATCTGGGCGTCTTCCAGCGTGCGCTTCATCTCGGCCAGTCCTTTGCGGAAAATGCTGACTTCGAGTTCTTTCACCTTTAGTTCGGCATCGACAAGGGCTTTCTCGTTGATGTATTTCTGTTCGTCTTCGTCGAGTTTGAGGGTACTGACGTTGTAGTCGAGTTCAGCCTGACGTACCTTATCAGCCGTACCGGCACCCAAACTTTCGAGGTAGCGTTCGTTGCGCAGTTCCACTTCCTTGCGGTTGAGGGTCATGCGGGATACTTTGAGTTGCATCTCCATTTCCGACAGCTTGCCGCGGTTCGATACGCGGAGTTGTTCGAGTTGGAGTCGCTTCATTTGTTCTTCGTCGAGCAGTTTGTTATAGTCTGTTTCTGCTGTCTGGAGGTCGAGTTTCAGGATCGGGGTACCGACATCCACCGAGTCGCCGCCTTTCTTATAGATCTCTACGATGCGCGAATTGATCGGCGAGGTAATAATCTCTTCAAAAGCCGGAACCACCTTGCCCGAAGCGCTGACCGATACTTCAATCACGCCCACATCGACGGTAGAAATCTGAAGGTCTTTCCGGTTCAGACTCGTTTGCAACAATGAAATAATAAGTACGATCAGGACGATGGCCGTACCAACGCCTGCCCCTACTTTCATAATTTGTTTCCGCGACTCTTTCTGACGCACTTCTTTTGAAATCTCTCTGTCCATATGCTTGTTGTGTTTGTTTCTGCCTACTAAAAAGCAAACCCTGTGCCAAAAAACTAAAGTGCTGATAATGTGCATACAACAGCCTTCTCCAAGTGTTCACTATCGAACACTTTGTTCGGTTTCAGGTCATCCATGTCGTATTTGCACAGTAACAATACAACTGTTCATCTTCCATTTTGGCCGGAATTGAAAGCGGTTGAATCCGAGGCACAGGGTTATTGTTATTTTCAGAAAGAGGGAAAGGGTGTTTTGGGGTGTTGAAAAGAGGTAAAAGACGCGAAGGCATAGTATAGGCATAGTATAGGCAACACGAAGGCAAGTGATATACGGGATGTAAAATGACATTAAGAGCATGTGATTCAGCTGTTTATGATGCTGTGGAGTATATGTTTTGGGTTTCCCCGGATTTAGGGTTATTGTATTTTTTGTTTTAAGTTGGGGTTGTAATAAGAGCTGGGCGATCTTCAGATTTTCCAGTATTTGAACATTTTTGTGTGGGTGAATACCGCGTCAGCGGTATCGTGTTGGTAGCCGTGGGTGCAAGCCCACGGACATGTAATTGGATTGTGTTTTATGCGCCGCGTCAGCGGTGCCGTGTTTGTAGGCCGCCACCGCTGACGCGGCGCATGATAATTGTTGTTATTCTAATTGACCGTGGGCTCGGCTTCGCCAGCACCCACGGCTACGAACACGATGCCCGTGACCGGGCATTCATCGTCGTGGCGAACACCCATTACTTTCAAGTCTGGTTGGGTTTGAAACTACGTCTCGACTTCACCGCTCGTTGGGTCTGAAACTGGCTAAGTTACCTTTATCGCTGCTTATCGGTAGGAAATAGGCTTCACAGAACTTCACAATATCCACTTTGTGTCCACTTCCCATGAGGATCAACAGGGGTAATCAGGGAATACTATATTTGTTGTTAAGTGACTGATCATCAGATTTATGTGGTTATTTGAGTAGTAAAAGTGAGGTACGCTTTTGTTAAAAGTGCGGGGCGATGTATTTGTAATGAGCCATATTATTTGACGAACAGAAGGGCGCTCTCTATATTTGATGTGAAAATTTGTTACCGAAATTGTTTCTGGGTTGACTTATGCCTCCAGTATCCCGCTTTGTTTAAGGATCGTTATAATATAATATGTTAAACTTGTTGAACTATAAAACACATCAAAAATGTAGTATTATGAGAAATTACAGACGGAAACTATTATCCATTCAATCTCGTGTGATTACTGTTTGCCTCTTGCTTCTGCTTTGCAGTGTGCAAGGATGGGCACAGAAACGGCAAATCTCAGGTACAGTATCTGATGAAACCGGTATGTCTTTACCCGGTGCAGCTATTCGCGTGTTGAATTCCACTATCGGAACCGTAGCGGATTACGATGGGAAGTATTCAATCGAAGTCAGTGCGAATGATGTACTTGAGTTCTCTTTTATTGGTATGACCACCAAGAATGTACAGGTGGGCAACCAGTCAGTTATTAATGTAACGTTGGCCGAAGATTCGCATCTGTTGGCAGAAACAGTGGTTATCGGTTATGGTTCGGCTAAGAAACGCGACTTGACCGGTTCAATCGTCAGTGTAAAAGCGGACGAAATTGCCAACAAACCGTCGTCCAACCCTTTGGCCTCTATCCAGGGTAAGGTAGCCGGTGTACAAGTGGTGAATACCGGTCGTGCCGGACAGGATCCGGAAATCCGTATCCGTGGTACAAACTCTATCAACGGTTATGCACCGCTTTACATCGTTGACGGTCTGTTTTCAGACAATATCAACTACCTGAACCCCGCCGATATCGAGTCGATGGAGATTTTGAAAGACCCGTCTTCGTTGGCTATCTTCGGGGTACGAGGTGCGAACGGTGTGATCATTATCTCTACCAAAAAAGCGAAAGAAGGACAAACATTGGTGAATATCAACTCTTCGATGGGTTGGAAGAATATCAACGACCGTATCGACCTGACCAATGCCGCCCAATTCAAGGAACTGTATAACGAACAGTTGAAGAACCAGAAAGCCAATCCGTTCGACTATTCGTATTGGAATGCTGATACCGACTGGCAGGACGAAATGTTCCAGACAGGTTTTGTGACCAATAGCAACGTAAGTATTACCGGTGCTACGGAAAAGAACAAGTTCTATCTGGGCCTCGGCTATATGACGGAAGAAGGTTCCATCAAAACGGAAATGTTTAAGAAACTGACGTTGAACCTGAGCAGCGACTATAATGTAACGAAAGACATCCGTTTCGGATTCCAGATGAACGGTTCACGTACGCTTCCTACCGATGAAAAGAGCGTGGGTGGTATGATCAAAGCTGCTCCGATTGCTCCGACGCACGAAGCTACCACCGGCTTATTGTCCAACCTGCCTTCGTTCCAGAACGCCCAGGTGTGGAACCCGCTGATTGACACCGAGATCAGAGGCGACCATAACAAGGCTGTCAACTATCGCGCTGCCGGTAATGTATATGGTGAGGTAGACTTCCTGAAACATTTCAATTTCAAGGCTACTCTTTCATTCGACTTTGGGTCGGAAGAATCCAGAAAATACAGTCCGATCATTTGGGTATACGATCCATACGTCCCCGGTCAAAGCCGTCTGAACGATAAAGAAACGATTGATCAGTTCAAACTGACCCGGTTGGCTTTCCAGCAGGACTATATCCTGACGTATACCAACCAGTTTGGCGACCACTCGCTGACGGCGACCGCCGGTATCACCTCCAACTATACCTCGTATTCAAAGATCGATGCAGGTCGCAGCCAGAATTACGCAGATATTATCTTCTCTATCCCGAACGACAATCCTGACAAATGGTGGATCACTTCCTTGTCAAACAAGGCGATGACCAACGGTGGCGAACAATATAACCGCTTCCTCATGTCGTATCTGGTACGTGGTTTGTACGGTTATCAGAATAAGTATCTCTTGAATGCATCCTATCGTCGCGACGGTTCTTCCGTATTCTACGGTGTAGGCAATACCTGGGATAACTTCTATTCGTTCGGTGCCGGTTGGGTAGTAACGGAAGAAGGTTTCATGAAGGACCAGACCGTGATTGATTACCTGAAAGTAAAAGGATCATGGGGTGTACTGGGCTCACAGAATACGGGTAAAGATAAAGACGGAAAAGTGATCTCCTATCCTTCTTACCCCAAGTTAGACAGCTCGGGTAGCGCTGTTTTCGGTGATAACATTGTGCCGGGCTACACCTACCAGTATTTAGTACAGGACCTGGGTTGGGAAAAAACCTACGCTTGGGAAGTTGGCTTCGAAATGAACCTCTTGAACAACCGCTTGCGAATTGAACCGGTATATTATAATAAGGTAACGAAAGATATGATCGTATCATTGTCTTCACGTACCGGTGCACAGAACTCACTCGAAAACCTGGGCGAGATCCAGAACCGCGGTCTTGAATTATCCGGTAGCTGGTCTGACAAGATTGGCGAAACAGGCTTTACCTATTCATTGGGTGCTAACCTGACAACGATCGACAACGAAGTGCTTTCGTTGGGACGTGATGCCACGGATGCCGTCTATGAAGGCGTATCCCGTACGGTGGCCGGTTATCCGATTGCCTATTTCTATGGCTACAAAGTGGCTGGCGTATATCAGAATAAGGAACATATCAAACAATCTCCGACCAATACATTGGCTGGCGTATCTCCCGGTGACCTGATATTTGCTGATATCAACGGTGATGGTAAGATCACGGATGCCGACCGTACCATGATCGGTAACCCGACTCCCGACTTTACCTATGGTTTCAATATCAACCTGGGCTATAAAGGCTTCGACCTGGGTATCGACATGATGGGTGTGTATGGCAATGAAATCTTCCGTACCTGGGATAACTCCACCTATGCACAGTTGAACTACCTCACCAAACGTATGGACCGTTGGAATGGCGAAGGCACCTCTAACTGGGAACCGATCCTGGATCCATCGCACGCTGTGAACGCAATGAACTCCAGCTATTTCGTGGAAGACGGTAGCTTTTTCCGCATCCGTAACGTACAGGTAGGCTATACCTTCGACGCGAATACCCTGAAGGCGCTCCGCATGAAGTCGCTTCGCCTCTATGCAAACATTCAGAACCTGAAGACCTGGAGCAAGAGTTCAGGTTATACTCCTGAAATCGGTGGTTCCGGACTCTCATTCGGTATCGATGGTGGAACCTATCCTATGCCGGCTGTATATACACTCGGATTTAATCTGACATTTTAATTAATAATCGCAAGAAAGATAGTTATGAAAAAGAATATATTCAACGTATTATTCGTTTGCGCAGCCGGCTTGCTGGCGATTGTCCACTACGGATGCTCCGATATGCTGGATCAACAACCGCAGGGAGAATGGGTCAAGGGTGATGAAACAGGCGGTTCATTCCAGGCTGACGTATTTACCATGTATGCCAAAATGCGTGGTTACAATATGACCGGTGGTTTGGGTGCTTTGTTGGTACACAGTGTACGAAGTGAAGATATGGAAAAGGGTAGTACCTCTTCCGACGGCTCCAGCGCAGCTGCTATGTTCGATGATTTCGACTACAATGCAGCCGATGGTAATATCAAAGGTTACTGGACAGACAACTATGCCATCATTAACATTGCCAACCGTGTGCTGGCTGATCTGGCCGATTTTGAAGCTGCCGGTAATACACTGTCGGAAGGTGACCTCCAGAATCAATCGGAAACTTACTTCTTCCGTGCGTATTGCTATTTCAACCTCGTAAGAGCCTTCGGTGAAGTGCCTAAGATTGACTTCAAGGTAACCGATGCCGCCCAGACCAATGTCCCGAAAAGTTCGGTGAACGACATCTACGCGCTGATCGACTCCGATCTGACCGCTGCCGAACAGCATTTGCCCAAGACCTGGCCTGCCATCTATATCGGCCGTCTGACCTGGGGTGCTGCCCGCTCACTGCATGCACGTACCTATATGCAGCGTAACGACTGGCAGAACATGTACACTGCCGCTACCGAAGTAATGCAGTCGGGTGTTTACAACCTGAACACGGCTTACGACCAGATCTTCCGCGAAACCGGTGAAAACTGCAGCGAGTCTGTGCTCGAACTCCAGTGTACAGCTACGGCGGCTCTGCCGGCAAGCGGTGATATCGGCAGCCAGTTTGCCAACGTACAGGGTGTGCGTGGCGCCGGTAGCTGGGACTTAGGTTGGGGTTGGAATACACCGACACAGGAAATGGCTGATGCTTTTGAAGCAGGCGACCCGCGTAAAGACGAAACCTTGTTGTATTTCCTCCGTTCATCGGATGATCCCAACAGCATTCAGCCGAACAAACCGTATAATGACAAACCGGTTGCCCAGGATGCTGTTATCAACAAGTACTACAACAAGAAAGTATATACCAATCCGGCGCTCCGTACGCAGTTCGGTAACCGCTTCGGCTACTGGTTCAACATCCGCCTGATCCGTTATTCGGACGTGGTGTTGATGGCTGCCGAATCAGCCAACGAGTTGGGTAAGACCTCGGAAGCGATCGACTACCTCGAAATGGTACGTGCCCGTGCCCGTGGAACGAATGCATCTGTACTGCCGAAAATCACGACCAACCTGCAACAGGCCATCCGTCACGAACGCCGTGTGGAACTGGGTGCTGAGTTCGACCGTTTCTACGACCTTGTCCGCTGGGGTGTTGCCGAACAGGTGCTGCATGCAGCCGGTAAGACGAAATACCAGGACAGAAACAAATACTTCCCCCTGCCGCAGGACGAAGTGGATAAATCCAATGGTGTGTTAAAACAGAATCCGAATTATTAAAAACGTACTATCCTATGAAGACATTCAAATATATTTATTCCATCGTTGGTATGGCGCTGCTTGCCTTGTGTATGCAGTCTTGTTTCCAGGATTTAGGGCAGGACATACCGTTTGACTACCCCGAACAGCCGGAAGTAAACATTTACGAAGGCCAGTTTGCCTACTTCAGTTTTGATGAAAACTACAACGATAAGGTGGGTGGTATCAATGCAACCGTCGTAGGTACGCCTGCGCTGGATGCCGGTAAGGAAGGGAAAGCCTATAAAGGTGCAGCTAATAGCTATATCACCATCCCGGCCACGAGCTTTGGTGCTGAGTTCACGGCTACTTTCTGGTATAAACTGAATACGACACCCGATCGTGCCGGTATTATCTGCTGCGGTCCGGATGACCCTGCTGCAGGTCCTAACGATAAGAACAACCGTACGTCTGGTTTCCGTCTGTTCCGCGAAGGAGGGGCTGACAGCCAGGTAATCAAGTTGAACGTAGGTAACGGTACCGAAGACTCCTGGTTGGACGGTGGCGACAAAGCTACCCTCAAAAGTGGTGCAGCCTGGGCATTTATCGCTTTTACGATGAATGCTACGGAAGCAAAGTTGTATATCAATGGTAAGGAAGTAAGCAAAGCCTCTGTGACCGTTAGCTGGAAGAACTGTCCGGTGATGACCATCGGATCAGGCGCTCCCTACTTCACCGGTTGGTCTCACCTTTATGAAGGCAGCTTGATCGACGAACTCCGTCTGTACAACAAGGCTCTCTCTGAACTGGAAATCAATACCATCATGAGTCCGGAGGATTACCTCTAATCTAATAAATAGTCAAAGCCTCCGCTGTATGTGCGGAGGCTTTGCACTCTTTTCTATTCTTTTTTACTCTATACCTTATTGATTCTAAACCAGATACCATGTCTCATTTATTTCGACATTTCTTATCGTCTATATCGACATTTCTTTTGCTTGTCGCCTTGCCGGTTTCCTTTGTTTCCTGTGGAGGGAGTCAGGAAGACGACCCTAAACCTGTGGAAGATTTCCGGATCAATAGCCTGCAAATTGACGGAACCGTTAAAGCAACCAATACGTATGTGGATGTAAGTACTACATCGGCTATCCTTGTCCGGTTCTCCGCACCGGTGGATCAGTCGACCGTGGCTTCGAGTATCGAATTCAAAACAGAGAACGGAGTCAAAGTCCCCGCCAACTATACCTATGAAGATGATGGTCGTACGCTGTCGATCAACCTGAACAGCCCGCTTACTATGTATTCCGCTTATAAACTCAATATATGGCCCACGATCAAATCCAAACAGGGCACTGTGATCAGTTCGGGTACTTCTATTTCGATCACTACCGGATTGGACAACCTCGACAAGTTTCCTCGCATATCAGACGACGAATTGTTGACATTGGTACAAAAACAAACATTCAAATACTTCTGGGATTTCGGTCATCCGACATCCGGTATGGCAAGGGACCGGAACTCTTCCGGCAACGTAGTAACTACCGGTGGAACCGGATTCGGCGTCATGGCGATGGTGGTGGCCTCCGAACGTGGATTCGTCTCCCGTCCTGATGCAGCAGCCCGTGTACAAAAGATTGTCACTTTCCTCGCCACGAAATGCACCAGCTACCATGGCGCCTTTGCCCACTGGGTCAATGGTGAAACGGGAGCGACACAGCCTTTCAGCGATAAAGATGATGGCGCCGACCTGGTGGAAACCTCTCTGCTGTTTCAGGGATTACTGACTGCCCGCCAGTATTTTGATCGCCCGACCGCTGAAGAAACCCGGCTTCGCACCGATATCAATCAATTGTGGGAAGCCATCGACTGGAACTTCTACCGCAAGGACAATGGAAATGTCCTTTACTGGCATTGGAGCACTACTTACGGTTGGGATATGAATATGCCCATTACCGGGTGGAACGAGTGCCTGATCACGTATGTACTGGCCGCCTCTTCACCGACCCATTCCATCCCCAAAGAAGTATATACCCGGGGCTGGGTGGGCAATAGTATGATTAACGGCAACAGCTACTATGGCTATCAACTGCCGTTGGGCTCTGATAGCAATCCTTTATTCTTTGCCCATTATTCCTTCCTGGGATTAAATCCCAACGGCTTGAAGGATAGCTATGCCGATTATTGGACACAGAATAAAAACCAGGCACTCATCAATTACAGTTACTGCGTGGCGAATCCGAAAAGCTATGCCGGATACAGTAAAGATTGCTGGGGACTGACCGCTTCCGACGGCAACAACGGATACAGTGCGCACTCGCCCGGAAACGACCGTGGTGTGATAGCCCCTACGGCCGCCTTGGCTTCCATTCCTTATACACCGGAACAGTCGATGGCCGCCCTGCATTTCTTCTATTACAAATTAGGCGACCTGCTTTGGAAAGAATATGGCTTTGTCGATGCTTTCAATCTTTCTGCCGGTTGGCAGGACAAAGAGTCACTTGCCATCGACCAGGGACCGATCGTGATTATGATCGAGAACCATCGTACCGGATTACTCTGGAAGCTATTTATGAGTTGCCCAGAGGTGCAGGATGGACTGACCAAATTAGGATTTCAATATACAACTAAATAAAGACAGCATATGAAGAAGATAGCTATTGCGATTGGCGCCACCCTGCTATTGGCAGCGTGCGCCCCACAGCAAAAAGGGAGTACGGATGCCGCGATGGACCGTTTCGTGTCTGACCTGATGGGCAAAATGACCCTCGAAGAAAAACTGGGACAGTTGAACCTTCCCGCTGCCGGCGATATTGTAACCGGGCAATCGGAAAGTGGCGGTATCGTACAGAAGATTCAGGAAGGGAAAGTCGGCGGCCTGTTCAATATCAAAGGCGTAGACAAAATCCGGGAGATGCAACGTCTGGCCGTGGAAGAAAGCCGCCTGGGTATTCCCCTGTTGTTTGGAATGGATGTGATCCATGGATACGAAACCGTATTCCCCATTCCCCTGGGTCTCTCATGCAGTTGGGACATGGAAGCGATTGAACAATCTGCACGGATTGCTGCTGTCGAAGCCAGCGCCGACGGTATCTGCTGGACATTCAGCCCGATGGTCGATATCTCCCGCGATCCGCGCTGGGGCCGTGTGTCTGAAGGGAATGGGGAAGATCCGTATATAGGAGCCGAAATCGCCCGGGCGATGGTGAAAGGATATCAGGGCGCTAACCTGGCTGATAAGACCACGATCCTGTCCTGTGTGAAGCACTTTGCCCTGTATGGCGCCGGTGAAGCCGGTCGCGATTATAATACGGTCGATATGAGCCGTGTCCGGATGTACAACGAATATTTTCTTCCTTACCAGGCTGCTGTAGAAGCAGGTGTGGGTAGTGTGATGGCTTCTTTTAATGAAATAGACGGCGTGCCGGCAACAGGTAATCACTGGCTGCTGACCGATGTATTGCGTCAACAATGGGGCTTTGGCGGTTTTGTGGTATCCGACTATACGGGTGTGAGCGAAATGGTAGCACACGGTATCGGCGACCTGCAGGCTGTTTCTGCCCGTGCCCTGGCTGCCGGATTGGATATGGATATGGTTAGTGAAGGATTGATCAATACATTGCCTCTCTCTCTGAACGAAGGAAAAGTGAATGAAAAACAAATCGACCAGGCCTGCCGGCGGATATTGGAAGCCAAATACCGCTTGGGTCTGTTCGAAGATCCGTATCGCTATTGTGACACTGCTCGTCCGGCAACCGATATCTACAATGCAGCTCATCGTGCCTTTGCCCGCCGTTTGGCTGCTGAAAGCTTTGTGTTGCTGAAGAACGACAACCAAACGCTGCCGCTCAGGAAGCAGGGTACCGTTGCAGTGATCGGCCCGTTGGGCAATACCGGTGCGAATATGCCGGGTACCTGGAGCGTGGCCGCGAACCTGGAACGTACCGTTAGCCTGGTGGATGGACTGCGTGAAGTGGTCGGCGATCAGGTGAAAGTGTTGCAAGCCAAAGGAAGTAACCTCTGCGACGACGCTGAATTGGAAAAGAATGCGACCATGTTTGGCCGTGACCTGATGCGTGACGATCGTTCGGAACAGGCTCTCCTGCAGGAAGCATTGACGGTAGCACGGAATGCCGATGTCATTATTGCAGCCGTGGGCGAGTCGTCTGAGATGAGTGGCGAGAGTAGCTCACGCACCAACCTCGATATCCCTGAAGCCCAGCAGCGTTTGT
This sequence comes from Tannerellaceae bacterium, assembly GCA_031555145.1. GTDB lineage: Bacteria > Bacteroidota > Bacteroidia > Bacteroidales > Tannerellaceae > JAJDIA01. Next base: position 2,301 of record JAVBUR010000123.1, on the reverse strand, counting down.
TGCAGGCATTGGCTAAGACGGGTAAACCGGTCGTAGTGGTATTGTTTACCGGACGTCCGCTCACGTTGACCCAGGAGCAGCATAATCCGCAACTGCCGGCCATCCTGAACGCCTGGTTCGGAGGCAGTGAAGCTGCTTATGCGATTGCCGACGTATTGTTTGGCGAGGTCAACCCCTGTGGCAAACTGACTACCACCTTCCCGCAGCATGTAGGACAGATTCCTCTTTACTATAACCACAAGACGACCGGTCGCCCGTTGGACGACGGCGCCTGGTTCCAGAAGTTCCGCAGTAACTATCTCGATGTGAGCAATGAGCCTTTGTATCCGTTTGGTTATGGATTGAGTTATACACAATTTACTTACGGCAATGTAAGTCTTTCTTCCGACCGCCTCACCGCTGATGGCAGCCTGACAGCAACCGTGACGCTGACCAACAGCGGTTCGATGGCGGGTAAAGAAGTGGTACAGTTGTATATCCGCGACCTGGTCGGCAGCTCGACCCGTCCGGTCAAAGAACTGAAAGGCTTCCGGAAGATCAACCTCCAGCCGGGTGAAAGCCAGGAGATCAGTTTCACGATCACCCCCGAAATGCTGAAGTTCTATAATGACGACTTGAACTATGTCAACGAACCGGGCGAGTTCGAAGTGCAGATAGGCACTAACAGCCAGGAAGTTCAGAAAGCTACATTTAACCTTTAATAATAAATCAGGATGATGCGAAAACTCAATGTAAACGGGATGCTGCTACTGCTACTGATCACACTCGTATCGGTATCCTGTAAGACAAAAGAACAGAAAGGGGCCGCAGAACCTCTGTCTGACGAACAATTACTGGATATTGTCCAGCAACGGACCATCAATTACTTCTGGGACGGTGCCGAACCCACCAGTGGGCTGGCACGTGAACGGATGCATATGGATGGCAACTATCCGGAGAATGATGCCGACGTGGTAACCTCCGGCGGTAGTGGCTTTGGCCTGATGGCAGTCCTGACAGGAATCGACCGGGGATTCATCTCCCGCGAAGACGGGGTGAAGCGGATGGAGAAAGTGATTACTTTCCTTGAAACAGCCGACCGTTTCCATGGCGCCTGGCCGCATTGGTGGCAGGGCGAAACCGGAAAAGTCAAACCCTTCGGCCGTAAGGACAATGGGGGAGACCTGGTGGAAACCGCTTTCCTGATCCAGGCCTTGTTATGCTTTCATCAGTATTATATGAATGGGAGCGAAGCCGAACAGGCGTTGGCCGTTCGCATCGACAACTTGTGGAGGGAGGTCGAATGGGATTGGTATCGTAATGGAGAGAATGTGCTCTACTGGCATTGGAGTCCGGAATATGCCTGGGAAATGAACTTCCCCGTCCGTGGATATAACGAATGCCTGGTCATGTATATACTGGCGGCCGCTTCTCCTACGCATGGAGTGCCCGCCGAAGTATATCATGAAGGATGGGCAGACGGTGGAAAGATCGTGGAACCGCACATGGCGGAAGGCTTCCCCTTGCAGTTTAAACATCAGGGAACGCCTGTAGGTCCCCTCTTCTGGGCGCACTATTCGTTCTTAGGTCTTGACCCACGCGGACTGAAAGACCGTTATGGTGATTACTGGCAGGAGAATCGTAACCATACGCTTATCAACCATGCCTATTGCATCCGCAACCCGAAGGGTTATACAGGCTATGGCGCCGACTGTTGGGGGATGACCTCCAGCTATTCCGTCAAAGGCTATGCCGGCCATGCCGCTACCGAAGCACGTGACGAAGGTGTGATATCGCCTACCGCCGCCCTGTCATCTATGCCGTATGCCCCGGAATATGTCATGGCAGTGATCCGCCACCTGTATACTAATTTTGGTGATAAACTATTTGGCAAATATGGTTTCTATGACGCCTTCAGCGAAACGGAAGACTGGTTTCCACAACGCTACCTGGCCATCGACCAGGGCCCCATCCCCGTCATGATCGAAAACTACCGTACCGGCCTCCTCTGGCGCCTCTTTATGTCGCACCCGGATGTGCAGGCCGGTTTGGAGAAGCTGGACTTCCAGGTAAAAGGAGAAAAATAAGGATTAAAGTAAGCCTCCGATAAAATGTAAGCCTCCGATAAAATACAGGTATCTTTAAAATTGGCCGCCAAGAAAAACTCCAATTAGAGTATTCTTGTAAGCACTCATTGCTTGGCTATCGGCGCTTTTTGTGCGCAGATGCTAGTTCTGAGTATTTTTTTAAGTTGGAAATTAATTTTATTTAGCTATTTGGACAGGTAAAAGTGCCGGATAATCCGTTTCTCCTGCTACTAAT
>JAVBUR010000004.1:0-29865 GCA_031555145.1 Tannerellaceae bacterium | reverse complement strand
GAGCCTTTAGGCGTTGGTAATACAAGCGTAGGATCTCGGTGATACTGGATTAGGTTGTCGCTGATAGAGGATAGGATATACGCTTAGAAAAACACGTTTAAATAGATGATTATCAGCATAATGGAATATATGGTGGACTATTGGTGGACTTTTTTTGGCCTGAGTCCACCCCAAACCGGTTGGCACACAACCCGTTGGAAGGTGGAAGCAAAAAAAGGAAGAGTCGCTGTAGGGAATGGGGTTCAGGCTGTTAGTGAATCTTCAATTCCAGGCAAAACTGAATATTGAACTCCAGCGGGTTTTGACATTGATCCGGACTTTGTTGACTCCGATATTAGTCCACCCGCTGATGTTCCTGGGCTTATGGAAGAAATTAAAAACCTCCAGCTTTAGGGGGACGAATTCGACCCCCTTATGTACAAGGCTGGCGCCAATGCTTTTACTATGAGTCCAACACGTTGGGTTGAGAAACATCGCTTCTTTTCTAAAGTGTCTGTAACAAGTCCATTAAAAGGCTCTCGACTTCTACCTCTTCTCCTCTTCTTTCAGCCGAGAGATACGCTGAATAGATAACCGATATGGTATCGGCTGCCAACAGGCTGTTGCTCTCTATGGGAGTACCATTCGCAGCCGAATCATAAAAGGCGTTCATCTCGTGTTGATATCCCAGGAACCAGCCTTCATCAGGGGATAGATTTGACCAGCCTTGTTTGGTTTCCGTCTTTTCCACTACATAGATATTTTCGTAATGTATTTCATTTGGAGTATATGATTGCATCGTATTATTAGGACTCATATTACAGATTGTCCGGTGGTTATTAGCCATAATCTCCACCTGATTTCTTGTTCCGCCCAATACCAGTTCCGAAGCAAATGCGTCGGCAATCGTACCATCTTCAAATACGATGTGGACAGCGGCAAAATCTTCTGTATCTTTATAATGTCTCTTAAGATAACCTTTATCGTCGTAGGTATTCATACGGGTAATAGCATGCACCCTGGCTGAGACAGTCTTAGGGTGGATCGGTTTGCCATTTCTGCATTTGCCCTCCACATGTTTCAGGTAGATCATAGCCGACAGCGGATGGCATCCTTTACCGATAAGTGATCCCCCTCCTGAAAGTGCCCATTGCCCATAAGTCAGAGAATGGGAACCGGAATGGGATTGCTCACCCAGCATCCGAAGTATCTGGGCACCGGATTTCTCAATGACCTCCCGTTCTTTCTGAATCGCTGGAGCATAGATCCAATTCTCCGCATACATGATACGTCCTTTACTTTTCTTCTCTGCCGCTAACATACGATGAATGCTGTCGAGAGCATACCGCAAGCCTTCTTCGCGGGGGAAATTATCACCACTGAATGTTTCGCTTCCAGAACCAAAATAGCCGGTAAAAGGTTTCTCGACGATTACGTCTTTATCCATTGACAAGGCGGCTATCACGATAGGTTCATGTGTGGCAGGCGGGGTGCAAACATGGATCACATCTGAATTTTTAATCAATTCTTCCAGGCTGTCGAAAGTCCGGGTTCCAGCATCAGTGGCAAAAGATTTCATTCTTTCTTCCACCACTGAATATACACCGGCAATTTCCACTTTAGCGCTGAACACGCGTTGCAGGGCAGATAGATGAAAACGGGCGGCAAAACCGGAACCGGCAAAACCGGCGCGGAGTGTTTTTTTTTCTTCCATTAATTAGTCGTTTTTATTTAATAGTCATGATTGCAGGTTTTCCACACAATTCTCCCTGAGGCATATCACAAGAGATCGTTTTACCGTTCCAGACAACTTCAATTATCTTGCAGTCTTTGTTCATCAACGCATCAGTTATGGATAAAGTTGTCTCTTTACCTCTTTGCTCTATCAATACGGCACAAGGAGCAGAGACGGAAAGAGAAAGGCCCTTTACTTTCAGCGATGTTTGCGGATCATAGAACACAGCTCCTGTTACCATTTTATCAACCGATTGCACGGCTTGAACCAAGGTATCATTCCTGAGTGTTCGGAAAGGATATTGCGAGGCAGGTATTCCCTCACCGGCATAGACGGCGTAACCATACGTATCGTTCACCGGGCGTTGCCCATGATCTATCCACATACGGAAAACATCCACTTTTTCAGGAAGGTTCTCCCCATTTTTGTTTGACGGATTCATTTTCATCCAGTCTGTCTGTTTCGTTTCACAGACATAATGCACTCTGTCTGTATATTCCGGAAATGCGGAATAGGCGAATTTGCCTTGCTGGACAACCCAGTCTATGCCCTTACCTCTATACAGAAAGATACTATCCGTATGTTCTGTTTGCTCAAGCGTCGTTCGTATATTACCCGGGAAATCAGGTGTCATATTTGTTATCCCGGCACCCAGTGCCACCATATAATCGCCCAGCATAAAATAAGATTTATAGGCTTTTACGTCATAGAGGACACTGTCTTTTGAAATACTCGTTCCCTTATCATTCACCTTCTCCTTATCGGCAGCGTTCATCTTCTCAAAGATATATCCGGCAGCGGCATTTTTACCTCCACTGGTAGCGGCGGCGGCAAAATTATACTTGCTGCAATACCCACGCCAATTGGTTACAGGACGTAAACGATCCATGCCTTCGCGTGCCGTTACACCGGGAAAAGCTGTCACGTCATAAGCTCCGAATGCTTTGCGATATTCATTGCCTGTTTTCAGAAACATCGTTGCACCGTCTGTTGTGTAGTAATTATAAGCATCTGCAAATGTATCTGCGCTTTCCAAACCGTCACAACGAACGGACGCCATGTTGACGATGATGTGATAGTCTGCGTTCTTCTTCATCAGGTCATCGTTGTTGAAAAACCAACGGGTTCCATTATAAACCGGATATCCGGACATTTGTATTACATTTTTCTGTGTTTCCGTATAGAGTTGTTCGAGTTCTGTTAATTCTTTTTCAGTAAAAGACTTCTGCCAGTCTTTCAGCAGCACTTCCAGCATGCCCTGATAACGGATGGCGTTCTTATTTGGTTTGTATGTCATTGAGTAGCGGTCTACGCAAGGTGATATAAATCCTTTGTAATAGTAATAATTACTGCCCCGAAAATAATTTAATAATGCGTCGGCATTCTCACGGGTCAGCTTCTGCTCCCAGGGTGTATTCTTCAGTAGGCCTAACATATTCAACGCATTGATTGCCCCGTCAATGGGATATCCCCAAACCAGGCATTGCATTCCGTGTCCCCAACCGGCGCCATCAGCCGTAAACCCTTCGGTCCAGAAAGCATCCGAATATGTATTCTGAGAGGTTACGCTTATACATCTTTGACAAATCTCAGCCAATAGGTCCACCATTGGAATCGAATGATACATCGCCGCGACAGGCAACAAAGAGCGATATCCTAACGCATTGCCTCCTACCCACCATACATGATTGCGAAAACGAGGTATAGAAACTACATTCGCATCCGTTTCATCATGTCGCAAAGGTTGTGTCCATGCCTGCAGAGCAATCGTTTTCAGCATATCACATGCTTCCTTCAATAATTCATCCCTGTCTTTTCCACTTTCAGAAGCATCCATTTGCGACAAATGGCAGAAGTAACTATTGACAGCGGCTGTGGGAATGGCAAAACAAGAAGAATGAAACCGGCTGTTAGTGTTGGGGCGACTGATTTCCAGGTTTCCGTAATGTATAATCGCTTTTTGGCAGTATTTCCATATCTCACCATCATCGGCGTAGGTCAGTTTACCGCTTTTGAAAGCTTCAGAGATCACCCACAAGCGAGTATAGGCGTCTGTTATGGAACCGCCGCTATCAGCCTGATTACCCTCTGAGGCTTTTCCTGCATCAGCATCTTTCAGGTCGGAGAAAGTACCGTCGGCTTGCAACAACGCCATATATTGTAAATAAATTTGCGGCTGACTTTCTCTGCTACGATAACCATTCTGGGCAAAATACGCTCTAAGTTCTTCTATCGCTTTTCCCTTCTCCGGCGAAGACGTCGCAATGGATTCTCCATAGTAGCGCCGGTAATTATCTTTAGCCAGTTGCTGCTCTGTTTGTTGGGCATACAGTATGCTAACACTTAAAGTCATTAAAATCGTCAAAAGGGAAACTGTTCTTTTCATTCTATTGATGTTTTTCTGCTGCGCACCGTATCTAAAATAAGGCTGACGATAAAGGTATACATTTTTTCCTGTAAAGCATTTGTTCGGACTTGAAATCGTATATAGGTTATGAAATGTTAAGTAATGACGCATTGATGTGTTTTTTGAGTGTAAGCTAAAGCCTGCCTTTTACTTGCATAATGCTATCCTAAGGCCAATGTAAGTAATAAATATATAAATGAAGATATCAACCATGATTTCGATTCGACCATAAAAAAGGTAGTCGAAATTGGTTACAAACGGCTTGAAGGCCATGGCCGATGCTGCCGAATTAGGGTCTCAAGTTTTGTACTCGTTTATATTAAAAGAAACGCCTGAAAATCAAATAGATTTCAGGCGTTTTGTCTTTCGAATATATATTAAAAACTCTGTAGCCAAGCGGTTAGATCCGCCATCATTTCTTTATGGTATTTGAAGTCTGTGCGGCATCCCCAGCCATGTCCACCCGAGGGGTAGATATAAAGGGAGGCCGGCACCTTCTTTTCCTTTAAGGCCAGATAGTAGTACACCCCATTTTCCGACGGAACGGTACTATCATCGTTGGAAAAGGCAATAAAGGCGCGTGGAGTATTGCTATTTACTTGTTTTTCATTGGAATAGAGTGTTTCTAACTCCGGGCTGATATTTTCACCCAATAGGTTTGTACGCGAACCCATATGGGTAAACGTTGTATCCATCGTGATTACCGGATAAAATAAAACCTGAAAGGCAGGAAGTAGTTCCGGTTTAATATGTGTTGCAACTGTTGATGCCAGATGTCCACCGGCAGAAGAACCCATTATACCAATATCCGCTGGATTAATGTGCCATTCTTCCGCCTTTTCTTTCGTTACCCGAATCGCCTCTTCTACATCGGAGAAAGGCACTCCTCTATTCCCTTGCGGCATCCTGTATGTCAAGACTATATATGAAATTCCCAACTCATTGAAAAAGGGTGCCCAGTCATACCCCTCATGATTGTAAGCTAACCTATAATACGCCCCACCCGGACAAGCAATCACAGCCCGTCCTGTAGCCTTTTCCTTTATTGGTAAATAAACGCGCATAGATGGCTTATAATTCCGTTGACTCTCATCAAAAGGCTGCTGATCCATCCCGTTTGTATTGGGTAATCCCTTCGGCCATAGTTCCACATTGAACCCTTGTTGTGCATTCTGCCCCATCGTCGCATGATTGAAAAATAAAAAGAATAATAGCAGTAAAGATGTAATGTTTCTCATGATAGTTGTTTTATAATCATTCAAAGATAAAGATTACAGATGAAAAATGCTACCTCCCGCTAAAACTTCTTGTTGGTCTGCATTGAAAGTTACTTTTTTACCTGTGCGAAGGGCTGCAGTACACATGATATTGGCAATGGAGTGGTTATAGCCTGCTTCTACCGGGGCATTCGGCTGGCGTCTGTTTTTAACACATTCCATCCAGTTTCTCATGTGTAGATTTGTCATGGGGTCGGAGCCGGTATTGGAAGCTGTAGCAACCTGTACGGGCGGAAGATCATAGGATTTGACCAAATTCGCTCCCATTTTCATTTCGGCTGCATCATATAGCTGCAATCCACCTTCAGAGGTCACCTTATTGGTGTTGAGATTAAGGGTGCCCGCATTGGAAAAGTAAAGTTCTTTTATTCCCCCGGCACTATTATGCATCCGGGATGAATAGACTACTTGAAAGGCATTTGACCCATCCTCGTTTCCATAATCAAAAACGGCCGTCATTGTATCATCATTGCTTCGTCCGTCCTTCCATTGATAGACTCCTCCATTGGCGACAACACTACGCGGGTGACTATGACCGGAAAACCAGTGAACAGTATCCATCTGATGCGCCATCCATTGCCCGGGAATTCCAGATGAATAAGGCCAAAATAAACGATACTCAAGATATTTGCGAGGATCCCATTCCTCATAAGGACGATTCATCAGGTAGCGTTTCCAGTCCGTATCTTTTTCAAAGCATTGATTGACCAGTCTGGGACGGCGCCAACGACCCGGCTGATTCACATTCCAGGTCATCTCAACCATCGTAACCTGTCCGAACTGCCCCGAACGGATAAATTTATTGGCTGCCTGATAATTGGGGGCTGAACGTCGTTGGGAACCAATTTGGACGATCTTCCCTGTCTCTTCTACGGCCTTTCGTGCGAAGCGGGCATCTGCCATTGTTTCGGCAAAAGGCTTTTCCACATACGCATCGCAACCGGCTCTAACGGCCTCAGCACAATGAAGGGCATGTTGAAAATCGGCCGTTGAAATAATCACTGCATCACACATGCGCGCATCATACAACTCTTCATTGTTACGGAATATGTTTATTTTTTGTCCGTATTTACCCAGAAAAAATTGCTGAGCATCGTCTCGCCGTTGGCTCCATAAGTCGGAAACCGCCACGATCTCACAACCCAACTCCTTGGCATATAGTTGAAATGAGGGTATCAATGAGTGGCGGGAGCGGTCTGAGAAACCAATCATGCCTACCCGTATGCTGTCATTTGCACCAACAATGCGGGAATAGCTTCCCTGAGAAAAAGATAATCCTCCTAAAGCTATTCCCGTTGTTCCCATAAGACCTTGTTTAATAAACCGTCGTCGTGTCGTCATTTTTGATTAACGAATAGATTTGTTGTAATGCGTCTATGCGGCTTGTTTTCCCGGTTTTTATACCTTCCAATGCTTGTTTACTTAGCTGTTGCCACTCTTTTAGCGTTGCACCGTCTACTGGTTCATCTATCCGAACCTCCCATTCAGGCAGATAACCTTTGAGCCCCATATGCTGAATCAATCGGAAATGGGGATTAGTGTGGGTGATATCCCGGTAATACATGAGGGTGGCTTTTTGGTCGAGAAGCTTTTCCTGTAGCTTGCTTACACATATATTTTGTATTTTAACCTGGTCGTCTATGGCAATAGTCGCGGAGATACCGGCTGCTTGTCCGATAGCCATCCAGCAGGGTTCCATCCGAAGTGTCGAAAAACCGATATGCGAACCGGAAACCGGTACCGGCAATAAGAGATTGTCTACTTCTTTAGGCACCATAACTCCGAAGGGTACGGTATAAACAGCGGCAGGATAACTAAGGAATCCATCTAAATGGACACGTCCGTTCTCTCTTTTCCGTACGGCATGTGAGTCGAGCGGATAATGGCTGGCAGTAATGCTTGTGGTATGAATGGGTGGGCGACTGCCTGGAAATACGGGAGTTGCATCATTGGCTGTAAAGAAATGTAACCCTTCAAAACGACGTCCTTCACGCACATACACCTGACGTGGGAAATATCCGTTGTCCTGGTATTCATCCTTTGCAAATCCCCATTCCTTGGCGGCTTTACGGAAGTTTGCCGGCAACTCTGGATCATTTTGAGCAAACCAAAACAGTCCTTCTATATATGTACGTAAACGGGTGGCATACCGGTCACGCCATTCCCAGGAGGAGGCCGGCCAAGGCCAGTTTTCTTCGGGAAGATCGGTTGATATGAAAGCATCGTGCTGATTGTTTGCGTCAGTTTTCATATTAGGCAGATGAACTATATTGGTAATCTTATCAATCCCCCATCGGTCGCCAGGAAGTTTAGATGGATTTCCCGCTTTGATATGCCGGCGGTTTTCTTCCATCATTTCCAGAGTGACATCGATCATTTTTGCATTCGTAGTACGTCCGGTCCACACATCTTCTATCAACGAAACATACTCATCCCGGTTATAATTAACTGGTTTGGATATGGTGACTCTGTTTTGCGGGTCATTGGTCAGGCAAAGACGATAGTTATAGGATTGCACGGCATTATCGCCTTGAAAAGTACTACCTGAACCTTCCGGGCCATTCCAGTATTTATATACACGCCCGGCTCCAGGTTCGTTAAACTCTTCTTGTCCTTCTCTTCCCACACGAAAAGGAACACCAGCCGCTGCACCAAGATCTCCTTCGTACGTGGCATCCAGGAAGATACTTCCAGCATACGTTTCCATCTGCATATTCTCCCGGTTTAAGATATGGATCTTTTCGATACGCCCATTATGCATCACGATATTTTCCGTTTCCGCATCAAATTGACGCATCTTACGAACAGTGATTTTGTCGGAGTGTTCATTCAGCATCTCATTGAATATCTTTGCTCCGATAGATGGCTCAAAATGATAACCATCACTGCACATCTTTACCTGCTCGGAATTGGCACCATACGTGAGGATATAATGCTGTTTGATCCGGTTTACGAATTCATAAAACAATCCGGTAGTAGCCTCGCGGGTACCAATATCAGTAGCGCCTAATCCATTGGCAGGCAATCCGCCGATATGGTTGGTCCGCTCCAGAATGACAGCGCTTTTGCCTAACCGTGCTGCTGAGATTGCCGCCATAATACCGCCCGGATTACCACCTACAATCACAAGATCATACCTTTGTTGAGCCGATAGATTCAAACCAATAAGGCAAACCAAAATTAATAATCGTATTTTCATACTTTATTTAATTAAAGAATTTGTTTATATATCTTCTTCTCTTGTGGAATGATAGATGTCAGATCGGCTATATTGATAGGAGATTTATTCTCGATACTTTTGCGCGCGGCAATACCAACCAAACAAGCCAATGCACCATCTCTTGATCCTGCTGTTTGTTTCAATGGGTCAGGAGTTCCGGGTACGAAGAGTTGATTACGTAATATAATATCTCCACCACCATGTCCACTGCTTATAGGAATCTGAATATAATTTCGTTTGGAGAAATTCTTGAAGACAACGATTTCATCATAATTTTTATCACTTATCTTTTGAGATTCTTGAATCCAGGCGTCTATCCGTCCCTTAGTACCATTGAAAGAAATCCGGTAGCCTTCGTAAGGGGAATAGGCCGTGAGTGAATAAGATACTTGCACCCCATTTTTGTATTTGATACTGGCCGCCATCTTGTCGTAGATGTTTACATCTTCTCTGAACACACAGCCATCACGGAGATAACCGTCATATTGTTCATTGTTAGTATAAACCTTGGTCATAAATGAACTCTTTGTAATATCCCAATAGAAAGGACACTCTTTTGTGTGATTACAATTTCTACAGTTTTTCCCTCTGAATGTACCATTTTTTCCATAATAATCCAATGAACCAAGAGCATATACCGTTTCGGGATCACTGTCTATCCACCAGTTTAACAAATCGAAATGATGACTGGCTTTGTGTACCCACAATGAACCCCCTTTTTCTGTTAATCGATGCCAGCGACGAAAATAATCAGCACCATGAGAGGTATCGAGATACCAGTGGAAATCAATAGAGGTTAATTCTCCTATTTCTCCGGATTGTAACAATTCCCATATCTTTGCCCGGTGAGGTGAGTACCGGTAATTAAAGGTTACCCGGCAATGTTTTCCTGTCCTTTTTTCCGCATCTAAGATCGCTTGTATCTTTTTCTCATCGATGGTCATGGGCTTTTCTGTCAATATATTGGCCCCTAACTCCATCCCCTTAATAATAAATTCATGATGAGTAGCATCAACCGTACAAACGATTAACAATTCGGGTTTTGTCTCTTTCATCATTTGCTCAAAGTCTGTGAAAGTAGGGCAGTCTGCACCGATATATCCTTTGGCAAATTCAAGGCGTCCAGGATTAATATCACATAATCCGACAAATTTGATCTGTTCTGCATAGGCGTTAATAATGTCCCTTCCCCACATATCGCATCCCCGTGAGCCTGTACCAACTAAGGCAACAGGAATTCTTCTATTTGAGCTAAATGGTATATTTTCTATGGAAGAAGCTTGCAAATTAGAACCGACAAGGGTACTTCCGGCAACAATGCCGGAAGTTTTTAGGAAATCACGTCTTGAAATATTAGTTTTCATTATTTTATGGTTTGCTATATTTATATTTCTACTTAATTATAACCCGGATTCTGCTCCAGGACAGCCCCGACATTGGCGTCGATTTCACTTTGAGGAATCGGGAAGAGTTGATGATGCTCACGAATATTGGGGGCATTGTAGACATTGTATCTTACTGTTCTATCATACATTTTTCCCAATCTACTCAATGTTAGCCTCCGCTTTTCTTCTATTCCCAATTCTCGCATTCTCTCATCTAATATAAAGTCGATGGTGACATCCGAAGTGGTAATTAATGAAGCTCCGGCACGTTTTCTTACGGTATTAAGATCTGCGGCAGCAGCAGGAAGGTCTCCTTTCATTAAATATGCTTCAGCCCTTAGCAGGTATGTTTCGGCAAGGCGCATATCATACCAGTCGGTGTAAGTGACTCCGGCATCGCTTCTTAATTCCATCGTTTCTTTATTCAATACCATTGAGGCTGGGTGATCGTTGGGTGTCGTACATTTTGTTTGGTACGGATAGGCGCCACGTGACCAGATGCCTTGTGTTGAAAGACAATACTGATTCTCTGCTGTGTTTATATCAAAATAATAGCCTTGGTATTTTTCCGCCCCATTCGGGTTGTTGTACCAAACTCCCCGGGGAAAATTATATTCCGATACCCGGATGTCACTATAGTCAATCTCATTGTCAGCCCCATGCCAGATGAGGTTCGAGAAATGGAAAGTAGGCATCAGCCATCCAGCACCACGTCCGGTAGTCGATGTTTGGAGAAGTTTTGCGATAATGCTTTTGTCCCAAGGATCTGTCGCCAACGGCGTATTGGGTGCATGGAATCTTTCCATCAGATATCCGGTCCTTTTTGTCGAGGATTGTCCTCCGCCTAATATATCCAATTCAAACTGTATGACGAATATGGCTTCTTTGTTCCCTTTGGCTCTGTTCTGATTACCTCGTTGGAAAAGATCCCAGTATAAATCGCCCGGTTCGCTCTTGCGTGAACCAAATCGTTCTCCCACCAGAGCCATAGCCGGATTATTAATTGCTGCCGATGCTGCTTTAACAGCCAGGTCATGATTGTCGGCAGCTAATGCTATTTCGGACAACAAGTGGTTGGCTGCAACATTCGATACTTTACCATCTGCTACTTTGGATATATCCGGTAAATGATCGGCTGCAAATTCCAGATCTGCGATGATTTGCTTGAGAACTTCTTCTTTGGATGCACGGGTAAAATTGTTTTTTGAAGAAGTTACTTCCTCCACTACCAAGGGGACTCCTCCGTATAGGAATACAAGATACCTGTACGCTAAAGCTCTGAAAAACTTAGCTTCTCCCGCTATTACATTTTGTTCTTCGGGTGTCAGTTCAGAGTCCGCTAACCGGCTTATAATCGTATTTGCATTCGCAATGATTTTATAATTTCCTCTCCAATGGTAAATCACTTTATCCGCAGTCGGATCGAGTGTGGCAGGATAATCACTGAAGAATCTGACAACGTTTGCTTGTCCGGCATGCGTCAGATCGGTTCCCCAGAAGAAGTCATATTCGTTATCATTGCCACTGTAATACAACGTACGATATCCTCCGTATAATTGTATAAGAGCTGACTCGAAGTGCTTCTTAGTCTTGTACATATTTTCTGCTGTATACGCCCCTGAAGGAACTTCCTTTAAAAAATCTGATTCGTCGCAGGACGGAAGAAGTATAAGTATACACAAGCAAATTTTATAGATTGTTTTCATCTTGTTTTATTTTAATGTTAATTCAAGTCCTACCGTAAAATGTCTCATAACAGGCCGTCCTCCATAGCCAAGGCCACTTCCTGTCTCAGGATCCCATCCTTCCCATTTTGTCCATGTATACAGGTTCTTTCCTGAAACAGATAGTCTCAACGCATCGACACGGATTTTGGACAATAGGCTGGGATTGAAATCATAACTTAAAATCACATCTTGCAATCGCACAAAATTTCTTTTTTGATATAAGTTCGGATTGATCGAACTTGTACCTGCTGGGTTTCTGAATCTACCATTGGGGTTAGACGGAGTCCAGAAGTCTACTTCCTCATACATACCTTTTGAAGAGATGTATTGCGGAGTATATGCCCCAAAGAAATCAGCGTTTGCCAAATATCCGTTTTTACCCCCCTGAACAGAGTTTAAGAAGACTTTAAGTGAAAATCCTTTATACCGGAAGGTGTTGTGAATACTGAAGCGATAAGACGGGTCGGACTTTCCTAAAATGATACGGTCGTCTGCAGATAACTTTTCGTCACCATTATGATCGACTATTCGATAACTTCCCGGATAATAACCGGCAGGAATATTATCTCCTAATTGATAAATGCCGTTTACATCATAATGGAAGATCGCACTTAAGGGTTGTCCGATGAATAAGTTGCTGGAAATCAGGTCATCTTCGATGCCGTCACCATTAATATCTCCCAAGAGGTGAACAATCTTGTTATTGTTTTTTGAAAAATTGAATGCGATATCCCAACCAAAATCTTTGCTTCTTACAGGACTTCCGTTCAACGTAAACTCTATCCCTTGGTTGGAAATTTCACCAATATTATCAATAATTTCTTTGTAGCCTGTAATTTCCGGAAGTGTCTTTTTCCAGATCAAATCCTTGGTGGTAGTTTGGTAGTATTCTATATTTCCCGTTATCCGGTTTTTCAGAATGCCAAAATCCAACGCAACATTTATGCCATGGGTTTTTTCCCATCTCAGGTTCGCGTTGGGCAGGTTGGCAGGTGCTTGTCCATAAGCAGAACTTCCACCATCTCCAAATACATAGGCGGCAGAAGAGGATACTGTAGCCAATGAGCTATATCTTCCTACCAAATTTCCATTGACTCCATAACTGGCTCTAAATTTGAGTAAATCCAACCAGTTAACTTGTTTTAAAAAGGATTCCTCTGAAGCGATCCAACCTAAAGCGAAGGAGGGGAAATAAGCTGTCTTTTCATTCGTTGCAAAACCGGAGAATCCGTCTCTTCTTATGGTTCCGGTTAACATGTATTTCGACTGAAAAGAATAATTCAACCGGAACATCTGATAGGAAGAGGCTTCTTCCCACGACTGTGATGACGCATATTGGTTTTTTCCTTGAGCTAAATCATTGTAGCCCAAAGTCTGGTTTGCCATACTGGTTGATCTTGCTGTCGTATTCTCATATTCTCGTTTTGTCCGGCCAATAACAAATGTAGCATCTATATGATGTCTGTTGAAATCTTTGGTATAATTCAAGATATTATCAAACGTATAGCTATAAGCCGAACCATTGAATTTTTGAACTTCACCTGTTTCTGCCTGAGCATATTCATTGGAGTTATACTGTTTTTCCCATTTAAGCATGTTCCCGTAATTGATATCCCAGCTAAACCCCGGTAGAAATGAGATGTTATTTATCTTCGCATAAAAATTACCGAACAATTCATTCCGTTTATCAAGGTCTTCATTATACAGCCCAATCAAAGGATTGGTGAAGTCTCCTCCTAGAATGACTAACTTACCGTCACTGTCGTATGGCATCCTTAAAGGACCTGCTTGTGCCAGTTGGGTAAGATTGGGGGCTTCCCCTGAATAGTCTGAAAAAGAGCCAAAAGATTGCGTGCCTATCTTTAACCAGTCGGTAACCTGCGTTTCGAGATTTATGCGAACTGTTTTCCGATTGAATTTATCATTTACGATATAATTTGACTGTTTGTCATATCCGAAAGACATATAGTAATTGACTTTAGAACTCATCCCTTGAATGCCAACGTTCTGTGTCATTATGGTTGCCTCATTGGTACCCAAATCCCACCAGTCGGTATCAGCTCCTTCTCTATATCCTCTCACTATGGATGCATCCGTGAAAGGTGCTGAAGTTTCAATATTGTAATTCGGATTTTCTACGGTATATCCGGACTCTTCCGTATAAGCGTCTTTCCAGAATATATCCCGGATCATTTTCAGATAAGATTCTCTGTTCTTTGTATGTGGTCTGTTGTAAGGAGATCCTACAGAAAACGAGGTGTTATAAGTGATCACAGGAGTCCCTTCATTCTGTCCCCGTTTGGTAGTGATCAAAATGACCCCATTCGCTGCTTGTGCACCGTAAATAGCTTTACTACTGGCATCTTTCAGAATGTCAAAAGATTTGATGTCGTTGGGGTTCAAACTTGTCAAACTTCCATAATAAACAATCCCATCTAATATGATCAACGGATTTTGGCTTCCGGAAATTGTCGACCGTCCCCTCACTGTAATACTTGGACTTTCTCCTGCTTCATCTACCATCCCGACATTTAACCCGGGTACGGTGCCTTGCAATCCTTGTAATATATTGACATTAGGAGAGCCTTTCAATGCCCCTAAATCGGCAGATGCAACTGAACCGGTTACATCTTTCTTTCGCATAGTACCATATCCAATCACTACTACCTCATCCAATGCGAGTGAATTTTCCATTAATACAATGGACAAAGCCGTTTGTTCCGATATCTGTATGCTTTGCGTAAGATATCCAATGTAAGTGATATCCAGTGTTGCATTCTCTGTAACGGTGAGGCTGAATTTTCCATCTATATCCGTGATTATCCCATTGCTGGTTCCCTTCTCCATGATATTCGCTCCGATGATGGATTCCCCTTTTTCGTCGGTAACCGTTCCGGTTATAGTTTTCTTTTTATCTGTTTTAATTGTTTTCCGAACAGCCAGATAGATTTGATTGTTTTCTCTTTTCTCGTAGATCAGACCGGTGCTCTTTAATAGAAGATCCATCGTTGTGTCAATAGACTGGTTTTTGACTTCAAGCGTTACCATTTTATCCAAATCTGGAAGCTGGTTACTATAGAAAAAACGGTAGTCTGTGGTTCTTTCAATTGTTTGTAAAGCTTGCTTGATGGTTTGTTGCTTCACGCTGACTGTTACCTGCGAAAAAGCGGAAGTGGAGATTGAAATAAGTAGAAGTGCGACTCCAAGCACTTTCATAACCTTTCTCTTTTCGAGGAAAGGAGACATGTTTTTTAATTTTTTATTCATACTTTTGTGTACTAAATAAAGGTTAATTAATAGAGAACGTCTTTTACGATATGTTGTTCTCTTGATTGACTAATGACGGAGGGAAGGTGTCGCAAGCACTTTCCCTTTGTGTGTTTTGTTCTTGCTATACCATATTTATAAATTAAAAAGGTTAATTAATAAAGCTCTATTACATCATTTCGCTTTTTATATGTAATTGAAGATGTAAATTGCAAAGCGTAAAGCGTTGATTGTAAGCTGGCATTTTTCAAGGTCCCTGTAAAAGTGATATCTTGTAGTTTGTCGCTTTTGATCTCAAACTTCACATTGTAATTTCGCCCCAAAACACGAATGATATTCAAGATGGGTTCATCATCAAAGACCATTTCGTCGCTCATCCATGCTGTAAACAGGCGGTCGTTCTCCGTCCTTTTCTTTGTTATCCTACTCTCTGCTGGGGAATAAACAGCGACCTCTCCCGGAGTAAGATGCAGCGATTGGATGGGGGAGGTGACAATAACGGATCCTTCTGACAGGTAAGTCGAAATATCCTCTTCATCAGGGTATGCCTGAATATTGAAAGAAGTTCCCACCGCTTGTACCTGCATATCGCCTGCCGTTACGATGAACGGAGAGTGTGTATCTTTTGCCACCTCGAAATAGGCCTCGCCAATCAGTTCGACCTGCCGTTGTTTTCCGTTGAATTTACTCCCATACCGTAATTGTGAATTGGCATTAAGATACACTTTGGTACCATCAGGTAACAGAATATCTGATTTTTGCCCCTGCCCAACTTCCACCGTCATATCGGCATATTTGGTCAATATCCTGTTTTCGTTCCAAAAAAATAATGAAATCATCAGAGTGCCAACGACAGCCGCATAAGTGCTAACCCGTAAAAGGATTTTCCTTGCTGTTTTCTTTTTCGGATTAGCAGCTTTACTTATTGCTCTGTAAATACGCTCGTCCGACGATTCAGGTATACATCCAAACGAGCTATTCCAGATCTCATTGAAATCTTCTTCCCATATATCCGGCTTATTCAATAGGTTTGCCAACTGTCGCTTTTCACTCACAGTTGCTTTTTTTTCGTAGAATTTATCTTATAGCTTAAAATAGTTGTTCATAATTGTTTAAAAATATGTGTATAATAAAAATGTAAAGCACAGAACAATAGAATTGATTACATTACTCCGGTTTGTTTTCAATTTCTGAATCAGAAATTTTGTGGACTGTCTTAAATGGCTTTCCACCGTATTCTCTGATATATTTAGCTGATTTGCTATCTCTTTTTGTGATAGATGTTCGATATGTTTCAGGCGGTAGACTCTTTGCCGTGCAGGGGGGAGCATAGATATGATACGTTCGACCTCCTCTAACAACAGGTTCAACTCTACTTCATTTTCTACATAATTCTCAGCCTCCTGAATATTCTCTATCTGTGCAATCATCAACTGTTCCTGAATTTTTTTACCAGTTTCCCGCAAGAACAGATTGCGGGAAACCTTTTTCAGGTAAGCCTGAAAGGAATACTCAATCGCTATTTTCCGACGGTTTTCCCAGATAATTATGAATGTTTCCTGTACAACTTCTTCCGCCATCGAATTGTCGCCGTGCGAGAGTCGGATGACGAACAGATAGAGAGTATGCTTGTACCGGTTATAAAGCTCCGTAAAAGCTTTAAAGTTATCAGCCATGATTTCTCTCATTAATTCCTGATCTGACAACTGTCTAATTTTGAGCATTTGTGGTTTTTTGCTATACATGTCACAATCTATCGCTTTTATATATAAGGAGATATTCATGGTCAGGTTTCCGTGATATGAAAATGAAAATTTAACTTTGTTTTGCATTTGACAGGAAATCAGATAACCTTGGTTCTGAGTCTACCCGCCAACGCCATTCACGTAAGCCCGATAATCGGAATGCGTGGCAATATGGAATCATACATCCTCTTTCCCATCCCAATTAAATGTTGTGCGGGAACTAACCGTCAGATTCTTAGTTGTTTGTCCATGATTTTCCACACCGGTACGGCTTATCGGAAGAAACTCTCCTGACCAATTGCCGTAAAAGTGAAGGTAAACAACAAGCAGAGGCTGATGACTGTTTTGCTACATAATAAGGATGTTTTTATACACGTCTGTTTATTTCACCTCGATTTTCGTTGTCAGTTTGATATCGGCTGATGAACTTCCTATCATGAGGGTGAATTGTCCGGGTTCTACTACCTTTTCAAACTTGTCGTTGATGATGGAAAGGTCGTCGGATGTTAGGGTGAAAGAGAGTATCTTTTCCTCATTGGAGGCTAGGTGGATACGTTTAAATTGCTTCAGTTGTTTGATCGGTTGTACGACAGAGGCTATTTCGTCTCTGAGATAGAGCTGGACTACCTCGTCGCTGCTTACGCTGCCGGTGTTTTTCAAGGTAAAGGAGACTTCAAAGCAGCCGTTGGCTTTTGGGGTTGTCCGGATGTCCTTGTAGTCGAATTGGGTATAGGTCAGTCCGTATCCGAAGGGATAGAGTGGGGCTGCCGGCATCTCGATATAATTGCCTCCCCGGGGATTCTTCTTGTTGTAGTAGACGGGGATTTGCCCTTCGTGGCGGGGGATAGAGATGCCCAGTCGACCAGCGGGGCTGTAGTCGCCAAACAGGATGTCGGCAATGGCCAGTCCGCCCTCCTGTCCGGGATACCAGGCGGTAAGCAGGGCGTTGGCCTGTTCGTCGGCCCAGTTCATATTTAACGGACGGCCTTGTATGTAGATGACAACGACGGGTTTGCCGGTAGCCTTGACGGCTTTCAACAGATTCATTTGTTTGCCTAATAGGTCTAAGGTAGCGCGGTCGAATCCTTCGCCGCTTTCCATATCGCTGACGGTCTTTGAAGAGGCAATGGCCGCACCTGTTTCCAGATAGTCGGTTTTGAAATCACGGGCGCTCGAACCACCTACAACGACGAGGGCAATGTCTGCGCGTTTGGCTGCTTCCACGGCTTTGTCTATTTCAGTATGTAAGGTATCGCGGATGGCACAGCCTTTTACGTATTCAATCTGCGAAGCGGGTAGCTTCGCTTTAATACCGTCGAGTACGGTTTGTATATTGCTTCGTTCCTGCGGGGCGGTATAATCGCCTAACTGGTTATACGGATTGTCGGCATTGGGGCCTATGACCGCCAGTTTTACCTTTTTGCTCAGTGGCAGGATGTTATCCTTATTCTTTAATAAGACCACAGACTCTTGAGCTACCCGACGTGCCAGGGCTATATGTTCCGGTTTGCGTACTTCCTTTTTAGCCAATTGCGGATCTACATACGGATTGTCGAACAGGCCCATATCAAACTTTAGTTTCAGTACGCGATAGACGGCGGTGTCGATGGTGACCATGGTTACCTTCCCATTTTTTACCGCCTGATCCAGTTTCGCAAAAGCATTGGCGCCGAGGTCGACTTCAACACCGGCGTTGATGGCTATGGTGGCGGCATCTTCCAGGTTGGCCGCTACGTGGTGGCTTCCAGCCAATCCATCAATGCTGATGAGGTCGGACACGGTGAATCCGTTGAAGTTCCAGTCATGGTGCAATAGGTCGGTCAGCAACTCTTTGTTGGAGGTACAAGGCACTCCGTCAATCGAATTATAAGCTGTCATAACGGACAGGGCTCCGGCATCAATCGTTTCTTTAAACGGGGGGAGGAATACTTCATGCAGCTCCCTTTTTCCCACGATGGCGGAGTTGCCGTTATGGCCTCCTTCGGGAATGCCATAGGCGATAAAGTGTTTTAAGGTGGTAAGGGTACTATATGCCTCCTGCAATTGTCCACCACCATTCCCTTTTGTAATAGCAGCGGCCAGGCGTGCGCTTAGTACATGGTCTTCGCCAAAGCTTTCTTCTACCCTCGACCAACGGGGATCGCGGGAGATATCGATCACCGGGCCATAGCTTATATGGCCGCCCTGCAAACGGATTTCCTTCGAGATCGCAGCCCCCATTTCTTCCATTAACTCAGGATTCCAGGTGGCGGCCAATCCTATACCGGTAGGGAAGACAGTTGTACCAATAGCCATATGGCCATGTGGTGCCTCTTCCGCCAGGAATACAGGGATACCCAGGCGTGAGTTTTCGATGGCATAGCGTTGGATGGCATTACCTGCTTCGGCAGCCAGTTGGGGATTCAGACCATTGGTTAAGGTTTTTTTAGTCCAGGGATCGGCCCGGTATACAGCCCAGAGCATTCCTATATGTTGTGTCTTTACCAGTTCCTCGAATTTGAGGGAATGGCTTACGCCGTTTTCTGTCCTTTCATACATCTCCCAACCTAAGGGACAACGCAACTGGCCAATCTTTTCTTCCAGTGTCATTCGGGAGATCAGATCCAGTGTCCGTTCTCTACTGCTCAGTTGAGGATTCTGGTAGGGCAGTTTCGTCTGTGCTGACATACTTCCGATAGATAACCCGATCATAAGGGCTGTTATCCAGCATTGTTTCTTATTCATATCTTATATATGTGTTACTTATATCTTATATTAATGTACAACTACTTCATCGATAAGCCAGTTTGTTCATAAAACGGATCAGATTTCCGGATGGAGAACCTTCATATTCATCCACTGCTTTACATTCCGGGTAGGTGCAATAGGTATCATTCCCATCGTTCTGTGTCTCATGAGTAGAAAATTAGATATGATTTCCAGATCGCTAAGATACCTTAAATTATTTGAATGAAGCCAACCGCACATTTGTTTTTTGTAAGAATATAGTACTATCTTTGCTCATAAGGAATACCACCCATCTAATACATAATATATTCTTATGAAAAAGACTATTCTATTGTTTTTTAGTTTCTGTATTTTGTCTTCTTATGCCCAACAGACAGAATCAGTATACCTTTCAGGTACAGGGAGTGACCATACTGTACTATGGGATTTTTTCTGTACAGCCGGGCAAAAAAGTGGCGAATGGACAAAGATACCAGTACCTTCCAACTGGGAGTTTGAGGGATTCGGAGAATTTACTTACGGTCATGACAAAGAACGCATCAACGAAAGTGGCCTATATCGCTATTCGTTTTCTGTCCCTGAGCGCTGGAAAGATAAGAAAGTGAATATCGTATTTGATGGCTCAATGACCGATACCGAAGTGAAAGTGAATGGTCGCAGTGCCGGAAAGATGCATCAGGGAGGATATTACAGTTTTAACTATGATATCAGCAAGTTACTGAAATTCGGAAAAGAGAACCTGTTGGAGGTAACGGTTCATAAAGCATCATCCAATGAAACTGTAGAAGCCGCCGAACGTAAAGCTGATTTTTGGGTCTATGGTGGTATTTACAGACCGGTATGGCTGGAGGCGCTTCCCCAAACCCACATAGAACGGGTTGCCATTGATGCAAAAAGCAACGGTTTCTTTGAGATGGATGTTTATGTCGGAGGAAATGCTGCGAAAGCGGAAGTCATAGCACAAGTTAAAACCATAGACGGAAAGCCTCAGGGTGAGATCCTTCGTGCGGTAACTGGCAAAGAAAACACTGTCCGGCTATCCGGAATGTTCCAAAACCCTGCCTTATGGTCTTCCGAATTTCCTAACAGATATAAGGTGGATGTCTCTATCGTAAAGGGAGGACAGACACTGCATACCATTACTTCAACGTTCGGTTTTCGGACTGTTGAACTTCGTCCGGGAGACGGTTTCTACGTGAATGGAACGAAGATCAAGTTTAAAGGAGTCAACCGCCATACGCATTGGCCAACAACCGGCCGGACATCCAACGCTTCCATCAGCCTGATGGATGTCCAGTTAATCAAGGAGATGAATATGAACTCCGTACGCATGTCGCATTACCCTCCCGACAGGCATTTTCTGGATGTCTGCGACTCGTTGGGTTTATATGTCATCGATGAACTGACTGCCTGGCAATATCCTCCTTACGATACGCCGGTAGGAAAAGAAAAAGTGCGTCAGCTGATTACCCGTGATGTCAATCATCCCAGCGTGATCATGTGGGCGAATGGAAATGAGGGCGGTTTCAACTTTGACCTATTACCCGAATATCCGAAATATGATATCCAAAAGCGCCAAGTCATTCATCCATGGATGGAAGAAGACCTGACGAACACTTATCATTATCCTTCGTATCGGATAGCGTCTAACTTCCTGCTCAATGGAAATAAAGTATATTTTCCTACGGAAGCCATTCATGGCTTATATGATGGCGGACATGGCGCCGGCCTGGAGGATTACTGGAATCTGATGCAAAATAGCCCGCTGAGTGCCGGTTGCTTCTTATGGGACCTGGTTGATGCGGGAGTAGTTCGTAATGACAGGAATAATGAGATTGATACGGACGGTAATCACGGTGCCGACGGCATTCTGGGACCCTATCGCGAAAAAGAAGGCAGTTTCTATACGATTAAAGAGATATGGTCGCCCATTTATTTGGAAGGAACTTCTTTTCTCCCTCCAACGTTCGATGGCATTATTAAAGTGCACAACCGTTATCATTTTACAGATTTGAACCAATGCCGCTTTACGGCCAGATGGGTCAAGTTCGATTTCCACTCGGGTATATCCGCAACGATGGAAACGAAAGTGAGCATACCGGATGTCGCTCCCGGCTTTAGCGGTTTACTGGCTGTCGAACTGCCCCCGTCTATGGCAAACTATGATGCCTTGTTCCTGACAGCGACAGATGTATATGGAAAGGAAATCTACACCTGGACACGAACCATTACACGGGCATCTGACTATGCAACCGACTTAATCGCAACCAGTCGTGACAAAGTACTGAAGAAAGAACAAAATGAGGAGATCATACTTGAATCGGGTAAAACACAGGTGATCATCGATAAGTCGAAAGGGACAATCCGCGAAATCAGTGTGGGCGGGAAGCGTCTGTCGCTGACAAATGGCCCCCGCTTTACGAATGAGGGAATGGTCTTAAGTGACGTGCAACAGGCGACAGAAAACGGTATCGAGAAAACTCAATTTATATTTAGCCCCAAAGGCAACAAACGAAATACCATTAGCCTGGCTCTTTTGCCATCCGGGTGGATTGAAATTGATTATTCTTTTGATGTCGGTGGATTTCACGACCATATTGGTATTACCTTCGATTATCCGGAGGGAAAAGTGAAGCACATCAAATGGTTAGGAAATGGCCCTTACCGTGTCTGGAAAAACAGATTAAAGGGCGTGACGTTCAATATCTGGGAAAAAGACTATAACAATACGGTGACCGGTGAATCATGGAACTATCCTGAATTTAAAGGCTTTCATTCCAATTTGTATGCGGCCGACCTTACAACGGATGAAGGTACCATATGCCTGGTCGCCGCTTCTGATAACCTGTTCCTGCATTTGTTTACACCCGATAATCCTGTTAAACGTAACAATGATAATACGTTAGGCATATTCCCGGATGGGCAGTTGTCTATATTGAATGCTATCAGCCCCGTCGGTACGAAGTTTCGGCCTGCCAAAGAAACCGGCCCACAAGGCGAACAGAACTTCTTTCAGAGTTTACCACAAGTAAAACCGTTGAAAGGAAAAGTCTATTTGAAGTATATTCCCTGATAGTGGCATTGATCGTATAAATAACAGAAGGGGATGTGTCAAAACGACGCATCCCCTTTGTGGTTAAGCTTAGGGTTATACCATATTGTTAGTTATTTAAGCGCTTCTTTTAGCTTCTCAGTGGCTTTTTGAATCATGTCGTGTGTACCGCTACCGTCGATGACGTAAGCGGTTACCATTTCAGCATATTCCATGGCATCGGAGATAGCCGGGGTGATCTCGGAGGGGATCACACGGCTGGCTTGCCGCAGCAGGGTCGAGAGCGGATAAAGGTCTTCGGGCTCGGGCAGGTTGCCGGGACGCATGGTGTTGATGGCAGCATTGAGGGCCGAAGCGGTAGCATTGACTTCACTCTGGTTGTAGTTTTTATCTTTATTCTGATATACATTCTGTGCTTTCTGCATCTGATACATCAGGCGACGGAAGGCATGGGGTGCCCAGGGGGAATATTCCGGTACCTTTACAGTGAGGGCATTCCAGGCATACTGCGCATCCTTTCTTTCGATGGCGAGATCCATGACTTCGCCCAGGTAGCTCTTGTCGACGCTGCTTGCCGGAACCAATTCATCCATGGCTTTGTGCAGGGCAAGTACCTGTTTATCGACCGACAGTTGGGATGGACTGGTTTCGTCTACTTCCTTTGCCGCCGTAATGGCCATTTGCAGGATGGTATACTTGTCGGATGTATAGTCAGCCTGTACTTTTGAACCGGCGGCTGAAAGGGTCGATGCGAGGATGGTCTTGTCCAGTCCGGACGGTTTCAGGCCGTTGATGGCATTGTCGATCGTGGCGATCTGTCCGGTGATCTGACTCTGGGTAGCGCTCTTGGACGATTGTAATTTTTTGCCGGCATCGGTGGCTGCTTTCAACGCTTTATAGGAAGCCTTGGTATAATTTGCCGGCAGGAACACGGTAGCATCGTTTAGCTTGACCGACAGCATATCGCGGAACTGGGCGATCATATCATCCACCAGGTTGATACGGAAGTAGTGGGTAGAGTTCTCGTCGCGGAAGTAATCCGGTTCGAATGTATGGTTACCCTGTGTGAGGGTATAGAGGTTTCCGTTGGAACCGGTCGATCCTCCGCCCGGTTCGTTGAGGACGATGCTTTCAAGATGGGCGTCGATGGTGAGTACGGCTTCATTCCAGTCGTTCACTTCGGTAGCTGTCATGGCAAGCGGGCCATACATCAGGGTTCCTGCCCATACGGGGGTGTATTCAACATTGGGCTGGTTCTGCCCTTCGGTCGCCGTTTCCATCTTATCGGGCCCGAAGTCGATATGCTTGCTGAAAGGCATGGTGATCTCGACTACGTCAGCGCTTGTCCAGTCGCGTGCCGGGATGGTGATGTACGAACTCGGTTGATAACTGGCGGCGATGGGGGTGCCGTTCAGTTTGATGTCAAAACCTTCGGTGGCCCAATAGGGAACACGCAGTTTCATCGCGAAGTTGGCTTTGCCGCTGGTCAGCTTCAACGTGGAATGTTCGGCCGGCCATAGACAATCTTGCTGAAGGGTTACTCCTTTGCCATCCCACTGGAGGGTAGTCGGCATATAGAGGGCTACCCACAGCGTGTTTTCGGAAACGAAGTAAGTGGCTTCCTGATATTTGACATGGTTTTCAGAACCTGTCCCACCGCAGCAGGTCGATTGCGGGGTATTGTTTCCCCAGGGTTTCGAGGCGTTGAGGCCTACGGCATATTGATACGTGGTCATATAATGTTCGTGGTGCAGGGAACCGATGAGTTGGTTATAGAGGATACGTTCGTAGTAGTCCATATACCGGGCATCATCCGGATCGAAACAGTTCAGGTCTTTAGTGAGTTTGGCCAGGTTGTAGGCACAGCAGGTCTCGTTCAGAGTAGGGGCTCCGTTGGTACACATGCTCAGTATCTGGGTATAGGGTTGACGGAACATCTCACCGTTGCCTACGCCACCGGTGGCATAGCGATAACGTCCTTGTATCATCTCCCAGAAGTTCAGCGACAGGTTATAGTAATAGGGTTCCTTATTTCCCCGGTAGCTGCGAAGGGCGCTGATGATCTTCGGGATATGTTGGTTCGCATGGCGTGTGCGGATATCGTCGATATTCTTTGCCAGCGGGTCGTAGAAAGCGGGACTGTCGAAGAAGGTAGAGGCTTCAAGCAGGCGGGCTTTGTCCTGGGGATCGTTCACCATTTCGGAGAGGCGGGCGAGTGATTCGCCTGTGCCGCCGTCTTCACCGGCGATATACATGTTCCACATTTCGTAGCGGTTGCCGGGGGTGGCGCGGCGTTCTTCCTGGGTACCGTCGGTTTTCACATAGGTACGGTAAGAGAGGCGGTTCCATACCCACAGCCCCATGTCTTTGGCGATGAGGAGGGCTTTCGCGGCTACTTCGGAGTCGTCTATATGGGTGGCGATATCGATCAGGCCGGCCAACTGTTTGTGGATAGAGTAGTAGGGAGCCCATACCCAGTTTTCATTGTTGTAGGCACGATACATCTCGATCAGGGCGGGATGCTGTGCCGGAATGGCGTTGAGGTAGCCGTAACCGTATTTCCGGCATTCGGTCTTGTAGTTGTCGAAGTCTTTCCAGGTACCTTTCATTTCGCGCAGTTCGTCTTCGGGAGCGAAGTCGCGGGCTTCCCAATAGCGGCCGAGTTGCTCGTTCCAGACGAAGGTGAGTTCCTGGCAGGCACGCAGTTCGTTCACCATCCGGGTCATATTGGCGCGGAGGATGTTTTTATGTGCCGGGTCTGTCGCGCTGGCGAAAGCCTGTGCGAGGGCTGACATGTAGTGGCCGGATCCATGTCCTTTCAGCTTGGTGGTGGGAGAGTCCCAACCGTCAGAACGGGTATAGCCTTCAGTAGGCAGGCCATAAGTGTCACGATAGTTGTATAGTTGTTGGGAAACGTCCCAACTGACGATTTCACGGATAGCCAGTTCGCGGTTCGATGTCAGCCGGTTTTCTCCGTTGATCAGGACCTTGTTCAGGGGTACTGTTTCGGCTAGCGGGATATGGGACGGGACGGCGTATGCATTTGAAACGACCTTGACCTGGGCGGTGATGGGATAGCCGTTGGTGGTGGCATTATCGCCGATGATAAAGCCACCCACGGTATAATCGCGACCGATGGGGTAGGCGGCCGGATCAGCTTGTTCTTCCTCTACGGAACGAGCCGAGTTCGACCACCGGGTCTGGCGGTATTCCGATTTGCCGTCTGAGTAGGTAACCCATACCTGGTAAGGCAACCGTGGCGCCGTACCGACCGGGCACTCGATCCGGATTACTTCGACCTGGCTGATCGATCTGATACCTGTGTGAATGATTTTATCTGCCGTCGTCATCGTTGAAGATGTAGCACGTAGCGGTAGCATCAATGTGCAGACCAGCGCCGACATAAGGAGAACAGGTTTTTTCTTCATCTGCGTGTATATTTTGTTAATTGATTTCATAGTGCAAATATATATCCACTTGACGCGAATGAGTAGCAGATTTATCTAATATGATACTAAAAACATACAAAGCCTATCCTGCGTCGATATATATATGCGTAACCTGCTGAAATGTCACTGTAAGTATAAATGTACGCGAGAAATAGTTGGATGATTTTGATATTGTTTTAGATCATTTTTTTCTGTTTTGACAGTCGGCTTTCCCAGGGGTATCGGCTTTCATGTCTATCTTTGTAGGACCACTTTCAAATTTAATGCAATGATAGTTCAAGTTCAACTAAGCATGAAAAAATGGCTGTTACTCAGTGTCGCATTCCTGGTCTCTGTCGGAGTGTCGCACGGACGCAAAAATACCCCTCCGCAAAGAGACACAAAGGGATTCACCATTCAGGCAGTGTACCTGATCACAGCGCAGGAAATAGAAATCGTCTGTGGCAGCAAGCCGGCTAATGCCCGGCAGGTATATGATTCGTTTACCGTTACGGTAGATAATAAAAAGGTGGATTATACCTACTTGTCTTATTTCGACTTCGGCAGCTATGCGTCTGCGCCTGTCATTAATATCCGTTTGGCAAAGCCGCTGGATGTAGGGACGCTGAAAGGCAAGACGGGGAATGTCCGGACACCAGGCGAAGATACCCAGGCTGTCAAAGGGCCTGCTGCCGCGTACAACGTCAAGGTCACAGCAAAGAAGCAAACGGTTACTGCCCAATGGAAACCGTTCTATGCATATATGAATATAGGTTCGAAATCCAAACTGACCGTTACCGGTACCAGCAGGTGCCATACAATCGCCGCGAACGACAAGCATCTGGGAGCGGCCTATAGCCATGAACATGTGATCGACTATGTCGCCGGAGGAATTCACCGGATGACTGGGCGGGCGGAACTGATCACCCAGAACGCTGTGGACTATGGTGTTGCCGTGATGCTGGTAGGCCCCGGTCAATCTGTGTATGAAGCACCACAATGGCGTGAACTGTTTAATCCGGCCGACTACAAGACTCGCACCGTGATCGAAGGAACGACCGATCGACCGATCATCGTTGCCACGGCCGACGATGTGATGCGTCAGCCAAGTGTCGACGGAATGCAGCGCCCCCAAAGCGACTTCTTTTACCTGGGCGAAGCCTTTGCCCGCCTGTTCTGGAAAGTAGCCGTCAACGGATTTGAAGACGGGGCTACTCTCGGATGCCGGCGTGTACCCCGTTCTGTGTACAACCAACCGGACGACTACCGGTACGACAAACATGTAGCCGCTGCCTATGCCGCTGCGAAAGAAAAGGATATGTATCCCGGTACCCGGATGATGGGAAGCCTGGAAGATTACTTTGTCTATGGTACGATGACCTTCTATGAATTTATACCCGAGTCGGCTGATGGTAAGTGGAATAAGGCTGGTGGTCCGGTCAATACCCGCGAAGAACTCAAGCAGTATGACAAGGCCTTATACCGGGCGATGTGTGGTATCTTCGGCGAGTGGGAATACTTTTCCAGCGAAAACAGCGACGGTTTCGACCGTGGTCGCGACGGCGTTCGTTCGGCTATGCCCTGGTTCTGGCATTCGCAGGTGGATAATTATGCGATCGACACTCGTCTCTATCCGGCGCTTTCCATTACGGAGGTATGCGTGATTGCAGAGAACCAGATCGAGATCCGCTTCAACCGGGAGGTAAAGGATATGACTAATCTGTACGACCCGGCTAACTGGCAATTGCAACAGAGTACCGATGGCGGCCAGAGTTGGAAAGAGGTACAACATGTGATGGAAGGTGGTTATTTATGGAAGGCGATTACCCTGGCACTTCCCTGGGAGTCGAAAGCCAGTTTTACGGTAGGTAGTTTTGGCCGGAGTTTTTATGGATTCAACCGAAAGGATATAGATGAACGTAACGTGTCGGCAGGGGGGTGGATAGCCGACGACGAAGCGGTCAACCCTGCTGCACTTGAATTTGGGCAATTTGTAGGATTGGATGAAGCCATCAGCACGTATGGTGCCGGTATGAACGGTCTGTTCCGGATACGGTATCTCGGTCATACGCCGGTACGTGACTGGGCAGGAAATACGCTCTCGACTACCCAAACATACGAAGCCGGTTTCAATCCTTGGGTAGGGAATGTATATCGCAGTCCGCTTACCGGCGTTTACCTTTATGGCGACACGGATGTGCCTAAGGACGTGATGCTGCTTTGTGGCCTCTATTATGACTTGGGGCTTTCCAATAACCGCTCAGCTGTCTATGATAAATGGCCGAGCGGAGATGCCTATACCGAAGCAGAGCGGCTTGTGGGGGGAGCTTTCAACCGTCCCGGACAGCGGATTGCCGACTTTGCCGTCAAACAGCATGGTGGTATGTTGATCGTAGCCGAAGGGCAACACGCTAACCAACAACCTGAACGTCGGAGGATACAATCCGGCAACTATCATACCGGATTGTATGTGGAAGGCTGGGGTGGTAATATTTTTCAGGATCAGGCCAATAATATTACCCGTGATTACAGCATGACCCGTTACAAGAATGAATTGCTGCTTTTCCATGAAGGCGGTCACGGCATCGACAGCTATACACGCGCCGACAGTTATGCCCCTTGGGTGTTTACCAATATCACCTCAGCCCACAATACGGCACGCAGCGAAGTCAACGGCCGCAGGTATTACGACGAGAATAATGTGGGTGCTTATCTTTCCAGCCGGGATGAGTATGTGTCTACCGGAACAACCTACTGGCATGGTACCATGCGTGAATCCAAAGACGGCACCAACGACGGTACCTGGACACCAGTTAGCAACCGCTGGGAGTTCTACCGCTACGACCCGTGGGGCTTTGAAGCCTTTAAACGCCTTCTGTGGACGGGCGACCTGGGCTTGTGGTATGAGAATAAGGTGGGCGATCCTGCCTACCGTGTACTGCCAGGCGACTGGAAATATCTCCAAAACGATGAAGAACTGAACCGTTACCTGACGCTCAAGTCTGGCCTGTACGGCAGTGGCGAAACGGTGAAGATAGACAGCGAGAATGCCCTGATAGCCTGGGGATGTACCGTCTTTGAGACACTGCGCGATGACCCCTACAATAACTATCATAATCCATTGATCAATTGGGTGTCGTGGTCTACGCCGATGATCTACGATATCACGGTGGTATCATCGACCCATCCGCAATTTCCCCATAATAATATGGGCTTTGCAGGCGGTATCCTCTACTATCCCGACGAAGCTGAACCCCAGAGTTTCCTCAATCCGTTCCTACGTCCCGGCGGTGTGAAAAAGCCGGTTAGGGCAGCGGAAGAAGAGGCATTACTGAACCCGGTAAGCGGCACAGCCGGTAACCTCATCCTCCAAACACCGGTATTACCTATGTTCACCTTCAACAAAGCAGCGGATATAACTGTGGATAATGCACAGACCAGCTTCGCCGTAAAGGTGAACGGTAAACCGTTAGGCTTCCGTTATTTCGAAAGTAACCACGAAACGGTAACCCTCTATCTGAACTGGCCCGTTGAAAAGAACGATGTAATCGAGATTACTGTCATCCCTACGGGACAGGTGATCTCCACTAAACTGTAATTCAAACTCAACCAGACTTGAATATTTTTTGAGGTATCAGAAGGTATCTCGGCTCCCCGCCTTCAAAGCTACTCTCTATACACATCTTTTGATGCGTGTATGGGGCTAACTTGAAGTCACGATAGAAAAATGCCCCGTCAGGGGTATCGTGTTCGTAGCCAGGGGTGTAAGCCCCTGGACAGGCGATTAGTCGGTGTTCTTGTGCCGCGTCAGCGGTACCGGTTTATTATATACGGCACCACTGACGTGGCGCGGTTTATATATGATATCCGTATTTTTCCTGGGGCTTAAACCCCTGTCTACCAACACGATACCCCT
>JAVBUR010000055.1:0-29195 GCA_031555145.1 Tannerellaceae bacterium | reverse complement strand
CATCTAGACGTTGTTGCAACGACATCTAGGCCTAGATTCAGCAACGTGTACACATTGATTTTGGAAGTGTACCCGTGGATGTCGGGACGCCGATTCTACGATTTTTCCGGTGGAGTCAGCGTGGAGTTTTTTCTATAGAGTTCACCGTAATTCGCTGACAGGCAGTGCGGTGGAGTGTGGACTCAAAAAAAGGAAGAGTAGCTGAGGAGGGGGTAAAAACACCACGGTCTGTCTAAAAAATCACCGTTATGATTTTTCAAACGTCATCGTGGTTGTGAACGAACGCGATGATGATCGTTCAGTAACGCCATTCTCTTTTTTGTGGCGATTCGTCGATTGGGAGATATCGGAAGCAGACCTCGTCAAATCCAGGCCTGCATGTCAGCCGGCTGAGGCCTGCGCCTCGCGGTATTGGCTCGTGCGTCTTGCTGGGGTGAGGCCTGCGCCTCGATTCGCCATTTTCAGATTCGGACAGATATGAAGATTCCAATGCATAACAATGAGACTTTTATAAAATGCAACCATACTATCTACGTGCACGGAGGGATGAGGTATGATGCCACACAAAACTTCCCGGATTGACCTGAAACAGATCAGACCTTGGTTCAAACAAAAAGCCGGATGTGTTGAGCATCCGGCTTCTTTTTATCATCTGGGATTAACCATTAATCATTATTTCATGTAGTCTGCCAGGTTGGTCGGCAAGTAGAACGTATTGTTTTGATCTACGTATACAACGACGGAGTTCAGGCGGATCTCTTCGTTGGCTTTGCGTCCCGACTTTACGATGTTGGAGAACGGGGTGACGGTCAGCTGTTTGTTTTTGTTCTTCTTGTTTTTGACTACCAGGGTAGGCATACTTTTACCGTCGGCTGCCGAAATGATTTCGCAGGTATAACCGGCGAATACATCCGTATGGCGAGCGAATACCTGGTTACTCAATTCGTCCAATCCAACGGGGAGGCCCAGGGCAGCACAGAGGTAGTGGTTCAGTTCTACATTAGTCAGGTTACCATACGGACGGGTTCCCTGAGGATGATAGGCTGCTACAAATACTTCTTCGCCCGTATGTCCACCGGTGGTAAAGCCGATACAGGTCTTAGCTGTGATCAATTTAGCCATGAAAGAAGTTAGTGAACCGCTGTACAATGAAGGTTCGATGCCTTCCGACGAACGTTTCTCTACCGGGATCGGGCTGTTTTTGTAATCCTTGCAATTGTTCAGGGCGGTCAGTTCTTCCGGGCTCAGTTCAAAACCGGCATAGGTACGGAAGATATTCTGCACTTCTGTATTCGGTTCGCTGTTTACTTTGTTGGCAAAACCTTCCGCTGTGAGTTTGAATTGGGAGAGGTTATTGAACAACTGGTCTTTGGTCAGTTTGTCGTAACCGGCACAATCTCTCCGTCCAAGGCTGATGCCGCTGTTGCCATGGTCGGGAAGGATTACCACCACTGTTTCACCGTTCTGGCGGGCAAATTCCAACGCTGCGCCACAGGCACGGTCGAAGGCCAGGAAATCGGAGGTCATACCTACCGGGTCGTTTCCATGAGCGGCCCAGTCTACCTTGCTGCCTTCCACCATCAGGAAGAAACCTTCCGGGTCTTTCGACAGTTTGCTGATAGCCAGGCGAGTCATTTCTTCGATCGACGGTTGTTCGTTCGGGTTACGGTCGATATCGTAGGCCATTTCACGGTCTCCATACAAAGCCCATAGTTTGTTGCCTTGTTCGGCACGCATTCCTTTCAGGTCGTTCTTGTATACGCCATAACCGTTGGCGACCAGATAGGCTTCGTCGGCAGCAGCCAACAATGAAGCACCACCACCGATCACCACATCCAGGTCGTTGTGTGCCATCTGCGGAGTAATCCAATCGTATTTACCTCGATTGTAGCTGTGAGCAGAGCAGTCGGCGGGTGTGGCGTGCGGAAATTCGCAGGTAAACACCAGTCCGGTCGCCTTACCTTGCGTCATTTTAGCGGCTTCGAGTACCGTAACCAGCGGCTGGTAGGCGCGTGCTGGATCCCTCGGGAAGATATCGTTATCACCATCAGCTACCGGATAGGTCGATACATAGCCTGTACGGCTGGGATGTCCCGTCATATAGGCGGATGTAGTGGGAGCGGAGTCGCCGATAGGCGCATTAGACGAAAAGGTCGATACCGTGCCGCACAGATAAGGGTCGATATTCAAATGCGGTTTATCCGGATTCGAATACCATTGTAACCAGCGTGATACAGACACGACAGGCAGGGAAGTACCATCAGGGATCATAACGATCAGGTTCTTCACCGGTTTTACATTTTGTACATCTGCCGCTTGGACAGGCAGCATGACAACTGCCAACAGTAACAGTAAACTCAGACTTTTTTTCATGATGCTATTGCTTATTTTGATGTTGATAATATAATTATGTCAATTATTGATCGTAGCTATAATAATTGTGGGGTTGTCTTCTCCGCCTTCATCCTCTATGCACGAGAGAATCCTTTTATTGTCTTCCGATATATACTGAGGAATAAAATGATCATCTGGCCCAATTCCGGCAACACCTGTGAAATGTGCCTGATGCAATCTGTTTTTCTTTTTATCCAGGTAGAAGGTATACGTTTTCTTGTCCATTACAGCAGTAAAGAACAGATAAGCTTCGTTTTCTCCTACTATCCGCAATTGTGCCATATTGCTAAAGAAGTCTTTGTTCGGATCTGTCAGGTTGTGCCTTTTTTCCATAGTCGCACTATATGAACCCATATCCAATACCATTCGTGGACGGAGAGAATGATCCGGGAGCATGGTATAAATGGTATCGTTGAACAATTCCTTCAAATATTGATTTGAACCGGAATCAAAAAACATAGCTTCGAACAGGAAAAGTATGGGCATGCCCTTGTTAGTATATTCTTCCGCACAGATCGAACTGTCCTGTTGTATGCCGTTTTCGTCGAAATAGATCAACCTGTTTAACCGTTTTCCGCTCATATTTTCCATGTAGCCGGCATACCATCCATTTCCGACGGAAGTTGCTGAGCCGATTTGTTTGGGCGTTTTGATTTCTTTTACTGGTGTTCCATCCAGTTCAAAAAAGCGGAGTTTATTGGCTTGACGATCGACCAGACATACGGTATCTCCTTCCATAAATGCATCCCAAATGGAGATGAACTCGTGAGGGCCTTTCCCTTGACGGCTGATATCGTGAAGGTATTTTCCAGTTTTGTCAAATACGGAACAGCGATTGTCTTCTTGTATAATAACCAACCGTTTACCGGTATCAAACAGTTTCCAGATCATACTGACCAGGGTGCTGTCAGTCGTTTCCAGTTTGACCTGTTGGATCTCATGCGCGATAGTTGATAAAGGTGTCTCTTCCGACTGGAACAGCAGTGCCGCTACATCATAGTTGGTGAATGCTTCACTTTTACCGCTACATCCGGCTACCAGCCAGGCTATTGCGAAAATAGACAGTATGATATGAAGTTGCTTTTTGATCATTATTCGATTGTTCGTTATAGTAACTGAATAATTTCTTCCGGGAAGATCGTCAGCTTTTCTACCCCGGTATTGGTAACCAGGAAGCTATTCTCGATGCCAACGGCGCCTACGCCGGGTATCACAAACTTAGGTTCGAGAGCGAATACCATCCGGGGAGCCAGTATCTCCCGCGAACGGGGTGCCAGTACCGGTAGTTCGTTGATTTGCAGGCCGACGCCGTGGCCGACGAATCCGGCCTGTTGCCTGGTCCCCATAAAATTGTCGCCCAACCCTTCTTTTTGTGCGATGGAAAGGGCAATATTGTATAATTCAGCACAGGGTGTACCGGGACGGGCGGCCTGTTCGACGGTGTGTTGGACCGTTAGTGCCACTTGGTGAGCCCGATAGGCTTTCTCCGGTAATTCGCCTACGGCAAAGACACGGGTCATGTCCGTCATATACGGGGTATAGTTGCCGGCCATATCGACCATCACGGCGGTACCTTCTGTTAATACGGTGGTGCCGTTTGCTCCGATCGGAAGCGATTCTACGCCGCCTCCGCCGAGTGCGAAGTCGAAAGGAGAGGGCGTTTCTGCATTTTCACCGGCTAAGAGGCTACCCATATAAATATCCATATTCGCGCCGAAGGTACGGAAGAGTCCCATGGAACCGTTGAGCCGCATCCGGCGTTCGATCTCTGCCTGGAAGGCAACATCGGTCATGCCGGGACGGAAGCAGTCGCGTACTTCGGCATAGG
This sequence comes from Tannerellaceae bacterium, assembly GCA_031555145.1. Classification (GTDB taxonomy): domain Bacteria; phylum Bacteroidota; class Bacteroidia; order Bacteroidales; family Tannerellaceae; genus JAJDIA01. Next base: position 24,973 of record JAVBUR010000055.1, on the reverse strand, counting down.
TTTGCGCATGTTGTTTTGCCGATTGGCGGAAGCGGGAGATCTCCCAATCCGTCTTCACACTGCGCAGTGTACGCAGCAAGGAGGTTGCATTGGCTGTTTCCTCCGGTTGAAATACAGCCTCAAGGCGAAGGTAATCGTTATAGGTGAGCTCGTCGGCTTCCATCAGCAGCTTCTTCGGCATCGGGATACCGTATTCCGGGAAGAGTTCGGACATTTGTTCCGGTTTGCGGATATAGGCGATCCGGTCGCCGCTCATCGTGTTAGGCCGTTTGACAAACAACCAGGGATCTCCTTCCAAGGGAAGGTAATAGTAACCGTTGAACAGGTCACCAGTCATGTAAATCAGGTTGACATCCACACTCAGCAGGCAGCCATCGGCTCCTGCTTGCTTCATCGACGCCCGGAGACGTTCCCGGGTTTGCTGCATATGTTCGTTTAATAAAAGGTCCATCATTGTTCTTATGCTATGTTGTCTATTCGTTATAATAGAGGTTCTATTTCTTTCTTGTATATCTCTCGGCTGATGATCCGGTAATGCGGGTCGTATATCTTTTCGAAGCCTTCACTGTGATGGCCGACATACTCGTCCCGGTTCAGCCGTTCGGTTATTTCGGCTTTGTCGGTTTCATAACCTGGCAGTGCCGGTTGCATGGCGGCGATGATGGCTTCGATTTTATTCCATTCCACCGCCCATTCGGCTACCGGTATCGGTTGGATACCGTTGACGCTGCGCACAAAGGCATCGAAGAAAACAGGATAGGGGACCCGGCCTTCTTTGATCACCGACAGGTTCACCCGAAGGTAATTGCCTTCCCAACCAAGTGGCTCGGCGGCTTTGCCCTGGATCAGGGTATACGAGTCGAGTTCGTGCCGGAGGTAGTTGCCTGCAGCAGCAGTGTCGCTGACGATATGTCCAGGGCCGTACCTGTCCTGAAAGAAGTTCTTGTACAGGTCTTTCAGCGTGGAAGCCGGATACTGCTGCATCTGTTGCTCTACCGAAGCGCGGACAGCTGTTTCAAACGGGTCTTTCTGCTGTTTGCATCCTGCGGTCAGTAGCATCAGGCCACACCCTGCAAGTAGTAAACACTTCATTTGATATGTTCGTTCAATGCATTGGCGAGGTCTTCACCCATGACGTTCTTGGCCAGGATCACACCGTTAGGGTCAAGCAGCATATTGGCCGGGATACCGCGTACGCCATAGAGGGCGGGTATTTCAGAATCCCAGTATTTGAGGTCGGATACATGTGTCCAGGTCAGGCCATCGTCGGCAATACCTTTCAGCCAGTTGTCGCGGCTATAATCGAGTGATATACCGATAATGGTGAAGTTCCTGTCTTTATACTCGTTGAACAGCTTCACTACATTCGGGTTTTCCTTCCGGCAGGGAGGGCACCAGGATGCCCAGAAATCAAGCAGTACATACTGGCCGCGGAAGTCTTTCAACGAAATAGCAACACCTTTCGTATTGGGTAGGGTGAAGTCGGGGGCTATTTTGCCAATTTCCACGTTTTCAAGATGTTTGATGATCTCATCTAAATCAATGATATAAGGACAGATGTTCAACTCGGGCGACAAGGTGGCGCGTACTGACTTCAACTCATCCAGTGGAAGCTGGTAGGTGAAGTAGCGATACAGATAGAAAGCCGCTACCGGTGAGGCAGGGTTTGCCGCTACGAAATCAGCAATGCTGAATCCCGGTTCATGTATCTTCTCTGCATAACCGATGAAGAGTTCATTGATGGGTGAGTTAGCTACAATAAATTCATCGCCTTCTGCATTCATGGTGACGTTGATTGTTGCGTTCTCTATAAATAACGGGTTGGGATAGCCTGTAGCATCGATGCCTATCCCGTAGAGCAACGGCTGATCTACTTCGCCTTTGAATGTGAAGGCACCGTTTATAAGGGTAGTGGAGTCGACGTTGAAGAACATCTTGTTTCGAAACGTCTTCAGGTAAACCATCCCTTCTGTCTGGTTGCTGATTACTCCGTTAATCACATACCCTTTCGGCTTTTCCTGACAGCCGGCCAACATGGCAACGGCAACACATAATGCAAAGAAATACTGTAACTTCATATCTGTATTTAATTATAAATCAGGGTGATGATAACGTCCCTTCTTCCAGGTGAAGTTACCATATTCAATGGCACGGACGGGACAACGGTGGATACATGCCGTACATTGTACACAGGTATTTCCCCACTCCGGCCGTCCGTCTTCCATAGTGATTGTACCCGTCGGACAGACACGTGCACACAATCCGCAGGAGGTACAGACATCCATCACACGAAACGAAGAGCGATGGGCAAAGGCGGCAAAGGATGGATAGATAAGCCGGCTTTTTACGAACGGCATCGGGCCGGTAGCATACAAATCACTTGACTGCGCACTGCGTATCGCTTCCGTGATGGCGGTGATACGTTCGGGCGCTTTGCTTAATTTTTCCTCTTCCAACGCTTTGGGGTCAACGTCAAAAAGGTTGAAATTCAATAAAATATAGTTATTGGGCATCTGTACCGAATAACCGGCATTCAACAAGAGATTACGTTTGAACAGGGCCTTGTACATTAGTAGGTTCGTGTATCCACACTCATCCCCACAGGTACAAATAGAGTAGATAGGATGGCCTGCGTAGCCATCCAACGTCAGCCGTGCAATGAACCGCCGGATCAGTAGCGCCGGCCCCCAGGAGTGAACGGGAAAGACAAAGAATACGTTTTCGTCTTTCTTCAACGAATAAATGTATTCTTTCTTGTTCTCTTTCAGTTCCTTTGCTACTGATATCAATGGTTCCTGAAATGCTTCCCCAAACTGCTTGGCCACCCACAGTGAATTGCCCGTTCCTGAAAAATAGAAGATCATATGATAATGACTTGATTCTGTTACAAAAATAGGGAATAAATTCATTATATGCGTTACATTTGTGTTTTTGTGATCGGAGAGATAGCTATCTTTGCCCAATTCTAATTAGACTGATACATGAAACGCACCGTATTAACCGGCATGGTCCTGGCCTGCCTTTTCTTTTCGTATGCTGCTGCACAGGATGCCGCAGTTAAAAAAATCATTGAAGCCGGGCAGACCGACAATCGCACCATGCACCACCTGGATATATTGACAAACCGCTTTGGTGGACGCCTGGTTGGTTCCAATGCCTATGAAAATGCGGCTGAATGGATGGTGCGCGAATTCAAAAGTTGGGGGCTGGATGTCGAACTACAGGAAGCCGGTAGTGTGCCGGTGGGCTTCAACCGCGGCCCGTGGTTCGGACGGATGCTAAACGATAACGGTATGATCCTGCATTTTGCCACCCCATCCTATACTTCAGGTACGAAAGGGCTGCAACGCGGCCATGTCGTTATGGAACCGCATACGCAAGATGAATTCAACCGTATCAAAGGCCGCCTGAATGGTGCCTGGGTATTAATCGACGGTGATAACGAAGGCTGGCCTGTAGACCGTTCGCCCGTAGCCGATTCCATCCGCTCCGCCATCCAGGCCGAAAACAGAAAGATAGCCGAAGAAAACCGTGAGATCACCCGCAATAACGCTGCTAGCAAAGAGGATCAGCAACCACTGAAGCCCTACAGGAAGTACTCGTTGTTGTACCATAAAAATATGTGTGAAGCCGGTGCATTGGGATTTATCCAGTCGTCTTCTGTGCCCATCCGTGCATTATACGATCGAAATATGTTGGATCGCACACCTGGTGCCTCGTTCGACAATCTGCCCGAACAACCTGACATCAAACTGGATGAACATCAGTTTGAGATTATTGAACAGATGGTCAAAGAACGGCGTGAGTTCTTGCTTGAGTTTGATATCCGCAACCATTTTCGCCTTGGTCCGATCAAATACCATAATGTGGTGGCATCCATCAAGGGAAGTAAATACCCCGATGAATACGTGATAATCAGTGGCCATCTTGATGCTTATGATGTCGCTACGGGAGGTGTTGATTGTGGAACCGGTATCGCCCCGATGATGGAGGCCGCCCGTATGATCGCCTTGTCGGGGGCCAAACCCAAACGTACGATACTGTTCATTGGTTTTGCCGCCGAAGAGTTCGGCTTACTCGGTGCCCAGGCATGGGCAAAAACCAATGCGTCGAAGATGCCGAAGATCGTCAATGTGTTTAATCGTGACGGTGGTCCGCTGCCTCCGACTGCCATCACCGTTCCGCAAAGTTGGTATAAGGAGATGGTGAAGATATGCGAACCTATTCAGAAGATACGTCCCGACTATCCGTTTGAAGTCAGACTGTTAACTACGCCACCCCGCCAACCAAAGACGCTTGGTGGTCATGATGGTACTGTTTTTGCCATACAGGGTGTGCCCATCATCAGCTTCAATCAGGAAGACTTCAAAGGCTATGGTTTCAATTATGGTGAGATTTGGCATACGGAGCGCGACCTCTACACCAAAAACATCCCTGAATACCAGGAGCAAACCGCCACAGTGACCGCTATCGTCGCCCTCGGCATCGCCAACCTCGACAAGCCTCTTCCACGCGAAGGTGTGTATGCGGAAGAGGTAGGGAACTAATTGTGCCCTTTATTTTGTGTTAGTAGTTTTGCAAGGAATCACTAAATTAGATACACATGGAATATCGTAACATAGGAAATACCGGCCTGTCGGCTAGTGTGATAGGATTAGGTTCGGAACATCTGGATGGTAAACCCTACGCTGTTGTAGAAGAAACCATACATGCCGCCCTGTATCATGACATCAATATGATGGACCTCTTTATGCCGGGCGAAGAAGTACGTAGGAATATCGGAAAAGCACTTGGTAGCCGACGAAGGGATATGATTATCCAGGGACATATCGGTTCTGTGGACTTGCGCGAACAGTATGATACAAGCCGCGACCTAACTGTTTGTAAAACCTATTTCGAACGGCTGATGGAGAATCTTGGTACGGACTATATCGACGTGGGTATGTTATTCTTTGTAGATTCGGACGAATCCCTGGAGCAGATCCAGTCCAATGGTATTATAGACTATGCCTTGGAATTGAAAAGGAAAGGGATCATACGCGCTATCGGAACCAGTTCGCATAATCCGAGGGTGGCTCGCAGGGTATTGGAAACAGGCGTGGTCGACCTGATGATGTTCAGTATCAATCCGGCATTCGATATGACGCCCCCGGAAGAAGATGTGTTGGAGACGTTTGAAGAATTGGAAAAACAACAATACGTCACCATCGACCCCGTACGTAATGAACTGTACAAATACTGCGAACAGCAGAACATCGCCATCACTGTTATGAAAACCTTTGGAGGTGGCCGACTTTTATCTGCAGCGCATTCGCCCTTTGAAAAAGCGATGACGTCTAACCAATGTATCCACTATGCCTTGACGCGTCCCGGCGTTGTGAGTACACTGATCGGTTGCCAGTCTGCCCAACAGGTAAAAGAGGCTGTCAGCTATCTGCATTCCACTGCCGAAGAACGTGACTATATGGATATTATCAGTGGATATCAGGGGAAACTCACTGGTAAGTGCGTCTATTGCAATCACTGCCAGCCTTGTCCCGTGAATATTGACATTGCCATGGTACATAAATACCTTGATATAGCCTCACTGGATACCGTGCATGTTCCTCCAAGTATCATCCAGCACTACAATTCATTATCTGCGAATGGTAAAGACTGTATCGCCTGCGGCAGTTGTGAGGACAAATGTCCGTTTTCTGTCCCCGTCATTGGGAATATGGGACGTGCGGCTGGGTTGTTGGGGTAGCTGACGGAGTGATCAGGCCTATATTCTGTATCCCTATTATCATGTCTTTTGTTTTTTTAACACCTACATCCTTCGCTTCTTTACTTCATCCACGAGTTTCGAAAAGGATTTATCTCTTTTGCGTTTCTCATGTTCCGAAGTCGTGAAATGCCATGCTTCCCGCCGAAGTTTCAGATAGCTTTCATGTACTTTAGGGTCTAATAAGCCGTTCTCTATTGCTGCTAATACTGCGCAACCGGGTTCGTTGGTATGTGTGCAATCTGCAAAGCGGCACGATTCGGCAAAGTCGGAAATTTCCAACATTTCAGCGAGTGAGTCGGGATTATCGACTGCCAATCCGAATTCCCGAACGCCCGGAGTATCGATTAAGATACCCGAATTGTTCATTAATACCATTTCCCGACGGGTTGAAGTGTGTCGTCCTTTACCTGTGGACTGGCTTATGTCAGATGTAAGCAGTATCGACTTCTCGCATAACGCGTTTATCAAGGAACTTTTTCCGACACCCGACGAGCCAACAAATACCACCGTCTCTCCTTCTGATATGAATGCTCGTAATTGCAGAATCGTTTCTGGATGATGGATGCTTGTGAAGAACACAGGCATTTGACGGGCGATGTGTTTAAGCGGTTCGTCTATCTTTTGTCGGTCAAAACCTAAATCAGCCTTGTTAAGTACCAATACAGGTTGGATGTTTTCTTCTACTATTTGAACCAGAAACCGTTCGGCTCTGCGGACATTGAAATTGTCGTCAAGGCTTTGCACGATAAACGTTTTATCGACATGTGAAGCAATGGCTTGTTTGTCGACAACCGTTCCGCTTTTTTTACGGTATAATGTGCGCTCACGTGGCAGCATATCAACGATAATGCCTTTGTCTTCGTCGAAGGGTTGAAAAATCACCCAATCGCCCGTACAAGGTAGTTCAAAGTCTGATTTCCCAAACATCATGTTTCCTGTCAGTTCACATTGTCGCAGTCCGTTTTCGGAAATAAGCTCATAGCATGTCCGGTGTACGATAGAGACTCGTCCATGGGATAGGGTTTGGTATGTTGATTCTTGTTTTAGTCGGTTCAGTTTGTCGTTCCAACCGTACTTATTTAAATGACTCATTGTCTTAATGTGTTATGCGTACATGGAGAGGCTGACAATACTTCCATCCATTGCACGCAGATTAAAAACTACAATTGTAAATATATAGAAATTACTCTCGAAAGGAGTGATCCGAGAGCAAGCGAAAGGACAATCTGTACAGGAAATACAGACTGTTTACAACACCAAATCCGATTTTACTAAAGTAATAAACATCAAATTGTTTTAGTGCGGTAAAGATAGGGATTATTTGGTATGTAGTATATGGAAAGGCTATATTTTAGTTGGAGACTAACGTAGATGTTGTCAGCTCTATCCCGGTTTGCTTTCTTTAAATAGTTATACGATAATTTCGTTTATAAACAAATATGTATTAAATTTGTGCGGAACATTCGGAAATAATTGTTTTTCATATGAAAAAGAATACTACTCTCATTGTGTATGGCTTGTTGATCCTTGTCACATTCCTGATGACTTCATGTAGTCATAAAAAGGAGTCTCATTCTCTTTTTACTATTCCGGTAGAAAAAGAGGTTGGTAATTACAGTGTACTTAATCTTAGTGAGTATGCCACAGAGATCAGGTATATACCCTTGGAAACAACACAATCATCTTTGATCTCAGAACTCAGGAATATTCAGTATGAAGACGGTAAGATACTTATCAGAAGCCGTGTGGACAATTGTTTTTTATTTGATGATAAGGGGATGTTTTGCCGTCAGATTGGACAAGTAGGGCAGGGACCGGGTGATTATCGTATGATATGTCAAACGTTGTTACATGGTAGTTGCATCTATCTAATGGATATACGCAAAATGCTCATCTATGACATCGATGGGCAGATGAAAGGGGAATACCGTTATCAACCGGATGTAATTCCTTCGGAGTATACAGCGACTGGTTGGTTTCAAGTATTGCCGATACATAAAGATACGTTCGTCATGAATGTGGCATCTATGGGAGTGGACTATCCCAAAGCACTTCTGTTTGAAACCCGTCCGTCCGATATTAAACTTGTCAAAGAATACCCTAATTACATAAAATTAGACAAGCAGAGGATGAATTTTAATACTGATGAAGTCGGAATTATGTATCGGTATAAGGATGAGATAAGAATGTATAAGGTAATCAATGATACCATTTTTACGATAAACCAACAGGCGAATCTCAAGGAAGCCTTTCTCCTTAAATTGGGAAAATATAAACCGGAACTTTCACTTTTTGAAGGGGGAATAGATGACATAATAGCAGCATGGAATAAATACATCATACCTAGTGCTATATTCGAATCAGATAACTATTTGTTTATTTCCTTTAGTTTTGGGAAGTATGCTCCAGAACCCATTGAGTCGATTAATAGGCAAGGTGGAATATATGCTATATCGGATGTGTATAGCGTCTTTGACAAACAAACAGGCAAGCTGATTTTAATGAACCAGCCCACAAAAGGGAAATTGGGTTTCAAAAATGATATCGACAATGGACCTGCTATCTGGCCGAAGTATATCTCTTCTAAAAACGAGATGGTCGCTTGCATATCCGTTGACGATTTCATGGAGGCTTATGCTAAAATAGAAAACCCCACTCTCCAACTGACGGAAGTGGCTAAGAAAGTCGCCATGGAAGATAACCCCATATTGGCCATAGTGAAGCTAAAGGAATAGGCTCAATTCTACAGTTGAGGGAATCCATTTCAGAAGGCGAAACAGTCGTATTTGTCAGCTCATCCGGAGTCGGGAAAAGTTCATTGATTAACGCACTTTGCGAAGAATCAATTTTGTCAGTCCTTATTTCGCATACGCAACTCTTCCTTCCTCGTAGAGGTTGCGGCCTTTCGAGTCGATGGCGACGATGACGGGGAGGTCTTTGACGGTGAGGCGGCGGACGGCTTCGGTGCCGAGTTCGTCGAAGGCGATGACTTCGGCGGTTTGGACACTTTGGCCCATGAGGGCGGCAGCGCCACCGATGGCGGCGAAGTAAACGCCGGAGTGGGCGACGATGGCGTCGATGACTTCCTGGTTGCGGAGGCCTTTACCGATCATGACTTTGAGACCTTCCTTAATCAGGCGGGGGGAGTAGAGGTCCATGCGGCCGCTGGTGGTGGGGCCGACGGAGCCGATGGGCTTACCGGGCTTCGGGGGACAGGGGCCGGCGTAGTAGATGGCGGCGCCGGTGAAGTCGAAGGGCATGGATTGTCCCTGGTCGAGGAGTTCACACATGCGTTTGTGGGCGGCGTCGCGGGCGGTATAGACTGTGCCGGAGATGTAGACCATGTCGCCGGCGTTGAGTTGTTTTACGGTCTCGTCGGAGAGCGGGGTGGTGAGTTGTATCTTTTCTTTCATCTTATTCGCATTTAAGGATTACAGACTACCTTCGGCATGACGGGTGACATGACAACCGATGTTGACGGAGACGGGTAGGCCGGCGATATGGGTGGGGTAGGTCAGCACGTGGACGGCCATGGCGGTGGTGGTACCTCCGAAACCGGCAGGACCGATGCCGAGGGCGTTGATGGATTGGAGGAGTTCGGCTTCCAATTCAGCGAGGGCAGGGTTGGGGTTGGGCTGACCGATGGGGATCAGGAGGGCTTTCTTGCTGAGCAGGGCGCTCTTCTCCATGGTGCCACCGATACCAACACCGACGATGATGGGTGGACAGGGGTTGGCGCCTGCTTCAGAGACGGTTTGGATCACGAAGTCTTTTACGCCTTTGAGCCCCTGGCTGGGTTTGAGCATACGGAGCTGGCTCATATTTTCGCTGCCGAAGCCTTTGGGGGCAACGATGAGATGGAAACTGTCTCCAGACACGATCTCGTAGTGGATCACAGCGGGGGTATTGTCTTTGGTGTTGACACGGTCGAGTGGGTCACGGACGACGGACTTACGCAGGTAACCCTTTTCGTAGCCACGACGTACGCCTTCGTTGACGGCGTCTTCGAGTGAGCCACCGGCGATGTGAGCGTCCTGGCCGATCCGGACAAAGACGACCGTCATGCCGGTATCTTGGCAGATGGGGTCCATCCCTTCACGCGCCATGCGGGCATTTTCGATCAGTGTGCCGAGGATTTCCTGTCCGAGCGGTGATCTCTCCGTGGCGCGGCAGTTGCCCAGGCAGTTGTAGATATCGTCTGTAAGGTGGCAGTTGGCTTCGATACAGAGTTTTTCGACCATATCGGTGATCTGGGTCGTTTGTATGTCTCTCATGGTGTTATTTTGTGCTGTTGTCTTATGGTGTTATAGGCTACAGTTGTTGGGGGCTGTAGTGATGCGGTTATCGTAATCGTTTTAAGAAATGGAGGGTGTTGAGGTTTGAAATGTCCATGTTGGTATCCACTTCGTCGCTCAACATGCCGATCAGGCAGTACTCGTTTTTCTTGGTATCTTTCACAAAGCGTTTGATGAAGGAGAATTGTTCTACTTCAGACGTGTTGCGGATGTGGAAACGGGGGCCGTTACATTCGGTGACGATCTCGCCGATCATGATGTGATCTTCGTCGTAATAGCTGATAGGCAGCTGCTGAGCGAGCATCTCGTTGACCTTCCGGGAGAGGCGTTCGAAGTCGAGGTCCACCAGTTTGGGGAATTTGAGGACGAAGCCATTCCGCATGTCCGCGCTGTAGAAGGCATCCTCTTTGATACCGAACTCCTGGTTCAGGACGTAGATAGTGATGTCTTCGATGGTGTGCGCCATCTTGCGATAGACGAGCGATTGATGTACAATCTCGTAGATGCTCTCGGGCAGCGGGCCGAATACACTGGGGCGGGTGACAATGATTTCTTCGCCAATACCGACAAGGAGATCGGCATTCATGCCGAGGGCAGGGTGGAGGAGGTTGAAGTGTTCGACAATCACCCGGCGGTCGTGCTCCAAGGCCGTGGTGACAAAGTCCACGATCTCGTGCATTTGCGTGAAGGCAGTCTGGAAGCGCATGTCGATATGGTAGGTGGTCGATTCCTGTACGTTCTCGAACAGTTCGCGCACCTGCATGATCTTACGCGGATTAATGGCGTCGTCGTCGTTCGACAGTTCCAAGCCGGGAAACATTCCTTTGATCAGGGATGATTTGCCGGAGCCGGCGTCACCCACGATACCGATCAACTTGTCGGTATACGTGAGGTGGCGGTGCGCAATCTGTTCCCCGAGGAAGAGAAGACGTTCCTTCCCCCGGGGAGCAAAGTATTGCGAAAATACCGAGTATTCCTGTATGAGTAGGCGCATACCGACAGTATTACATAGTGAACGTGAATCCCATCAACGGGGAGTGCTGTTGTGCTCCATAGACATCGGTTTCGCCCAATGCGCCGGACGGGATCGGGCGTACGATGGTGATCTTGACCGCCTTGGCAGGGTCAAAATAGACGAGTTGGATGATGTCGGATTCCGGTATATTGTACAGCGTGGCAAAGGCCGGCTCGTTGATCGCGCGGGCAGCTTTCACCTGGTTATACATGTCGAAGTCCTTGAAGATCACGTCGAACGTGAGTTCGTACGGTCCGGAGTTCTTGCTCCGGATCACGGATGCGATATCTCTTAAGTTATATTCCATATGGTGTGCTCCTTAATTACCGGTTACAAAATCAATATATTCAACGGGGAAGAGCCCGGCGGGGTCATCAACCTTCATCAGGTGATAGACGTTGAATTCGTATACGTCGCCTACTTTGCAGTCTGACGGTGAGAAGGGGAAGGCCAGGTTGCCGGCGGTAGAGATACGTCCTTCGTAGCCGAAGTGCAGCATGGTGCTGCGGGCGAATCCACAGATGGTATCAGCCTGTGTCTGAGTCGGAGCAACGGCTTCGATCACGATGCAAAGTTCGTGGGCAACGCGGGTGTCACAGCCGGGGAAGAGTCCCATGGTACCGTTCTTGCCGTATATTTTGAAGTCGAGGAAGAAGTCGGTGATGCCGTAGCTTTCGAAGTTGTTCTTGACGCGGTCTTTGACGCTTTGGACGACGGTGTCGATCTTTTCGATCATCACAGGGTCTTTCACGGCGGCGACGGAGATGGTGCGGCAACCTACTTTCTTGACGCCTTCGAGCTTGACGAAGTAATCTTCGGTCGGCACAAAGCGGCTACCGGTTACTTTTACCATATTGTCGGTGATCTGTTCAAACTTAGACTCGTGGAGGTTGATCGCTCCACCGGGACCAGGCAGGATGTACGGATTGGTTTTCTCATACAGCGTATGAGCGGCCACGGAGAGAGTGGTACACTTGCGCAGCGGGGAGAGTGGCTCGAGGATAAAACAATCCTTCTGCAGGTAACCGAACATACAGTCGCTACCGCTGCCAGGCAGGGCGGCGATGGAAGCACATTCGAGGATTTTGCCGAGGTGGATAGCCAACCCACGGTCATAACCTTCACGGATAGCAAGGGCCGCAAATACCGACGGATCATACGAACGCCCGGCAAGGATCACGTTAGCTCCCTGGTTCAGGGCTTCGATAAACGGCTCTTCACCCATCTGGGCGACGATGCGTACGGCGTCGTCCACATCCGTTTCCGTAATCTGCGGTGCCGGATGGAGGGGGACTACTTCGCCTTTTGACAACTTGTCCTTCACCAGGTCCTTATCCAGTTCAGACTGGATTACAGCCAGCTTGAACGTCAGTTTCTTCTCGCGTGCGATCTCTTTAATAATATCAAGGTTGAAGGCTACGTGGGGACGGCCGCCACAACCGCCTGCCGAACCGATGATGACCGGGATACCGGCTTCAATGGCGGCGGGGATCATGATCTCCAGGTCGCGCTTCACGGAGTTGAAATCAGTAAAAGACTTGCCGGCGCCCAGGTAATAGGGTCCCGGGTCGGTAGAACCTGCGTCGACCGCAATCACGTGCGGTTTACGCTTCATGCCTTCGACAAACGATTCCATCGGGAATCCGTATCCAAGGATGGCTGTCGGGGATAATATCCTTATTTCTTCCATTAGATGATGTTTTTGAGTGCTAAGATACGTTGCATTTCGTTGAAGATGATCATGTAACCTTCGTCAACGCCCATACCGGGTTTGGCGAGGTACTGAACCGGTGAGGTAGCCATCGCGATGTGTGCACATACTTCGGCCGAACGGTTGGTTTCATTGCAGGTACCGCCCAGGTAGGCGCCCATGCCGTGCTGCTTACAGTAGATAACAGCTTCGATGGAGTTGTTGATACCACCGAGATCGGGTGTCTTAATCTGTGCCATGTGACCGGCTTTGTGCGTAGAGAAGTCCTGGATGTCTTCGAAGGTGTTACACCATTCGTCGGCGACGATTTCGGCTTTGGAGCCGTTGCGTTCCATACATTCGCGGATAGCGCGGAGTCCTTCTATCTGCGCCATCTTTTCGCCCATATCTACCGGGCCTTCCACACGGAGGTGGAACGGGGCAGCTACGGCTTCGAGTTCGCCGATATACCGGGCGATCTTTTCAAAGTCGTTATTGAATACGGTACTCAGTGTGCCATATACGTCGATATGGATGATGGGATTATAGTCGGTATACGGCTTGAAGGCGATGATGCGGTTGCGCAGCCATTCGATATAGTCGCGGATCTTTTCGCCTTTGAGGCCTACCTTTTCTTCGACGTGGTTGAAGAGGGCGTGGGGGAGGACGTTGGCGCCTTTCATGATCATCTTGTCTGCATTCAGGTAGCGGTCGTCGCCCGATTGGGAGAAGATGGGGATGATGCTTTCAGCAATAGTGGTACCATATTCTTCGGCGATCACCTGTGCCATGAGCTTGCTTTTGCTTTTAGCGACGGCGTCGAGGCAGGCTTGCGTTACGCCGTAACGGATAGCAGTATGGTAGATCTTACCGGTAGAAGGGCTGACGGCTTTATCTACCAGGTTGGCCATTTCGCGGAAGGTAGTGATGTCTTTGCCTACATACATCGGTGCAATCTCTTTTTCGATCACCGGGATGAAGTCTTTGGCCAGGAACAACGGGTCGCGTCCACCTGCTCCGGAATATTGTACGGCTGCACAGTCGCCATGGGCGATGGTGCCATTTTCCAATACAAACAATACGGAGATAGACTCGCCCGACTGACGGATGGCGGTGAAGCCTTCAGTCATAGGTGTACCCTGATAAAATGCGCCGTCATGTCCTGCACCGGCTTTAATCGCTTTCTGGTCGTCAAAGAAGAATCCTGTCTTTCCTTGCGTGCAAATTACATTGATGATTTTCATATCTTTAGATTGATTTATCTGTTGTTTTTATTTAACTCCGTGGGGGCGTCCTACGAGGAAGCCTTTACCGATGGCGTATACGTCGTCAACGACCATCTGGAAGTTGACAGGGCGTTTTTCGTAGGCGGCTCTCTCTTCCAGTTTTTGTTTGTGGAAGGCAATGAGGTCGTCGTTCAAGGGTACGTTTCCACTGAACAGGAGGCGTACGGCGCCTTGGTTGTCGCGGGCAGGCATCAACTTGCCGGCATTGTAACGACTGGGGGCAAAGGGGATATCGATGACGCCGGCATCGAAGGCGGCTACGGTACCGACGGCGTAGTCGCCGTGGCCGAGTTCTTCTACCTTATTGAGGATGCATTCCATTTCGGCCATGATGATATTGCTTTCGGCTACGACGGCGGGGATATCGGTGAAGCTTTGTACCTGCAGCATGGAGGTGAGCTGTTTGGTGGCTTTCAATCCGGCGGCGTTGGCTTCTTTAGTAGGGATACCCATCGCTTCGTGCGGGGTTTTCACGATCACCTTGGTGGCTTTGGCAAGCACAGCAGCAGCGGCACCCCAAGAGATGACACCGAAGGCTTTCGACTCGTCTTGCGGGAACCCGCCCATCCACTGGTGGAAGACGGTGCTGACGCGTACATCTGTGTATCCGAAACGGTCGAGGTATTTACGGGTCATCATCTCAAGTGAACGGATGGCGGCTACGTCCTGGATCATATTACCGCACTGGCCGTATCCTACCGTAACGTCTTTTACGCCCTGGGTGGCGGCGAGGATGGCTTCGATCACGGCTACAGCATTGGAAATACACGGGGGTACCAGCGTACCGGTGAGGGGACCGAACGGCTCACGGTTAATCGACACGCCCTGTTCTTCGTACATGCCGATCAGGCGGTCGGCATACTGCCAGTGGGCGATGGTACGTTCGAGCGAGTGGCTCTTGGAATAAGGAATATTATAGGAAATACCGCCGCCTTCGTAGGAGGTAAAACCACCGGCGATGGCGATCTCAGTCAGCAGGCGGGCGTCGGGCGTTCCGTGGCGGACCTGTACGGGATTCTTCAAAGCCGACGTGACGGTGCGGCAGATACCCACGCCGTAGTTTACGGCCGGGAAACCATTCAGCATGGAGCGGCCGGTTTCTTTACTTTTCTCGATACCTACTTCCGCTTCTTTGTAGCGGTTGAGGCGGGTGTAGCTGTCGATGGTGGTCGGCAGCAAGTCGGCTTCTCCCTCGGTTTCGAGGTATTGAAGCAACTTGATATGTTCTTCGTACAACGCAACTCCGGCACGGGGCTGGATGAGGGTGACTCCGTCTTTTTTGGCTTGTTCTAACTTTGCTCCGAAACGTTTGCTGAGGGGAATGGATTTCTGGTAAGCTACGGCTTCTTCAAAATCTACGTCTTTCCCTGTAGGCCATTGCTGGAGGACTTCTTTACGCTCGGCAAAGAATGCGTCGTCTGTTAGTTTCTGATTCTTGATTTCCATGATCGGTTACTCTTCTTTTTGATGTATGGGTTTAATTTCTGTTTGTAATAGATGCAATGCCGATTCAGGGTCGACCAGGCTCAGCAGGCCCATGGATGCAACGATGTAGCGGACATCTAGCAGGTAGCGGGGTCGGCGGGGTTTCATGAATCGGGGGGTGTGAGGATTGTACAGCGCCCCGTCCAGGATGGTCGAGGGGCGGGCGCTGTTGATGATGGCTCCGCCGATACCGATGACGTAGGGTACTTCGGTGAGGTCTTTTCCGGTAATGGAAAATAGCTCGCCCAGCGGGGTATAGGAGCTTTCGAGGTATCCGCAGTGTCTTTCCACGGCTATTTCGACGGCTTTGCCGGCCAGGGCTTCTTCGATCTGCACCTCAAGGCTGTCGGATGAGGCCAGGGCATCGGGGTTCGACAGGCAATTGTCTACCCACTGGCGTACGTCCTCCGGAGAGAGTTCTGCTTGGGCGGCGAGGCGGTCGAGATTGGCTTCTTCGACCAGCGAGTGGAGGCTGTACCGCATACCGAGGTCGCCCTCTACGGTACGTTTGCTGTAGGGTTCGGGAAGGCCTTTGACGATGATCTGTTCACGCGAGGGTTTCCCTTCCGTCATGGAATAGATATCTGTCGTGGCGCCGCCGAGATCGACAGCCATCAAGTCGCCGATGCCAGGGGTGATACCGGTGCCTTTGCTTAGCAGTTCGCAGGCGGTCATGACGGCGAGCGGGGTCGGGATGATCTCTGCGGAGGCCATTTGCTGGATGCGGGTGAGGCCTTTGGCATCGATGATCTTCCGGATGAAGAGATCGCGGATGCTTTGACGGGCCGGTTCGATGTCGAGCTTGTTGAATACAGGCATCACGTTGCGGGTGATGACATAGTCTTTGCCCGAGGCCGAGAGGATGGCCTCCAACTCGTCGGAAGCGCTTTTGTTGCCTGCGGCGATGATGGAGAAAGAACGGTCGATTTCGCTTAGCTTCCGGGCGTTTGCCAGGATGACTTCTTTGTTACCTCCGTCGGTACCTCCGCAAAGGAGGACGAGGTCGGGGTTGATAGTGTATATCTCTTCCTGTTCTTCGCGGGATATCTCAAAAGCGTATGTCTTAATTACTTTGGCTCCTGCGCTCGAAGCGGCCAGTTTGGCGGCTTTGGCAGTGAGTTCGGGCACGAGGCCTAGGGCAACCATTTTCAGTCCCCCGCCGGCACTGCTGCAACAGAGCAGGCGGTCGTAGGCAAACGGTCCGATCTGACGTTCGAGGTCGCGCAATGCAGCATTGAAACCGTGCATGATGTCGGTCTCAATCGTCGTAAACGCGCAGGCTGTCCCTAAGATGCAGGGTTCTTGGGTATCAATAGCCGTCAGTTTGGTGAAGGTGCTGCCGAAATCGGCGGTCAGAGACTTCATGGTATGTGCTCTGTGTGTTATCCCAGGATCTCGTTCAAGTCAGCAATAGTTGTTTCGATGGTGGTTCCCGGAGGATATGCTTTGGTGAATCCCATGGCTAGGAAACGTTTCTCTACTTCGGTGAAATCTTGTTTGCCGACAACCAGGTTACCGCCTACCAGGAGGGGTATGTTCTTAAGCCCGGCTTCATCACACTTTTCTCTCAACCCGTTGCAGTCGATCTCTCCATGGCCGTAGAGCGAGGATACGACGATGGCATCCGCATTGGTTTCGATGGCAGCGTCGATATACTCTTCCTGTGAAACCATAACCCCGAGATTGATTACGTTGAACCCTGCGTCCTGCAAAGCGAACGTGAGGATTTTATTACCAACTGCATGCACATCGGCCCCAATTACACCCGTAATGATAGTCTTTTTCTCCATAATGTGATTTAACGCTACTAATTTGTTTCAAAAGCTTGATTTTTGCTTATTTCTATTTTCTCATTTTGACGAAATCTGCATCAAAGTTATGAAGTTAAATGATATGGCAATGCTTATCTTGAAATATTTTTTACAAGGAAGAGAGGTTATTTTGGTCTGATTTTCAGTTGTTTATATTCGATAGTAGCGGAATCTATGCAGGATTATTTATAAGTGTTTAATTTACAACAGTTTTCGTTTTGTGCGCATTCCATTGAATGTAATCTTTAGTGTACTTTTTGTTGCGAAGTCTGCCGGGAACACCTATTTTTGTTGTCGAATTAATTCCGTGGGTATAAATGAAGAAGTTGCTTTCGTTGCCGCCGAATGTGGTGGACTGTTTTCATGAGATAGAAAAGGTGGATCAGTCTGAATGGTTTTGTACATCTGATCCGGTCGGTGCGCGGCTGGGGTCAGGTGGGGGAACGACTTGGCTGTTGGAATCTTGTCGAAGAGCGGAGGATCCACAGATGGCTGTCTGCGAATGGCTGGCACGGGAGAAGCGGATTCTGCTGCATGCGGCGGGACAG
Organism: Tannerellaceae bacterium; assembly: GCA_031555145.1. Lineage (GTDB taxonomy): Bacteria > Bacteroidota > Bacteroidia > Bacteroidales > Tannerellaceae > JAJDIA01. The sequence goes on along the minus strand of JAVBUR010000055.1, from coordinate 7,076 downwards.
AGCCGCCGGTTGCCCGGATATGCGCCGTCGGGGAAAGTACTGACGCCGGTGCCGGTGTTCCGGTGGGCAAGGGGTCAGAAGCTGTCACAGGACCTGCTGTCACTGCAGTTGCCGTTGTATGAGAAGATCATGGAGAAGGCTCCGGACAACTTGCATACGCTGATTGCGAGTGGTGATGTATTAATCCGGCATGAGCAGGCATTGCAGGAGATACCGGACGCGGATGTGGTGTGCTATGGGCTGTGGGTGGACCCGGTGCTGGCTACGCGGCATGGGGTGTTTGTGTCGAAGCGGACATCACCCGAAAGGTTGGACTATATGTTGCAGAAGCCGTCGCTTAAGCAGTTGGAGCAGTTGACAGGGACACATTTCTTTTTGATGGATATCGGTATCTGGCTGTTGAGCGACCGGGCGGTGGAGTGGTTGATGGCGCGCTCGCACGGGGCGGACGGCGGGATGAAGGCATATGATTTGTATGCTGAATTCGGACTGTCGTTGGGTGAGCATCCGCAGATAGAAGACAAGGATATTAATCCGCTGACGGTGGCGATCCTGCCGTTGACGGGTGGAGAGTTTTATCATTTTGGGACGAGCCGGGAGTTGATTTCTTCAACATTGGCCGTACAGAACCTGGTGAACGACCAGCGGATGATTATGCACCGGAAATTGAAACCGCATCCGGCTATGTTTGTACAGAATGCGGAGATACACCGGACGTTGACGGAGGATAATTCGGAACTGTGGGTAGAGAATAGCTGTGTAGGGGCTGGCTGGCAACTACATGACCGACATATTATCACCGGGGTGCCGGTGAACGACTGGACGCTGGATCTGCCGCCGGGTTGTTGTGTGGATATTGTCCCGGTAGGGAACGGCAGCTTAGTAGTGCGTCCGTATGGATTTACGGATGTATTTAAAGGGGCGACGGATGACAGGTCGACGTTGTTTATGGGTCGGCCGTTGGGCGACTGGGCCGGGGAGCGGGGGATATCGATACCGGAGATGGGCGATATTCAATGGACACCCTTGTTCCCGCTTTGCGAGACGATAGAAGATGCCGGCATATTGCTTCGCTGGATGGTGTCGGAACCGGAACTGGCGGAAGGGAAGGCGTTATGGCTACAGGCGGAGAAGTTGTCGGCCGATGCATTGATGGATCGGGCTGACCTGCGCCGGCTGGCTACCCAACGGGAGGCTTTCCGGCGGAAGGATTGGGAGAAGCTGGCGGCTAACTATAACCGCAGTGTGTTCTACCAGCTTGACCTGGCAGATGCGGCCGGGGCGTTTGCCGATGGTGGAATTGTGTTGCCGGAGATATTGCCGGGCGATACGCCGTTGATGACACGGATTCATGATCATATGTTCCGCTCGCGGGTATTGCGACTGACGGGGCAACCGTATGAGATGGAACAGCATCAAGCGTTTTCCTCATTGCGCGAGGGGCTGATAGCGTCGGTAACGGACGATAAGCAGTCGCCACGGCTGGATGTTTATCGCGACCAGATTGTGTGGGGACGTAGCCCTGTACGTATCGACCTGGCCGGGGGGTGGACGGATACGCCGCCATTCTGTATGTATGCCGGGGGGAATGTGGTGAATGTGGCCATTGAACTGAATGGGCAACCGCCGTTGCAGGTGTATATGAAACCGTCGCAGGAGTATAAGATCATCCTCCGCTCCATTGATTTGGGGGCACGGGAGGAGATTATGACATGGGATGAACTGTCATGTTATAATAAGGTAGGTTCGCCTTTCTCGATACCGAAAGCGGCATTGGCGCTGGCCGGTTTTACGCCGGACTTTGCTGCTGAGCGGTTTGCTTCGTTGGAAGAGCAGTTGAAGGCGTTCGGATGCGGAGTGGAGCTGACGCTCTTGTCGGCCGTACCGGCAGGATCGGGACTGGGGACAAGTTCGATATTAGCGGCGACGGTGCTGGGTACGATTTCGGACTTCTGCGGATTGGGCTGGGATAAGAATACGATTGGATACCGGACGTTGATACTGGAACAGTTGCTTACCACCGGTGGGGGCTGGCAAGATCAGTACGGTGGTATCCTGCACGGGTTGAAGCTGTTACAGACGGAGGAAGGCTTCCGGCAGATGCCGTTGGTGCGTTGGTTGCCGGAGCATCTGTTTACGGATCCGGAGTATAAGGCCTGTCATTTGCTTTACTATACGGGAATTACGCGGACGGCTAAGGATATCTTGGGCGAGATTGTTTGCGGGATGTTTCTGAACAGTGGCACGCATCTGCAACTACTGTCGGAGATGAAGATGCATGCGTTGGAGATGTTCCGGACAATCCAATGCGGGGATTTTGCTACATACGGCTCGCTCGTCGGGAAGACCTGGGAGCAGAATAAGGCATTGGATGCCGGGACAAATCCGCCCGCGGTGGAAGAGATTATCAGGCAGATTAAGGATTATACGCTCGGTTATAAACTGCCCGGAGCCGGTGGAGGTGGCTACCTCTATATGGTGGCCAAAGATCCGGTAGCGGCGGCACAGATCCGGAAGATACTGGGAGGCTCTGCTATAAGGCCGAATGCCCGTTTGGTGGATATGGATCTGTCGACGAAGGGGTTACAGATCAGTCGCTCGTAGAAGGATAGCTAACCGGCGAACAGCGTAGTGATAATGGAAATCAGTATCATTTTAGATCATATATATCCCCTTCCGGCCCCTTCGAAAGAGAGGTTGACGGAGGCTATCGAGGAAATAGCTTATCCCAAAGGCTACCAGCTGCTGCATGCGGACAAGGTGGAGCGGGATATCTACTTCATCAAAAAGGGAATTGTCCGTGCTTATATCGATACGCCTGACGGCGAAATCTCTTTTTGGTTCGGGCAGGAAGGTGATACGATTGTATCCATGAAGAGCTATGTGGCCAACCAAAAGGGGTACGAAACGATTGAACTGCTGGAAGACTGTGTATTGTATGAATTGAATATGGCGGCTTTGAGCGGTATGTTTGCTGAGGATATACACATTGCCAACTGGGGACGGAAGTTTGCTGAACAAGAACTTCTTCGAACCGAGGAGCGACTGATTGCCAGACAGTTCGGGACGGCCTCTGCACGGTATGAGGTGTTGATCAAAAAGCAACCCGAGCTGCTTCAGCGGATACAACTTTCCCATATTGCCTCTTATTTGGGTATTACCCAGGTTTCGCTGAGCCGGATTCGGGCAAAATTGAAGTAGCCGTGTTTTTTTATCATTTGTAAAATGCAGGTTGCTTCCGATTCATGACCTTTGCAAGCTCAAAATAAGGTGTTATGAATTGGATATTCTTAATTTTAGGTGGATGCTTTGAGGTAGGCTTTACCACCTGCCTGGGTAAACTAAAGGCTTCAACAGGGCTCGAGATGTGGTTGTGGCTAGTGGGCTTTGTAATCAGTTGCTCATTAAGTATGTATTTGCTGTATAAGGCATCACAGACATTGCCTATGGGCACTGCTTATGCTGTCTGGGCAGGGGTGGGAGCAGTAGGTACAGCATTGGTAGGGATCTTTATCTTTAAAGAACCGGCCACTTTCTGGCGGTTACTCTTTATTTTTACGTTGATTGCTTCTATAGTGGGGCTTAAATTCGTTTCCCATTAACGCTGATAAGGAGATGGAACATCTGATCATAAAGCGTGTAATGCTAAACGACGTTGACCTACTACAATACATTGGCAGGCAAACTTTTTTTGAAACTTTTATATCTGTGGCAACACTGTGGCAACAAAATCTCTGATGCCACAGTAATTTGCTGTCTAATAGGTCTGTTACATGAAGCAACAAAAAAGGAAGAGTAGTTGTAGGAGGAGGATATACACCGTAATCTGTCCCAAAAATCATCATTATGTTCCAAAACGATCGTCATTATCTTTTTTGTGGCGATTTGTCGATTTGACAATCCTGGCTGTTGGCCTTGACGAAACCAGGCCTGCGCCTCACTTACGCGAGGCCTGCATGTCAGCCGGCTGAGGTCTGCATCTCGCAGCGCTGACACGTGCGTCTCATGAAGGTGAGGCCTGCGCCTCGATTCGCCGCTTTCAAATACGGACAAATCTGAAGATGCCAATCATTGGGAACGTCCAATATTTGGACAAACAGGAAAGAAGTGGAGGACGTGTGATCGGAATGTGGGATAAATAGTAGTATATTTGTCTATATTACGAAGGATATGCGCATGCGAAACGGAAAGGTCATTATTGTCGATGATAACACGGCTGTACTAAAAACACTGCAACGGATACTGGAACGGGAGTTCAGGACGGTTGTGAGTGTGGCGTCTCCTGCATTGTTACCAGCTTTACTTCGGAAGAACGATGTGGATGTGGTGCTGCTGGATATGAATTTCGGTGCTGGCCGGCAGAGTGGAGGGGATGGGCTGTTTTGGTTGGATCATATCAATCAACAGACGGATCCGCCTGCGGTGGTATTAATCACGGCTTTTGGGGATGTGGAGTTGGCAGTCACCTCGCTGAAGCGAGGAGCGGTAGATTTTATCGTCAAGCCCTGGAATAATGAAAAACTGTTGGCAACGGTTGTCTCCGCCTGGGAGCAACATGGACGTGATCGGCGGAAACTCCTGTACCCTTCGGCGGAAGGCGACGAGGACAATGTACTGGTCAAACAGCTGATCGACTTCCTATTGCGCAAGTATGCCACCATGTATGGTAAACCATTCCCTGTATTGTTGCCGGAGGCCCGTGAGAAACTGATGACGATCCTGTGGTCGGGTAACCTGCAACTGCTCGAGCAAAGTATCGAGCGTGCCCTGTTACTGCACGACAAATCCGAACTCATAGCCTCCGATTTTTATGCGGAAGAAGTGTCGCCTGCAGTAATCACCCCGCTCACATTGGACGAAATGGAGAAGCAATTCATCCAGGAAGTGCTTTGTGAGAAGAACGGCAACCTGACACTTACCGCCCAACAGCTCGACATCAGCCGGCAGACGTTGTATAACAAGATGCGTAAATATGGCTTATGAACTACCCGAAGATACATATACGGATCACCGCTGCAGTTGTTGTCATTGTCTTTTGTGCCTATGTCGGGATATGCATGTTGCTGACGGGATGGTCGTATTTTTTAGCGATGGTTTGCGCGCTGCTGACTGTTGCCATTGCCGGTTGGTTGATCCAGTCGGTGAATGAAACGAATCGGCAGACGGCGGCTTTTTTCCATTCGCTGCGGAACCTTGATTTGACTCAGCGTTTCCCACAAGAGGCAAAAGACCCCGTATTAGGGCATCTGTATGCGGAAATGAACCAGATCACGGCGCTATTTGCTTCCAACCGCCGGGCGCAAGAAGAGAAACAATTATACTATGAAAGTATCATTCGTGTACTGACGCATGAGATACGCAATTCGGTCACGCCGATCTCTTCCCTTTCGGCAGATATGCTGGCGCATGCGGCAGTGTCTTCGCCCGAAGAGATCAAGGACGGTTTGGAGGTGATCCATCGGCAGGCAGACGACTTGTCTGAGTTTCTGGATTCGTATCACCGGTTGACGCATCTGCCCGACCCGGAGGTAAAAATGGTCGTTGTAAAAGAGATTTTCACCAAACTGAGCCGCTTGTTATGCGCCGAACCCGGACATGCATGTGTACATTATGATATGCCTGAAACCATGACACTTAAAGTCGATCCCAACCTGTTGGTATTGGCACTGATTAATCTGATCCGTAATGCGCTACAGGCTATCGGTGGACAGGAGGATGGATGGGTGAGGGTAGAGGGGGGCATCGACACCGGTTCTTCTTTTATCAAGGTGACAGATAATGGTTCCGGTATTCCTGCCCAATGGTTGGACGCTGTTTTCACTCCCTTCTTTTCGACCAAAGCTGAAGGAAGTGGCATCGGACTCAGCCTTTCCCGTCGTATCATGCAGTTACATAATGGTACGCTGACTGTTGAGTCTGAACCGGGGGGACATACCCTCTTTACGATGCGCTTTCCTCATAAGGCATAAAAAAGGGCGCCCACAAGGAGCGCCCCTACCAATAAATCTTTTACCTATTAATACCTTTTTCCTACCACATCCCAATCGACGATCTTCCAGAGTTCTTTCAGATGGTCGGCGCGACGATTCTGATAGTCAAGATAGTATGAGTGTTCCCAAACGTCGAAACCAAGGATTGGAGTCAGGCCTTTGGTAACAGGGTTACCGGCGTTGGCTTCTTTGGTGATCGACAGTTTGCCGTCTTTATCTTTTGCCAGCCATACCCAACCCGAACCGAACTGGCCTACGCCGTTGGTTTCGAATTCCTTCTGGAACTCTTCAAATGATCCCCATGTAGCGTTGATGGCTTCGGCCAACTTACCGCTGGGCTTGCCTCCGCCTTTGGGTGAGAACTGGGTGAAATATAAATTATGGTTTAATACCTGTCCGGCATTGTTGAAGATGGCGCCATCCGATTCCTTGACGATGGTTTCCAACGGGGCATTTTCAAACTTGGTACCTGGGACGAGGTTATTGAGGTTGTTTACATAGGCTTGCAGGTGCTTGCCGTGGTGAAACTCAATGGTCTGTTTGCTGATAACCGGCTCCAGCGCATCGGCTGCATACGGTAACTGAACTAATTCAAATTTCATAATTTTTCCTTCTTTATCTGTTATCTGATTTATAGCTTCTTTTGGTAAAGCTAACATTATTATACTTACCCACAGTGTAATCATATGGCTTTTTATATTTTGTTATATATGGAGAACACTGATCGGGGTGAAAAGGTTTAGCTTTTGTGAAAATATCTGCCCGGGGGTATGTTTTTTACATATATAAACTGTTTTATATCGAATTAGTTTCTAATTTTGTGCGCTCAAGTAACTTTTTTATTAATTTGTTATAGCTTAGTTAGATGGTAAAGAAAGTAGGTAACTTAATTCCAAACACCTTTTTTATTACAAAGGGTAGTGGCGAGTCGGATCTGGAAAAACATGCCGGTTCGTATCACATGGCTTTGTATGATGCCGGTATTTCAGATTTTAATATCATGACGTATTCGTCTGTCATACCTGCTACGGCACATCTGGTAACCATGGATGAAATAGACCTTCCTCCATTTGGTTCGGAAATGAA
>JAVBUR010000033.1:0-19947 GCA_031555145.1 Tannerellaceae bacterium | reverse complement strand
TACATTTCAGTCTTATTTTTTAGTGTTAATAATCAGTTTCTCCAAAAAGCGGATTTGGTCTGCAAAGTAAATACTTTTTTCCGGATAATTCAAGCGTAAGTTTTTAAATATTTGCAAAGCTTTATCATACCGGTGTTGTTTGACATAAATCCTTGCCAATGATTCGGTAAAATAGGATTCGTCGAGCATTTGCAGATACGCATCCCCAGCTTCCTTGTGGGTTTCCGGTGTTGCAAGCACCGGTTGATTACTTGATATCCTTGCACGACGAATAGTATCCTGTTCAATAAACCGGTCGATCAGTTCCTGATGCTGTAACGGGCGGTGAGGCTCATCCTTGGCAGACTGCAGACTCCAGTTCTCCGTCCAATGCATATAGTCGGAAGTGGCTGTCGGTTCAAACAACAGGGAGGCTTCTGTTTGACCGGGGTTCGGGGCATGAGAGGCAAGAAATGAATCGATCAGCGCAAAAGAACTGCCTGATTCCTGCGGTGTCTCTTCCACAGCCAGCAACTGATGTATCATCCCGTAGCGTTCGCCTTCAATCAGCAGAAACAACTGTTTCCGGTCGGGGACAAACGCAGCACTACGCTTCAACTCCTGCCCGAAGCGGATATCCTCCAGCAGGGAAAGGTTTTTCAGGTACAGCATTCGCGCCGCATGAAAATAAGGATAATCATCCACCATCTGTTTCAACTCGGGCAATGTTTCAGCCGTCAAAGACACAGGATCCTTCATGTAACGGTATATATCTGCTGTCGTCATTTACCAGTTAGCCACAGTGGCGTTATAGATCTGATCGACAAGTTCCTTGATGATTTCCGTACAGAGTTCATCCTGTACATCCGTCAACATACGGTTAGCGTCGAATTCACGATAGGCAGAGAATGTCTGTTCGAAATCATCATCCGGCGTTACCCGGTTTTCATAGCGCACCCGTATCGAGATCGTCAAACGGGTCTGGGAGGCATATGCATCTTCGCGTACGGCAAGGGGGGCCAGGTCGTATCCAACAATTTCGCCTTCCAGATCCAGGTCGCCATTCGCCGGGGTGAGTTGCAGTTTCGTTTGACGGGTAAACCGGTCCTTAATACCTTCTGTCAACATCTGCGACAGTGGCGGATACACCAATGCTGCCTGATTCGGAAATTCCTTGATCGTCACCGACTTGATCTTAGAGTAGTCGATCGTTGCGTTATTGAATGTATATGATATCTTGCAGGCCGACATCAGTCCCACCAAACAAATCAATCCAATTATGTTTCTTACCGGCATAGTTATTCCAGATTATATTCTTTAATTTTCCTATACAAAGTGCGTTCGGATATTTTCAGATCAGCCGCCGCATTCTTCCGTCTGCCACTATGCTTTTCAAGGGCTTTGCGGATCATTTCTTTCTCTACGTCTTCCAACGAAAGGGATTCTTCCTCCACGTCTTCAGCTACCTGAATAGGAGATTCGACAGGGTGAGTGTGAAGGGTATGGGAATAATTATTTTCTTCGGAAACAGTCACCGCATGGGCACCATTCATAATATCATGGACGAGCTTTTTCAACTCGGTCACATCTTTCTTCATATCAAACAGCACCTGATAGAGTATCTCACGTTCGCTATTGAACGTTTTCTGGTCGGAATTCTGCGTCACCAACACAGGGAATTTTTCCATGGTGATATCCGGAAGATAGCGTTGCAACACTTCTGAGGTTATTTCTCTGTTTTCCTCAATCACAGAGATTCGCTCGGCCAGGTTTTTCAATTCGCGCACATTACCCGGCCAACGGTATTCCAACAGTTGATGCTTGGCATCATCACTCGGACGGATAGCCGGCATACGGTATTTCTCCGCACAATCACCGGCAAACTTACGAAACAAGAGCACGATATCTTCTCCCCGGTCGCGCAGAGACGGGATCTGGATGGGAACTGTATTCAGGCGATAGTACAAATCTTCCCTGAATTTACCCGAGCCTACGGCCTGGATCAGATTCACATTCGTAGCAGCCACAATACGGACATTGGTCTTTTGCACTTTTGACGAACCGACCTTAATAAACTCACCCGATTCCAACACCCGCAGCAACCGTGCCTGAGTAGGGATAGGTAGTTCGCCTACTTCATCCAGAAAGATCGTTCCGCCATCGGCCACTTCAAAGTAACCCTTCCGGTCGGCCAACGCACCGGTAAACGAGCCTTTCTCATGCCCGAACAGTTCTGAATCAATCGTTCCTTCGGGAATCGCACCGCAGTTGACTGCGATATACTGCCCGTGCTTACGCATACTATATTGATGGATAATCTGAGGAAAAACCTCTTTTCCCACACCACTTTCACCGGTGATCAACACCGACAAATCGGTAGGAGCGACTTGTAATGCGACATCAATTGCCCTGTTAAGTGCCTGATTACTCCCTATAATGCCAAAACGTTGCTTGATTTGCTGGATATCCACTTTCATGCTACAACCGTCTCTATCTGTAATTATTTCAGTTTACCTGACAAAATTACAATTCTTATTCTAAATAACACCAAAGAATGGAGATTCTTCGCCGACAGCTTTACTTTTTGGCGCCGTATGTCCGCTTAAACAGCATGTCCGCCAAAACAGCATCATCCGTAATAGCAACAACCTCTTCCGGAGAGATTGGCTCACCGACATACACATCGACCCGCTTGCCCCGTTTATTAAACGCTTCCGCCGGAATACGCAGCGTCCGGATACGCCAGTCGATCTTACCCAGCCAATAGAAAAAGCGTGTATTCAGGAAATCGAAATACACCGGATACACCGGTACACCCGACTTACGGATTAGACGAATTACACTATGTGTCCAGGGTAAGTCCTGTATCCGTTTTGCATCCTTATTATAAAAAGAGATAGCGCCGGCAGGGAAGAAGCCCATCGGATGTCCTTCTCTCAGGCGTTGCAAAGAAAGACGCACCCCATTCATATTAGCCGGATTACCGGCATTATTGTTCGTATTGGGAACCACAGAGATAAAATTATCTTCCATAGCCCCAATATGCGTCAACACCCCATTGACCATCACCTTGAAGTCGGGACGGCGAGCAGCAAAGATATCAATCAGGATAATTCCATCAAGCGACCCGATCGGATGGTTGGAGATCGTCACAAAGGCTCCTTCAGGCAACGTATCAAGTACGCCCTCATTGTGTACCGTATAACGAAGATCTATCAACGGATCACTTAACAGGGCCGACGTAAAAGCTGACCCGCGCAAATGACAATTATTAGCATGCACCCTGTTTACCTGCTCAACACAAAACCACTTTATCATCAACTTTCCAACCAAGGTACCAAAGCGGCTCCTGAAGAACGGAGCCATTTCCTTCAAATCATTTATGTCAACGACTGTCTTTTTCATCACACTGATCATTTACAAATGAGAGACACATGCGCTCATGCTTTCTCATTACATACACCAATACAGTATTTAGTATTACAATTTCATATACAAAATAAGCCCACACCTCTCCGGTCAGCACCAGGATAAACATCACAATCGTACGCCCGTTGAAAGTCATCAGATCCACATACTGCATCAACCGCTTGCTGGCTTGACGGAAACGTACACGGATTTCTTCCGGTATATCATCTCCGAAAGAAGCACGCAAAAATTTCAGCATCTTCTGCAATCCCGGCGTCACCTTTTCCTGCAACATAGTGTACCATACATACAGGAAATAGAATGCTTTAGGAATTCCGTAAGGCATCTCACGATGTTTCTTCTTCACCTGTTCAAGTGTCTGGAATTCGGCTCCCTTCTCTTTACTGATAAAGAAAAGATGCAGCGTTTTATAGTAGTCGGTAATATTCGCCTGGAAAAGATGCGAAAGCCCCGAAAGTACAGCTAAGGCAAAGAACCAATAGGAATCATACATATGCGACAACCGGAGGGCAAAAGCCACATAAATACAGGCAAACCAAATATCCCCGGCAATCCCATCGAGGATACGTCCGATAGCCGATTTAATCCCGGTCAACCGCGCCAACTGCCCATCCACACAATCCAGGATATTGGCAAGCACCAGCATCAGAATGCCACAGGCATTAAGCATCAAACTGTCCTGATAGAAAAAATAACCGGCAGATGCCCCGACGAAGATCGAGATGACCGTCACCATATTGGGGGTAATACCTGTATTTCGCAACAGGCATGCAATACGAAAACCTATCGGCCGGTAAAACGCCCTATCTACATAATTTTCAGTCTCAATCGATTTCAGAGAGGCTTCATATTCCTTGTTCAATTCGCTCATCCTTCTTTATTTATACGAGTAACCGCCATCTACGGCAACCACTTCGCCATTAAAATACGTTTGTTCAATCAGCATCCGATACACATCAGCCACCTCTTCCGGTTCACAAAAACGTCCAACTGATATCTTGTTCTCTATATTCCGGCGAATCTCGACCGGTTTACTTTTTTGCCATTCAGTATCCACAAAACCAGGCGCCACTCCGTTCACCCGGATATGATAAGGAGCCAGGAACTTTACCAGGTTCTTCACCAGCGAATGCACCGCGCTTTTCGTCACACCATAGGCCAATGAAACCGAATGCGGATAGGTCCCCATCGACGATCCGGTAAAGACCACGCTTCCGCCTTCGTTCATCCGGCCAATAATCCGTTGTAAGAGGAAAACAGGAAAATGGACATTGGCAAAAAACACCCGTTCCCACTCGCCCATAGCCATTGTCTCGAACGGATCGCGGCAGGTAAGTCCGGCATTGAACACCACCGCATCCAGCCGTATCTCCTGTTGTTGCAAATAGTCTTCGATCCGGTCGATCGACGCCGGATCCGATATATCCGCCTGCAGTGCATCCACCCGTACACCAAAGCGTTCACGCAACGCCTCGCAAATCGACACAGCTCCCGCTGTATCCGAAGCATAGGACAACAGTAAATGCCAACCATCGGCGGCCAATCGGGAGGCTATCGCCTTTCCGATCCCTTTTGTCCCTCCCGTAATGAATGCCTGTTTACTCATACCAATCTATTTATCGCCCAATCCCTGGATGGAATCAGGCTTTGCCTGCCGTTGAGATTTCAACGCAGCGTCATAGGAATCATAGATCGTCTTTTTCAAACTGGAAGAAGAAACCCCGGTTCCATAGGGGAAATAAAAGACCTGTACACCAAGTTCTTTCAGATAATCATACTTGCCATACCAGTCGTCGCCCACCACAAACGCATCAATATTCAGTTTCTTGACAATCTCCGTATGATCCAGCGTATGCTGCGGGATCACAATATCAGGAGTAGCCAATGCCTCAATAATCTGCAACCGTTCATTGAACGGGATAATGGGAGCAGCTTTGTAGGATGAAACCAATTCGTCCGTACTTACACCAACGATCAGTATATCTGCCAATGCACGGGCATAATTGATCATCCGGAGATGGTTGTAATGGAACATATCAAAAGTGCCCGAGGTATATACAATAGTTTTATCCTTAAACATAACCCTACATATTATTTATAAGATGCAAACTTACACAAACTTTTCCTATGGAGAAAAGTTTAGAGGAAAAAACAGTCAAATCCATTGTCTATCTAAAGGAAACAAGATACCTTTGTTCACCTCATTAAGCAGTAAAACGGATAGAACCTACCATGAAGGATAAACGCATTATACTCATATTGTTTTTTTTACTTAGTCTAAGTATCATATCCTGCAAACTGACTTCTTCGTCGGATAACGAGAAGGAAGAAGAGGTGGACAGTCAGTGGGTGGACAGCTTGCAGCATGTCTATCAATACGGCATTTGTACTGATTCGCTCGACGTAACCGAATTTCCCATCAAGGCAGGAGACAATCCTGCCGCCATATTCGACCGGATCGGTTTCTCTCCCCGTATGGGCGACAGTATCTCCCGTGCTTCTGCCAATGTACTGGATCCTACCAAGCTTCGCGCCGGTATGCAATACTGCCTTTTTACCACGGCCGACAGTAGCCAGGTGGTCCGTCACATCGCTTTTGCCAAATCGCGAACTAACTACGCCATGATCGACCTCACCGGCGACACGATCCGCTCCTATGAATTCAACAAACCGATCACGCTGGAACGGAAATATGTCGAAGGCGCGCTCAATTCCTCCCTTTGGAATGTACTCCGAGCCAGCGGCGTCGACCCATTGCTTGCCATACGCGTAGCTGATGTATATGCCTGGCAAATAGACTTTTTCGACATCAAGGATGGCGATTCTTTCCGTGTGCTTTATGACGTAGCCTACATTGACGACACCACCGCGTTAGGAATTAACTCCATCCGTGGCGCCATCTTTACCCACAAAGGGAAAGACTATGAAGCCGTACCCTTCACGCAGGACAGTGTATTCGAATATTTCGACGAAGAAGGGAAAAGCCTCCGCAAAGCCTTCCTGAAAGCCCCCCTTGATTTCATCCGGATTACCTCCCGTTTCACCAATTCCCGTTTCCATCCGGTATTGAAACGCTATCGTGCCCATCATGGCGTCGATTATGCCGCTCCTTCCGGCACTCCGGTGAGAAGTATCGGCGCCGGAACGGTGATAGAGAAAGCCTACCAGGGAGGTGGTGGCGGTAATTACCTGAAGATCCGCCACAACTCGGTTTATAGCACCACCTACATGCACCTGAAAGGTTTTGCGAAGGGCATCCAAAAAGGCAGTAGCGTCCAGCAGGGAGAAGTGATCGGATATGTCGGTTCCACCGGATTATCTACCGGTCCCCACCTCGACTTCCGTGTCTATAAAAACGGACAGCCCATCAATCCCCAGCATATGGAAGCCCCCCCCTCCGCCCCTCTCCGCCCGGAATATACCGATAGTTTTGCCATTGTACGTAAGGATATACTGGCCGAGCTCGACAGTTGCCGGTTGGCTTTGCCGCAACAAGCACTGCCGATGGAAGGAATAATTGCCGGTGAAGACGGAAAAGTTGTAACATTAAGCGATCAATAACCGTCTATTGAGTATAGTCACTTCTCAATCTGATTACATATGAAATTCCTGGGTAACATTCTTTGGCTTCTTTTAGGTGGTATTATCACCAGTATTGAGTATCTGATCGCCAGCCTGCTGATGATGATAACGATCGTCGGCATACCGTTCGGGCTGCAAACGCTCAAGTTAGCCATGCTCGCCCTGTGGCCCTTCGGCAGCAAGGTAACAGATCAAGGCAACTCAGGCGGCTGCCTCTCCCTGATCATGAATGTGCTCTGGCTTCTCCTCGGCGGGTTCTGGATTTGTGTCACCCATTTGGTCTTCGGACTGATCCTCTGCATCACCATCATCGGTATTCCCTTCGGCCGCCAACATTTTAAAATGGCGACCCTCGCCCTCACCCCCTTCGGCAAAAGTATCCAATAAAAGAAAGACTAATCGATTAGCGGATAACGGGCAACAGCTGTTTCTCGCGAGCATGCGTTGAAGTGCCACCATTCGTAGCGGATGGTGGTGTAACCGGCTTTGCGCATAATACGGCGGAGGAGTTGCCGGTTGTCGTAGGCTTCGCGAGTGATCAGACCTGATGACAACAGGGTATCTTCCTGGTCGGTATGGGCTTTTTTCCCAAAAAAGTCGACCGGGGTACCCATATCCAACGGCTTGCCGGATTCGTCGAGAATGGAAACATCTACCGCCATGGCGTAATTGTGCAACCCGCCTCCTTTGTTGGGATTACTGACATAGTTGGTTTTTCCGGTTTTCACGGCAAGAGCCCACATCCGGCGTTGTATAACCATCGGGCGGGCGGCATCATACACAATCAGTCGGCGACCGGGGTATTCCGTCCGCAAGGCTTTTTGCGCCTTGAGAAGCATATCAGCGGCCTCCGGGCGCAACCAGGCCTTCGTGATGCCTTGATACAACACTTCTCCCATGAAATTGTCGACCACGGCATACATCATTTCCACACGCAACGTAGTATCCTTCCGGCCCACATCAACCAGTCCTTTAACAGCCAACGACGCATCGTTGACCTGGGCATTCACCCCCATAAGACAGCCCAGGAAAAAAAGCACTACGGTTAATCCGGCAATACGCTTCATCAGTCTATCCGTATTTGTTGTACGTCTACTGAATCTTGCAGGAAGATCGTAGCTGCTTCCGAAAACTTATTGGCCGATTCGGTGGTAAGGAAGCGGGCATGCCCTTGCTTAGTCAGACGGGCATCCATATCCGGATGGCGCACCAGGTAATTTTCCAGACTGGCAGCGACATATGTTCCCTGTGCGATCACCTGCACGCCTGCTGGAACATACTTCCTGATCTTATCCAACAGCAACGGATAATGCGTACAGCCCAGCAAGAGCGTATCGATAGCCGGGTCGACAGATAAGATATGATCAATATGCTTCTGGACAAAATAGTCGGCGCCAGGCGAACCAGATTCATTATTTTCCACCAGCGGCACCCACCTGGGGCAGGCTTCACCGGTCACGGTTACCTGCGGAAACATCTTTTCGATTTCAAGCGTATAAGAAAGGGATGAGATAGTACCCGCAGTACCCAATATGCCTACATGCTTACTACGGCTGATGGCATCCACCTCTTCCACTGTCGGGCGGATGACACCCAACACACGCCGCACCGGGTCCCATCCGGGAAGGTCTTGTTGCTGTATGGTCCGGAGCGCTTTGGCCGAAGCTGTATTGCAAGCCAGTATCACCAGTTGACAGCCTTCTTCGAACAATCGGACAACAGCTTGCCGCGTAAAGCGGTAAACGACCTCAAACGAACGCGATCCATATGGGGTACGGGCATTGTCCCCCAGATACACATAATCATAAGCGGGCATTCGCTTACGAATATCATTGAATATGGTCAATCCTCCATATCCGGAATCAAATAGACCAATAGGGCCGGGTGTTTGTGAAAACATAGGATACCTCCTTTCTTATATGACAAAGGATGCCTTTCTGCGGAAAGACATCCTTGTGTTATGTATGAATGATAGAATCAATTACAGACCCAGTTTCGTTTTCACGAACGGCGTAGCGTCTTCCACTTTATTGCTGAAATACAACAAAGCACCCGGTTCAACGATATACAGATATCCTTTCTCAGCACCGACAGTTTTTATTGCATTCCGCAGTTTTTCCTGAATAGGAGCTACCAACTCCTGCTGTTTTTTCTCCATATCTTCCTGAGCAAACTGCATGAGGTTCTGCAGACGTTCCTGAAGGCTCTGCAATTCTTCTGTTCTGCGAAGACGGATATTTTCAGACAGTGAATCCTGCTGGGCCACAAAATCAGAATATTTCCGTTTGAATTCATCATCCATTGTCTGTCCTTCTTTTCTGTACTGTTCTCCCAGTTCATTCATCTTCGTCTGCATCGCTTTAAATTCAGGCATAAGCACCATAACTTCCTGTGTGTACACATATGCCACTTTATCCTGAGCAAAAGCTCCTAAAGGAAGGAGCAGAACAACAACCAAGGCAATAAGTTTCTTCATCTTTTTTATAATTACTTGTTATTAAATTTTACGCATTTGTTTCTGTCTCAACGCGCACAAATGTACGTATTTATTTTGAATATCCTAATTTCAATAAAACCTCATTACTGATATCTATCTTAGGCGAAGCAAAGATAATACTCATATCCGAAGCCCGGTCGAGGATCAGCTGGTAGCCTTTGTCTTCCGAGATTTGCTTGACAGCCGTATAGACCTCGTCCTGCAAAGGTTTCATCAGGCTTTCACGCCGTTTGTAGAGTTCGCCTTCCGGGCCGAAGTATTGACGCTTCAGATCCTGGGCTTCTTGTTCTTTTTTGACAATGGCTTCTTCCCGTTTTGTCTTCATTTCTGCAGAGAGGAATACCAGGTCGCTCTGATAGCTTTTATACATATTCTGCGCTTCCTGTTGGATGGCTTCCACTTCATTCTGCCACTTCTTCGACAACTGGCCGAGTTGTTCATTTGTCATCTCATACGATGGAATATTACTAAAGATATATTCCATATCAATCAGCGCAAATTTCTGTGCCATCCCTGTAAACGAGCAAAGCAACATCAGCGCACCGGCGATCATAGTCTTTTTCATAACTGTTCGTGTTAAATGATTCCTTTTTATGACTGCAAATATACGGCAGGGTTTAGATCCAAATCACTAATTTGCGTTAATTTAGAACTCCTGACCGATAATAAAGTGAAACTCGCTACCATTCCGCTTCTTCGTACTGCCGCTTCCATAGTTCGGAGCATCGAAACCATAGGCCCAGTCGATACCCATCAAGCCGATCATCGGCAAGAAGATACGCACACCCACACCGGCCGAACGCTTCAGGTCGAACGGATTGAAAGAGCTGATCGTACGCCAGGCATTACCTGCTTCCGCAAAGACAAGTCCATAGATCGTTGAAGAGGGTTCCAGAATAAACGGATAACGTAATTCCATACTCAAACGTGAATAAGCATATCCATACGATGAGTACCCACCGTTACCGGCAATGCTACCATTCTCATACCCACGCAGACCGATTGTTTCGGTAGCATACGTACTGGAGTATCCACTCATACCATCCCCCCCCATGTAGAAGGTTTCGAAAGGAGTCTTCTTATTCCGGTCGTACAAGCCCAGGAAACCGTATTCCACACGTGTCATTAATACCGGTGTACGTTTGACGCCTTGCGGAGCTAACGGAGAGAATATCTTGGCTTTGAATTTCCATTTAAAATACTCGATCATCTTGAACTTATTGGGATCCTGGTCGCTCATATTGGCATAATCTTTACCATCCCATAATGAATAGGGAGGTGTAGCTGCCACAGATACCATAAAATCCGAACCACTACGCGTATAGAGCGGGTTGTCAATAGACCTGCGTTGGAGCATCAACTCGAGGTTGATATTGTGCGAGGTACCATTCTGTACCAGGAAGTAATCCCAGTCTTTCATCGTATAGAGTTGGTAATTCAGCGTTGCCATAAACTGGAAGTAGTCATCCGGCCAATTCAGACGCTTACCGTAACCGACCGCCACACCAAACATGGTGATGTACTTGTCGGGATTATAGGCCAACTCATAATTGTTACTGCCGTAATAACTGTTACCGCCATAACCATAGCCGCCATAACCATAACCGCCATAACCGCCATAGCCGTAACCATACGGAGTATTATAATTATTATAGCTGTTATTCAGATAACTGCTACTCACGTCTGTCTGTTTGGAGAAGTAGGTCGTCACCGACAATGTATTCGGTCGCTTGCCTCCAAACCATGGGTCAATATACGATACACTATATGCCTGGTAATACCGTCCATTGGTCTGTCCGCTCAATGTCAATGTTTGTCCTTCACCCTGCGGGATAATTCCTTTATAGGTCTTCGGATGCAGGAAGTTCTTCATGGAGAAGTTGGTAAAACGCAGACTAAGCTTACCAATTACCCCGGTCTGTCCCCAACCGGCTGAAAATTCCACCTGGTCGTTGGCTTTAGACACAAGGTTATACTCGATATCTACCGTACCGTTCTCGGGGTCGGGCAGCGGGTTCGGCTGCATATTTTCCGGATCGAAGTGTCCCATCTGCGCCAATTCACGGATCGAACGCATCAAGTCATCACGGCTGAACAACATACCCGGCTTGGTACGCAACTCACGACGGACGATATCTTCATACAACCGGTCGTTACCATTGATGATTACACGGTTGATCGTTGCCTGCTCTCCTTCAATCAAACGGATTTCAAGAGAAATAGAGTCATTATCGATATCCACTTCCACCGGATCGGCATGGAAGAACAGGTAGCCATTATTATAATAGACATTCGAAACAGCATCCTCGTCGGTAGAAAGACGTTCGGCCAGTTTCTTCTGGTTATACACCTCGCCGGCTTTCATGCCCAAGACCGCTTCCAGGTATTCGGTCGGATACTTGGTATTTCCTACAAAGCCAATGCTTTTCAGGAAATACTGGTTACCTTCATCCAACTTGAGATAGATATCTACCGTCTTTTCATTGAAGTTAGATACACTGTCAGCAACCAACACAGCATCGCGATAGCCAAATTCGTTATACTTGGCAATCAGGTTCTTTTTATCATTCTCATATTCTTCGGTGGTGAACTTCTTGGTGCTGAACATTTCCAGCCAGCTTGTCTTGAAGTCATTCTTGAGGTTGAACTTTTCGTTCGTCTTCTTCATGGCCTTCTTCAGCACTCCGTCTGTCAACGCTTCATTGCCTTCGAAATAAATATGATTGATCTTTGTTTTCTGATTCTTGTCGATATAGATATCGAGCATTACGTGTCCTTCATTGGCCAAGTCGTCTTTTTGCTCGATGTTAACATCCACATTCTTAAACCCTTTGCCGTCGAAGAAGCGCTGGATCAGCGTCTTAGTACGGTCCATGGCATTTGGGGTGATCTGGTATCCCTTTCGGAGGCCAAGCTTGGCTTCCAGGTCTTGCCGTTCACCTTTCTTAATACCGTGGTAGTGGACTTCTGAAATACGCGGACGCTGTTTCAATTGAATTTCCAGCCAGACCTGATCCTCTTCAATCTTGGTAGCCAATATCTTCACATCCGAAAACAAGCCATGTTTCCAAAAGCGTTTCACGGCCGTTGTGATTTCCTCGCCCGGGACAGACACTTCGTCACCCACAGCCAGTCCCGAAAAACCGATCAGAGTGAAATCCTGGTATTGTTCCTTGTTTACTCCAGATATCTGGATATCTGCAATCTTATACTTGCGGGACGACAACGTATAAGAAATTTCCGGCACTTCAGCCGGAGCTTCAACTCGCGTAGTGTCACTTTCCTGTGCAAACATCCCGAAGGTAAAACCCAGGAAAATAAAAAGCAGCACTAATCTTTTGTACATATGTATAATCATCATCATTAATATCAGACTAATTGCTCACTGGTCTTTCCATACCGCCTTTCGCGCTGCTGGTAATAGACTATAGCTTTATAAAACTCTTCCTCTCTGAAATCCGGCCAAAAAACATCCGTAAAATACAATTCGGCGTACGACAACTGCCAAAGCAGGAAGTTGCTGATACGCTTCTCTCCACCGGTACGGATCAACAAATCCGGATCGGGGATACACTTCGTCGATAAATGATCAGAAAGCATGGCCTCGGTAATATCGGCAGGGGTAATTTCATTTTCCGACACCTCGACTGCCAGTTGCCTGGCGGCTTCTACCAACTCCCAACGCGACGAATAGCTCAACGCCAACACCAGTGTGGTTCCGGTATTGACCGAAGTCTGTTCAATACAACCCAATAAGGTTTGATGTGCATCAGCCGGCAACCGCGACAAGTCGCCAATGGCCATCAGACGCACATTATTTTTCATCAGATCGGGGGTTTCCTTGTGGATAGCCGACACAAGTAAAGACATCAATGCCTGCACTTCTGCTTCGGGACGGTTCCAGTTCTCGGTAGAGAACGTATACATCGTCAGGTATTCCACTCCCACTGCCACTGCTGCTTCCAACACCTTACGCACAGAAACGACTCCTTCCTGATGGCCGACACTACGATCCTTCCCCTGTGCTTTCGCCCAGCGGCCGTTACCGTCCATGATCACTGCCACGTGGCCGGGCAGTCGGTTTTTGTCTATTTCTTGCTTCAATGACATATCACTGTTTCAATCACTAAAAACCATTTATTATACTGTTCGCGTTGTTGCACGGACGGCTGCGCGGACCGAAGTCCCAAGTCACCGAAAACAACAAGGTCGAATACCAGTCTTTATTCTTCCAGGCACTACTCGTAATGCCATAAGGGTTATCCAGCTCCGCTTTCCCTTCCAGATTGTCGCCAAACAACTTACGGAAGGCAAACTCACAGCCCAGATTCACCCGGTTCACAATTTTATACTTCACCCCGACACCGACCGGGATATGTACACTCGTAAAGGTCTTATCGCCTCCCGGAGCCACTGTCACCCCCAATCCCAGCAACATATACGGCGTAAAACGCTTTGTATTCATATACGCGTACTTGTCGCTGTACGGAAAAAAGTTAAACTCTGCCTGTCCTCCCAACTCCACCAGATTCCGGTCGAACGAGACCACTTCCGGAGAAAACGGGAACACATTATCCAACCCTTTCGTACTTCCCGATACTTTAGCCCATAACAGGTCGGCCTTCAATGCCCACCGGAAATTCGCATTATACCGGAACACGCCACCCAGTGATGGATTCATTCCTTTAAAAAGCGTACCCTTGTTTGCGTCGCCCATATAAAAAGCGCCGCCAAGCATACCGCCTATTTCATATTTATATTCCTGTGCCTGAAGCACCGGAAACAAACTTGCCGATAAAAGTAGTATGAGGATACGTCGAAAAAAAGTTGGAGCCATAAGCTTGTTTTTAGTACTACACCTCTTTTTCTAACGCCAAAAGCCTCATAAAATTATACGTTGCGGCATGAACTTTCCGTTAATCAAAACCCAAGCGGTTGATTCGTCCCCGCCAGATCTCGTTCAACTCATCCGCTCCCTGGCTGGTCTTCCCGCCAAAGATCAGCATATACTGATCCTTATCTACCTGCACGGAAGAGAATCCCCGGCCTATATAGGAATCAGGAAGCACGATCAGTGTATCCTGTAGCATCCAGGTGATACCGCGGTCGGCCGACGTATAGATATCTTTCGAACCTTTTCCGTCTTCGGTCAATCCGCCGATCAGGTAATATACATCATCATATTTAGTCAGCATCACGCCTTCACGTTTGCCAAAATTTTCCAACTCATCATCGGTCAGCTGCGCCCAGGTAGTACCGTTCATCGTCGCCCAGGTCGTATTCAACAGTTCATTATTACTGTCGCGTCCGGCGGCAATCATCAGGTATTCATGGTACATGCTATAGAAATCGACACTACCAAAGCCCGTCAGAGGGAAAGAGGCCGGCACGGCATCGCCCGTCGTCCACACTTTGTCTTTATTCATGGCGGCAAATGTCAACACATTATCTTTATTCACGATAGCGGCCAATGCCGAAGGTTGTTTCTGTCCTTCTTTAACAGCTCCTAACAGGTAACGGATATCCATCTCATTGGCGACAGCCTCCCATTGCAATCCGTCGGCCGACTGGTAAAGGATGCCGTCTGTAGCCGGCATATACAGCAGTCCGTCGTAGGGAGTAACCTGCGTCAACAACACTCCCGAAGCAGGCAACCCGCTCAGTGATAATTGGCTCCAGTTACGGGCATCCGACACCGGAGATTGATAGAGCCGGTAAGCACTGCCATCAGCCGGTCGCACGTACATAAAATAGGTATTCACCCCTCCATACGGATGTGTGATCACCTTCTGCTTCTTCATCCGTATACCGGTGATCTGGCTGGAGTAGAGCGACCATTCCATCGTATCAGGGTTCTGCTGATGGATATTTACCTGGGCCGTATACTTTTTTGTGGTGGCCCCATCATAGGCCGTAATGGTAAATTTGACCGGCTTCGAAAAGTCGAGCGAATCCTTGCCATCCCATACAATCGTATCGCCAACAGCTTCTTGCTGGACCGTGGTCGACATGATGGCATACGAATTCATGTACGCCAAGGTACAAATCACTTTATCGATCTCCGTCCCATACGGCAACGAGTCCGCATTGAATATGCGTCCGGATAATTGGTCGATGGTAAACTTTACTTTGTTTAACCCCTCCACAGAATCATGCTGTAATGTAAAAGATGATATCTGACAATTTTTATCCACCGTGTACTCTGTATCACTTCCTCCCAGACAGGAAGAAAGGATGCACACCAAACAACCGACAATAAAGAAACCTACGCGATTTTTCATCAAAACTTAAATTTGTCATCTATAAAGGCACAAAAGTAGGAACAATTTCTCTTTATGCCTACTAACAAGGCAATATTTATAATATTTTAGTTTCCACAACTCTTTACGACAGACCGCCAAATGTCCCGAAAAACAGTTGTTTACAGGCTTACAGCCCATCATAGGGATATAAGGGAGGTGCAGTCTTTCTTCACGATAGAACTGTTAAATACTCCAAACCATATGCCTGTTCACGAAAAAAGCCCCGGTGTTTCCCGGAGCTTTTTGTTGTGTATGGACAACGTCTGTCGTTATGCATCGTCTTATTTGCAGAAATAAGGCAGCTTATACGGATTCCGGTATTGATACCAGTACAGACGGTGATTAGTCGCTTCTTTGTCGTTGTTAAAGCTCAACGTAGCCGGATCCCATTTCACCGGACGGTTCAATTCGCGGGCGATATTAGCCAGACAGCACAACGTGTTGGTGCTGCAACCTACTTCTACCGGAGCGATCGGGTTCTGACGCGAACGGACGCAATCGATAAAGTTCTGCATATGCGGTGCATTGGTCTCGTAGCTACCGGCCATGCCGCCTTGCGGTTTGGCGGCGGCGCTCTTTTTGTTCTTGGCAGCCTGCTTAGCTTCCTCTTCGCGCTTCTTTTGTACCTCTTCCCAATATTTTTTGGATTCTTCCGGATTCATCGGACGTCGTCCTGCCAATTCAGTCGGCACTTTCGACGGATCAGAGCAAGCCAGATAACCACGGGCTACTTCAATCCAACCGTTTGTTCCGATAAACTTGATACCCTGTGCACCGTCATTGTCGTCCAGGTACGGTTGTTCGGTCATAATGATACCGTTGGCATATTTCATGGTCGCCCATTTAGCCCCTCCGAATCCCTGCGGAATAAATTCAACCGGGCCTGAGCCATCCATACCGATAGCAGCCTGGGCGATATCGAACATATGCGCACCCCAGTCGGCGGTATAACCGTTACCGGTTTCCTGATACCAGCGCCATGCCCCCCACAACTGTTCGTTTTTTGCCGGATCCAGCGAGATCGGCGGACAAAGGTCTGCGTTATAATGTACTTTCGGATCGTTCAACGGCCCCATCCACTGGTTGAAGTTCAAGTTGGCCGGAACGGGTTGTTCGGGCAGATCCAATGGTTTGGGAGGCGCACCTACACGGGCATAGATCTTTTCGATATGGCCGATAGCTCCTGCCTGTACCAATTCGATGGCTTTCTGGAATTCCTTACTTGAACGTTGCTGGCTACCCACCTGCAAGATACGTTTGTTGTTGCGGACGGCTTTCACCATCGCCAAGCCTTCGGAAATAGTAAATGCCAATGGCTTCTGGCAATACACATCCTTACCTGCCTGGCAGGAGTGGATCGTGTTCAGCGCATGCCAATGGTCGGGAGTTGCTACTTCGATCGCATCGATATCCTTACGTTCCAGCAATTGTTCATAGAACTCATACTTGTCGCAACGTTCGGTCATGCCTTTGGCTTTCTGCCATTCGGCGATACGGCGGCGGAAACGTTCGGTCTTCATCGTATCCACGTCGCTGCAAGCAGCCACCTGTACACCCGGGCATCCGGCAAAACCGGCAAAGTCGGACAATGCCTGCTGTCCCAATCCGATAAAACCCAGTACGACCCGATCACTCGGCGCAATGCGAATTCCATTCTGCGCCCAACTGGGAAGAATGGTCAACCCGGCCAAACCTAATGCGGAATAGCCTAAAAACTCACGACGGCTAATGCCTTTGTTGGAGATTTCTTTCATGATATTACTTTAACTATTTTGTGGTTTCTAATCGTGCTTACAAAGCAGAAAGCGTCCAAAAGTAGAAAAAGATTCCGTAACAATGAAATAATCAACCTTGATATACATCAATTTCTGTAAAAAAAGGGAATGACCTTGTTACCGGATCATTCCCTTTTACCCTTTCCTTACTTTCAGAGCAGTTACCTGACGGCCAGGTTACGTTTCAATTCAGGATTGGAGACATCGCTTTGGATATGTGCCCGGCTTAAGTCCAATAATGTAACGTATTTACGGTATTGCTTGCCGGTAAGCACACGGTTCATCTTTTATATATGTTAATTATTCAACATTAGCTAAATAAGTATTCGGCAATTCACCGTAGACAATTACCCGCCTATTATTATTAGTAACATTCAATAGTGTGATATACGACCGATACTGATCATTCGTTAATGCAATTCTCATAAATCTCAAATTACCATCTATCGCCTGTTGCATTCGTTTTTCCCGCTTTGCAGGAGATTCCTTCAATGACTCGTTCTGCTTCCGAATGAAACGATCATTGATCTTTTTCACCTCTTCCCACTGAAAAGGGGACAGTTCCAGAAAAGCCGCCAACTGGCCAAACTCCACATCAAAAGGGATCTTCCCTATCCTGGCATCCTGTGCCCAGCATGTAGCCAGACTCATAGCCCATATAACAGCCATGCATATTACATTTTTCATATTGCCTCAAATATTATATTATAAAACCTAAACTTTACTATCAAACATTCATTTTCTTAAAATAAACCCAAACGCTCTTTTCACCTTCTACTAATGCCAAACCTCACATCAAATAGTTCTTTCATGCTTCTTTGATTTTGGTTCCGGTCATTACGTTATCAACCGGATTGATTGTTAAACTAAACTTGTTGTATGCTTTCATTATAATAGACGATGACAGAAAAAAAAGGTTGCACTTTCCTGCGATATTTCTTCATTTTAATATATATTTGCATCCATACCCCTATAAATCGACTGTTATGAAAAAGAACATACTGTCTCTGATCATGGTGATCGCTCTGGTAACCGGTTGCACACCCAAGCAAGCAAGCATCCCTGCCATTGATGTGACCAGCAGCTATCCCGAAAAAGAGATCATCCTGACTGACATTGCCGACGTCAGCTATCTGCACCTAAACGCTGACAACGACGAGTTCCTCTATCAGGGAGGAATCGCCGAGGTATCTCCTAACCACCTCGTTGTATATAACCAGTTGAATGGCGACATCCTTTTTTTCACTAAAGAGGGACAGCCTACGTTCCATTTCAACCGTAAGGGAACCGGGCCGGAGGAATACATTATGGCAAGAAGAATCATTTTTGATGAAAAGGCAGATGACATATTTATCCTTTCTGCCTTGAACAACATCATGAAAGTGTATTCTTCCACCGGACAGTATAAACGAAAACTGATCCTTCCGGAGGCTACAATGATCAATGGATGCATCGACTTCGATGACGAATCGATTTTCATCTTTGACGCAAGTTTCGGGGCTAAGAAATCAAGACCGGAGAGCTACGACTCATCAATAGAGTGCTTAGACTACCCTTTAGCCCGTGTCTCCAAAGCCGACGGGAAGGTGTTGGGTTATGCCCCAATACCCGACAACGGTATCATCCTGAAAGATATGGTGAATGGCGTCATGGGACGTACCACCCGATTACTGCCCAGCCCGGAAGGAGTATTGCTGTGCAATCCCGAAACCGATACAGTATTCCTGTATAACAAACAAAAGGAGTTAATTCCAGTCCTCTGCAAAACACCTTCGATCAAAGGACAAGATCCGCTGGTCTACCTGAACAACTGCATGGACGCCGGCAGATACCAGTTAGCAGAAGTCTATACCGCCCGCTGGGAAGAGGGCTGTTTCCCCTTCCCCGTCAAGTACTATGCACGCGATAAGCAAACCGGTGAGATCTTCCGCTATAAAACCACCCTACCCGACTATAAGGGATACGAGTTCAACATCCGCAAATTCAGTGGAATGCCCCGACACGACTATTACTATGAACTGGATCTGGGCGAACTGGCACAAGCCTACGACGAAAACCGCCTCAGCGGCCCACTCAAAGAACTGGTCGCCACCCTGAACGCAGACGAGGACAACAACATCTATATGCGTGTCCGCTTTAAATAAGAGCTGCCTGTGCCCTTTCTTGAGTTCTCTATATTCATATCTGGCCGAATCTGAAGCTATTTTGCAACGACACGGCTACCAGCAATAGTTTCATTAGGATGAAACTGTTTGTTTCACCTATTGAAACTGTCTGTTTCACCGTTTGGAACTCGGAGTTTCACCCTATGAAACTGAAAGTTTCATCCTACTGAAACTCTTACGGCACCATCGTCTTTCTTTTGATGCCCCGTGTGACAGAT
>JAVBUR010000066.1:0-36890 GCA_031555145.1 Tannerellaceae bacterium | reverse complement strand
CGGCTTCTGCCGCCTAACCATTTCACGGGCATAAAAACCGCTCTTGTTCGCCCCCATACGTACAAACGGGAATTGCTTGATGGCTTTCAGGTCGGTATAAGATATCTGCCCGCCGTAAACCAGGAATTGCCGGCTTTTATCGCGTTTCTGCCCATTGATAAGATGCGCCTTGTAGGCGGCCGGTGTACGATCCTTCAACAAATGCGACAGGCAATATGCCAGCGAATCCACATTATTGCGGCGTCCATTATAGAAGGAGTCTACCTTAAAACCTGGCGCCAGGAAGTCCATATACATATAATAACGGGGCACGCTGGTAGCCATCAGTTTCCCGTCGGCCGAATAAATATTCCCGCGTCCCGGGAGCACCATCCGATTGGGCTGTTGCAACTTCTTGGCCAGTGTCAGCCATGTGTCGCGTTCTACAAAAGCCGTATCAAAAGCACGAACCAGAATGCAGACTGCCAGCACGCCCAGCAATAATACCACAATAAAGTAACTCAGCAGGATGCGGTTACCCTTGGGTTCATTTCCTTTATCTACTTTTTCTTCAGCCATGACGGTTATTTGTATATTTCATACGGAGGCGTTTTAGCAGCCTCCAGATCAATGCCTTGTTCTTCAATCAGCCATTCGACTTGCGACTGCCGGCTATTCCCGGTCAGTTCGGAAGAGATGGTTAGAGATTCCAGCCGCACGTCATGCAACCGTTGCTGCAAGCGGTCGATCTGTCCCAACTTTTGCATACAGGTATATCGGTTCCCGATAAAAAAGAAGATCAGGAGAACGATCAACACGATCATGGGTGTATGCTTCTGGATAAAGTCTTCCTTCAGAATGCCTCCACCCAGAATATACAAAAGGGTAAAGCGTCTTTCCTTTTTTTTCTTGCGCTTCTCTTGCTTGTTTGTCTCTTCCATACCTCCTCCATTATAGCCTGATTAATCATCCAACATATCTTTGGTTCCGGAGCCAGGCTGATGCAGCTCAGCAATACGCAATTTGGCGCTTCGGGCCCTCGGGTTTGTTTCGATTTCCGCATCGGAAGGCACAATCACTTTCGTATACACCAACCGGAACGGGCTTTGTATGTTTCCGTAAAAATCCTGTTCGCTCTTTCCTTCAAAATTACCGGTCTTCAGGAAGTTCTTCACCAGACGGTCTTCCAACGAATGATAGGTGATCACCACCAGACGGCCGCCGGGCTTCAATACCCGCAGGGTTTGTCGCAGCATTTCCTTGAGGGCCTTCATTTCATCGTTCACCTCAATACGTAACGCCTGGAAGGCCTGCGCCAGGTTTTTCTTTTCTTTTTCTTTTTTTCCGATCAGAGGTTTCACCACTTCAAGGAAGTCCTCGATCGTGCACAATGGCTTCACTTCACGGGCACGAACAAGAGCAGCCGCCACCCGCCGGGCTGTTTTCAATTCACCATAGTAGTAGAACAGGTCAGCTAACGCTTCTTCCGTATAGGTATTCACCACATCGGCTGCCGTCTTCCCCGACCGTGTATTCATCCGCATATCCAATGCACTGTCAAAACGAAAAGAGAATCCCCTCTCCTTATCATCAAAATGATGCGAAGAGACGCCCAGGTCGGCCAACAGTCCATCTACGCAACCCACCTCATCATAATAGCGCATGAAATGATACAGAAAACGGAAATTACTCCGCACAAACACAAAACGGTCATCATCCGGAATATTGCTTTCTGCATCCGCATCCTGATCGAAGCCATACAAGCCCCCCTCTTCGCCCAACCGGCGCAGTATCTCGCGGGAATGCCCGCCACCGCCAAATGTCACATCGACATAGACACCACTCGAATGAATCGCCAGGCCATCCATTGACTCCCGCAACATCACGGGTACGTGATAGTCGGGCTGCTCTATTTTTACTCCTTTTTTCACTTAAAGAATCCCTTAAACAAAACGTCATATTTACCTGATATGCACATATATGCCGTTTGACTCAACAAAAATACATATTTATTAAAATACATTCCAAATTTTAACTGTGAAAAGTGAGAAAAAAGTTTTCAACACCCTCCGGTAACACTTCTACATAATGTTGACGACACTGCTACCGAGTGTTGTTGATAAAAGTACCCTATGCAGATGGCAAACGTTCAGATTCGGGCAGCATTGAAAATACCCCGTCATTCAACTGTACTGAATGACGGGGTATACTCTTTCCGTTTTATGATCTTTGTGGTGGGCGCGGTAAGCTTTTACTCATACTCCCGGTAGGCGCCAAAGCGTGCCAATTGGTCTTCACCCAGGGAAGGCGGGATAGGATGAGAGGGGATGCGCAGGGCGGTGCATAATTGCATCCAGAGTTCGGTACGCGTATAACTTTGGTGGACTTTCTGGAAAGGGGTGGAGAGCAACAGCTTTTTAGCGGCTTCGTATTGATGCTCATCGATCAGCAGTTGTACCCTTCGTTCGATCACCCACTCGTCGGGGAGTTCTTCCACCAGCGAAAGCCATTGCTTGCGTTCCGGTAGTGTCTGCCGACCAATGGAACGTAGGATGAGGTCGCGTTCCACAACAACCTGGGGATGCAGTTGCAGATAGGGTTCGCTGATGGAAGCTAACTGTTCGCAGGCGCGCTTGTCTTCGCCTTTGTGGTGTAGCAGGCGGGCACAAAGCATACGAGCTACGCCTGTTTGCGCATCTACCAAGACACGGATGGCGTCGTCTATCCGTTCACGACCGGCCAGCCAAGCACCGTAATGGAACTGCCACAAGTCCTTTTGTTCCTTATCGGCTTGGGAGATCATCCACAGAAAGCCTTTGTCCAAGTCTTCTATACCGGAAGGTGCCCAATCGTTGCGGTCAATAGCCGGTAGCAGAGGCAGTCCGGTAGTTTTTCCATAGCAGGCATGCAGTTGTTCCCAGACGTCCACTGTTCCCTTTCGCGCCCAAGAGAAGAGTGGGACATCGGATACGGGGCGTAATACATCATCAGGGACAGCCAGCTGGCGGATGTCTAACCGCCTGTCTGTCGGGATCCAGTATTCCGTATGCCAGCGTGTTTCTCCCGGTTTCATTTCCAGTTTAATGGATTGGTCACCGATCGGGCCGCCCTGTATCTCGACATAGCGTTGGTGACGGGCGGTGCTAAGCAGCGACCAGAGACTGTCGGCCTCCGAACCGTAACTCCAGAGTTTGATACCGTCGGCTATCTGCTCATTGGCCACATGATAGAGTCCTGTGCCCAGTGAGGGTGTGAAGGCGCCGAAGGCATTCACGTCTTTCGTACGCCAGAAATAGCCGGTCATTTCTTTGATATCCTTCTCTGTCTTTGGACCGTCGCTTTCCCAATCGATCGTATCCAGGACGGAGGCATGCAACAACACTTCACCGCGCGGAAAATCATATTCCGTATCCGAAGCAGCCGGCAATGCGGCGTTCGACCACGACATCCAGGGATATGTACCACTGCCGGGATTATGGAACACGACCCGTTGGGTCAGGCATACATCGGACGCCTCCAGCGAATATTCGACCGACCAGTGCATTCCGAACCGTAACTCGCGTTCGCCACAGGTTACATATATCCTGTCCGCTACCCGGTCAACCTGATACAACACAGTCTCATTCTGCGAAGGGGTATGGGAGATGGGGAAGCTCACTTCGATACCTCCGGCCACAAAGTAGAACCGAGGCAATATCCGTGTCGGACGGATCACATCGGGAACGTAAAGTACTTCCCGTCCCGATCCTTTATGTACCATGGAGGTCACCTTACCGCCCAGATCCGGACAAATGGTCACCCGGACATGGTCGTTCTCCAACGAAACAAACCTGTACTGTTTGAGTACAGGCCTGTTCGATGTCTCACTATAGCTGAC
Source organism: Tannerellaceae bacterium (assembly GCA_031555145.1). Classification (GTDB taxonomy): domain Bacteria; phylum Bacteroidota; class Bacteroidia; order Bacteroidales; family Tannerellaceae; genus JAJDIA01. Next base: position 33,034 of record JAVBUR010000066.1, on the reverse strand, counting down.
ATACGGATAAACGCCGTTCGGATCGAGAGCCGTAGGAATAGGACCAGCAGGGGTCAACGTATGTGTAAGTATATAGTCAGAATATTCCCTGCACGTCACGCCTGCGCCTTCAGGGCGGGAGCTATTCGCCCCCGCTACTGTCGGCCACAGCCATGCAAACAGTATGACAATAAAGTACCTCATTGTACGGCTTGATCACTCAGTTTATTCACGAATGTTCTTCCTCTCTCCACATCCTGGCGCAGGCTGGATTCTTCAAAGACTGTTTCGGTCACGAATTTTGCCAAGTGTTTATCCAGTTCGGACAGCGTTTGCTTCATGAGTTTATTGGTAGAAGCTGCTGCTTTTTCACGCAGGATCCGTATCTTTTCGTAATCCACGATGCCTTCACGCAACTTTTCCCAACGGATGCAACTGTTGCCTCCGGGATACATCATATAGCAGTCGCCTGCCGCCCATGAGCCGTGACGGGCATCCCTGTTCGGGTCTTCCGGCCAGGCATCATACGCCCAACGCAGGAAACCATCGTAGCCGAAAGCGGCCGAGTACCAACTGATCCAACGCCCTTCTATAGGGGGAGAGAAGACAAAGTTATTGGGATAAGGCGGGTTGCAACATACATAATAGGTGGTGCTGGTGCCCCTTTCCCGGCGTGCTTTCACATCGGCTGGGGTGGACTCTTCGCCATACAAGAAGCTGTAATCATCCAACAGCAGGTCGAGTTCCTTATGCCAGTTACCGGCATACGTGATCCGCCAGTCGGCACCGTGCGCCTTGATGATCCGGATAGCGGCCAATGTCTGGTTCATCTCGTTCTCGTTGATACCCAGGTAGGTGATATCAAACCAACCTTTCTGCTTCAGGTGCTGTTTCAGGTCGGTCAGGAAAAGGTTCCATTGAGTGGTGAATATCGATTCTTCGGGCGACCAGGATGCAGTGACATAATTGCCTGTTGCTTCATCCAGGTAACGGAAACGGTTTCCCCAGGGGATCGGTGTATACAAGGTGATAGCACGTTTGATGCCGCACTCCATCGCCAGTGCCACATAGGTATCAAAGATGGAGTAATCGAACGCCCAACTGCCGTCTGTTCGCTTGATCCACTCGATCATGCCGCCTTCTATCATATAGGAGTTGTCCGACCAGGGTGAGTGTACGGCATAGGTGGTAATATATGTACCTCCCGCATCCGCATACAGTTTCAGGTGCTGTTTCAGCAATACCTTATGTTCTTCTGACCAAGGCGTCAGGTTGTTCCGCCAGGCCACAACCCAGGGGTTCTGCCACAGGTCGAGCCGGTGCTTCCACTCCGAAGGGCGGGGCAAGACTTGATCCTGTACGCGGATAGAGACCGGCAATTCAACCGCCTGCTGTTCCGACTGCACCCGGATCATCCCGCTATAGACGCCGGGAGCAGCATCCTGCGGAATATCCAACGTAAACCATACCGGACGAACGGAAGACGCCGGCAGGTCGAACCGGTCGAAGCCCTCGAACCGGTCGGGCATCAGATAGCCATCCGTGTAGGGCGAGTCGCCACATACGGCATCACGCGCTCCATAAGGATAGTTAGATAGCACATAGCGAACCAGCCGGAAGGCGCCAGAGGCCATGTTCAACTGTCGGCCGTCTGCACGCTTCAGCTCTCCCGATTGCAGGCGAACCTGCGTCAATTCATCCGCCGACCAGACCAACACTTGGATGTTCACCCGTTCACCCTTCCATACAACGGTGCTGAACTGCCTCGACCCGGGCTCCAACATGGGTACTTCCCGACGGAAATACAATTCGTCGGTCGATCCGAATGCAGCATGCATTCCCTGCAAGCCTACCCAGGCTGCGGGGTTGACTACTTTTTCTGCGTCAGGCTCATCCTGGTAGTGATGATCCAGTTTGGGTAGGTCGGCAGCTGCGACTTCGCCCTTAAACGTCTGGGCAGTCATCCCCTGGATACAGGCTGCCACAAGTAAAAAGCTAACAAAGGACTTTTTCATTATGATTCTTTTTTGTGATACTCTTGTCTGGCCATTTCGGCAATACGGTTTATATCAGCAAGCGTAGAAGGGGCAATAACCGGCTCTACTGATTTATAATTTGCCAGGACGGTGTTGACATATTCGCCGGCGTTATGCAGGATATCATTTTGTCCTTTATGCAACCAGCTCTCCCAGGAATCCCGTTTAAAGATATCTGAGTACCAATTATTGTCACGCATATGGAGGGCGGTGTGTTCTTCTGCCATAAAGTGGCCACCGATACCGGCGCGTTCAATCACATCCATCCCAATGGCATCTTCTGACACGTCGATACCGTTCAGTATATAATTGTAATAGCTCAACCATTCGTTGTCGATCACCAGTTGCTCGTAACTGAATCCCTGGTCGGCACCGACAATGCCCTGGCAACCAATTTCGGTGCAACCACCCAAGTGTGCCATGACAGCCGTAGCGCCTTTCTCAAACCCTCCCTGGAAATCGGGCAGTATGGCATCGGTCAACCCCGTGTTGCTACGACACTCCAACCCATAATAGCGTGCCATCTGGGCACAGGCCACACCATAAAAAGCCTGGTTGGGCGAACCGAAGGAACAGAGAAGTGTACGCATGTCCATGCTGTGTGCAGGAGCATACAGGAAAGAAAGGCTGCCTGTCAATGCGCAGATGATGAAAAGCGTGGCTAACAGTTCGGCATTTTCAATCACGAGCGTACCGGAAATGGAGACCGGACTTGTCGCACCGGCGGTAGCCATGGGGCCGGTATGGAGCAGGTGCCCACTCTTGGCATAGATAAGCGCTATTTCGAGGCTTTCTTCCCGGAATGACAACGGACTGATCGTGTCGAACAGGTAGCTTTGTTTGATGCCCATCACATCAGACATCTGAAGGACATACTTGGCGGAAAACGGTGTCAACACATACGTACCACCAGGCTTATGAGAATAGGAGAAGATGGTCTTGAACGACTCGATCTCAGCCAGTTCCGTGGGGACATCGCTTGGGATAACAATTGAATTGGCCACCCGGATATAGCCTAACCGATCCGTCAGGATAATCCCTTTCAGCACATCCTCCATCAGGCCGTAGCGTTTTTGCCGGGTCTGGAAATCGACCATAAATACTTGCGTGGAAATATCCCCCATCAGTTTCTTGAGTTCCGGTTCGCCGGCGCGACAGTGTTGCTTGTTGCGTGACAAGGCAGTCTCCATAACGCCGGCAGGTATCCGTAATAGTTGGTTCTGCTTATCGACAACGCAACCGAGGGCATGGCAGATTTCCAGTATTTCCGTATTCGGGACTCTTAGCCCTGTCCGTTCCAGTACTTCCAGGGATTTGGCATGAATCAATTCGATTTCGACTTGACTCAGGACTTCTATATTTGCTTTGATGTGTCTCATGATTCTACATTATTAGGTATTTTGCGAAACAGGAAAAGAGTGATGACAAAGAAAACGACAACGATGCCTCCATTGATCGCATAAACGGATTGCATCGGTATCCGTTCGTACAGGTATCCGACCCACAGGTTGCCGAGGATTTGCCCGGCTCCGTAATATGCCGCCCAAAGCAAGGACTGGCCGGTGGTCCGCCATTCGGGCTTCACCAGGCGGTTTACATATTCGACGGAAGCCACCCACATCAGCGTCCAGCTGATACCGTGGGAGGCTTCAATCAGTAGGACAGCCATTGGCTTGTCGTTCACCGCATACAGGAACAACCGGATGGCCGTAGCCAGAAACGCCAGCAGGATCGTACGACGAATCCCTATCTTACGAAACAAGACAGCTGCCAGGAAGTAGAAAGGCAACTCGCCGAGACTGTCCACCGTAAGCGCCGAGCCGGCCATATAATCGGAGGCGCCGATATCCTTCAGGTAGATGGTAATATAATACCAGATGGATGTTTGCGCCAGGGAGACAAACACGATCACCACTAAAAAAGACAATAGCCCTTTATTCGCGAGAAGGGGCTTGATATCTTTAAACTCCATCCGCATGGAGTGCTTGGTCTGTTTTTCCTTGAGCCTCCACATAAAAGGGATACAACACAGCAGGAAGATAGAGGCCGTCAGGAAGATATACTGGGAAGACAGGTGTTCGATCACAAGGCCCGTCACCTGCGCCCCTACCCCCGCCCCTACGGCTCCCCAGAACCGGAGATTTCCATAGCTCAGGCCAGGGTTTGTATCAATATAATCCAGCGCCAAGGTATCCTGTAACGGCTGGACAGCAATAAAGGCCAACGAACAACCGACCGTACACAAGACGATTGACAGCAGCGATTTACCGGCAAAGAAAAACACCAGCAGCAACAGGGCCGACAACAGCACCGACGCCTTGTAGCACGGAACTTTCCCTGACTTATCAGCTTTGATCCCCCACATCGGCTGGATAATCAACATAATGACCCAGATCAGACTGGATATATACCCGATCCGGCTTCCTCCCATGTGCTCATCTTTGAGGAATAGCCCAAAGAAAGGGATCCAGGCCGTCCAGGCAGCGTACGAGAAGACATACAGCAACCGCAGATTAGTCGCCGGACTTTGAATGACCGATATCAGTTTGTTGGCCGCCATAACTTTATGGTACGGGATCAACTTCTTTCCAGATCGTTTGGTTCTTTACCAACGGTTTTGCCCAGAATGAAATACTGAGGATGTAACTAAGGGTGACCAGGAGGATCAGCATCGAACCGCGCAGCCCGATAAGGTCTCCTATCCCGCCAATCAGGAACGGCACGAGTGCCCCTCCGAAGATACCGGTACACAAAATTCCCGAAAAGGCTCCATGGTGTTTTTCAACCGAATTAAGCGCCAGGGAAAAGAGAATCACATGTTTGTTCCGGAGCAGTTCCATATAGTGTTGACGCGTACCCGCTTTCTCTTCTTCCCTGAGTGTGATCTTCGGAAACTTTATATAGGCAATAAGGATCAGCGTCAGTACAAACACACCCGTGAAGATCAGGTAGAACGAACTCCAGGAAAGTTCGGCAGGAATACAGTCCCTTAACAACCGGAGGAATAGATTATCTGCTGAAGAGGGTGCGGCTAACCGGCGCATCAAGGCGGTCAATGCAAACGGACTGATAAACGATGCCGCTCCAAAAACCACTTGGGCAAGCACCGCATAGAAGGCATAGTTCTTTTCACCACCGGCTTCACGCATCAGCGGAAGGATCGGTCCCAGGATATTAGTCACAAAGGAGATGACAAACCAGATGAACAGAACGAGGACTATAACAGGTTTATTTGTTTTCATAATGCAAATGATCAAAAGGTTCAATACGTGGGATGACTACCCGGACATACATTTTTAAACACCAATGCAGCAGCGCCTAAAAAGCCGGCTTTGTTGCCCAGCGAAGCGCTTTCGATGGTAGTAAACTGGGAGGTTTCCGTCATGGCAACAGGCGCCACCAGAGAACGGAGTCTGTGGATGTAGAAATCACCCGATTCGGAAATGCCTCCTCCTATAATTATTTTCTGCGGCGCAAAGACATTGATATAACTCGCGATCCCTATGGCCATATGGAAGAAATGATCGTCCATGGCCGCCACCGCTTCGGGTTCTCCCGCTAGATAACGGCCCACAATATATTTACCATCAACACACTCAGGCAACTCACTTCTACACCTCCCCTTATACTCTTCAATAAGAGCGGTAACAGAAGCATGCGCTTCCAGGCATCCCCGGGCGCCACACGTACAGGCCTTCCCATGGCAATCGACGATAATATGCCCCAGTTCGGTGCCCCGGTTACGATAACCTCCATACAGTTCCCCTTTAATGATTAAGGCGCCGCCGATACCGGTACCCACCGTCAGGAATACAACATCCGACATTCCTCTGGCCGTCCCGTACGTTACTTCAGCCAACCCCATCAGGTTCGCATCATTATCGACATACACCGGATAACCGAATATCCCCATTGCCCCTATACAATGATGGTTGATCTCCGGGATATTATACGCAAAAAGGACTTCCCCATTGTCGACAACAGCCGGAACACCCACACCGATACCCACAACATGTAACCGACGACCGGCTGCATAGTCGAGTATCTCCCGGATGATGGATGTCAATATCCCGGATACATCAACGCCCTGCAACCGGCTTGGAGTCAGCGATTCATAGACAATCGATCCATCCTGCCCCACCAGGGCATATTTAATGTTGGTTCCACCGATATCTAACGCGATAGCATAGTTCATACGAAAACAAGTTTATTGTTTATATCTATTCTTCTCCGGCAGCTTCGCTGTCGATCAGACAAAGCGCATTGGGATGCAGCCACAGCAAGGAGGCGGGCAGTGTGGTTGTGACTTTGCCGGACAAGAACTCCTTCGCTATTTGTTTCTTTTTCGTGCCGTTGATCAGGAGGATGATCCGCTTTGAGTGCATGATATCGGCCATGCCCAAGGTTAAGCCATAAGTCGGCTTCCGGTCTTCGCCCAACACCATCGGATGCGTCATCGAGGTATCCGACAGCGTAGCTATATGGCAGTGCGGTTGAAGGAATGGGGAAGGCTCATTAAATGCGATATGCCCATTCATTCCCAGCCCCAGGATACAAATGTCGATAGGGCCTTGTTGTACCAACTGGCCTTGTACCCGCTCGCACTCCTGACCGGGATCACCGGCATCACTCCGGAACGAGATATAACGGTCGGCCCGGATGTGCAGCGGCTGTATCACCTCCTGTTGCAGGTAACATTCGCAGGTACCGGGATAGTCCATCGGCACACCGCCCCACTCGTCGAGTTTGACGATCCGCAGTTGGTCAAACAACTGTGGATTCGCCGACGCCTCCTCTGCCAGCATCCCATACAAACGCGTGGGCGATCCGCCGGAAGCAGCACATACCAACAGGCCCTTGTTCCACAAAAGGGCGTTCACCAGCTCTTTCTTTGCTTTAGCACTGATCTCTTCGTATGAAGAACAAATTTCTATTTTCATGGGGGGGGGGGGGGAAATCTATTATGTTAACAAATAGAATTGCCCGGCAGCTTAGGCTAAGCCACCGGACAATCTGTATTTAGAAGGCGGGATATCCCGGATTCTGAACCAGTTTATTATTGGTTTGATACGCGTCAATCGGTTCGTCCAGTTTCTTTGTATCTTCAAATAATTCGACATTGATGTGGTTTTTACCGGAAACGGCTGAAGCATTGAGTACAACCACAATACACAAAAGAGCATACAACCCCATCCTCTTGAGCGCCTTATCAGGCTTGAGTTGGCATATGGGCATTACATGTTTCACAATTAGTAATAGATTCATATTTTTTCAATTGATATTAGATTATTATTAGGCATAACTAAAGTAGTCAAACAAGGGAAGATACTCATCTCCTCCTCTGTCCGGTGTGTTTTACTTCATTCTGTATACCATAGGCGTAGGTGTTTATTTTTAGGAGATCAATTAACAAAGTGCAAATATGGATCGACCGTCAGGTAAACGGAATAGATAAAAATTGCATAATAGATGGATTATTATTGCGAATGCAAATAGAGGGTTAAAAAGCATCCCTGTCACCTAAGGACATCCGGGAACAGCTAGCTATACGGCTGTTTATCAATACAACAACACTAATTAACAGGCTGTATTCAATACCATTAGTCTGTAGAACCGCATCCATTTTTAGTAAATATCCATCCTCACGTACATAAAACACGGCGCGCGCGATAATACCACTTGAGACCTCATTCATATTTGCCGGAAGGATACATAGCTTCAAGTCTATCCAGAATTGAAGATAAATTGAGGCGCAGGGTTATTGTTATTTTCAAAAAGAGGCGCAGGGTGTTTTGGGGTGTTGAAAAGAGGTAAAAGACTCGAAGGAATGGTATAGGCATGTTATAGGCAACACGAAGGCAAGTGATATGCGGGGTGGAAAATGATATTAAGAATTTGTGATTCAGTCGTTTATGATACTATGGAATGTAAGCTTCGGGGTTTCCCAGATTTAGGGTTATTGTATTTTTTGTTTTAAGTTAGGGTTGTAATAAGAGCTGGGAGATCTTCAGATTGTACAGGATTTGAACATTTTTGTGTGGGTGAATACCGCGTCAGCGGTATCGTGTTGGTAGCCGTGGGTGCAAGCCCACGGACATGTAATTGGATTGTGTTTTATGCGCCGCGTCAGCGGTGCCGTGTTTGTAGGCCGGCACCGCTGACGCGGCGCATGATAATTGTTGTTATTCTAATTGACCGTGGGCTCGGCTTCGCCAGCACCCACGGCTACGAACACGATGCCCGTGACTGGGCATTCATCGTCGCGGCGAACACCCATTACTTTCATATTTGGTTGATATTGAAAGCGCCTGCTTTCAAGTCTCGTTGATCTTGAAGGTGGAGCCGCTTATTTATTATTTCTGTCAAATGGAAGTAAAGATATAGAAATAACAGTGAAAGAATTTGATTTTAACGGGCAGAGATAGTCGTTTTGTATGGTCTGGATCATACCAATTAGTAATTCCCAAAACGAAGCTGTATCCAACCGGCAATATCATTGCCATCTAAACGCAGCTCGGTCGTGTATCTGGTTCTGTTAGAATCAAAACTAAGGTAGTGCTCATTACCGGCATTGGAATAATTCGCCACTAAAAACGAAGTCCCCTTATCCGTGATCCATGAACGAAAAGCCTGTTTGCCATTTGACTCTATACGAATAACATTCTGCTGCGAATCCGACAGGGACGCTTCAACTATCTGTTGCTTGGTGGAGCGAAAATCAGTAGAGCCATGACTATTCCCTTCCCGGGCATATGAGTGGGTAGGGATGGTTCTTTTACGCCAATAATCGTCGAGCGTTTCCGGATAAAACGCGTTGGCGGTTCCTTCTTTTCTTCCGATATGATCAGCCGGATAAAAGCCCCAAAGGGCATCTCTTTTCCATGTGAGCACATCAAATGCCGGAGGAGCATTAAAGCCTACTCCTATCTGACGGATCTCATAATCAACCTTCGTTATATTCGCAATATAATCCACCCGCATCTGCCCGTCGCCATTCATTGTATAGGTATATGTCAATGGAATATCTCCATGTGTCCCTTTGCATACAAGCCGGACAAGCGAGTCCGTCAAATGAGTAGTAACGGAATGACACTCCCATTCGGCTAAAGGGTCTGACGTGAATTTAACGGTCTTATCGATGGGATCTTGTGGGATAAAGTCTATCACTTCATTCGATTTCAGAAGAGGTATCAGGTAAAATTGTACTTCTCCATCCAATAAGACCTCCTTCCCTTTTTTCACGGAGATCAGTTTCCCTTGGGCAACGGAGAACGTGTATGCCAAGTCCTGAACATTGACTTTGAGTATCTGACCGTTTTCTGCATAGTGCAGTTTCTTCTTTACTTCCATAGGAGGCATAGTATAGCGGGGATGTTCTCTGGGAATACTCCATTGAGATATACTAAAGCCCCGTTTATCCTGAAAGTCAAGCAACAGTTCATCCCCTTGCATGGCATGAGGAATGGAAAGCATTGTCTGCTTTCCTGCGACTCCTTCTACTGTCACTTTACCGCTCACGGCACCATCCCGCCATCGAACATCCAGCGTATTCAGGTTTAATGTGTTATACCGGTTTTCCAACACAACCCATGTTTTATTCTCCACCACATAAAAATGAGGACTTACCACTTGTACGGGGGAAAAGGCCATTTTCATATGCCAAAATTCGGGCTTCTCCCTTCTGAAGCCATCGACAACTCCCCAAGGACCGTATCCGACAGGCGCCTGTCCTTTCGGATAAAACATTTCATCGATGGCCGACCATATGCCCAAGCCGGTAATAGCCGGAGCGTGTGTGATCTGATCCAGAAAATACTTGACATAATCGCCCCACATATCCCTTAAGCCCGGATCCGTTATATTTTCAGAAGTGTTATAGCTATTTAAATGCAATGCTTCGGAAAAAATGATGGGTCGGAAGTAATTATCATACTTCATCAAGCCTTCCCAACCCGGATAATGGCGTGAGCCTACATCCGCTGCAGGATTGATCCCATAGTATTCGGAATGAGAGAACTTGACCGGTATATGAGGGGTTTCCTGCTTGACCAGTCTCCGGCAGAGTTCAAATTTCGGAGACCATTTGCTTTCATTCGCTAAGGACCACACTAACACACAGGGATGGCTTCGATCCCTGAATAGTAATGACTTGAAAGCATAAAATGTTAGTTCGGCTATCTCTTTGCTTTCCTCCGTATTACCGTTCCAGCAAACAGGGGCTTCATTCTCGACAAACAAGCCATAACGATCACACAAGTCCAATAAATATTCATCCGGGGGATAATGCACCGTACGTATATAATTACAATTCGCATTACGGAACAGTTCGATATCCCGTCGAAGCAAAGCGGTATCAGGAAGTGCCCTGCCGTCGTACGGATGGATATCATGCCGGGCTACTCCATGGAGTTTCAGCGGCTGGTTATTGACATAAAGCACATTCCCTTTTATATCAATCTTCTTGAATCCTATCTGTTTTGTGACAGTCTCCAACAGGCTCCCTTTCTCATACAGGTGCATCTCAACTGTATACAAGTAAGGGGACTCGGCATGCCACAATTCCGGATTGTCCAGTTCCATTCGATGACGATAAGAAGAATGAGCCGGACTTATCTTTATCCTTTGCCGCATGACTTCCTCCTTTTCATCTAAAAGGCCCTCTATGCCTTTTTTGCGTAAAATGACTTCGACTTCTTTTTCATTCCAGTCCGGAGAGGTTCGGTTTCCTACATCAAACGAAAGGTCAAGGCTCCCCTTCTTTAAATCATCAGACAAGAGCGCGGTACAATGGAATGCCGCAAAATAGACCTCCGGTACGATCATTAATTTTACACCACGCAGCATACCTCCCACCTGATGTTTGGCATAATGGGAAATACGAGAGATGTTTTCAGCAACTGACTCACTCTTTACATAAAGAGCCAACGTGTTCTTCCCTTTCTTCAGGTGAGGGGTTATATCAAATTCAAACGAAGTCATACAACCCATATGTTCTCCCGCAAGCTCACCGTTTATATACACAAGACACGCCGAATTGACAGCGCCAAACCGTAGAATAACCCGTTGCTTATTCCAGTCGGCAGGGATTTCCATCGTTCGGAAATAACCGGCATAGGCACCCTCTTCCACTTTGTAAGAGTGCATATACCATTCGGAGGGAACAGCCATAGCGACCCATCCCCCTTTTCCTTTTTCAGGCATTCCTTTTTCAAAGCCTGCTGGTGGATTTGGATGAAACAGCCAAGTGCCATTGAGCGATATATCACTGTTCTTTATGCCTTTCGTAAAAACAGGTTGAGGGGTATGGTTGACGGTTATCCTTGCTGAAACAGCGTCGAAAACGTCATCTACCTCATCAAAAGTATACACACGGCTTTCTTCTTGTGCATAGCAGACAGAAGCAATAATAGCAAGCAGTGAAGAGACTATCATCTTTTTCATGGTATTCTATACATGTGATTTTCTGTTTGTAGTGCTATATACAAATGTAGGCATCATTTTCATCAACTCCTCTCTTGAAAGAGCGATATCATTTGTACATAACGGAACTAAAACAGCCGTTTATTATAACTAAACGGAATCACCCCACAAATAGAAACCTATTTGTACTCACCTCATCGTAACGGGCAGAGGCGGCCGTTTCGTACGGTCGACCAGCGCCTCGCTATTGGTTACGGGAGCCGTGATCAGTTCAGGGAGGTTGAAGGTCTTGGTGAAGGTGGTGTAAAAGCGGGGAGATTGTTGCGGAAGCAGGAAAGGCTTCCCGGCCTGTCCTGTCTCCGGGTCGAAAGAGGCGATGTAGGGGTGCGCCCAGAGGCCATCCATCCGCTTGCTGCTGAAAACGAACCACCGGCCGGTAGACGACCAGGAGTGGTAACTGTCGACGTCCGGGCTGTTCACTTCAGCCATATTCCGCGCCGTGCCTGTTTGCAGGTCCAGTAAGTAAAGGTCGCTCTCGGGATGCCAGATGGAGAAGTTACCGTAGTCTGATTGTACATACATCAGGTAGCGGCCATCGGGCGAGACGCGAGGGAAGGAAATGCTCCGGTGGTGTGCCGAAGCATCGACCAACGTCTCCAGGTGGCTGAAATACCGGGTGACAGGATCGAACGTGACCCGGCAGAGGTCGTACCAGATACTGTCGAGGGGCGTATCGGCTTCGATGGCATGGGCACGGCAGAAGTAGAGCGTACGACCGTCGGGCGACCAATGGGGGAAGGTTTCCATCCAGCCATCGCCACAGATCAGCGTGTCGGTGAAGAACTCGTTCGTTTCCGTATCCAGCACGACCAGGTCGGAATATTTGTCGGAGACCTCCACCGCCTTGTGGCCGGTGGTATGGAAATATTGGTTGATCTCGTTGACCGAGAAGGCGATGTGTCGTCCGTCGGGATGCCAGGCCGGATAAGCGGCGGTGTTGGCCATCTCCGGCACCTTGGTGTCGATACGTTCCACCTGGCCGTCTTTACGGATGAGCGTCCCTCCGACCTTACCACGTACGTGCAGCATCATCCGGTCGGGGTTGTTGCCGCTGAAGGCGTGGCAGTTCATGCAACCTTTCTCCACGGAAGTGTTCTCGATAAGAGGGGTTTCTTTATAGGAGGTGAGGTCGCGCTGGTAGAGGCCCATCTCGTTCCACAGTTCATAGCCGGGATATAGGAGACGGTAGACCAGGTAGGGATCGATAGGGTGTTCCGATAGCTTGTTGGTAATGTCGGCATATTGTGTCCAACGGCCATCCCGGAAGACAAAGATCCGGATGTCGAACGTCTTTCCCAGGGCCAGTGTCCGGATAGGCTCCCATTGGCGTTGGGGGATGACCACTTCGCCGGAGGTATTCCGCAGGGAGAACAACCGCTCACCGTCGACATAGACTTCCGTCTGGTAGGCATCGCCTGGTTCCCGGATCAGGAAAGTGGGCGAAACAATGTTGGTGGGGAACGTCACCCCGTTGTAATCGGGGAACAGGGTAGGCTGATCCGTGCTTCGCACGTCAGCCTCCACTGCCCGATAGTTGCATGCTGTCAGAAGCAGCCAACTGCAACAGAGAAAAAAATATATAGAGCGACGTTTAATCATTTCTTGCTTTTGTTCCATACACGCTGCGATAGTTCATATAGTACCAATAGGTATCGCCGAATTCACGACGGAGCAGTTCCGTATCGTCCCGTTGCGAGGCGTTGTAATAGGCACGGAAGCGTTGTTCCGTTTCGGGACTGACTGCTATTCCCAGTTCGGCAAAGGTAGCCTCGTCCACCCCCAGTTTATACACCAGCAAGGCCTCTTCATACATCGGCGGCAGGACCGGATAGTCGAACGCCTTATAGCGATGGACGTTGGCGGCAAACCGGGTGATCTGGTTGCTCAACAGCAACTGGCTCATGAGGTATTCGAAGGCCATCCGGTTGCCGGGCTCACGTTCGCAGACATAGAGCAGTTCCGGTCCGAGGTTGAGTACGTTGGTAAAACGGGCTTTCTCGCCTTTCCGGTGCGGCAAGGCATGCAATCCGGCGACATCGCCCGCGGTAAGCATCCCCTCATACGTCACAGCCTGATCGCGATAGAAAAGTGACTGCTTGAGCACATGGATAAACCGGCGAGCGACCAACAGGCGGCCGTTAGCTATATTATACCGGATCAGGTTCAGCAAGTGGGGCGCCGTTTCCCCATTCACCACCATGGCTTCGAAGGCCCAATGATGGGCTTCGTTCACTAGTCCCAGTTGTTCATAGATATAATGGCCGTATTCACTCCGGCGATTCTCACCGGTCCACGGCAGGTAGAGCGATTCAACTCCCTTCGACTGGGGATACCGCAACAACTCATACGGCAGACGGCCGGTATGGTAAAGTGCCAGGTTACGGAAGTAGTCGATCAGTTGGTTATTGCCACGGTAACGGTTGGCACAGGAGAGCACCTTGTTCCATTCCCCGTGTTTCACATAGGATTCGGTTTCGATACTAATTCGTTCGTGCATATTGTAAGCACGGACAAAGGTATAAAATGTAGCTCCGGCATAGCAGGCCAGCGCCGTCAATCCAACGGCCAGCCGTATCTTGCCTTTTGCCAGGCGACGGTCTAACAGCCAAGCCGACAGGCAGGAGGCTCCCACCATAACTGCGGCGACAAACGGATACCACCATCCGATAAACAGCCCCAGCCCGATGAGCACCACAGGCTGCAGGTAATATTTTACGTGTCCACGCAGGCAGGAAAGCAACAAGAGCGCCAGTGAACAAATCAATAATCCGACCAGATGGTCGATTGAAAAATCAATGGAAGTATACCGTACAAGCAGGTATAAAGAAGGTATCAACGTCAGGTGTAACGGATCGCGACGGCCCGTCAGTTTATATACAGAGACAGCGTTCAAGGGATACAGGGCGGCAATCAGTAAGGCGAATAAGAGACAACCGCCTGTGCGGAAGTAAAAGAACTGTATCACAAAATCCGCCAGCAGACCAAGACGGCCGGCAGCCGTCGCCCCATGGGCAGACAGATAAGCAGGACTGAAAAGGAACAAATGATGCTGTTCATGATAAGCAGGGATATGCGACAGGCTGTCTAATGACAGGAAAAGACATACTGCCATCAGGGAAACCGTTACGATCCAATTGCATTTGTTCATGGGAGGAATAGATAAAAGAGAGTGCCGGCCGGCACTCTCTTTCGTATGACTAAATTAATATCCGGGGTTCTGTGTCAGATTAGGATTCAAGTCAATCTGGCTCTGCGGAACGGGGAACAAATAGTTGTTTTCCTTGTAAGCACTCTGGGTCGGCATAGCCACCTTAGCGCCCGGAGCATTCCGGTCGACATACAGGATACAGATTTTGCCGCCGTCAGCAGGATCAGCATCGGGACTATCCACCAACTGATAGGTCAAGCCTTCGAACGGAGCGTTCAGCACGGTCTTGGCAATACCCCAACGACGGATATCCCACATACGTTTCGCACCTTCCATAGCATATTCCACACGCCACTCGTTGCGGATACGCTGACGGAGGTCGTCTTGCGAAGCCACATAGGTCTTCCCTTTCGCGTCGGTTGTCTGCAAGGCAGGGATACCGGCACGTTTACGCACCTGGTTCACAGCGTCGAGGGCCGAAGCGTCGAGGCCGGAGAGTTCGTTCTTGGCTTCCGCATAGGTCAACAGTACTTCGGCGTAGCGGACTACGTGCCAGTCTTTGCCACCATCCCAACCTTCTTCCTGCGGATCCACACTCGGATCGAGGTATTTCTGGTTATAATAACCGGTAGCGGTAGCGTCACCGTGCTGGCCGATACCTGTCGGATAAGCCGACTTCAGCGGAGCCACCTTGATCAGGTCGCCGTACATAGTTTCACCGTCATGCAGTACGCATACTTCGAGACGCGGGTCACGGTTTTCGAACGGGTTACGCGGGTTATACAGCGAAGACTGCGCGATCGGCGCGCCGTCGATACATTCGAACGCATCTACCAGGCTCTGTGTCGGGTTGATACCGCCCCATCCTTGTGTCGGGAAGGCCCCCCATCCAATGATGCCCTGGCCCAGGTCAGGATAACTGAACTGGCGTACCAGGATGGCTTCGTTCGTCTTTTCCTCGCTTTCCCAGAACAATTCGGCATAGCGGCCTGTTCCTTCCGCATCAAACAAGCCGTACTTGTTCGACGACATGATCGCCTGCGAAGCATCGGCAGCTACCTGCCAGTTGCCAAAATACAATGCGGCGCGAGCCTTGATGGCATACGCAGCATACTTGGTGGCACGGCCATATTTGGCGGCGGGCCATTCTGCCGGCAATTTGGCGATGGCATAATCCAGGTCTTCCATCACGTTGTTGTACACATCGGCACGCGGTGTACGGGTGATGTCGGTCAGCTGGTCGAGTGTCAGGGTGGATTCTACCCAGGGCACATCACCAAACGACCGGATCAAACCGAAATAAACGAATCCACGCAGGAAGCGGGCTTCAGCGATGGTGGCCTCTTTGTCGGCCTGTGCGTAGTTGGGGATCTCGTCGATCTTTTCCATCAACAGGTTACACATGCGGATGTACTTGTATTCATCTTCCCACGACATATCCAACGGATCATAGATCCCTCTGGAGACGTTGCCGGCGGCCCACTTGATACCATGCGTAGCATTGTCGGATTCTATATCGCTATCAATATCATCACTCGGCAGTGCGTTATATATCTGGGCAACAAACATTTCCGCGTCGAGCGGTTGCTTCCAGAAACTTCCATCAGACAGCTCTTCGAGGGGATAACGGTCCAGGAAGTCGCTGCACGAACAAAAACTCAGTAATAAGACTGAGACTATAGCTGTTAACTTATATTGCTTCATATTGTAGGTCATATCAATTAAAATGTAACTTTAAGTCCCAAGGAAACCTTCTTCAGGTTCGAGTAGTAGGCGCCACGTCCGTTCGTAGACGCTTCGGGGTCAATGCCGTCCAGGCCGGTGAAGGTCAGCAGATTTTCGCCAGCCACATAGACTTTGACTTTCTCCATACCGATTTTGGCCACCAGCACCTTCGGCAGGTTGTAGCCCAAAGCGATATTCTTCAGACGTACATACGATGCGTCCTGCAACCAGAAAGAGTTCTTCTGGTAGTTGATCTGGTTATCCTTACGCATCAACGGATAAGAGGCATTGTGGTGATCCGGCGTCCAACGGTCGAGGTGGCGTTTCAATACCTTTCCACTGTTGAAGAAGGCGAAAGCCGCTTCATTATCATAGTAAGAATCCACGTCGAATACGCCCTGGATCTGAGCCGAGAAGTCGAAGTCCTTATAGAACGCTGTCAGGTTCAAAGAAGCCGTCCAGCTCGGGAAGTCCTTACCGATGATCATACGGTCGTCAGCTGTGATCTTACCGTCACCATTGCGGTCGTAGTACTTCAGGTCACCCAGCTTTTCAGCGCCGGTACGTTTGGGTTCGTTCTTCAGTTCATCTTCGGTATTGAAGAAACCGATGGCTTTGTATCCGTAGAAAGAACCGAGTGCATACCCTTCCATATACCACTGGTAGTCATTCTGCTTCCCTTCGGTACCTTCCATGTTGGTGATTTCGTTCTTCACGTAGGCCACGTTCATGTTTACGGCATAGCTCCAGTCCTTGTTGATGGTGTTGTTGTGGAACATGCTCAGGTCGAAACCGGTGTTCTGCAGGCTACCGGCGTTCTGGTAAGGAGCATCCATACCCAGCACCTGCTGTACGGGCAGCTTCAGCAACATGTCGTTGGTCACTTTCTTGAAGACAGCCAGTTCGAAACCGAACTTGTTGTCCAGGAAGCTTGCTTCGAGGGCCGCTTCGTAGTTCGTTACGGAAGCCCATTTCAGCTTGTTGTTAACATAGCGGCTTTCTTTGGCTGTCGAATACAGTACGTCGCCAAACATATACTTGTCGTAGGCATAGGTAGCGACCGACGGATAGATGGTTTTGTCGTCCAACTCTTCGTTACCGGTACGGCCCCAGCCCAAACGCAGCTTCAGGTTGCTCAACCAGGTCAGGCCGGCTTCCTGCACAAAGGCTTCTTCCGTGATTCTCCAACCGGCGGAGAAAGCGGGGAACACACCCCAGCGGTTACCGGCCGGGAAACGGGAAGAGGCATCGGCACGTACGTTGGCTTCGAACAGGTATTTGTTCATGAAGTCGTACTGCAGGCGGCCGAAGTAGGCTTGACGGGCGATTTCATGTCCGCCATCATCATTGGTCTGGGAAGACTTATCGAGGGTGTTCAGTGACTGGTTCAGTTCGTTGTTACCACCACCCTTACGTGTGGCTTTGGTATACTTGTAAAGGTATTCGGTCTGTTCGAAACCAGCCAATGCGCCGATGGAGTGTTTGCCGAATGTCTTATTGTAGTTAGCCAGTATCTGGGATGTATACCAGTTCTTGGTATAGTATTCTTCGTAGCCTTCACGTACGCCGGAGTTGTAGTTGGCATACTGGTATTGTTTCTTGAAGCCATCTTTGTTCTGCTGGCTGTTACGTACGGAGAAGAGTCCCTTGACGCTCAGTTCAGGCAGGATCTGGATGGTTGCGTAGGTAGTGGCATTGATTTCCTGTATCTGATCGACGCGGTTACCCGAATTGGCATTCAAGGCTACCGGGTTCTGCAAGCCACCGTAGAAGTATTCACCGGTATCGCCATAGACGGGGTATACCGGAGCGATACGGTTGCTGTATTGGCGGAGCGCGTTGTACGATTCCCAACCTTCTTCGATTGTACCTCTGTAACCATTGGCGCTGATACCGACAGTCAACCATTTAGCGATCTGGCTATCGAGGCCTGCACGTACGTTGAAACGTTCGTACTGTGTCTGTTTGTCCAGACCGTCCTGGAAGGTATAACCGAGGGCAGCGTTGTAGTTTGTCTTTTCCGAACCACCGGTGATCGACAGGTTGTGGTAGGTTTCCATAGCCGACGACTTGAATGTTTCGCCATACCAGTCGGTGTTCGGCTTCGTCCCGTTGCGGAAGGCTTCGATATCTTCAGCCGAGTAAGGTACGACCGCGTTGGGGTTGTCATTCAGCACGGCTTCGTTATACAGCGTGGCATAGTCGGCTGATCCGAGGAAGTCGAGCAACATCGTGGGTGCGACCAAAGCGACAGAACCCGAGTAGTTGATCGTGTTCTTAGCGCTTCTTTTCCCTTTTTTGGTCGTGACCAGGATGACACCGTTGGCCGCCTGTACCCCGTAGATCGCCGAAGAAGCGGCATCTTTCAGTACCGACAGGCTCTCGATGTCGTTCGGGTCGATGGCGTTCATCGATGATTGTGAAGAAGGCACACCGTCGATAATCACCAACGGGTCGGCCGGGTTGATCGAGTTACGGCCACGGATGGTGATCTTACCGGTCTGCGAACCCGGTGCTCCTGAACTCTGGATCGATGTCACACCCGGTATCTGGCCGGCCAAAGCGGCTGATACGCTGGCTACCGAACGTGATTCGAGGGCGTCGGCGTTGATAGAACCTACCGAACCGGTCAGGTTCGCTTTCTTCTGTATACCATAACCGACTACTACCAGTTCGTCCATCATCGTAGTATCTTCTTTCAGGACAACACGGATCGGAGCTGTGCCTTTCACTGCCATTTCCTGTGAGGCATAACCGATGTAGCTGATGACCAGCACAGCGTTAGCCGGCACGTCGAGTGTGAAGTTACCATCGAGGTCGGTCACGATCCCGGTAAGGCTTCCCTTCACCAGTACGTTAGCGCCGATCAGGCCTTCACCGGTCTGGTCTACTACTTTACCGGTCACGGTCATCCGTTGCTGCTGTGCCACAGTAACGGTACCCACCTTGGCGGTGGTAGCGGCTGTTTTCACAAATATCTGACGGTCTGACACCGTATAGGTATAGCCCGTTCCTTTCAATAATTGCTCCATAATGGAGTCGATAGTCTGTCCATTCACACGGACAGATACCTGCCGGGAAGTGTTGATGTCGTCCGAATAGAAGAAAATGTACTCACTATTCGCTTCGATTTCACGAAAGACATCTTTCATGGTGGTGTTACTTAGATTCAAGTTTAATCGCTTACTCTGGGAGTAGGTGATCTCATTTGCATACATACTGCTGATTCCGACTGATGCTAACAGCACCAAGACCATACCCAGGCGGGTTAATCGTTTCAGACCAGACACAACAGTAGCATATAACTTTACATTTGTCTTATGACTCATTCTCTTGTAGTGTTTTTAAATTAATAATCGCATTGTTCAATAGTTCCGACTTAGTCTTTTCTTTTTGTTAGTTTTTTCATCCCGTTGTTATCCCATAGGCACTTCTGTTTATACGTTAATTTATAGATTAATTGTCGATTGCTGAAATAAGGTATCCGCCTTCTACTGCAGTGGCATTCAGCCGGAACAGGTCGGACAGATCGGTCACCACTTTTCCAATGTCTTCCTTCAGATCCAACTTACCGAAGCAACGGCTCGTACTCAGGCTCGGATCATAATGGATAGAGACGTTGTAATAACGCGACAGTCGCATCATGACATTAGACAGCGGCTCACCCCGGAAGACAAAATAGCCGTCTTTCCAGGAAGTATATTCTTTGGCATCCACAAAAACGACGGAGGTCGTCCCGTTGGCATAGTCGTACTTCTGATTGGGCGACAGGAAGGCTTCCTTTTCGCCTTTGGCTTGTACCCTGACTGATCCCGAAACCAGCACCACCGTACTTTTACCTTCTTTCTCATACGCATTCACATTGAACGAGGTACCGAGTACATTCAAATCCATCTGGGATGTATGCATCAGGAAGGGCATTGCTTCATTACGGGACACTTCGAGGTATACTTCGCCATCGACAAATATTTCCCGTGTCTTTCCTGTGAAGTCATTGGGAAAAACCACCCGTGAGCCTGAGTTGACATGCATCTTCGTTCCGTCGGCCAGCGTCAGCAACGAATGGCGACCATAGGGTACGATCAACTGGTTGAGCGCCGGCTCGGCCTTCTTGTCTTTTTTTTCTTTCGGTGCGACCTGCAAGGTTTCGTTCAGCACAATGCTTCCGCCTTTCTGTACCACGATATCGGCCTTTTTGTTGTTGAGCGTGATGGTGGTATCTTCCGAAAGGATGAGTTGGATATCGTTGACGGCCGTTCCTGCATCGGGTATACGGGCCATGATGGCCTGGAAGTCGGCCTGTTCGATCTGTTTATCACCTGCCAGCCAGGTATAGCCGAGCACCACCAGGACAAGCAGCAAGGCCGCCACTGTTCCGTACAGATAATACTGTTTATGCCGGAGGGTACGGTTCAGGCGCCGCTTGTTTTCGACCTCTATCGAAGCCAGCAACAAGGCTTTTTCTTTTTCCGAGATGACCCGCCGCGGCTCCTGCATCAGGAGCACAAAATTGCGGGCTTGGTCAAATTCTACCTGATCAATCAGGCCATCGGCCAGTAGTGACTCCCAGAAGACATCCGATTCAGCTGTCGGATGCAGTACAGATGTAATAAAGTAATCTTCATCCAGCAATTCGCTGCTGGTGTATGTGGAACGAGTTGGTTTCATTTGATTGTAGATTAAGTGCGTTTGGTGTATATCTCTTTGCCGTATTTAACGTATGTCTCTTTTATTTTCTGGATCGAACGATAGAGCAGGTTGCGTACCGACTGTATGTTCATCTGCATCAGCACACAGATTTCATCGAAATCCATTTCCTGGGTAAACCGATAGTAGATCACTTCGCGCTGCCGGGGTGAAAGGGTCTGCAACATCTGATGGAGTGCATGCTTCAATGCCCGGTTCTGTTCATCGATGATGTATTTGTCTTCGACGGAGATATCGACATTGAATACCGGTTCGATCGTATCGATATGGAATTGTTTTTCATCCTTGTTGAAACGGGCGAAAAGTTCATTCTTCAGCGACACGAACAGATAGACACGCACACTTCCCACCGTTTTCAGGTGTTTGCGTTTACTATATATGTAGGTAAAAACATCTTGTATAGCATCCTTGACCTGATCACGCATAGGAGTAAAATGCAGTCCATAGCTCATCATTGCATCAATGTGGTCCATGTACAGCTTTACAAATGCATCGTCGTCTCCGGCCAGGAACCGGTTCCAGCATTCTATGTCATTGTGTTCCCGTTGCCGGTCGAGCTTCATGCTATAGATTTTGGTATAGGAGAGGGTTCCTTCTTTTTTATACTCACTTTTTTAGAAAAAATACCGATAATTTAGCACATAGGTTTTAACAATGCCTCAAAGATCGCTTCTCTCTTGCATTTTATCCGCCTCCCTTTCACCTTTTAACTATCTTTTCCTTACTCTTTTAACTATTTCAACAGTGCGACTCTCCATCACTAATTCTGCGACTTCGCGTATTCTTTCTATCTTTGTTGGTCAAATAAGCAAGGGATGAAATACGCGGACGTCATACTTCCCCTACCATTGGAGAATAGTTATACCTACCGGGTACCGCCGGAGATGGAAAAAGCAGTGATACCCGGTTGCCGGGTGGTGGTGCATTTCGGGAAGAAACGCTACTATACGGCTATCGTCATGCAGGTACACGACCGGCGGCCGACGGGTGCCTACGAGACGAAGGATCTCTTCGCCCTGCTCGACGGAGCGCCGGTGTTGCGCCGGCCGCAACTCCGGTTCTGGCAATGGATCGCCTCTTATTATATCTGTAAGCTGGGCGATGTCTACAAGGCGGCCCTTCCTTCGGGATTGAAACTGGAGAGCGAGACATTGGTCATGTATAACGAAGAGTTTATAGCCATCGAATCCCTCCGTCCCAACGAACAAGCCATCCTGGATGCACTGACGGAGACCAACCGCCTGACCGTGGCCGAACTGGAAAAGAAGACCGGGCTGCGCAATGTGATGCCTGTCGTCGTCTCCCTGCTGGAAAAGGGCGCGGTCGAGATCAGCGAGGAACTCAAGAAAGGGTACGTCGCCAAGACGCAAACCTATCTCCGCCTGGCGCCGGCCTATGCCAACGAGGAGATGCTCAACCGTACCTTCGACGAGTTGAAACGCGCCCCCAAACAGGAAGCCTTATTTCTCTCTTTTTTGGATACCAGCCATGCGCTGCATCCCACCCTGGCGAAAGAAATCACCCAGAAAGAACTATTGGAGCGAAGCGGCTCCTCAACTCCTATCCTGGCCGGGCTATTGAAACGTGGCGTGCTGGAAGCCTATGAGAAAGAGGTCAGTCGCCTGCAAGTCCCCGTCTGCCGCCTGCAACCACTGCCCGAACTATCCTTCCCGCAGCAACGGGCGCTCCATGATATCTATGATGCGTTCCTTACAAAAGAGGTCTGCCTGCTGCACGGCGTGACATCAAGCGGAAAAACGGCCGTCTATGCCCACCTGATCGACGAGGTACTGAAACAAGGCAAGCAAGCCCTCTTCCTCCTGCCTGAGATCGCCATCACCACGCAACTGACCGAACGGCTGGCCAAACTCTTCGGCGACCGCCTGCTGGTCTACCATTCCAAATTCTCCGACAACGAGCGGGTCGAGGTGTGGAATACCCTGCTGCGCAGCGACGAACCCCGGTTGGTGCTGGGCGTCCGGTCGTCGCTCTTCCTACCCTTCCGCGAACTCGGCCTGGTGGTGGTCGACGAAGAACACGAGAACACCTACAAACAACAGGACCCGGCTCCCCGCTACCATGCCCGCAATGCCGCCATCGTACTGGCCGGTATGCACGGGGCAAAGACGCTGCTCGGCTCGGCGACCCCTTCCCTCGATACCTGGTTCAATGCCTCAAGTGGTAAGTACGGGTTGGCGAAGCTGACCGTACGCTACGGCGATGTACTCCTGCCGGAGATCCTTCCCGTCGATATCAAGGAACTAAAGCGGAAGAAGATCATGAAAGACACGCTCTTCTCCCCGCTGTTGATGCAGAAAATAACGACTGCCCTGGAAGCCGGCGAACAAGCCATCCTGTTTCAAAACCGCCGTGGCTTTGCGCCGGTGATCAGTTGCAAGACCTGTGGCTGGGTGCCTCATTGCATCCACTGCGACGTCAGCCTGACCTACCATAAATACCTCGACCGGCTTGTCTGTCACTACTGCGGGTATACGGAAGAACGCCCCCGGGCCTGTCCCTCCTGCGAGGATACCGACCTCCGCATGATGGGTTTCGGCACGGAACAGGTAGAAGAAGAAATTGCCTCCCTCTTCCCCGACGCGAGAGTAGAACGGTTGGATTTCGACACAGCCCGTACCCGTACCAGCTACGAACGGATCCTGGCCGATTTCGAACGGGGAAAGACACATATCCTGATCGGCACCCAGATGCTGTCGAAAGGACTCGACTTCGGGAACGTCAGCGTAGTCGGCATATTGAATGCCGACAGCCTGATGAACTTCCCCGACTTCCGCGCCCACGAACGCGCCTACCAACTGATGGTGCAGGTCAGTGGCCGTGCCGGCCGACGAGACAAGCGGGGCACGGTGGTCGTACAGACCTCCCAGCCCGAACACCCCCTGATACGCATGGTGCAGGAGTCCAACTACGCCGGCATGGTCGACTGGCAACTAGCCGAACGAAGCCTCTACCGCTATCCGCCCTATTACCGGCTGATCGTCCTCGTACTCCGAAGCCGCTACGAACCGGTGCTAAAGGAGATGTCCCTGCTCTATGCCGACAAGCTGCGTGAACGGTTGGGCGACCGCGTCTTAGGACCGGTCACCCCGATCATCACCCGTGTACAGACACTCCATATCCGGAAGATCATCCTAAAACTCGAAGTCGCTGCCGCCGTCACGCCGGTGCGTGAACTGCTCGACCTCGTCCAGTCGGAGATGCAACAACATCCCTCCTACCGTCAATTACTCGTGCATTATGATGTCGATCCGCTTTGATCGCTTATCTTTGCTGAACAAGGAAGTAAAACAATAAGAAACAGAACGAAAAACGATTAGACCATGAAACAGGAAAAGTTCCGTCTCCTCTTTGTATGCCTGGGGAATATCTGCCGCTCACCGTCGGCCGAAGCCGTGATGAAAAAAGTAGTGAAAGACGCCGGATTGGAGAAAGAGATCGGTATCGATTCGGCCGGCACCATCGGCCATCACCGGGGGGAGTTGCCTGATGCCCGTATGCGCGCCCATGCCGCCCGGCGGGGATATGTGCTCGATTCCATTTCGCGCCCGGTCGAGCTGAAAGACTTCTTCGACTTCGACCTGATCATCGGGATGGACGACCACAATATCTCCGAGCTGAGACGCCGCTCCCCGGATTACGAATCCAGACAGAAGATACACCGGATGACAGATTTCTCACGCAACAAGCTCTACGACCATGTGCCCGACCCGTACTACGGTGGTGACTCCGGTTTCGAACTCGTACTCGACCTGCTGGAAGACGCCTGCCAGGGCCTGCTCGACTATATCGGGGAAGAATACGGTATCCGGTAACTGCAATCAACCGCCCCACCACCGCAAGCACACCTTCGGACTTTTGACACACCCTCAGCCGAGTTACCCTTACATGTTATAGCAAATGGCTAAACATTCATCGCGGCTATGTTGTTCCATTCATATACACCTAAAATAGCATGACATGGAAACGAATAAAGCAACACAGGCGATCTCCACAGAAGCCATCGAAGAGGCCAAATTGAAATACCCGGTACAGAAACGTCACCATAAGGAAGTCATCGAAGAGAAAGAAGTGAAGCATGCCGTCAAGGATCTGAACCCAGATATGAGCAGTATGGGCTTCCGGGGATAGCGGAAGTTGGGACGGCCACGAAAAAAAAGCAGCGCCGGTGCATGGGCGTTCGGATTCTTACCGTATATTTGTGCGACAATCAAGTGTCAAACATTTATAAATGAATCTAATATGAAATGTACGAACTTTATCTCCCTGCCGGTTGCCTGTATCACAGGCCTGTTGCTGTTGTCTACTTCCTGCAACACGGATAAATCAAAGAAAGACAGTGCGGAGGCTGCCAAACCTGCCGTGCGTACTACCCTGTTCGATAAGTCCCTGCCGGAAGTCAAACAGCTGGTCGACGGACGTTGGGCATTGCTTAGCGGGAAAAACGCTACCCAGGAATGTGAGTTTGAGGATACCTTTATCACATTTAAGGGCGATCAGTATATCTGGACAAGCGAAGGTGTAGACGAGCCGGGCGAGTTAAACTGGCGCCAGGCGCCCACCGGTAGCGGGTATGACGCCTTCGTCATGGATGTGTTTTATGCCAATCATCCCTCCTATCCGTTGGCGATCAGTGGCGATACGCTCTATATCCAGGATATGTCGGATACACTCTATAAGTATACACTGGTACGTAAAGGTAAGTAGGCCTAGAAGGCTGGTGCATCAAACGTCCGATGGTGTGCTTGCGATTCCCCTCGCAAGCACACCTTCGGACTTTTGATGCACCCTCGTTACCTTTACAATAGGGTTACTTCGTTACCGTATAGGTTTGATGGATGGCTTTGTCGAAAGCGTTCCAATGTTCGTCGGTCATATTGCCGGGGGTAAAGAGGCAGACACCGGCGGCTCCGCTTTCCATGGAACCGCGTATGGCTTCTTCCATTTCCGACGGGATCAGGCCATGGCCTTCCGGGTCTTTGATATTGGCTTTATTCTGCCAGTCCTGACAGATAAAGAGGCCGCTGTAGATGGGGGCTTTACCGTTTTCGGCCGCTACTTCTTCAGCCGTAATGGGGCGTAGCCAGTCTGCACCTTCCAGGTAGAAATCGTTGTAGTTCATGGGGAAGACGGCGTCGAGATCCCATTTGTTCCATTCCTGGCGAACCAGTTGCTTGGCCAATGTCGGTCCGGGGAAGACGGCGGCGCTTACTTTCTTGCCTTTCGCGTGAATAGAGGCGCTCAGGCGGTTAACCAGCTTGGTGATCACGTCATAGCGGAACTGCTTCCATTCGGCGCACTGCGACGGGTCTTCGAACGATTTGATATCGATGCCGGTAGCAGTTTTAAAGTCGGCCACGCATTTGTCGCAATAGCAGTAGTCGGCGGTCGGATATTCTTCGTCCATCACCAGACCGTATTTATCCCATAACCCGCGGGCGAGGATCACGTCGACATACCGGATATAGTCGAAATGGACATAATCAACTTCGGGAATATCGGCAATCTTGCCGTACATGCCTTCGAGGAAGTGATAGACGTCTTCGTTATTGGGACACATGAACTTGTAATACGGCACATACGCCTGTACCGAATAGGCGGATTCCCCCTTGCGGTTCACGGCATACCAGGACGAGTCGGCGTCGCCTTTCAGCATGGTCGGTATCCAGGCATGGTATTCGAGTCCGTTGGCATGCGCTACTTTGGCGGCACGTTGATGTTTGACGGGATCTTGTCCGGCGTTGTAGCACATACCGTCCAGTCCGTGCGCTTTCCACTTGCTGAAGTCGGCCTGTAGCGTTTCCTCGGTCGTGTTCCGGCCCTCGCCTTGCCAACCGTAGGCTTTTACTTTTGTCTCTTGTTGTGAGCAGGCGGTCAAGAGCATAGCCGCCAATGCAATCCAATGTGCTTTCATATTAAATCGTGCAGGTACAGATGGTTGGGATCAGGTTACGGTCACCGTAGGCGTTGTCCACGCGGGCCACGTTGATCCAGAACTTACCGTCGTGCAACCAATCCAGCGGGAAGGCGGCTTTGCTGCGCGGGTATGCGTGTTTCCACTCGTCGGCTGTGATTTCGTATTCGGGGTGCGGGGCATTCTTCAGGACGTTGTCTTCGCGGGAGGCCTTGCCGGCTTCCACTTCGGCAATTTCGTTCCAGATGCAGTCCATCACTTCGACAAAACGGTCGAGTTCGGCTTTGCTTTCCGATTCGGTCGGTTCGATCATCAAGGTACCGTGTACAGGGAAAGAAAGCGTCGGTGCATGATAGCCGAAGTCCATCAATCGCTTGGCGATATCGCCTTCGTCCACGCCCGAGCGGTCTTTGATCGAACGGCATTCGAGAATCAGCTCGTGCCCTACGCGTCCGGTAGCGCCGGTATAGACAATACCGTACGTATCTTTCAGCTTCGCAGCCAGGTAGTTGGCACTCAGAATCGCCGCTTTGGTACTGATAGTCAACCCTTCGGCACCCAGTAGGCGGATATAGGCATACGTAATGCAGGCAATACCGGCACTGCCATACGGGGCAGCCGCTACCGTATTCTGATCGCTCCCCCAGATTACCGGGTGCGAGGGCAGGAACGGCACGAGGTGTTCAGCCACACAGATCGGACCTACGCCCGGGCCGCCACCGCCGTGAGGCGAAGCAAATGTCTTGTGCAGGTTCAGGTGGCATACGTCGGCGCCGATCGTTCCCGGGTTGGTCAAACCTACCTGGGCGTTCATATTGGCGCCGTCCATATAGACCTGTCCACCGCAGGCATGTACGATGTCGCACATCTCTTTGATGCACACTTCGAAGATACCATGGGTAGACGGATACGTGATCATCGTGGCAGCCAGGTTCTCCTTATTGGCTTC
Organism: Tannerellaceae bacterium; assembly: GCA_031555145.1. Lineage (GTDB taxonomy): Bacteria > Bacteroidota > Bacteroidia > Bacteroidales > Tannerellaceae > JAJDIA01. Next base: position 5,078 of record JAVBUR010000066.1, on the reverse strand, counting down.
AGCCTTTTGGCGGAAGTCTTCGAGGTCGATATTACCGCAAGCGTCTGTCTGTACGGTGATGGTCGCATAGCCACACTGGATGGCGCTGGCCGGGTTCGTACCATGGGCCGATGCCGGCAGGAGGACGATGTTACGATGTCCCTGACCGATACTTTCCAGATAGGTATGGATTACACGCAGACCGGCATACTCACCTGCCGCACCCGAGTTGGGTTGCAGGCTAACGCCCTTGAATCCGGTGATCTCAGCCAGGTAGGCAGAGAGATTCTCGATCATTTCGGTATAGCCTTCCACCTGGTCTTCCGGTGCATACGGGTGTATGTTCTGGAATTCGGGGCGGCTCAACGGCAGCAGTTCGGAGGCTGCATTCAGCTTCATCGTACAGGAGCCGAGGGAGATCATCGAATGAGCCAACGAGATATCCTTGCGCCCGAGACGGGTGATGTAACGCATCAGTTCCGTTTCGGTATGGTATTTCTTGAATACATCCTGCTGGAGGAAGTCGGAGGTACGGGCAAAGGTCGCATCGAAATAGGTCTTTGCGGGTACGGCATCATTCAGCATATAGTCCTTCCCGGCAGCGCCGGCGAAGATATACAGCAACACGCCCAAATCGGTCGGCAGCGTGGTTTCATCCAGGCTGATACCTACCTTAGAGCCATCGAAATAGTGAAGATTCACCTTACATTCGATGGCGAGTTCATACAATGTGCCCAATACTACACCAGCCGGCAATTCCACCAGTAGCGTGTCGAAGTAGTTCTTATTGAGTTGCTTGTAACCCAGCTTTTCCAGTTCGGCGGCCAGGAATCCGGCCTGGCTGTGGATACGGCCGGCGATATCGCGCAATCCTTCGGCACCATGATACACGGCATAGAAGCTGCTCATCGTAGCCAGCAGCGCCTGAGCGGTACAGATATTGGAGGTTGCCTTTTCGCGTTTGATATGTTGTTCGCGCGTTTGCAGCGCCAGGCGATAGGCTTCGTGTCCGTAAGCATCTTTGGAGATACCGATGATGCGACCGGGGATGGAACGTTTGTATTCGTCCTTCGTAGCGAAGAAACCGGCCGACGGGCCACCGTAAAACATCGGGATACCGAAACGCTGTGCGCTACCGAATACCACATCGGCACCCCATTCTCCCGGAGGAGTCAGCAGCACCAGACTCATCAGGTCGGCAGCAACAGCTACTTTCGTTCCGTTGGCATTGGCGCGAGCCATAAATTCGGTATAGTTTTCCACCGAGCCAACTGCGTTCGGATATTGGATCAGCGCACAGAATACATCCGGCGTAAAGGCGAACGTGCGGTAGTCGCCCGTCACCACCTTGATACCCTGCGGGATCATACGGGTATGGATCACAGCCAGCGTGGAATCGAACAGTTGCTCGTCTACAAACACCGTATTGGCTTCTTCCTTCACCTGTGTCCGGCTACGGGATGCATACAGCATGGATACAGCCTCCGCACCGGCGGTAGCTTCGTCCAACAACGAACAGTTGGTCAACGGCAGGCCGGTCAGGTCACAGATCACCGTCTGGAAATTGATCAGCGCTTCCAGTCGTCCCTGCGAGATTTCCGCCTGATAGGGCGTGTAGGACGTATACCACACCGGGTTCTCCAACACATTCCGCTGGATGGGAGCCGGACAAACCGTGTCATACCACCCCATACCGATATAGGACGTAAAGACTTCATTCTTGGAAGCCAGTTCGGCAAAATGTTCGCCCAGTTCGCGCTCCGTCATGGGCTCGGGCAGGTTCAGCGGTTCCGTAAGACGGATGTTCGACGGAATGGTCTGCTCGATCAGTTGATCTACTGAACTGGCACCAACAGCCTCCAACATGGAAGGAATATCTTCCCGTGAAAGCCCTACATGACGATTGACAAACTTTGTTGTATCCATAGCATTAATGTATTTTATAAATAGGGATTATTCATTTTCTCGTTAATAATAGTCGTCTCCGGTCCGTGTCCGGGATAAACGATCGTCTCATCCGGCAGGGTAAGCAGCTTGTCGTTGATAGCGGCGATCAGCACTTCCTGGTTACCGCCCCAGAGGTCGGTACGGCCGATACTACCCGAAAACAACGCATCGCCCGAGAACACATATCCGTTCTTCTTATTGTAGAACGCCAGGCTGCCGGGCGAATGGCCGGGTACCAACAGGGCCGTCAGTTCGGAATGTCCGAATTTAATGGTCTCGCCGTTGACAAGGAACTTCTCCACCGGTATGTTTTTGACCACGATGGGCATCCCGAACAGCTTGGCTTGTGCTTCCGGGGTGGGCAGGCCTTCCACATCGGCTTTGTGCGCTTCGGGTTTGAGCCCGTAGGTACGATACACAAAGTCATTCCCGAAGATATGATCGAGGTGGAGGTGGGTACACAGGTAGTGTTTCAATGTCAGTTTATTGTCTGCGATGAATTGGCTGACTTCCTTTTCTTCTTCTTCGCGGATACAACCGCAGTCGATCAGTACAGCCTCGCGTGTATCATCATACACGACGTAGGTATTCTCGGAGAAATAGTTCGTATTAAAGGACTGAATGGTAATCATAGGGTTACGTACACAACTTTTTTGGTTTCGAAATAGGGTTCTTTAAAATAGGTATGTAAATCAATCGTCATTGCCTGCTGACGGACGGGCAGTATCTCATGCGCCAACTCTCCGCCTTTGAGGCAGATCAGGCCATTCGGCAATGCGTTTTGTTGTTCTTTCCGGATGTTCTTGCGGACGATCTTCACCAGGTCGGCCAGCGGCATAACGGCGCGGCTGACGACAAAGTCGAACAGTCCCTTCTCCTCTTCCCCCCGGCAGTGGCGGAAACTGACATTCCTGAGTCCGATGCCTTCGGCTACTGCCTCCCCGACCTTGATCTTCTTACCGATACTGTCGACCATGTGGAAATGGGTATCCGGGAAAAGGATCGCCAACGGGATACCGGGGAAACCGCCCCCCGTACCCAGGTCCATCACCGTGGTACCGGCCTTGAAACGGATCATATGTGCAATACCCAACGAATGCAGCACATGATGGAGGTATAAGTTCTCAATGTCTTTACGGGAGATGACATTGATCCGTGCATTCCACTCCGCATACAGCGGATAGAGTGCCTCGAATTGCCCCTGTTGCTTTTCCGTCAGCGATGGGAAATAGCTTTTCAGCAACGAGAGTTGATCCTGAACGGCAGTCAATGAAGGGGTAATAGGGTCCGGTTGCATAGTCACTCAATTACCGGTTAGGTGAGAAATCGGACTATCCGCCCGCAACAGCAGTGCCAACTCCGGGAACGTCAGGTGTACATGGGTCGGGCCTACCACATACGCGGCAATCTCGTATTCATTGAATGTATAAGTGATTCCTTCGGCATCGACCAGGAAGTTACCGTTCGGGTAGATCTCGTCAATGCTGAAAAAGCCGATATTCTCCAGTTCCTTCGGATCGGCCACCTTGTTTTGTTCCGCAATCTTGTCGACCAGCATCTGCGCCAGCTTATCCTGGAAGTTATCCACAAATATCTCGTCTTCGGTGACAAAAGTACCTGTTTTGAGGTTGATCACATGGTTACGACAGGCATGGGCTCCGTGGGCGCCACCGGTATAATTTTCGAAATAGACGGTGTAGCTGATCAGGTTGTTCTGATTATACACGATCTCGTCTTCCGACATTTCATAGTAGGAGAACCAGGAACCGACCGGTGTTTCATCGGCCTTCTTCAGTTCCTCCATATATTCGCTTTCCAGTTCCTTATAGGAAGCCAGGTAGTCTTCCGTATATTGGGCCACCGCTTCTTTAGGCGACAGTGTTTCATAATTATCGCCAAAGTAAGACGCGACAAACAACTGCTGAAGGGCCTGCAATTGCTCCTTTCCATCGGCTTTTACCGGATACGTGAAGTGGATCTGCAGGTTACAATTCGGATTATCGGGATTACCCAGGAGATGATACATCTTCTCTACCTGGATGGAGTCGTACGCCACTGGATTATCGGTCGCTTTTTTCGGTCTGAATTCACAGGAAGAGACCAAGATGCATATAAGTGCAAGGAATAAGATATTCCATCTTGTTTGTACTTTCATTGTCTTTTCTCCTTATCGTTTCTGGTGCAAAAGTAAGTGATTATATTATATAAACAAACGGGGAAGTAGAAGTTTACGGGAATTATCTTTTTAAACACAAAAGCACAAAAGACACAACCGGTCGATCAAACAATGCGGCTGTGTCTTTTACGCTTTTTCCGGATATACAATACCTATTTAACAGGGACAGATGCCACCTTTTCGCCATTCGCGAAGAAGTTCACCGTTGTGATACCTGCCGCTTTCGGGAATTGGAAAACGAGTGTCGGGGTCATGGAGTAAGAGATCGCTTCTCCCTTTGTAGCGTCCAGATACAGGTCGACGGTCGTACTGTCGGTCTGCTCGGCTTTGCTGATCTTCAGCTCGGTCTTTACCTGGACCGGCTTCATCGCGACAGCTCCGACGATCTGTTGGGCAAAATCGGCTGTGTCGATCTGGTTATTCATTGTTTTACCGATGCCTAATACAGCATCGAAGGCTTCCTTGTCAGCAAAGAGGAGGGCATCGGTTTCCCCCGTAAACTGATAGGTATTCTTCAGAAAGTAACCATTCAACGGAGTGGCCACCACAGCGACAGGCTGCGCTGTAACGACTGCAGCTTCAGGCTGGGCAGGTTCCTGCTGGACATTGTTACCGGACTTCTTGGTGTTCGTGCAAGCCATGGTTGCCAGGGCCAGACAAACAGTGATCATCAATTGCGCTTTCATTGTCTTTAATTTTGTCGTTTTATACTACTACTAATACGCGTCAAAGGTATGGAAAAAGACCATACGTTATATTCCCTATCATCAAAAAAGGTGCAATCGATCCACCAACCGCTCATCCGGACAGGACGTAATGCCCAGCCGCTTCAGAATTGTCCGAATCTGAAGCTATTTGCCACGACACAGCTACCAGCAATAGTTTCATTAGGATGAAACTGTTTGTTTCACCTATTGAAACTGCCTGTTTCACCGTTTGGAACTCGGAGTTTCACCCTATGAAACTAAAAGTTTCA
>JAVBUR010000111.1:0-24487 GCA_031555145.1 Tannerellaceae bacterium | reverse complement strand
CTTACACCCCTGGCTACGAACACGATACCCCTGACGGGGCATGCACTCTAAAGCTAGTCAAAAGATGTGTATAGAGAGTAGCTTTGAAGGCGGGGAGCCGAGATACCTTCTGATACCTCAAAAAATATTCAAGTCTGGTTGATATTGAAAGCGCCTCGCTTTCAAATTTGGTTGAGTTTGAAAGTGCCTCGCTTTCGTTGAAATTGAGAGTCCTTTTGGGGCATGTGGTGACTCTGCTGTCGTTAGTGTTCCCGTTCCCGGAACTCGGAGGGGGTGAGACCTGCTCTTTTTTTAAAGAAAGTGGAAAATTGGTTGGCATTCTCGAAGCGGAGGGTATAGGCGATCTCCGAAATATGGAGGGCGGTGGAGGTGAGCAGTTCCTTGGCACGAAGGAGACGTTGCTGGTTCTGGTATTGGGCGGGGGAGACACCGGTGTATTCTTTGAACATGCGGCGGAACCAGGAGTAGCCGAGCCCCAGTCGGGAGGCAATCTCTTCGGGGGAAAGGGGCGAGTCGGTGTTGTTTTTCATCAGGATACGGGCTTCGTTGATCTTGTCGACTACGTAGGTGTTGGTGAATGAGTTGTTGCGCTCCTTATAATAGACGCTGCCAAGGATGTGGAGGACGATGCTGGAGATCATCTGCTGGTAGCCGGCACGTTCCTGGGAAGCAAACTTGAGGATGTCTTCGTAGAGACCGACGATGGTGGCGCTGAGGCCGATGCGGTGGAGTGGCTCTTCGCGGGTGAAGAAGCGTTTTTCAACCCGGCGGTCGATATGCAGACCGCGAAAGCCTACCCAATATTCATCCCAGCCGGTGTCGGTGTCGGGATAGTAGCTGTGCCATTCGCCAGGGAACAACAGAAGCATAGTGCCGGCATGGACACGCTGGCGGCGGACGGTCTGCGAGGAGAAGTAGCCGCTGCCTTTGGTGATATACACAAGCTGGTATTCATTGAGGATGCGACCGGTCTGCGGCTTGAAGTCGTACTGTTCGGGATGTTGGGAGAGAGGGTAGTGCCCACGGGGTGGGATGAACTGATAGCCGATGGTGGTGACAGTGATTCCCCAGTCTTCGTCGGTAGCACTGATGGCGAGGTAGCGGAGTTGGTCGCTGCGTTGTGTTTCCATGTCAGAATTGAAAGGTATTAAATCATTTTCATAAGCAAAGATAGGTTTTTAGTCCGTAGTTTTGCATCAGTTGATCATTTATCTAATTGTTTATATCCGTGAAGACACATCATTTTCTGGCTTTTGATATCGGAGCTACCAGCGGTAGGGCTGTACTAGGGACGCTGGCAGGTGTCAAATTTGAAATGCAGGAGATTCATCGTTTCCCTAATGGCATCATGGAAATGCACGGCCGGTATTACTGGAACGTGTATCAATTGTATGCAGCGCTGAAGGAAGGGCTGACCATTTGTGCACGACAGGGTGTCCATCTGGACTCGATCGGGATTGATACCTGGGGGGTGGACTTTGGGTATATTGGACGGGACGGGACGTTGCTGGGATTGCCTCGCGCATATCGCGATCCATATACTATAGGGGCGTCGGATGCGTATTTTCAACGGGTGCCACGGGAAGAGGTGTATGGGCTGACAGGAATTCAGGTTATGGATTTTAACAGCCTTTTCCAGCTTTACCGGGCAAAGGAAGAAGGGTTCGCCCCGTTGACGGCGGCGGAGAGTGTGCTTTTTATGCCTGATCTGCTGTCATATTTGTTGACTGGGGTACAGGTGTGCGAATATACGGAGGCTTCTACTTCGCAATTGCTCAATCCGGTGACACGCCAGATCGAAAACTCCTTACTTGAGGCCATTGATATCTCTCCCTCGCTATTCAAGCCATTGGTGATGCCGGGAACGACGATCGGTACGTTGACCGATGCCTTGGCTACAGAAACAGGAATCGGCAAGGTGCCAGTTATCGCTGTAGCGGGGCATGATACGGCTTCGGCTGTGGCGGCTGTTCCGGCAGCAGATGCCCGTTTTGCCTACCTGAGCAGTGGAACGTGGAGCCTGATGGGAATCGAGACAGAGGAACCGATCATTACAGCGGCCTCTTACCTGCATAACTTCACCAATGAAGGAGGAATCGAAGGAACGACACGGTTCCTGAAAAATATTACCGGGATGTGGCTTCTGGAGCAATGCCGGAAGGAATGGGAGCGGGAAGGCCGTATGTACACCTATCCGGACATTGTGCGGATGGCGGAAGAAGCAATAGATTTCGGTTCATTGATTAGCCCGGATGATCCGGCCTTTGCCAATCCGTCGAGTATGACGGGGGCAATACGCGAGGCGTGTGAACGGTCTGGACTGCAGGTGCCGAACAGTGATGCCGAGTTTGTGCGGTGTATATTCGGCAGTCTGGTGAACCGCTATAAAGAGGTGCTGGGGTTGTTGAAGGAGTTAGCGCCGCAGCCCATCGAGCGGTTGCATGTGATTGGTGGCGGATCGCAGAACGACTTGCTGAACCAGTGGACGGCAGATGCAATCGGGATGCCGGTAGTAGCAGGCCCTTGTGAGGCGACGGCGATAGGCAACTGCCTGATACAGGCCAAGGCCGCCGGACTGTTGGCGGATCGCTGGGATATGAGGCGGGTAATCGCAGAGACGTTTCCGTTGAAGACGTTTGAACCGCAGGAATAAGGAGTATAGATTTGGGAAAATAAGCTATTATGAAACATTTATTATCTTTTCTGGCATCAGGTCTATTGTTGATCACAGTAACAGCCAATGCACAAAGCAAATCAAGCGATCCGGTACAACATATCCATATTGCCGGTTATGTCGGTGAGCGAATGGACGCCTGTATCGAACACCGTGTGAAGGGGCAGGATACAGATCATCTGGTTGAACCTTTTCGCCATCAGAACGAAACGTCTCGTTGGCAGATGGAGTTTTGGGGTAAATGGATACAGGGAGCCATTGCCTCTTATCGTTATAACAAGGATCCTGAACTTTACAAAATCATACAGGATGCTGCAAACGCCCTGATGCAAACACAGTTACCCAATGGATATATAGGTAACTATACGCCGGAAGCACAACTGGCTCAATGGGATGTATGGGGACGCAAGTATGTTGCCCTCGGTCTCTTGGCCTGGTACGATCTGTCGGGTGATAACAAGGCGCTAACAGCTGCTCGCCGGGTGGTCGATCACCTGATGACACAGGTAGGTCCCGGTAAGGTGAGCATTGTAGAAACAGGTAACTATGTGGGAATGGCTAGTTCATCTGTCCTTGAGCCCGTCGTTTTACTCTATAATCGTACCAACGATCAACGCTATCTTGATTTTGCCCATTATATTGTCAGCCAATGGGAGACTCCCGCAGGTCCGCAACTGATCAGCAAAGCCATAGCCGACATTCCTGTAGCACTCCGTTTCCCACACCCGAAGGAATGGTTCTCGCGTGAGAACGGGCAGAAAGCCTACGAGATGATGTCTTGCTACGAAGGACTGCTGGAGCTCTATAAGATAACCGGTAATCCGCTCTACCTTTCCGTTGTGGAGAAAACCGTCGGGCATATTATCCGTGAAGAGATCAATATAGCCGGATCAGGAAGTGCCCTTGAATGCTGGTATGGAGGACACGACAGACAAACGATCCCGACCTATCATACGATGGAGACCTGTGTGACATTCACCTGGATGCAGCTGTGCAACCGTCTGTTGGAATTAACAGGCAACTCGCTCTATGCCGATCAGATTGAACGTACCCTGTATAATGCTTTGTTGGCATCCCTCAAGGATGATGCTTCGCAGATTGCCAAATACAGCCCACTCGAAGGATGGCGCCACGAAGGAGAAGAACAGTGTCATATGCACATCAACTGCTGTAATGCTAATGGGCCGCGCGCTTTTGCCCTCATTCCCCATGTGGCTTATCAGGTGAAAGACAGCCGGATCAATGTCAACCTGTACACACCCTCTGAGACTGATCTGAAATTGTCCGGAAAACAAACTGTCCACCTTAAACAAATAACCGATTATCCTGTCACTGACGAGATACTGATTGAAGTGAATCCGACAGCCGCTTCGCCATTTACTCTTGCCTTGCGGATTCCTGCCTGGAGCGAACAGGTGACTGTGGAAGTGAATGGTCAACCGATCACAGATATCCTGCCCGGCGCTTATTACCCTATCACCCGCACCTGGAAGAAAGGAGACAAAATAACGATCCGATTTGATCTTCGCGCCCGCCTTGCCGAGCAAGATCAGGCGCAGGCTATTATACGTGGTCCGCTGGTATTAGCGCGTGACAGTCGCTTCGATGACGGAGATGTAGACGAGGCTTCAGTGATTCAGGCTACAAACGGAATTGTAGAACTTACACCTGCTACACCCCCCGGTTTTGCCTGGATGGCATTTACGGCAGCGATGGTACTGGGGACCGACCTGGAAGGACATGGCAAGGCTCGTGCGATCCATTTCTGCGACTTTGCCTCAGCGGGTAACTCATGGGATGTATCACAGCGTTACCGCGTCTGGCTACCTAAGACACTGAACGTGAGGCGCGCACCCTATCAACCGTATTAATAATGAAAGAAAACAATACGTAAAAATAATAAAATATGAATAAGGAAAGTGTAGTCAGAGCAGCTTATGAGGCAGCCGTGGAACGGTATGCCGCTGTGGGAGTAAATGCGAATAAGGCGTTGCAGGATATGCAAAAGATATCGCTGTCGTTGCATTGCTGGCAGGCAGATGATGTGACAGGGTTTGAGAACCAAGGAGGTTCATTGACTGGCGGGATACAGGTGACGGGTAATTATCCGGGACGGGCGCGTACAAAAGATGAGTTACGGGCGGATATCCTCAAAGCCTCATCGCTGATTGGCGGAAAGCACCGGTTAAGTTTGCATGAAATATATGGAGACTTCCAAGGTAAGAAAGTGGATCGCGATGAAGTGGCACCCGAACATTTCCAGAGTTGGATGGAGTGGGCAAAGGTAAACGGATTGAAACTGGATTTCAATAGTACCTCATTTTCACATCCGAAGAGCGGCGACTTGACGCTGGCTAACCCGGATAAGGGTATCCGTGATTTCTGGATCGAGCATACGAAACGTTGTCGATGGATCAGCGAAGAAATGGGTGCCTTTCAGGGTGACCCAGCCATGATGAATCTGTGGATACATGACGGAAGCAAGGAAGTACCGGCCAACCGGTTGAAGTATCGCCGGATACTGGAAGAGTCGCTGGATGAGATTTTCTCCACGGAATACAAGCATATGAAGGATTGTATCGAGGCGAAACTGTTCGGTATCGGCTTGGAAAGCTATACGGTTGGTTCTTATGATTTCTATCTCGGGTATGGTGCGAAGAAGAACAAGATTGTGACATTGGATACGGGACATTTCCATTTGACGGAGAGCATTGCGGATAAGGTCTCCTCATTGTTGTTGTTTACGCCGGAGATTATGTTGCATGTGAGCCGTCCGGTTCGCTGGGACAGCGACCATGTGGTGATCCTGAACGACGATCTGATGGATCTGGCACGGGAGATCATTCGCTGTGATGCACTGGGCAGGGTACATATCGGCCTCGATTATTTCGATGCGACAATCAACCGGATCGGTGCGTATGTGATCGGCTGCCGGGCTACGCAGAAGGCATTCCTGCAGGCGATGTTGGAACCCTCGGCTACTTTGCAGCAGTGTGAAGCAGAAGGGCGTGGTTTTGAACGACTGGCATGGCAGGAAGAAATGAAGAGTTTGCCGTGGAATGCAGTTTGGGATATGTATTGCCTGCAGGAAGGGGTCCCGGTGGGTGAGAACTATATCGAGTCGATCCTGGAATATGAGCGGGACGTGACAAGCAAGAGAGTTTAATCGGCTAAGGCCGATCTTCGATTAAGAATTGATAAGTAACAGTTCGCAGTTATGGATATACTGATTGGATTACTGATTATTGCCGTTGGCAGCTTGGGGCAGAGTAGCTCGTATGTGCCGATACGTAAGGTAAAAGACTGGAGCTGGGAGAGTTTCTGGTTGGTGCAGGGAATCTTTGCCTGGCTGATATTCCCCTATCTGGGGGCGTTACTGGCAGTGCCGGAAGGGAGTAGTCTCGTAGAACTCTGGCGGGCAGGTGGTGCAACGGGTGCTGTGGTCTATGGGATGCTCTGGGGTGTCGGCGGACTGACCTTTGGGTTGAGTATGCGTTATCTCGGGATTGCTCTGGGACAGAGTATTGCGTTGGGTACTTGTGCCGGTTTCGGAACGTTGTTTCCGGCTGTATTCGGTGGAACAGACCTGCTGCATGGTGACGGACTGATCCTACTGATCGGAGTATGTATCACGCTGGCTGGCATTGCCGTGATTGGTTATGCCGGCTCTTTGCGTGCCCGGAATATGACCGCCGAAGAGAGAACGGCTGCTATCAAGGATTTCGCATTGACGAAAGGGTTGTTGGTAGCATTGTTGGCCGGGGTCATGAGTGCCTGCTTCAATCTTGGCTTGGAATCGGGCAACGAGATCCTGGCGAAAGCAAAAGAGACTGGTGCCAATAAGTTATTTGCGCTGAATCCGGTCATTCTGTTGGTGACATTGGGAGGCTTTATTACGAATGCTACCTATTGTATCTATCAGAACATCCGAAATAAGACGGGCAAAGAATATATCAGTCGTCCGGGTAGCGTCTTGTTTAATAATGTGTTATTTTGTGCACTGGCAGGTGGACTGTGGTATTCGCAGTTTTTCGGGCTGGGGATGGGAAAGGAATTCTTTGCCGATGCACCGGTGATGCTGGCGTTTTCGTGGAGCATCCTGATGTCGCTGAATGTAATCTTCAGTAATGTGTGGGGTATTTTGCTGAAAGAGTGGAAGGGATGTGGTCGACAAACAGTGGTGGTGCTGGCACTGGGAATGTGTATTCTGATCTTCGCACTCCTGTTTCCGAATTTGGTATAAAGGATTAATTTAAAACGAATTATAATAGTATATGATGATATTGAGAATGAATGCCGGCCTGATGGCTGAGATTGACCGGATTGCAGAAGTAGCAGGATATCTGTGGATAAAAGGGTGGGCGGAACGGAACGGAGGAAATATCTCTGTAAATGTGACGGAGTTGATGAGCGAAGCCGAAAAAGAACTGCCTGCACTTTGTCCTGCTGTTGAACTGAAAGAACCGGTGACGGCACTGGCCGGAAACCTGTTTTATGTGACGGGTACAGGGAAACGAATGCGCTATGTCGCAAAGGAGCCGTTTGCCAATGGGTCGATCATCCGTATTACGTCGGATGGATGTAGCTATGAGATTGTCGCTGAGCAGCCGGTGATGCCAACCTCGGAACTGCCCTCGCATTTACTGATGCATAATTATGTGGTGGCTTCGGGGCGAAAGAACCGGGTGGTGCTACATACACATCCTACGGATCTGATTGGCTTGACACATTGCAAACCCTTCCTCGACTCCGAAAAACTGACGCGGACGCTGTGGAGTATGATTCCAGAGAGTCGGATTATTGTGCCGAAGGGTGTGGGAATCGTTCCGTATGAGATTCCAGGGACGATTGAACTGGCGCATGCAACGATACGTTTGTTAGCACAGCATGATGTAGTATTCTGGGAGAAGCACGGGATACTGGCGGTAGGCGAGGATCTGATTGAGTGCTTTGATGCCATTGATACGCTGAGTAAATCGGCACAAATCTATTTGAGTGCCCGGATAGCGGGATATGAGCCACAGGGCATGACGGATGAACAGCTGGACGATTTGGCAGAGGCGTTTGGGTTGTGAGTCATATAGGGTCAGGCGATTGAAGATAAGGACATCGCCTAAGGCTGTGTAACCTTTGAAACTGTACATATGAAGAAGCCTATTTTTAGTTTGATTTTGGGGTTGATTTGTTCAACGGTAGTGGGCCAGCAGCGTGATAGCCGTGTGCGGGAGTATCTGACGCCGGAGCGGGTGGTGTGGACGCAGTATGATTCTCAGATAACCGGGCTGGATTATCTGCTTCGTCCGGGAAATGGGCAGGCGGATCTGGCAAATCGGTTTATCTGCAAGATAAAGACTGATGGAGAGAAACGACCGGCGTTTCTATTGGATTTTGGCAAGGAAATTCAAGGTGGAATCCAGCTGGTGACGGGAATGCCTCCCTCTCAGAAGCCGATCACTGTGCGGATACGGTTGGGTGAGTCGGTGAGTGAAGCGATGGCGGAGATAGATGGTAAGAATGGGGCTGGAAATGACCATGCGATGCGGGATTTTACGGTTCAATTGCCTTGGTTGGGGGTGCTGGAAGTCGGTAACTCAGGGTTTCGTTTTGCGCGGGTGGATGTTGTGGATACGGCCGAATTACACCTAAAAGAGGTGAGGGCGATCTCGGCTTTCAGGGATATACCATACCTTGGTTCGTTCCGAAGCAGTGATGAGCGATTAAACAGAATATGGGAGACGGGTGCCTATACCGTTCATCTGAATATGCAGGAATACCTGTGGGACGGGATCAAGCGCGACCGGCTGGTGTGGATTGGCGATTTACATCCGGAGGTAATGACCGTAAATACAGTCTTCGGGCATAATGAGGTCGTTCCGAAGAGTTTGGATCTGATCCGCGATATTACCCCTTTTTCGCAATGGATGAACGGGATCAGTTCGTATTCGATTTGGTGGTTGTTGATTCATAGGGATTGGTATTATTACCAGGGAGATTTAGCGTATTTGAAAGAGCAACAGGACTATATGGCGGGCTTGTTGCGGCATCTGATCTCAAAAGTAGGAGCTGATGGACGGGAACGATTGGATGGAAATCGTTTCCTGGACTGGCCGTCGAGTGAGCATAAAGCGGCGATTGATGCCGGGTTGCAGGCGATGATGGTACTGGCCATGCAGGCGGGTGAAGAGTTGTGTACAATCATAGGAGATAAGAAGTTGGCTGCTGCATGTGGAAGCATGGCTGTACGAATGAAAAAAGCAGCACCAGTTGTTGTAAAGGCGGTAGAACGATCAGGAAAAGCACCGGATGCACCTGGTTCCAAGCAGGCTGCAGCGTTACTGACTTTGGCAGGGTTGATGCCTGCCGATAAGGCAAATAAAGACTATTTGGCAGTGAATGGAGGGAAGGGATTCTCTACATTCTATGGTTATTATATGTTGCGTGCCATGGCGGAAGCCGGTAATTACCAAGGGGCGTTGGATGTGATCCGTACCTACTGGGGTGCTATGATAGACTTGGGAGCAACGACATTTTGGGAGGATTTTAACCTGGATTGGTTACCGGGGGCGTCTCGTATCGATGAACTGGTCCCGCAGGGGAAAAAGGATATCCATGGAGCATATGGGGCGTATTGTTATCAAGGTTTCCGGCATAGTTTGTGTCATGGCTGGGCTTCAGGACCGACGTCGTGGCTGAGTGAATATGTGTTGGGCGTGCAGGTGGTAGAACCCGGTTGCCGCACCATCCGCATTACGCCGCACCTGGGTGATCTGGACTGGGTGGAGGGAGCGTTCCCGACGCCCTATGGTCTGGTGACCATTCGTCATGAAAAACAACCGAACGGACAGATAAAGAGTGAGATAAAGGTGCCGGATGAGATAAAAATTTTGAAATAAAATCAGTATATTTAAGCCATCTAATTAAACAAACGAATATGTTACAGAAGAACACTGTCTTATTGTATGCGTTGCTTGTGTGTTTGCTGTCTGCTTGTGTAGGTAAGAATGAGCAGACCGTTCCTGTTAACCTGCGTACGGAGTATTTACAACATCCGATTGGTATTGATACATCTTCTCCCCGGTTTACTTGGGAGTATAATGAGGCGGAAGAAGGTTTTACGGCTTCCAGGCATGAGATCCAGATTGGAACCTCACCAGACGACTTACGTCTGTATACGGAAGATATGCCGTTGGCTTCCCATACCCGTTATTATTGGAATGTGACGGTATGGGATCGCAAAGGACAGCAATGTCGCACATCGGAGACAGCTTTCTTTGAGACTGCCAAGCTGCATGCTGATGAATGGGCTGGCGAGTGGATCACGGACGGTCAGGATAAGGAGTTTGAACCGGCTCCAATGTTCCGTAAGATATTTATGGCAGAGAAAGAAATTGAAGGTGCCCGGTTGTATATGGCTGCCGCGGGCTATTACGAACTGTTTATCAATGGCTGTCGGGTGGGAGAGAACTATCTTGATCCTGGGTATACGCATTTCGATAAGCGGATCCTGTATGTAGCACATGATGTGACTGCGATGCTGAATGAGGGCGAGAATGCAGTAGCGGCAGTACTTGGTAACGGATGGTATAATATCCAGTCTAAGGCTGTGTGGAACTTTGAGACGGCAGCATGGCGCGGTCGTCCGTGTATGTTGGCTGAACTGCGGTTGACCTATACGGATGGAAGTACTGAAACGATTACCACAGATAATACCTGGCGTACTGCAACAGGACCGTATATGTATAACAACCTCTATAGCGGGGATATGTATGATGCCCGCCTGGAAGAGGATGGCTGGCGTACTACGTCCTTTGACGATGCACACTGGAAGCCGGCTGTACAGGTCGATGCTCCTGCTCCCTTGCTGGATGCGCAACAGATGCCAGGTATCCGGATCACGGAAGAGATCAGCCCTTCGTCGCTGAAAGCATTCAACGATAAACTGTATGTGTATTCATTTCCGAAGAATATGTCAGGGTTGACCCGGTTGAAAGTAAAAGGTGAAACGGGAACACGCATCACATTGAAACATGGTGAGTTGCTAAAAGCTGATGGACGATTGGAGCAAGGAAATATCAATGTGTATTATCATCCGGTGAAGCCGTATGAGGTGTTTCAGATGGATGTATTTACACTGAAAGGAACAGGCGAGGAAGAGGTGTTTATGCCTTCCTTTAGTTATCATGGTTTCCAATATGTAGAGGTGGAGAGCTCGAAGCCTGTTACATTGACGGAAGATAACCTGACAGCACTCTTTATGCATACGGATGTAGAGCCGGTGGGGACATTCTCCTGTTCTGATCCGTTGTTGAATAAGATATGGGATGCAACGATGCAGGCATATCGTTCTAATCTGCATTCGATACCAACGGATTGCCCGCAACGTGAAAAGAACGGCTGGACCGCAGATGCGCATATTGCCATTGATCTGGGACTGTTGGGCTTTGACGGCATCACACTATATGAGAAGTGGATGAACGACTTCGTTGATAACCAACGGGAAGCGGGACTGATCTCCGGCATTATCCCTTCGAGCGGTTGGGGATTTGGCGAATGGCCTGGTCCGGTATGGGATGCGGCGATGTTCATCATTCCGAGTGCATTATATGATTACTATGGAACGACCCGGAGCATAGAAGCGTTGTATCCGACCATGGAGCGTTATCTTGAATACCTAAAGGGAAAAGAGAAAGAGGATGGGGCTCTTACATTTGGCCTTGGCGACTGGGTGTACTGGAAAGCAACAACAAATAATGAGTATACATCAACTGCTTATTACTATCTGGACTACAGGATAATGGCTCGTTTTTCCCAACTATTGGGCAAAGATCCGCTTCCTTATCAACAGAAGGCTGAAGCACTGAAAAAACTGGTTAATGACACCTTCTTCCAACCGGAAACAGGCGTGTACGCCGAAGGTACACAGACGGCACAGGCACTGGCCTTGCATCTGGGGATTGTTCCTGAGGGAAAGGAACAACTGGTCGCTGATAAACTGCGTGAAGTGGTAGCGGCAAACAACTACTTCCTTGATTTTGGATTGCTGGGAAGCAAGACGGTGCCGGCCATGCTGACACAATACGGTTATCTGGAAGATGCCATGAAGATGATCACGAAAACGGAAGCTCCTTCTTGGGGGTATTGGGTTGAAACAATGGGGTATACAACGCTTCCTGAAACCTGGACATTAAGTCCGCAGTTTCGTGATGCATCGCTTAATCATGTGTTTATGGGGGATGTGTCAGCTTGGATGATGAATCGATTGGCAGGTATCAACTATGATACGGAGGTGCCGGGATTCAAACGTATCCGGATTACGCCATATTTCCCGGAATCACTGGATTGGGTGAGCGGGGAATATCATTCTGTTCGCGGACGGATTGCCAGCGAGTGGAAGCGGGTGGATGGAAAAATCAGCCTGACGGTGACAATACCTTCGGATTGTAAAGGTGTTGTGGTAGTGAATGGCCGTGAACAAGTTGTGCTCCCGGGAACATCGACTTTTACTTATTAATGCAAAAGGACTATACGATATGAAACGACGTCTTATTTTACTGGCTGTACTACTGCAATCAATCATTTGGGGATATGCTATACAGGCACAGAAGCCTGCTGAGCATCCTGTATTTGGAAAAGCACATTGGATCAGTACCGAACGTTGCCAAAGTGCGACTAATACATGGTTGATATACAGGAAAGTAGTTGAAATGACTGAAGTACCGGAGAGTCTTGTGGCAAATATTGCTGCCGATACGAAATACTGGCTCTGGATCAACGACCAACTGGTGGTATTTGAAGGTGGACTGAAGCGGGGGCCTACGCCGCGGGATACATACTATGATCCGGTGGAAATCGCCCCATACCTGCAGACCGGAAAGAATACGATTGCTGTACTTGTGTGGTATTTCGGGAAAGACGGTTTCAGCCATGTAAGTAGTGGAAAGGCCGGGATGTTGTTCGCTGCGCGAACGGATGGTGTCGAGATAATTTCGGATAAGAGTTGGCAATGCGCGGTGTATAGTGCTTATCAAGATACAGAAGCTCCTTATCCTAACTTTCGGATGCCGGAGAGTAATATCCGCTTTGATGCCCGACTGGCCATATCAGACTGGCACTTGTCTTCTTTTACAGGGAATCTGCCTCAAGCCATGCCTTTTGCCGAAGCCGGATGGAGCGCACTGGGGCGGTTGGTCAAGCGGCCTATTCCGCAATGGAAGAATAGCGGAATTATTGACTATACACGGATAAGAAAATCGGCAGAGGGGGATACGCTGTTTTGCCGGTTACCTTATAATTGCCAGGTGACTCCTTACCTGAAAGTAGAGGCGGAGGCCGGGAAGACCATCCATATCCGTACGGATAACTACGAGGGAGGTAGTGAGAAGAATCTGCGCGCCGAGTATATCACCTGTCAGGGAATACAGGAATATGAAAGCTATGGTTGGATAAACGGGCATGAGGTATGGTACATTATCCCCGAAGGGGTGAAGGTGCTGGACGTGAAGTATAGGGAGACGGGATATGGAGCTGATATGACGGGGACATTTGCTTGTAACGACCCCTTTTATACGGAGTTATGGAAACGATCGGCACGGACACTTTATGTGACAATGCGCGATAATTATATGGATTGTCCCGATCGGGAACGGGCACAATGGTGGGGCGACGAAGTGAACGAATTGGGAGAAACCTTCTATGCTCTTTCGCCTGAAGGACAACAACTGGCAGTCAAAGGCATTTACGAGTTGATGAACTGGCAGCGACGCGACGGGACACTCTATTCACCTGTACCTTCCGGCAATTGGGATAAGGAATTACCGTTGCAGATGTTGGCATCTGTGGGATGGTATGGTTTCTATACACAATATTATTATAGTGGAGACAGCACGTTTGTGCCAGATATCTACGATCGGATGCGATATTACCTGCATGGCGTGTGGAAGTTGGATAAAAGCGGCCTGGTTACAGAGCGCGAAGGCGGTTGGAACTGGGGTGATTGGGGCGACAATGTCGATATCGGTGTACTAACGAATTGCTGGTATTACCTTGCCCTCAAAGCAGAAAAGACCTTTGCTGAAATGCTTGGGAAGACAGATGATATCAAGCATATCACTATGTGTATGGAGCGGATCGAAAATTGTTTTGATACGAAGTTTTGGACAGGGGCTGCCTATCGGTCACCGGGCTACAAAGGTGAGACGGATGATCGTTCTCAGGCAATGGCCGTACTTTCCGGTTTGGCATCGAACGATAAATATCCGGCCTTGGTGAAAGTATTGAAAGACGCATATCATGCCAGCCCATATATGGAGAAATATGTACTTGAATCCTTGTTTGTGATGGGAGAACCCAATTATGCACTGGAGCGGATGAAGAAACGCTATACACGCATGCTTAGCTATACCGACTACACTACCTTGTTTGAAGGATGGGGGATTGGGGCGGAAGGCTTTGGAGGCGGCACCATCAACCATGCCTGGAGCGGTGGCCCGTTGACATTACTAAGTCAAAAGGTCTGCGGTATTGAACCCGTGTTACCAGCCTTCCGCCGTTTTGTCGTCAAGCCTAGCCTCGGTTCGTTAAAGGATGCCACTGCCGTGGTGCCGACACATTTCGGCCAGATAGAAGTACACGTCCAACGAAAAGGGAATAAAATTCATGCGAAGGTGACGGTGCCTGAAGGAACAGAAGCCATCGTACAATTACCCGGCAGAACCAAGAAACTATTACCGGGAAAACACGAAGTGAGCGGAAGGTAGTAAACCTCCTTGATAAATACCCCGAAAAAAGACCATTATGTTCCAAATCGATCATCATTATGTTCGTAAATGAACGCGATGATGATCGATTTGGAACATAATGACGTTTTTTTGAAGAGATAACCGTGTTCTAAAACCGACATTTTATCCTCAAGTTTGAGCCTCCATCTACGCCTTTAAATTTCCTCAATTGGGAGATAAACATATATATTATTAAGGAGAAAAGCAAATTAAACCTTACTTTTGCTTCTTAAAGACAAGTTATGGTGTAAAAAAGCCTCCGTTATGGGCACAGGAAAGAAGCGAACAGTAAAATCTATCAAAAGAAAGCCATCGAGAAGAAGGAAGAAGAAATCAGCCGTTTCTGCTTTTCTCTCGTCAGCTAAATATTTGTTTATTTGGGCGATGATGGCTGCCTTTCTTGCCATTTGTATGCTGGTAGCCTATGATTACTTCTTTCCCCGGGAGAAAAAAGGCTCCTCACAGATAAGAAAAGAACAGCAGGATCACGTAGTTCCCAAAGCAGAAAAAAAGAAACCAGCTGTGGCCAATATCCCTGCTACGGATAACAAACCTACTACAGAGCATAGACCTGCTACGGATAATAAGCAGACGAATAAACAACCAGCCGTTCGTTTAACTTTTCCAGCGGATACAGAGATACCTCGCTTGCAGGCAAAGCGGAAGGAACAGGTGATCTGCTATACCGGCCATACGGTATCCTATAATGTCGACTACAAACTATCCAACTGGGTTGCATGGGAACTGACCGCACAGGAAGCCAAAAGTAAGGAGAATGAACGTTCGAACAAATTTATTCCCGATCCCACGCTCAAAGGACAGACTGCTCTGAACGAAGATTATTCGCGAACAGGATACGACAAGGGGCATATGCTACCGGCCGGAGATGTGAAGTGGTCTGCAAAAGCCATGCGCGAATCCTTTTATTATAGTAATATTTGTCCGCAAATTCCGGGTTTGAATCGTGGCCTTTGGAAAGACCTGGAAGAGCAATGTCGTTTATGGGTAAAAGAATCCGGTACATTGATGATTATCACCGGTCCGGTTCTTGATGATAACTTGAAACGGTTGGGAAAGAATCGGGTGGCCATTCCGCGCCGCTTTTACAAAGTGATTGCCACGATATCCAACAATACATATGAAGGCATTGCCTTTATCATGGAAAACAAGGACTATGGGCGTACTACCCTAAAAGAGGTCGCTCTTCCGATCGACAGTGTGGAAGCAATAACCGGCATTGATTTTTTTCCTACATTGCCGGATCAACAGGAAAACGAAATGGAAGCGAAGATCAACTGGTCGTGTTGGTCATTTTGATCTTTATTCACGTGTCCGTTAAAGGTTATTTAAGAATTGGCAAAGCGTACCAGTTTTATATATGTTGTACGAATGCCCGATTTATAATGACATATAGGGCGTTATTTAGTACGAAAAGGTTTAAGCAAAGACGGGTGTATACCGTGCAATTGTTAAAAACTAATACAAGTAGCCGAAAAATTACGTTTTTTTAAAAAATGTGTTTTATAATATGTTTTTTTATTTGTCCGGTCGAAAATTATCCCACATCTTTGCACACAGATAACCTAAACAATCTTTTTGCCTTAAAGACTAATACCTATTAAAAACCTATAAAAGGGGCTTTTGCGAAAAAGCCCCTTTTATGATTTTATAGGCTTAGTACCCCGTTTCTTCAATTTTTGCAGAAATCTTATTGATGGCATCCGTTAACTGCTCTTCCGGCGGGATGATATTGAAATTCTCCCAGAATGTAGGATCGTACACATATTCAGTATCTGCCAAAACGGTACGAGTCGATAAGACTTCGTTGCGTGCAAACTTGTTCACCTCGGTGATGTCGGTTAAACAATTAACCATTTCAAACCAGATATGTACAGGGGCATTAAAAAACAGGCTTCCCTTTTTGCGTACCTTGAAATGCAGGTCTCCCCGGATATGATTCACATAATATGTGCCATTCCATTGCTTGTAGGAGACGGAGTAAGTGATTTTTTGCGGCGTAATTTGAATGTTCCTGCTTTTTTTGCTGATATACTGACTGGCGGCTTTTTCGACAAGAGCAGGATTCACTTCAAACCGGGTGGCTAATAACGCATGATTTTCCTTATCTACATAGATCTCGCCTTTGTAGAAAGGTTCATTGATATATGGGGCCTGTTCGAAAGAGATAACATAGGCCAGCCGGTCGTCTATTACCGTTATATCGCTATGGACATATACATATGGGTTCTTGTCGTCGAGCTCTAAGAAATCAGGGATATTTTTTACTAAATCAAGCATGAGGCAGGCATTGATACCCGACTTGAATTTGGTAACCAACGTATCCGTTTCATTCTTGTTGACGATGGTGCGCATCTTCAACATTTTTACTTGGTCGGTTCCTGACTGAAAAGGTGCTTTATAGATTTTCATGACTGACTCGGTCAGGCTGGCCAGCCGCTTCCGATATTCAACTCCCTCCCTGTAAAAAGAGGTATGATAGACGGGGCTTGTGGCGTAATTGTCTCGCCGGTGATCGAGCATCTCTTCCAGGATACGGTGAGGATTGGCTATACGGACCACTACTTCCTGTATAGGGATCACTTTGGGGATCAATTGTATCTGGTGATAACCGTTTGCCAGGAAAGTACATTCTATTTCCTGGGTTTCATAGCCCAGGTAGGCAATGAAAAGCTGTGCGTGGCGGAGTGAATCCGGCAGTCTGAAGCGGAATTCGCCATTTTGGTTACTAATGGTCCCGATCGGATTCCCGCTGATACCCACCGATGCAAAAGGAAGGGCTTCTTCCGTATACTGGTCGCGTATAATACCCTCGATGGTAAAGAAAGAATCAACTTTGGCTTCGGGTTCCTGTGCAGCAGCGAGGGGAGGGGTAGCGGGCGCATCTTTGATTTCCGGCTTATACAATAATATATGCCTGCCTACCACACGCATATCGATTTCCGGATTGTCGATAATTGTCCGGATGGCTTCCCGGACGGTATACTCTCCGGTTTTAATCTTGATTTTTTGCTCATTGTTGATCAGGCGGCTGTCATAGATAAAGAGATAGCCCGACCGGTCTGCAACTTCGCTCAGCATCGTATAGATCGTTCCCCTGCTTTTCGACAATTCTATCTGGCGATCGAACACCTCTTCTTCCTGTGCCCATACGGGTTGGACGAATAACCAGGCGCCTGCCAGGCTAATCAGAAAGATGTATGTCGCCACTTTGCTCATACCTTATCTCGTTTACCTTTCTTCAATCAACAGCGCATCTTGCGTTTTTGTACAGTTCAGGTTGAATGCTGCACAAATAGTCGCGGCAATTGATTCCGGTGGGTCGTCTTCAAAAGTGACGGTCAGTTTTCTCCCTGACAGTGAAGGCGTGGTTTGCAATGTTGTTCCGGGATGCTTCTGGTTGATCACCTGCAAGATATCACCTAGGGCCACATCCTTGAATTCCACCCGGTTCAGATAGCGGACAAAACGTTCGGCCTCGCCTGTAGCGAATACTTTCAATCCGGACGATGCCAGTTGTACTGTTTCACCGGCAGTGACATATTTCATCTCCCCGTTTGCTTTGTCGGTAACCCTTACCTTTCCGTGCTGAACGGACAGTTCAAAGGGGCTCCCTTGCGTATTCTTTACCCGAAAAGCAGTACCGATTACTTCAATCTGTACATCCCCAGCTTCGATCAGGAAGGGGTGTTGCGGGTTACCGCTTACTTCGAAAAAGGCGTTCCCTTGCAGGAATACTTCGCGTTTTTCAGCAGCGAAGTGTTCCGGGTATTCCAGACTGGCATTATTGGCCAGAAACACCATGGAGCCGTCTTCCAGTGAAGTGACGAGTGTCGTTGACGTTTCGTTGTTACTTATCGTAAGGGTTGGCGTATTTGCTTTGTCGGCGGTAGACAAATAATAGAGGGAAGCAGCCGACAGGCATATGACAACCACTGCTGCTGCCCAGCCGGCCACCTGTGTCCGGATCGACCGGGCCGGTTTAGCCGCCTTGCCTTCAGGCAGCAGCCCGTCTTTTTCTAATCGGGCATAGAGTGTGCTCCAGGCCTGTTCTGTTTTTTTACTATGTATATTCAGTTGAGTCATGCGATATGAGTATAATTTTCTATTTCTTTCCGCAGCGCCTGCAACGCTTTGGTCATTTCCGCTTCTACAGTCTTGACCGACAGGGAGAGCGACGTAGCGATCTCGGCGTATTTCATGCCATCGAACCGGTGCATTCTGAAAATGCGTTGCCGGCGCTCCGGCAGATGTTGCAAGGTGCGGTTGATAACCGATTGTAATTCCTGATATTCCATGTGTTCCTGCGGAGAGGATTCTCCTGCTTCATCGCCCGATGCAACTGCTTCGCGGTAGCGGTTCCTGACATCCTGGTGTTCGATGTATTGGAAAGCCCTGTTGCGCACAGCGGCATACAGATAGCTTTTCAGTGAGTGGAATACCTCCAGATTTTCCCTTTCTTTCCAGCAGACATAGAATAATTCCTGTACAATCTCTTCGGCTACATCCGTACGTCCGGTCAAACTACCGGCATACATGCAAAGTGGAGCATAGTATAGTTTGAAAGTCGCCTCAAATGCTTTGATATCGCCTTCCCTGATCCGTTTAACTATAAATATGTCGTTTAGCATGACCGTAACGTACGATGTGAACACCAAATTTACAAAAAATCTATCGGTATAATCAGTTTTGTTGTTTTTTAAGTTTATTGACTGCCGATTCCAATGATTCGGTCGGCTCAATAATATTGTAGCTTCCCCAGAAGTTGTCGTCCATAAAGTCAACTACCTTGTCCGACAAGGACTGGCTGGCTTTGAAAGACATCTTGTACGGGATACTTTCTTCGGCGACTTTACCGTCGGTCACTACCATTTCGGATGTGATGGTATAGCTGGTGGCAAACAATTTCTTTTTCCAGTCGCAACGGAAACGTACTTCGTTACGTATATAACTAAGGTATGTCAGTCCGTCGCGTTCTTTATAATTCACCAGGAAAGATAATTCCAGCGGACGGAAGACCAATCCGAACGGTTTCTTTTTCAGGATCGCCTGTGTGGCCTTGTTGCGGTCGTCCATGCTCAGGTTGAATTCGGCCCGGCTGAATGCCAGTTTTTCCTTGTCAATATACAGCCTGCCTTCGTACAGCGCATAAGAAAGGATGGCTTGCGGAGTGAAACGGACCACGTAGTGCTGGCGATTGTCCAACATCACGCTTTCTTCCAGCTTAAAAGAGTAATAATTGAGCGATTCCTTGTCGAGTAACAGATCCGGGTTCTTCACTATATCCACATAGATCGACAGGTTTGGTCCGCCCAGTAGTTTCACCACCAGCGTGTCGCTTGCCCGTTGGCTCAATAACTTACGTCCTTTGAATATCTGTACGCGGTCACGGTTGACATCCATATCGGTATAGGGAGTTTTGTAAATATCGATCACCGCTTCGGAGATGTTGATGTAACGGCGGCCCTTCTGTGCCGTTTCCCGGTAGAAACCGGTAAGCAGGCTGCTTTCCCGGCTATAGTTAGTACCAATTTTGTTGATGGCTTCTTCCACGATAAATCTTGGATCGCGTGCCCGTACGATCAGTTCTTCCAATATATTATTAGTAGGCGCCATCCAGATGGTCAGGTCGCTCAGGTCGCGGCCATTGATGGGAATGATGGAATTTAGGTATCCGATATGAGAAACCTGGATCTGTTTTGCTTCGAGTGACTTTTTGATCTTAATCGAAAAAATCCCGTCGCTGTTAGTAATCGTTCCGATGTTCGAACCGGAAACCGATACGTTTACATATTCCAACTTCTTCTTGTTCTGCTGGTCCTTGACCACACCACTTACGGTGATGTACGCTTCATCTGCCACTTCTTCCTGTGCCTGTACGGTAACGAGGCTTACGGTCATCAGGGCTGTCAGGAAAAACCTTGCTGCTTGTTTACTGAACGTTTTCATGTCGTATTGTTTTATAGTGATTATTTGCTTCTACACTCTTAAGATCGTTGACGGACCGGATACCCTATGCTTTTCTTCATTTTTTATTTTGATAGTATCGGATTAGACTTATTTATTGCCGTTTTTTTCGCGCGTTTCTTGATAAAAAACGCTTACTTTGCAGTCTGTAGTTAACATTTGATTTGTAAAACCATTAAATTACTAACTAAAAGTATATAGTATTGCCATGATCTGGGATGAAACGAAAGAGTGTATGAACCGCGATGATATGCGGAAATTACAGAGTTACCGGTTGAAGAATATTGTGGAACATGCCTATCAAAATTCTCCCTTTTACCGCCGGAAAATGCAGGAAATGGATTTGACACCGAATGATATCCATTCGATCGATGACATCGCGAAGTTGCCGTTTACAGTAAAACAAGACCTGCGCGACAATTATCCCTTTGGATTGCTGGCTGTCCCCATGTCGGAAATCGTCCGTCTCCATGCCTCGTCGGGTACGACCGGGCAACCGATCGTGGTAGGTTCCACCCGTAAAGACCTTTCCATCTGGGCCGATGTGGTAGCCCGATGTCTGACGGCTTACGGCCTGACCAAGAACGACATGTTGCAGGTATCCTATGGCTACGGCCTCTTTACCGGTGGCCTGGGTGTACATTATGGTATGGAGCATATCGGCGGAACCGTGATCCCAATGAGTAGCGGTAATACTAATAAGCAACTCCAACTGATGCACGACTTCGGTGCAAAAGCATTGGCTTGCACGCCTTCCTACGCCCTGTATCTGGCCGAATCAATCCGCGAATCCGGTATGCCGATGGACGAATTCCAGCTGCGTGTCGGTATCTTCGGAGCCGAGCCCTGGACAGATAATATGCGGAAAGAGTTGGAAGAAAAGCTGCGCATCAAAGCGTACGATATCTATGGCTTGACCGAGATTTGTGGTCCGGGCGTAGGAGGAGAGTGTCAGTTCCAGAACGGCACCCACCTGTGGGAAGACCATTTCTTCCCCGAGATCGTCGATCCGAATACCCTCCAACCGGTTGAGCCCGGCCAGACGGGTGAACTGGTATTCACGACCCTTACCCGTGAAGGAATGCCCATGATCCGTTACCGTACGCGCGACCTCACCTCGCTGAATTACGAAAAATGTGAATGCGGACGTACCGCCGTGCGCATGAACCGTATCCTTGGCCGCAGCGACGATATGTTGATCATCCGTGGTGTCAACGTCTTCCCGTCGCAGGTAGAGTCCGTTATCCTCGAACTACCCGAATTCGAACCTTATTATTTCATCGTGGTAGACCGTGTGAATAACACCGATACCTTCCTCGTACAGGTGGAACTCCGCCAGGAATACTATTCGGATGAAATAACCAAGATCCTTGCCCTGAAGAAAAAGATTGCGGCCCGGATCCAGAACGTAGTCGGTATCCATCCCGATATCAAGATCATGGAACCGCGCAGTATCGAACGCAGCCAGGGTAAAGCCAAGCATGTACAGGATAATCGCCAGTTATACAAACAATAAAAGAAGCATACTATGTTAATCAAACAGCTATCCATTTTTTTGGAAAACAAGAAAGGGCGCTTTACGGAAGTGGCCAGGATATTGGGCGACGCCGGCATCAACATGACCGCCTTCACTGTATCCGAGAATTCTGATTTCGGCATTCTTCGTCTCATTGTTTCGGATACGGAGAAAGCCATTGAGGTACTTCGTGAAAAACTATACGGTGTCAGTGTCACCGATGTGGTTTGCCTGATCACCCCCAACGAACCCGGATCATTGGCGCGTGCCATGGAACTTATCACCGCTGCCGGCATCTTTGTCGAATATATGTACGCCTTTTCGGAAGGCAATGCGGCGCATGTTATCATCCGTCCCGACAATATCGACAAGTGTGTGGAGGTATTAAAAGCCAATAAATTGAAACTTTTAGCCGCAAGCGATCTGTATAAGTTGTAAATATTAACGTTTAGTGTTTCATATTCTGCCAAGTATGCACTAACTTTGCGGGCTAAAAGTGTTTTGAATGAAAAAAGTAGCGGTTGTATTGATGATGATGGTGGTCTTCTTGTCTTCCTGCGGGGAGTACAATAAGATATTGAAGAGTACCGATTACGAGTTGAAGTATTCCTATGCAAAGAAATACTTTAATCAGCAGAAGTTTTCCCGGTCGGCAACGATCCTGGAAGAACTGTATCCCATTTTCCGTGGGACCCAGTATGCCGAAGAATCTTTGTACCTGTTAGCACAAAGTTATTACGGGCAAAAGGACTATCAAACGGCATCACAGTATTTTGAAACCTATTACAACTCCTACCCGAAAGGCGAATACACGGAGCTGTCGCGTTATTATTCCGGTTATGGCCTATATCTCGATTCTCCGATCCCGGAGCTTGACCAGGCGCAGACCTACAAAGCTATCGAGCAGTTACAGTTGTATATGGAATATTATCCGCAGAGCGAACGGGCTGCCCAGGCGCAGGATCTGTTGTTTGAAATGCAGGAAAAACTGGCGCTGAAAGAATTGATGGCAACCCGTCTGTATTACAACTTGGGTACGTATATGGGTAACAACTACCTCTCGTGCGTGATTACCGCTCAGAATGCCCTGAAAAATTATCCTTATTCCAAATATCGCGAAGAGTTCATGTATCTGACGATCAGTTCCAAATATGAACTGGCACAGGTCAGTGTGGAAGAAAAGCTGCAAGGACGCTACCGCGATGTGGTGGATGAGTATTATAACTATATGAACGAGTATCCCGAAGGCAAGTACCTGAAACAGGTGAAGCGTTACTATGATTACGCCAACTCACGGATCACCGATTCGTATTGATCCCTTCAGTCATTTATTAATAGAAACATCATATGGATTACAGAAAATCAAATGCACCTTCCAACACAGTGACCCGCGACATGATGAAAATGTCGGAAGACACCGGCAATGTTTACGAAACAGTCATGGTGGTAGGCCGTCGCGCCAATCAGATCTCGCAGGAAATGAAGCACGACCTGGAAAAGAAACTGCAGGAGTTTGCTTCATACAACGATAACCTGGAAGAAGTTTTTGAGAACCGCGAACAGATCGAGATCTCTCGTTATTACGAAAAATTGCCGAAGGCAACGCTGATCGCTACTCAAGAATACTTGGAAGGAAAAGTGTATCACAAGAATCCGGCAAAGGAAAAGAATAATTTTTAAGAACCTATTGTTTTACCCAATCGGCAGGGGACTGTTAATCGCGTGTTTAACAGTCCCTTGTTAATTGATAATCACCATTACTACCATGATTCAACGAATACAAACCGTCTATCTGTTTATGGTCGCTGTTATGGCTGCGACCATGTTTTTCCTGCCGTTGGCTGTGATCCAGTCGGGCGACGACTTCTATTCATTCGACGTCACAGGGCTGACTACTTTGGTTGGCGACTCGCAAGAACTGGTGTATGCTACCTGGGGCCTGTTTGCTCTGGCGGCTATTATTTCGCTGGTAGCCTTTGTC
Organism: Tannerellaceae bacterium; assembly: GCA_031555145.1. GTDB lineage: Bacteria > Bacteroidota > Bacteroidia > Bacteroidales > Tannerellaceae > JAJDIA01. The sequence continues at coordinate 554 of JAVBUR010000111.1, read as the reverse complement.
ACGATTTTCCTGTATAAGCACCGGATGCTCCAAATACGTTTCAGCATTTTCAACGCTTTGCTGATGGTTGGTTTTTATTGCCTCTTCTTTTTCTATATATGGGCATTCAAAGGACAAGGACACATGGATGCGATTAGTGTGAAATTGGCTCTTTCCTTCCCGATTATCATGCTCATCCTCGACTACCTCGCCATCCGCAATATCGGAGCCGACGAAATGTTGGTACGTTCCTTGAACCGCCTGCGGTAAGCACTTGCGTCAGGATTTACCTCCATTCATATTACCAGCCATGAATTTTCCTTATTGCAGATTCATGGCTGGCTTGTTTCCTATCTGTCCGTATTTGAAAGTTTTTTTGTTGGTGTGTTTTAGCGTCCAACTCATTCTCAGGAGCGCAGCGACGTTTCTCCTCTTGAGCTACTCTCTATACACATCTTTTGACTAGCTTTAGAGTGCATGCCCCGTCAGGGGTATCGTGTTCGTAGCCAGGGGTGTAAGCCCCTGGACAGGTGATTGGTTGATGTTCTTGTGCCGCGTCAGCGGTACCGGTTTAT
>JAVBUR010000091.1:0-13314 GCA_031555145.1 Tannerellaceae bacterium | reverse complement strand
CGTGTGTCAATGGTATTTAGTATGGTATAACAAAGAGTAATATGGCTCCCCGCCTTTGAAGCTACTCTTTATACACATCTTTTGGTGCCGCATGCGAATGCCCCATCAGGGGTATCGTGTTCGTAGCCAGGGGTGCAGGCGAAGCCAAGCCCCTGGACAGGCGATTGGTTGGTGTTTTTGTGCCGCGTCAGCGGTACCGATCTGTTGCATACGGCACCACTGACGTGGCGCTGTTTATATGATATTCACATTTTTCCAGGGGCTTACACCCCTGGCTACGAACACGATACCCCTGACGGGGCATGCACTCTAAAGCTAGTCAAAAGATGTGTATAGAGAGTAGCTTTGAAGGCGGGGAGCCGAGATACCTTCTGATACCTCAGAAAAATATTCAAATATGGTTGGATCTGAAGAAGAAGCTGTGGATATCTTACACTTCGAGGATCATCTTGAAGAGGAAGAGGGCGCCGATGATGTAGAGAGGAAGGGAGACATCCTTGACTCTTCCGGTTAACAGTTTCATCAGGATGTAACCAAGGATACCGAATACGATTCCCTGGGAGATGCTAAAGGCAAAGGGCATCATGATGATGGTGAGATAGGCAGGCAAGGATTCCGTCCAATCGTCGAAGTTGATATTCACGATGGAGGTAAGCATCAGCAGTCCTACAATAATCAAGGCCGGCGCTGTAGCCTGGGCCGGGACAATAAGGAATAAAGGAGAAAAGAACAGGGCGATAAAGAATAAAATGGCCGTACCCACCGAGGTTAATCCGGTTCGTCCACCGGCAGCGACACCCGAAGTACTTTCCACATATACCGTCATGGTACTGACTCCCAGCACAGAACCGATAGTCGCTCCAATGGCATCCGACAACAATGCCTTGCGGATTTGAGGAAAGTTGCCGTCCTTATCCATCAACCCGGCTTTCATTGCCACGCCAATCAACGTACCCAACGAGTCGAACAGGTTGACCATCACCAACGTAAAGACAACAATAAACATATCCATACTCAGTATATGATCCCACTCAAATTGGGCAAAGACAGGAGCTATGCTCGGTGGAATCGCGATTACGTCACCTTGGGGCAACGATGTAACACCCAGGAGTACCGCCGCACCAGTCGCAACGAGCATACCAATCAACATCGCACCAGGTACTTTCTTGGCCATCAATGCACAGATAAGAAACAAGCCCAACAATGCCACCCATACGCCCTTGCTGCCCAGGTCGCCCAAGCCGATCATGGTATAAGCATTGGTCGTAATAATCCCGGACAGTTGCAATCCGATAAATGTAATGTATAAACCAATACCAACAGGGATTGCATTTTTCAGCACAGGAGGGATACTGTCCACTATGATTTCCCGGACATTAAACAGTGTCAGCAGGATAAATATCAGACCTCCCAAAAAGACCGCTGTCAACGCAAACTGCCAGGAATAGCCCATTGTCTGCACAATGGTCACAACGAAAAAACTATTCAACCCCAACCCGGGTGCCTGTGCAACGGGAATATTAGCCAGGAAGGCCAACAATAAGGTACCGACAATACAAGCCAGCGCCGTAGCTGTAAACAGGGCGGCTTTGTCCATACCGGTCTCCCCCATCATATTGGGAATAACGACCAGAACGTAAGACATAGTTAGGAATGTGATCAACCCGGCTATCAACTCTTTCCGAACCGTGGTCTGATGTGCTTGCAGTTTGAACAATTTTTCCAACATAGTATATTACATGTGTTTGTGAAAAAAAGCCGGATACTAAAGCAGTACCCGGCTTGATTGTGCAAAAATATAGATTAATCGTTAACCAACCACCAAGAACGATTACTTAAGTTGATTAATAACGTCCTGGTTGACTTTGCGGACAGCGGCTTCGTTGATTTTGATCTCTTTACGATCGTAGGTCATCAGGCCGTTTACTTCACCTTCCACGTCTGTGGTCTGCGTATAGACAGCAGCAGAGAAACCACGGTCGACCATACCTTTCAGTTCGTTGGCGTATTTAACGTATTCGGCGGTTACTTCGTCGCTGTTCTTAAACTGGATATAACCCCAGTTACGGTCGGTCTGCCACAGGTGTCCCTGCAACGGAAGGCCGATACCACCATATTCGCCTAATACATTCACACGCAAGGCGTCAAAGAGGAACATATTGGGACCCGGATAGTTATGCAAGTCAAGGATATCACCGGTCGGACGGTGGTTCCCTCCGCTGGCGGGGTTCACCAGGCGGGAAGGATCGTAGGCTGCAGTCCACTCAGTTACCTTTTCGGTGTCAAACTGTCCCCAGGCTTCATTGAACGGTACCCATACAACAACAGAAGGGTTGGACACACAGAAATCCATGATCTCTTTCCATTCCTGGTAGTAGTTGGCCACAGACTCGGCTGTACGTTTTTTATCTGTCCCGCCATTGTAGGTATGCGGAGCCCATTGGTTACCCATATCGCCACTCGGCATATCCTGCCAAACAAGGATACCTTCTTTGTCGCAATGATAATACCAGCGAGCCGGCTCAACCTTCACATGCTTGCGGATCATATTGAATCCCCATGCTTTTGTCTTTACGATATCATACAGCAAGGCTTCGTCGGTCGGAGCAGTGTATAAGCCATCAGGCCACCATCCTTGATCCAGCGGGCCATAGTGGAAGAGGTTCTTGTTGTTCAACTGCATACGCATGATACCGTTGGCATCTTTCTTTGCAGATATCTTACGGAAAGCGGTGTATGATTTTACTTCGTCTACCTTCTTCCCATCCTGGATCAACGATACTTTCACGTCGTACAGATACGGATTGGATGTATCCCACAATGTCGGGTTCTGGATGCCCAGACGCAGTTCTTTGCCCTGAACACCTTTAGCGGTTGCCAGTACTTTGCCTTTATCCAACAATTGTACTTCTACAATGCCACTGCCGCTCTTGCAGCAGGCAGATGTACCAACGGTTACTGACAGAGTACCATTGTCGATGTCAGGAATCGATTTGATAGATGTTACATGCATCGGAGCTACCGGTTCCAACCATACGGTCTGCCAGATACCGGTCACCGGTGTATACCAGATGCCTTCCGGTTTGGAGGTCTGTTTACCTCTTGGCTGATAGCCTTTTTCGCTCGGGTCCCATACACGCACCACCAGTTTCTGGTTGGTCTTACCTTTCAGGTACGGCGTGATGTTGAACGCAAACGGTGTGAAGCCGCCCTTGTGCGAACCGATCAGGACGTCATTCACAAACACATCAGCCAACCAGTCCACAGCACCGAAGTTCAATACCACATCCTTGTCTTTCCAGGCAGCCGGGACAGAGAAGGTAGATTTATACCACAACTCGTTTTCCGGGCCTACAATCTTTTGTACGCCCGACAAAGAGGATTCAACCGCAAAGGGAACAAGAATCTTGCCGTCGAAAGTGGTCGGTTCTACACCACCTTTGGTTTTGATGGCATACTCCCACTCGCCGTTCAGATTCAGCCAATCCGCACGTTCCATCAACGGACGCGGATACTCGGGCAATACATTTTTAGGGTTAATCTGTTCAGCCCATTGGGTCTTAATCTTCTCTCCCACAGGCTTCCATTGTGCAGATACGCTTAACGCGCAGGCTAACAATCCGCACACAATAATGTCTTTTCTCATACACTCACATTTTTAAAAGGTAAAACTCAGTTGTTCTGTACGGTCAAATGTAGAACAAAAAATGCAAACAAACAGCCTGAAAAGTCATATTGACTGTTTTTCACAACCAATGACTAATTTTTACACCCTTTTCTTAACTTCTCCTATCATAAACTACTCGTTATACACATCTTTTGAGGCGGGTATGGGGATAACTTGAGGTCGTGACAGTGAAAATGCCCCGTCAGGGGTATCGTGTTCGTAGCCAGGGGTGTAAGCCCCTGGACAGTCGATTAGTTGGTGTTCTTGTGCCGCGTCAGCGGTACCGGTCTATTATATACGGCACCACTGACGTGGCGCGGTTTATATATATGATATTCGCACTATTCCAGGGGCTTACACCCCTGGCTACGAACACGATACCCCTGACGGGGCATTTGAAGAGGCAAACCTATTATCCTGTTACATATAAATACCTATATTATATGCGTACCTATTGTTGTTTTTGTTGTATTGTATTGTTGTTGCTGTCGTGCGGGGTGAAGCGCGAAGGCAGGCAGGCGTCCGTTGTGGCGGTGGCCGACTCGCTCTCCACCAGCCGCATCGACAGCCTGTGTGCCGGCAGGCGGTTGGAGCACACTGCCGGGCGGCATATCGTGTGGGAAGAGGTCACCTTCTCGCCGCCCGACAGCCTCCGGCGGCAACACGTCCGGCGTGTCCGCCGGGCACAGATCCTCGACGACACACACACCCGGTTGGAGGATAGCCTCATCCTTGAGCGCCGGCAGACGGCTGACCGGCAGACAACTTCCGTCGCCGCTTCCCAACAGGCCAGCCACACGGAGATCCGCCCCGGCTTCCCCAGCTGTTGGCTCTTCCTCCTCGCCGCCGTCCTCGCCATCGGATGGCTGCTAAAAAAACGATAGGTTGTTTGAACAAAATCACGACCTATTTGTTTAGGCATCAATAGAAAAACAAACAATAACCCTTTTAGACATACAAATACGCTCAACACTCGTATTTCACACATTTTCAACTGACCACTTATGAAATCTAACTCATTGCTTACCCCATTGGTTGCAGCCCTGCTGCTATCGTCCTGCGTTGCCGAAGACCTGTTTAACGGGCCGGATGCACCGGGCAGAAGTACGACGCTCAGTCTCGCCTTCACCCTGACGGCTCCCACCACCAAGGCTGTGGGGGATGCTTACGATCCCTATACGCACGCGACCAGGGAAGAGTTGGAGGTTAGCCAGGCTCAAATCGCCATTTTCCAGTTGGACGCTCCCGGCCAACCAGGCAAGCTGGTCTACAACAAGCCTGTTACCTACGGCGAAGAACTGACGGACATCACCCTGGATGAGGCAGATATCGACCCGTCAGTGGGCAACGGCGACGAATCCGACGTCAAAGCCTACCAGGTCAACAATATCCCGGCCAAAACGGGCAACGTGCGCGTACTGGTCATCGCCAACTCGAAACTCGATTTCAGCAAGTGTAAATTCTATGCCGATTTCATAGCGAAGGTGGAGGAGACTGAGTTTCCCGCCACGTTCAACCCTGCGACATTGGTCAAAGTAGGTTATTTCGACGACTTGCTGACGACGACCAATAAAACCATCCTCGTCCCCATGACGCAGCTCGCCGCCCGTGTCGACTTCACCATCACCATGGGACTGCCGCCTACGAATACAGTCAGTTTCATCGACCATTCGTCCGAAATCGACGCGATCTTCGACGGATTGGGCAAAGGCACTGACCAGATCCAGAGTGCAATCGTGACACGTACGTTGAAAGACGGCACCGTTATGACTTTCTGTGCCGATAACCATTCCTCCATTAAGACATGCCCTGGCGTTCCCAATGGCACCAAGTATGAAAACCCGTATAAAGCAGGTGTGAAAGAAACCGCCACAGACGGAAAGATCGCCCATGCGACCAATGTCCCGTTCGACAAAGTCACCACCTCCGACCGCTGGGGACTCCACATCAAAAAGATCCTTATCAATAATATTGAAACCAAATCAGACCTGATGCTGGACAACCCGACGATCTATGCCAACACACAGGCCGTCACCCCCCCATCATCGCGGGCTTCCTACGAATTCCCGTCTCCGAAAGACACCATTACCAACACCTTCACGCTGCGTTTCTATACCTATGAGAAACCCTTATACGGTCTCGGGAATATCGACGAAGCCGTCACCCTCAGCTTCGACGCCGAACTGATCAAGGGCAAGACGGAAAAGCGCGAGCGTTTTGTTGCCGTAGCGGCACATGGGGTCTGGATCTTTACCGATGCGCCCGGCAATGCGAAGTCTGATTGGGGAAAACCCTCCAGCGGATGGGGAGAAGACAAGAAAGGCATCACCCGCTTCATCCTGGTGAAGATCGACCAGGAACAGGCCATCGACCCCAATGCCGTGCCGAAAGACGTGTTCAACAAAGACCTTGGCTACGAAGTGCTCCCCAAAAACTATACGGTAATCATCAACCCCAGCAAGTCGATGGCAGGCTGTAATACCGACGGCCTGATCCACGGCAACCGCTACGCAGTGGGTACGACCCTGAACTCCGTCACCACCGACTTCGAGTTGCGCTACCAGGTAGCCGACTGGACGTCCGTGATCAAAACAATCCCCGATTTCAACTAACCGACAAATAACATGCGCTCTATGAAACGTATATCCGCCTATACCCTTACGATAGCCGCCTGCCTGTGGGCAGCCCTGTCCCTGTCGTCCTGTACGACCGAAGACACGACAACGCCCGATGGAGGAGAGATGATCGACGGGATGCCCGTCACCGTCAGCCTGCCCTGGGGGGCAGGGATGCCCGTCACCCTCACCAAGGCCGACGGCGATGATACCGTAAGCGACCTCTATGTCCTGCTCTTCAACGAATACGGCCGCCACGAAGGCAACTATTACTTCTCGGTGGCCGACGGCACCCTCAATCCCGCCACCCGCAAGGTACAACTGCAGGCCACTTCCGGGAAAAAGATCGTACTGGCCCTGGCCAACGTACAGGCAAGTAACTTCAACTCGCCGGCTTCGGGCAAAAGTCTCAAGCAGGAGATAGACGCCTACTGGGCGAACGGCACACACTCCCTCACCGACTGGTTGGCGGAAGGCGCCACGATGGTGGCCAACCGTACCGACTGGTCGCCCACCGAACTGCTGATGAGCGGACGCTATGCCACCGCCATGCCCGTAGTGACCGACACCTATGCCGTCACCGCCGACAACAGCGAGGTCTGCGCCTTCAAAATCGACGGTACCGTAGCCCGGGCCGACGGTTCGCTATTGGGTGACAATGCCAAGGTATGGCTCACCCGCACCATCGCTTCCGTTACCTTCCGGATACAAACCGGCACCTATACCGTTTCGGTTGGCGGACAGTCGAAAGAAGTCACCTTCGAGCCCCAATCCTACAGCGTCTGCAACCTGCCCAACGCCGTATCGCTCTATGCCGGCACGCAACGCACGGCACAGGTGTTTACGCCCGACGCCAATAGTTTCGACGGAAAGATCGACGGTAATAGCTTCCAGTTCTTCATGCTTGAAAACCGCCAGGCGAAAGGAACAGCGCTGAACGAAGAGACACGGGAAGCCCTGCGCGGCACCGACCATGCAGGGACCTATATCGTCCTGAAAGGGACATATAAAGGCAAAGAGATGAACCCTTTCTTTCCCCACAAAACAGAGGCGCAGGAAGCGACAGCCCATGTCACCTACTATATCCACCTCGGCTATATCGACCAATACGGCGGCGCTGATGACCTGAGTGTTTACCGCAACCATAAATATACATATAATGTACGCGTGACAGGTGTGAACAGCATCATCGTCGAAGCCTTTATGGAGAACAGCGACAGCCCGCGTGCCGACGGCGATGTAGTCTTTACCGACGCCGAACCCATCGACGTGGATGCCCACTTCGCCAAAAGGCTGATCACCTTCCACCCCGGTGAAGACCTCACCCAGGACGGCCAGGTGGTATGCTCCGTGAAAACAGCCGCCACCGGTTGGACGGAAACGGATGTCAACCAGGCAGGCGCCGATATCGACTGGGTATACTTCGTGGAAAAAGCCCAGGTGGAAGCGCTGTGGAAACAAGGGCTAGGCCCCGACTTTACCTTTACCGACCCGGTTCGCAGCGAGGGCATCATGACCATCCGCGAACTGGCCGCCAAACTCTCCGGCGAATACAGTGAAACAGGCGTTTCCGTCTATGCCTATATCCGCGAGAACTACTACGACGGTCTGTCATTGGCACAGTTCATCAACTATCAGTCGACCACCGGAAGCGCTAAGACACGTACGATGGCGATCGCCCTGCGTACCAAAAACGCCAGTGGCAGCAGTTCCGTATCGTCGGCACGGTATATCATCCGCCAGAAACCCATCGTAGCCTTCTTCGACATGGCCAGCAGGCAGGTCCGCGACGGCCAGTCGTGGGGTATGGAATGGATCAACGAAAGCGAAGAACCCATCTACTTCAATGCATCGACCTCTTTGTATCACAAAGCGTTGAACACTGGTATTGCCTATAAGCGTGACGACAGTCGTTTCAACACCTTCGGCACAAGTACATCGGACGGATTGAACAATATGAAAACCGAAATAGCCGGTTTTGTCCGCTCGGAAACAGGCTGGAAAGAACTGGAGACCAACCGCGTGGCGGAAACCGGCCTGACCGAAACCGGCGGAACGGACTACGCCGCTGCCTATGCCGCCTGCATGAGCCGTAACCGCGACGAGAACGGTGACGGTAGGATTACGGACGATGAGATCAAGTGGTACCTGCCTGCCATCGACCAATACCAGCACTTCTGGATCGGCACCAATGCCGTACCCGAAGAGGCGACCCTCTATCCTGCCGACTTCCGCTTGCGTAACAACGCCAATACGGATCCGAACTTCGTACGTGAGATGTTCACCATGCTCTCGTCGGGCGGCCACCGCTTCTTTGCCGACGAAGCCTTCGGCGTGCGGATGAATGACTCCGGCCGGCACGCACGCAACCACCTCCGCTGCGCCCGCAATATCGGTAGCGGCAGCAAAGTGGAAGTAGCCCATGTCAGCGATGGTGCAGACAGTAAAACATACGCCATCAGCGGCTACCTCACCGAATCGTCCCTGCGCGATCCCCTCACGTCGGGCACCACCCTGCCGTCGCACAACGAATACAGCCCCTGGAACCGCCTGCCGTCTAAACTGGAAGTGAAGAAAACATCCATCAAGGCCAACGTATTGCCCGAAGGCGGTGTATATGTCAAACTGCTACAATACGTACACGAAGGAAAAGGGTTGAACAACCCCTGCCATATATACAATACCGGCAGTGAAACCGGATGGCGCGTGCCCAACGAACGCGAACTCATCCTTTTCACTACCCTGGGCTACCTCGGCGGCGAACGGCTGTTTACGCAAACCTTCTCCTCCCTGTGGGACTTCGACAACTGGACCCGCAGCGCCCGGCGTGAAGAAAACGGCGTCATTACGCCAGCCTCCCGGTATGGTTATCTGTATAATACGACCGAACTGCAACTGCCTTTCAATGACAACGGCATCGCCTGGGCGTATGATTTTACCTGTAACATCCGTTGCGTACGCGACGTCGAATAAAACGAACTACATGAAAAGTTGAGGGAAACTTTCTATCTTTTCTTACGACTCCTGTCCGTTTGCCGGGCAGGAGTTTTTTTGTTTCACCGTTAAATCTATCGCCAGGTCAAGGCATTTATATCATCGGCCCTTATTTTGGTAGAAGTACCTACACAAGTTGAAATTTATGCCTACCTGCCGTCTCGTAAATCCTCCCTACTTTTGCCTTAACGACAAAACGATCTTCGGAGCATACGCCAGCTCCGCAACCATACGATCTGCTGAGACGTAACGCCTCTCAGGCAGAGTCATTATCGATTTAAAACAAAAAACGCAAACTAATATGACACTGAAAAAAGCAACCCTTTTGGCAGGTATCCTGATGGCAGCGGTATCCTGTTCCATGGAAGACGAACTGATTCCCATCAATAACAACGGGAACGGCGACGGAGACAAATACGCCACCCTGTCGGTAAAGGTCAATGAGCTGAATGCTACCACGAAAGCCGGAGGCGACAGCCAACTGCAGGAGGAAGCACTTCCCGACAATACCCTTTCTACCGCTTCGCTGATCCTCTTCAACAACGACGACGACACCAACCCGACCGTATACATGGCATGGGACGGCCTGGGTGTCAATGAAAACGCCGCCCTTACCTGGGGCAACGGTTCCCCCGTGTACCAACTCAAAATAGCGAAGGATATCACCGGCCTGAGCCTGAGAGCGATGGTGGTTGCCAACACCACGCAGGCATTTGCCGATTGTGCAAACCTGGCCGCAGTGAGGGCGACAGTACAGAACACGGATGATTTGAACCAGTTCGTCAAAGTCAGCCCGGTATCTGAGCCTTTCGACCTGGTGATCACCGAGACACTGGCCGAGGCCACGGCTACGCCTACCGTTATTCCCAAACTCACGGTAACAAACATTGGTGCAGTAATCCAGTTCATCGGCTTTAAAAGCGTATCCTTTGATGCAAATACGCTCACCACAGACGTGTATATACAAAGCCTTGCGATCAATAATCTGAAGCGATCGACCTATACGCAATTAAACGCCATGGACGACAGCGCCATCGCTAATGACGGGGTTACATACACAACGACAGAGAATCAGCTGGGTACAAAGCTATGGGATAGGACATCAGGAAGCATAGCCATAACGGAAACATTCAAGACATTCGCCAACAACGACGCCCAAGAGCCCATCTCCATGGCGCTTACACTCACATACGGAGACAGGACATATGCCGTCCCGGCTTTCATCATCAACCGCCCGACAGAAGAGGGCATCTTCACCAATGGCAGCATCCAATCCGGCCAGATCTACCAGGTACAACTGAATGCCCAACTGAAAGGCGAATTGCTACAATGCTCCTTCCTCTGCTACACACGCGACTGGATATACGAGTCATTCTCGTTCGACCTGGCGCCCGTAGAAACCACCACGCCCCAGCAACCGGAACAACCCGAAGAATAAGCAAACAGAACACACGATAACTTACACGTAAAACGACACCATTATGACACCAAAAAATATATTTCTGACAGCTATACTTGCAGGGATTGCCTTTTCCTGTACAACGGAAGACCTACTCGTTCCGGATCATAAAACGAAACCCGATCCGATCGCCGGATTGCCCACCACGCTCAGCCTCCAACTGAGCACCGCCTCCAACATCATCACCAAGGCTGATACCTACGATGGGGATGATGGCAATACCTACGCCCATGCCACGCTGGCAGAGCAACAGGTCAACAATTGCGTCGTCGCCATCTTTGAGATGGAAGGCAACGATACGGACGGCTACACGCCCACCACGCTGAAAGCCTTCCATACGGCGACGCCGACCTCCACTAGCCCGGCCGGCTTCGACGATTCGGTGACTGGCGATCCGGTGGATGTCGTCTGGGAAGTAACGGGTATTAAAACCACTACCGGCCGGTCGCATATCCTCGTCGTGGCCAACCTGCCGGCCGTACCCCTGACAGACGGATCAGGTAACTTATTCATCGGTGAAGGCGGCTATCCGCAAACCATCGGCACCTCCACCTATGCCCAATTCAAGGAAGTCGCCACCCAGGTATCCAACGCCACCTTCGCCGCCGACAATCTGGTCAAGGTGGGTGAGAAAACCGTCACATTAGACGAATCAAACAACAACATCACGATCCCGATGATCCAGTTGGCTGCCCGGTTGGATTTTGCCATAACAATCCAGTTGCCGGTGATCGAACAGCCAGGTACGATCAGTTTCCCCGCATCTGCCGACACGGTACTAAGCCTATTCAACCAGGATGAGGTCTCGAAAAATAAATACACGGCCACCGCTCCTTTTGAAGTCACACATAATGATACCATTTATACGGGTTTCAACTGTAAAGATCACCTCAGCGGATACTATACATTCCATAACCCATATACAAATGAATTGGATTCTGTCAATCTAGGCGGAGGTAATCCGAAGGTCATTGAAATAGGGGTAGCAGGTGGAGGTTTCAAAGGATTACCCATTGACTCGGTTTTCAAAACCATCCGTTGGGATCTTCAGGTAGAGGGTGCTTCCACTTTCAACGTGCTAACAGTAAGTGATGTGATCCTGGACGAATTCAATTCAAAGCAGACTCCCTTAAGCAATATAGACATTACTTTTGATGAGGACGGTGTAGGAGTATTGAAATCGACCGTCTATACGTATGAAAAAGACAACACCACATCGCCACTATCCATACAAATTAATTGCAAATTAGTTCAGGGCACAGACATTAAAAGAATACGGTATTATGTCCGGACACATGGCCTTTGGATTGGCACGGATGGAAAACCAAGCGGATGGGGCTCGGGTGGTGAGTTTGTGGCATTAGTCAACGAAGTATTAGAAACAGGAGAAGCCTCCGGTTCGTTTGAAGAAGAAGAAAGTACCGCGTTCGATCTATCTCTCGCGGCAGAGCTTCCGATCAACGGATTTGCCCACGGCACACTGTACGATATCACTACCACCATCACGGAGGATACCAGCCCGGCACATTTTACCACCAAATCAACCGGCAGTAACCAAAAAAACTACGCACTCCTGTTCAAATCCATTTCGATGCCTTGGTAAGATAAAAAAAGGAATAGGTCCAAAAAAAGGAGGGTGTGTCAAAAGTCCGAAGGTGTGCTTGCGCCTGGGGGGGTTGACACACCCGCCTGATTGTGTATAGGGCATAGTCTATAGCGGCAAAACAGGTATCAGGTTAGATAAGTTAACCTTCAACTCTTTCTGGACCATCCTTCGGTATTTGTTCTGCAGCACATGGACATAGGGCACATCCAGATACGTTCGGCCATCCAGTTCTGAAGATAACTTCCAGCCTTTTCCGGACAGGTTGCTCACGAAAATCTTTCCCCGGTCAACCTCTTTTGAATAAACGACAATTCCCTCTCTCGACATCACCAGTTCGAAACCACATGCCGAGAGAATGTCTTTATCCAGCGGTATGGGCTGTATTTCATCGACTTCCATGCGTATATCCGCACCATCGAGAGAAAAGACGATCAGATTTTCATTAATACTACTTATCTGATCAACCTTGTAGGTACTGCTATCAGTAGAACCACTTTCTCCACCGGGTTTCTTCCGAAACAACCAGTTTCCTTTTTTAAATTCACATATATTCGACATATCGTTTTATGTTTGTTGGGTACAAATAAAACCGTCTATTTATAAGAAATGTTCGGCACTTAACCCTCTAATTATTCATCGATTATCATGCGTAACTGCTGTCTCTATTGTCGTCTGATTTTATTGGTATCGTGCAGCGTAGAGCATGAGGTCAGGCAGGTGTCCGTTGCCGTGCAGCCAACTCACCGCCGTATGGCGGCTAAAGCATAAAAACCCAGGTACATAAACTACTCTCTATACACATCTTTTGACTAGCTTTAGAGTGCATGCCCCGTCAGGGGTATCGTGTTCGTAGCCAGGGGTGTAAGCCCCTGGAATAATACGGATATCATATATAAACCGCGCCACGTCAGTGGTGCCGTATATAATAAACCGGTACCGCTGACGCGGCACAAGAACATCAACCAATCACCTG
>JAVBUR010000011.1:0-13113 GCA_031555145.1 Tannerellaceae bacterium | reverse complement strand
GGTGTGTTAAAAGTCCGAAGGTATGCTTGCGATTCCCCTCTCAAGAGGGGAATCGCAAGCATACCTTCGGACTTTTAACACACCCCTCGTTTTTTATGTATGTTGATATATCAGATAGCTGCCTATGATACATTTTTCGTTTCAATAGAGTGTTTTATGGGGCAGTATAAACTGATTACCGGTTCAGTTTCCAATATAGTCGATTCGGTAACATAAAGCGGACACATGCGGGGAGTCCTATCTATTTTTGTCGTCTATTGATGTTTTAAATAGATATGGAAATGAGCTTAAAAGAAAAACTTAAACAATGCGGTAAGGTGGCCTTAGTTGGTGCTGTCCTTGCTGGTGGATCCATTTTTCCGCAACAAACCGAAGCGCAAAATCAAACAAAAACCTCGAAAGAACCGAACATCCTCGTGATTATGGGTGACGATATCGGTTTCTGGAATCTTAGTTGTTGGAACCGGGGGATGATGGGGTTTCAAACGCCCAACATCGACCGGATTGCCAATGAAGGCATTCTGTTTACCGACTACTATGGGCAGCAGAGTTGTACGGCCGGACGTTCGGCATTTATTACTGGTCAATGTCCGCTTCGTACCGGTTTGTCGAAAGTAGGTATGCCGGGGGCTAAGATCGGATTGCAGAAAGAAGATCCTACGCTGGCCGAGTTTCTGAAACCGCTGGGTTATATGTGTGGCCAATTTGGTAAGAACCACCTGGGAGACCTGAATGAGTTCCTGCCAACCAACCATGGCTTCGATGAGTTCTTCGGGAATCTGTACCACCTGAATGCGGAAGAAGAACCCGAAAACCCTGATTACCCGAAAGACTCTGAATTCCGTAAACAATTCGGTCCTAGAGGTGTAATTCGCTCCACGGCCGATGGTAAGGTGGAAGATACAGGTCCTCTGACTAAAAAAAGGATGGAAACGATTGATGAAGAATTCCTGGCCGCCACCAAAGACTTTATCACCCGTCAGACGAAAGCCGACAAGCCGTTTTTTGCTTGGTTCAATTCTACCCGCATGCACATTTTTACCCATATGAAACCCGGGGTGGATGGAAGAACCGGCTTGGGTATCCAAGCTGATGGTATGACCGAGCACGACGGTCATGTAGGCGAACTATTATCCTTACTGGAAGAACTCGGCATTGATGAAAATACGATTGTGATTTATACAACAGACAATGGCGCCATGAAATGTGAATGGCCCGATGCCGGTGCTTCTCCTTTCCGGGGCGAAAAGAATACCAACTGGGAAGGAGCTTACCGTGTCCCCTGTTTCTTGCGTTGGCCGGCACAGATCAAAGGCGGGCAAAATATCAATGAAATAGTCTCGGCTGAAGACTGGGTTCCCACCCTGGTGGCAGCTGCGGGTGGCGATCCCAATTTGCGTGAAAACGTCCGTAACGGTGTTCAGTTAGGGACAAAGAATTTCAACATTTATATGGATGGCTACAATCAGTTGCCGTTGCTGACCGGACAGACGGAAAAAGGCCCTCGTAACGAATTCTTCTACTTCAGTGATGATGGTGAATTGGTCGCCTTTCGTCAAGGGCATTTCAAATATACCTATCAGGTGCAGCGGGCCACGGGGCAGGCTGTTTGGAGCGAACCGTTTGTTAAGTTGCGCACTCCCAAAATATTAGACTTACGTTCCGACCCGTTTGAAAACGCCTATGGCAATTCTGCTTTCTACGATAAGTGGGCGATTGAACATGCCTTTATGATCGTTCCGGCGCAGGCTACCGTTGCGAAATACCTGCAGACCTATAAAGCATTCCCGCCTCGCCAGAAGCCAGCCTCTTTTAACATAGACGCCCAGATTGAACAATTGTATTAACTAACCTGTTTTTCTTGTGGGAAACAACTCATTAGTGGAACTGCTGTATAAAAACAAATATACGTTGCTGTCATATACCTTGCTGTTTTCAGTATTGGGTTGTTTTTCTTATTTTTTTATGGTGGGATATACGGATATACCTCATCATTACGATCCCTCGTTGCTTTCGCTCGGGGGATTTGTTATTGCAGTACTTGTGTTTAATATCCTGGGGCATCTGCTTTTTTATGTGAATGAGAAAGTCGGGATAAAGGCTTTTCCTTTTCCCGGGAACAGGCTGCATATAGCGCTTTATATTGTGTTGATCGGTGCGCTTTTCCTGTTGTTGAATTACCTTATGCTGGTATGTGTGAAATGGATGGCCGGTCTTCCGGATCCTTTTCTGCTACAAATAGATGGCGTGCGTATGATGTTGATTGTTTGGGTGGTACAGCTAATTATGGTGGGGTTAATCATCATGAATAGCTTTTATCGCCAATTAGCCGGTTTATATAAGAAGGCTTCCGCATTGGAAGATAGTGCCGCCAAGGCGAAATACCAGGCATTGCAAAACCAGTTGAATCCCCACTTTCTGTTTAATAACCTGACGGCGTTGGTTTCGGAGATCGAATATAATCCGAAGAATGCGACCCGATTTACCCATCACCTGTCGGATGTCTATCGCTATATTCTTCGGAATAGCGACCAGCAATTAGTGTCTTTGCGTTTGGAGATGGAGTTCCTGGAATCGTACCTCTTCCTACATCAGGTACGTATGGGCGATTGTATCCGGTTGGAACATACGATCGACAACGATATGTACGACATGTGTGTGCCTCCGCTAACTCTTCAACTGTTGGTC
Organism: Tannerellaceae bacterium; assembly: GCA_031555145.1. Classification (GTDB taxonomy): domain Bacteria; phylum Bacteroidota; class Bacteroidia; order Bacteroidales; family Tannerellaceae; genus JAJDIA01. Next base: position 10,425 of record JAVBUR010000011.1, on the reverse strand, counting down.
GAGAATGTGATCAAGCATAATGTGATTAGCCTTGCCAAGCCGATGATTATACAACTATCCATCGATACGACCGACCGGATGTTGACAGTAAGTAATACTATCCGTAGTAAGAAAACAGTGCCGCCTTCCGGGAAAGGCCTGTTGAACCTATCGGAACGCTACCGGCTGTTGTGCGGCCGGTCCATTGAAGTGAAAAACGAACAGAAATGTTTCACCGTTAAAGTCCCCTTGTTGCATGAATAAGATGATCGTTGGTATTATAGAAGATGAATTACCGGCAGCCCGTCTGCTTGGCCATATGCTGAAGGAGATCCGCCCTGGCTGGGAAGTTATCACCCTGCCTGGTAATGTGGAAGAGTCGGTAGAATGGTTTGCCGGTCATCCGCATCCGGATATCCTGTTTCTGGATATCCACCTGGCCGATGGGGATTCGTTTGAATTCCTGGAGCAGGCTCGTCCTTCTTCCCTGATCATATTTACCACAGCGTATGACGAATATGCGCTGAAAGCCTTTTCGGTAAATAGTATCGATTACCTGCTTAAACCCATCCAGCGTGAGCGACTCGAAGATGCAATTGCCAAGTTCGAAAACCTGTCTCCGCCGGACAAAACGCCCCTTTTTCCACATGACCAGTTGCGGGAATTAATCTCCCAGTTTGCTAACCCGGACAAGGTCTTCCGTACTCGCTTCCTAATATCCGGAGGCGATAAGTTCTTTACCTTGCAAGTCGAAGACATTGCCTATTTCTATAGCGAAAACAAAATCAGCTTCGCTGTTACCAAACAAAACCGGGAACACATTATCGATCTGTGTCTGGATAAACTGAAAGAGCAACTTGACCCCGACCTCTTCTTTCGTACTAACCGGCAGACCATTGTCAACGTCAATGCCATTCAGCGGATAGAACCCTGGTTCCAACAAAAACTGGTCGTTCATACCCATCCTCCCTTTCGCAACCGTATTATCGTCAGCCGTGAAAAGGTCAGCGAATTAAAACGGTGGCTGAACTATTAGACGGCACTTCCGGATTTGTCCGAAACTTAATGACCCTGAGGGGATGGAGTCTTATTGGAACTGCATCATTTTGCTGATATACTTGCCGATGATGTCGAATTCGAGGTTGACGACTGTGTCTTTCTGGATGTCACAGAAGTTGGTGTGCGCTAGCGTATAGGGGATGATGGCGACCTGAAAGGTGTTGTGTGTGGAGTTGCAGACGGTGAGGCTGACGCCGTTGACGCAGACGGAGCCTTTTTCGACGGTCATGTATCCCTGGCGGGCCATTTCTTTGTCGAAGGCATATTCGAAGGTGAAGTAAAAGCTGCCGTCGGCTTCGCTTACATTGGTGCAAGTAGCCGTTTGATCCACGTGTCCCTGTACGATGTGTCCGTCGAGGCGACCGTTCATGATCATGCTGCGCTCGAGGTTGACCTTATCGCCCACTTTGAGGAGGCCCAGGTTAGAGCGGTCTAACGTTTCGCGGATAGCCGTTACGGTATAGGTCTCATTCGTCAGGCGGACTACCGTCAGGCAGACGCCGTTATGCGAGACACTCTGGTCGATCTTGAGTTCGTCGACAAATGAACACTTCATGGTCAGGTGGATATTTCCCTTATCCTGTTCGATGGCTACCACCTGTGCAAATTCTTCTACGATTCCTGAAAACATACGGACGGATATTATTGGTTTACGCCGTCAAAGGTACGAAAAAAGAGGGCGCATCAAAAGAAAGACGCGGCAGTTTATTTAAAACCATACCTTCATCTTCCCAATCCCCCGGTTAGCCCATGCATAATAAGGAATAAAAAGAAAGCTATCATTACTTTCTTTCTTTCGGATAAGATTGACTCCGCCGAGGAAACCGGGTGCTTTCTCAATCGTGAAATCATCCTGTGGTGAGAAACTGATCTTTTCGAAGCATCCGGAATTGTCAGTCTCTTCGGCACAGTAAACCAGGGGGCCGTATTCAATGGCGGTCTTGTTTCTCAGATCGACGACCTGTTCATGAGCAACAACGTGGCGTACCTGCATGGGAAGGGTTATCTCTACCACACTATTTTCGGGCCATTCCCAGTCGATCACAACATATCCGTTGGCTGGTTTTCCTTCGATTTCGTTGCCGTTGAGCGCCACTTTGTATGTCTCAATCTGCTCATCGGCATAGTGGTATAATGTCCCCGGTACAGGTCTGTTTTCGACCCACCCCGGTATCCGGATCTTCAATGCGAAACGACGCTTCTCGCCAGGCTGTACGGTTATCTTTACTTTCCCATCCCAAGGATAATTCGTTTCCTGCTCGATCGTTACAACTTTATCCTGTACAGGTATCGAAGCTTTGTTGGATAGGAAAAGATTGACATACACATCCTCTCCCTGTGTAGCGTAAATCAGGTTGGGCACGAAGGGAATAAATCGCATCAGGTTTGTAGGGCAGCATGAGCAGTCGAACCAAGGTTCGCGGGTACGGGCTCCTTTGTTGAAAGCGTACTTCCCATCCGATTCCAGTGGGTTGGGATAGAAGAATGCCGTACCTTCCAACGATATACCTGCTATCAGGGCGTTGTACATCGTACGCTCTATGATGTCATAATACTGTGCATCACCCGTAAGACGGAACAGACGGTGATTCCAGTACACGCTACCTATCGAAGCGCACGTTTCACTGTATGCCGTCAGGTTGGGTAGTTCGTAGTTGGCGCCGAAGCACTCTTCATGGTGGCGGGCACCGATACCTCCTGTGATGTACATCTTCTTGTATACCATATTCTCCCACAATGTATCGATGGCTTTACGGTAGGCGGCGTCGCGATAGATGGCTGCTATGTCGGTCATTCCGGCATACATATACACTGCACGTACGGCGTGTCCCACCGCCTCGTCCTGTTGAAGCAATGGTTTATGATCCTGAATATTCTCGGCACCCCATATCGTTCGTTGAGTAGAGTCGCCTCGCAAATCGAGAAACTTACGTGCTAAACGCAGGTAATCCTCCCGTCCGGTGATTTGAAAGAGTTGGATGAGGCCTGTTTCCACGATTTGGTGTCCGGGCACGGCATTGATGCCATTATCACCGAAGACTTGTAAGAGCAGATCCGCGTTCTTTAGGGCGATATCCAGCAGGTTGCGTTTGCCTGTTGACCGGTAATAAGCGGCGGCGGCTTCAAACAGGTGTCCGCTGTTGTACAATTCGTGGCTGATGTCCAGATGACTCCATCGTGGACCCGGTGCCACCCAGTCGGACGTAGGCTTCATCGGATCAATGGTCCGCCACGTGGTAAGATACCCATCCGGTTCCTGTCCCTGGGCAATAATGGCAATCACCGAATCGGCATACGCTTCCAAAGCCGGATCGGGACGACTGATAAGCGAGTAAGCCGTTCCTTCCAGCGTTTTGTAGACATCGGTGTCGTCGAAAGGCATTTTACCGCGGGCTGTACCCGTGCCACCCTGGATAACGTGTCCGGCAGTGATGAAGTTCTCCAGCCTTCCTTCTGCTTCGCATTTGTCGAAGGCATATCGGATGACTTTGTTTTGTATGGTCTGTATCCTTGGCAGCCAAAAACTGTCGGTGAGTAGTACCTGATTCAGCGTTACTGCGTCGATAGGGTAATCGGCATATTCATTCGAGGTGTTCTCTATCCGGCAAGAAGCAAGGGAGATGATACATAGGAATACGAATAGTTTTTTCATTCTATTTCATTTAAGATAACAGGAGAGGGCTGGGATAACCCTGTGCAAAACTAAGCAATAGTTATGGGTTTCTGTGTCACGAATGTTTCTTTTGGGGGTATGATTTGTTCATTCCGGTGGCTCTACTATAAAAAAGTGCGGATCACGTATGCTATTACGTAATCCGCACGGTAGTTTTATAGTAATGAAGAATTACTTACCTTGTTCGAGCTGCAACGTCTTAGTCGGTTCGTCGCATACTTCGGTCGGGCCAAAGTACTGAATCGGGCCCGGATAGACGTAGCTCGTGGTCAGCGCCCATTCGTCGCGGTTAGCGGCAAATTTCTTGAAGGGGGCAGCGTCCAGCTTCACGAGGGCTTTCTGGATAACGGGTTTCATTTCACCGTGGCGACGTTCCATATTCATCATCATGGTTACGGGGATACCACCGGCGATCCACTTGTCGGCAGGAGCTGTCGTGTTACGTACAGACGACATATATCCTGTTACACCGGCAGCGATCAGGCAGGAAGCCGTGTAGCCGAGTGAGTAGCAGTAGTCGGCATCATAGTTCGACGGAGCAGCGCAACGTCCTTCGTAACCAAAGAAGTGGTGCAGGGCGGAGAACTTACCGGTATATTTGCCTTCCTTCTTCCACTGGTCGAGTTTCTTGCCGACCATTTCGGAGAGCAGCTTTTCCGTTTCGATCAGCGACACCTGTACGTTACCGTGGGGGTCGCGATCCAGCGTGAGCTGGCGGGCAACGCCTTCGGGCAGGCTGGCGTATAACTCGGAATTATCTTTGGTAAGTTTGGTGATGATATAGGCGCGTTGTTCGCTTTTGCGGATCATCTTGAACTCGTCGTCGTGCTTAGCCAGGTAGTCGTTGAGTTCGGCGATCAGGCGTTTCATGGCGGGTACGAATTCGATCAATCCTTCGGGGATCAGTACGGTACCGAAGTTTTTACCGTCGGCAGCCCGCTTGGCTACGATGTCGGCTACATAGGTCACGATATCGTCGAGCGACATGTTCTTAGCTTCCACTTCTTCGGAGATGATACAGATGTTCGGCTGTGTCTGCAGCGCACATTCGAGACCGATATGTGAGGCCGAACGTCCCATTAACTTGATGAAGTGATAGTATTTCTGAGCGGAGTTACAGTCGCGTTGGATGTTACCGATTACTTCCGAATATACTTTGCAAGCGGTGTCGAAGCCGAAAGAAGTTTCGATCACTTCGTTCTTCAGGTCACCGTCGATGGTTTTCGGGCAACCGATTACCTGTACGCCGGCGTTGATAGCCTTGTAATACTCAGCCAATACGCAAGCGTTGGTGTTGGAATCGTCGCCACCGATGATAACGAGAGCCTTGATGTCGAGTTTTTTCAGGATTTCGAGGCCTTTGTCAAATTGGGCCGTTTCTTCCAGTTTGGTACGACCTGAACCGATCATGTCGAAACCACCTGTGTTGCGGTATTCGTCGATGATGTCGGCAGTCAGTTCTTTGTATTTGTGATCCACCAGACCGCCGGGGCCGAGGATAAAACCATAGAGGCGTGAATCTTTGTTGATAGCCTTGATACCGTCGAAAAGACCGGCGATCACGTTGTGTCCGCCCGGAGCCTGTCCACCCGACAGGATTACGCCTACATTCACTGCGGGCAGTGTCTGCGGTGTGTTGCTCTTTTCAAATGTAATAATAGGCATGCCGTAGGTATTAGGGAAGAGTTTCTTGATCTCGTCCTGGTTGGCTACGGATTGTGTGTACTCGCCTTCAACGGCTTTTACTGCACCTTTCAACGCAACGGGCACCTTCGGTTGATAGGATGCTCTTGCGGTTTGTAACGCACTTTTTGTCATGTTCAATTGCTTTATGATATGATATGATGTAACAGGTTACGCGAAAAACGATGCAAATATCATAATATTTTCCCGTATTTCGATGACGTAATGTGAAAATTGCCGTAACTTTGTGACATAAGTAACTGTTTATTAAACGATATCGATTTTAAAATTTAGTATGACAATCAGCATGAAAAAGTTAGTATCTCTTTTTGTTTTGGCTGCACTCGCTACGGCCTGTGCCGAAAAGCCAGGTTACCAGATTACCGGAACGGTTTCAAACGCCGACCTGAACGGTAAGTATGTGTATTTGTATGGTTATGGAAAAGACGCCGCTGTGGTCGACAGCGCTTTGGTGGAGAATGGCGCGTTCAAATTTGAAGGCGAGCAGACTACCCCGACCCTGAATGTCATTCGTTTTGCCGACGATGTGGTAGAGCCGAAAGGGACTGCCGCTGGTGATAACGGTGCTTTCATGGCAACCTTTATCCTGCAAAACGGTAAGATTGCCGTTACGCTCGACGAAACACCTGTCGTAAAGGGCACCGCTGAGAATGATGCCTTGAACGCCTTGCAAACAGATTTGCGTAGCCTTCGCGCCGATATGAAGAAGTTTATCGACGCCATGAATTCGGAAGACAAAGCTGCGGCCAAGGAAGCAGAAGCGCAGTATGAAAAGATAGATGCGTCTATCTCTGCTGCCGTAAAGAAATTTATTGAAGATCATCCGAACTGGCAGACGTCTGGTAAATTGCTGAGCGACTTCCGTTATAGCCTCGACGAAGACACCCGCCGTACGCTGGTAGCCGCTGCCGGTGACTCGTTGAAAGCTGTTCCGGGTGTCGACAAGATCATCTCTCACCTGGCTGTATTGGAAAAGGTCGCTATCGGTAAGAAGTTCACCGATTTCGAAATGGCCGATACGAAAGGCAAGATGCACAAACTGTCGGAATACGTAGGGAACGGCAAGGTCGTGTTGATCGACTTCTGGGCTTCCTGGTGTCCCCCGTGTCGTCGTGACATGCCGCATCTGGTAGAACTTTACAAACAATACAAGGGAAAAAAATTCCAGATTGTAGGTATTTCCCTTGATCGTACGGTTGACGCTTGGGAAAAAGGAATCAAGGAACTGGGAATTACCTGGCCGCAACTGTCTGATGTGAAGTATTGGGAAAATGCCGGTGCCGCCCTCTATGGCGTAAACAGCATCCCTCATACCGTATTGGTGGATAAAGACGGTACCATTGTCGCCAAGAACCTCCACGGTGAAGCCCTGGATGCGAAGGTGGCAGAACTGGTAAAATAACATTTTGAAGGGGAAGCGCTACGTGTGCTTCCTCTCTTGTTTTTAATAAGATAGTAACGTTATGACAAAAAGAATCCTTACCATTATTGCCGCTATCATCGGTATTTTGATTGTAATCATGATAGCTGTACCATTCCTGTTCAAGGATAAGATCAAGGAAGCGGTACTCCGCGTAGCCAATGAACAACTGAATGCCGAAGTGAGTATCGGAGACTTCGGCCTGAGCCTTTTTTCTCATTTCCCCGATGCATCCCTGACGCTCGAAGACGCCATGATCGTAGGGAAAGACGATTTTGCCAATGATACCTTGTTGCAGGCTCGTTCGGCCGGTGTGACCATCGACTTGTTCAGTCTCTTTGGCGACCATTATGAGATCGTACAGGTCAATCTCGACCGTGTATCAGTCTATGCCAAGGTGTTGGCAGATGGCCGTCCCAACTGGGATATCATGAAAGAAACAACTGCCGAAGAAGATACTACCGCCTCTTCTCCCTTCAATATGAGCCTGAAGAAGATCACGGTATCCGATTGTAATATCGTTTATGACGATCTGCAAGGAAAGATGAAAGCCGTCGTTACGAAGTGGAACGGTACCCTCTCGGGTGACTTCTCTGCCGCACAGACTACCCTGAAGACGAACAGCACGATCGATGAACTCTCGTACCTGATGGACGGTATCCCCTACCTGAATAAGGCAAACCTAAAGGTTAATGCCGAACTGGCTGCCGACATGGAAGCCATGAAGTTTACCTTTACGAAGAGTGACCTCCAACTCAACGCCCTGAAAGCCTTTATTGAAGGAACGTTTGCCATGGTGGGAGAGGATGGTATGGACTTCGACCTCAAACTGAATGCTCCCGATACGCAATTCAAGGAAATATTGTCGTTGGTGCCCGCCATGTACACTGCTGACTTTAAGGATGTGAAGACGAGTGGTAACGTGTCGCTCGACGGTTGGCTGAAAGGCCTGATGCAGGGCGACAATTACCCGGCTTTCGACTTTAAGATACTGGTTGACAATGCCATGTTTCAATATCCCTCACTCCCCAAATCAGTGGATAATATTAATGTAAACCTCGCCGCCAACAGCAAAGGCGGCTCACTGGATAATACGGTGGTGGATATCAGCAAGTTCAGCTTTACGCTGGGCGGGAATCCGTTCAACGGAAACATGCTTGTGACCACGCCAATGAGTGATCCCAACCTCCGCTTGCATGCCAATGGCACGATCGATCTCGGTATGATCAAAGACGTGTATCCGCTCGAAAAAGGCATGGAACTGAATGGTAAGATCGTGGCAGATATGGCGCTTGCCGCAGCACTGTCGGCTGTCGAAAAAGAACAGTATGATAAGGTCTCGGCCTCCGGTACGCTGAAAGTAAATGATATGCTTTACAAATCGGCCGATATGCCCGACGTACAGATACAGAACGCCGCCTTGACCTTCACCCCGCAGTACGCCAACCTCACCGGTCTGGATGTGAATATCGGCAAAAACGACCTGCACGCCACCGGCCGTCTCGAAAACTTTATTGGCTATGCCCTGAAGGATCAGACGCTGAAAGGCCAACTGAATCTCACGTCGAACTACCTCAATGCAAATGACTTCCTGAGCGACGATACAGCAGAAGCTGATACCACTGCTTCGACCGGTGATATCATCATCCCCAAGAACATCGACTTTGCGCTGAATGCCAATATGAAGCAGATCGTGTACGATAAGATCAACGTCACCAACCTCGTGGGCGGTATGACCGTACGCAATGGTATCCTGACACTCAACGATGTGAATGCCAATGCGCTGGGCGGTAGCTGTAAGGTAAGCGGTTCGTATGATACCTCCGACGAAAAGACACCGAAGGTAGGCTTCAACCTCAACCTCACGAAGGTATCGTTTGCCGAAACCTTCAAGTCGGTCGAATCGATCCAGAAGTTTGCTCCCATCTTCGAGAACCTGTTGGGCACGTATTCGATGAACCTCAACTTCAACACCTCGCTGGGTGAAAGCATCCTTCAAACACTGGCTGCCCTGACCGGTAACGGGCTGTTGCAGACCAGCGATATGGAAGTGCAGAATGTGGCTGCGCTGACCGCTCTCTCGTCAGCCTTGAAGACTGATGCACTGAAGTCGTTCTCCACCAAAGACCTCAATCTGCCGTTTACGATCAACGACGGGAAGATCAACACCAAGCCCTTCAGCATCAATACCGGAAATGGTGGTGTGTTGAAACTCGAAGGTTCGACCGGCCTGGATCAGAGTATTGCCTATAAAGGAACAGTCACTCTTCCGAAGTCACTTACCAACAGCTTCATCAGCAATGTACCCATCACGATCGGTGGAACGTTTACCAGTCCGAAGATTGGTGTCGATATGGCCGGACTTGCTTCCGGAGCCGCCGCCTCAGCCATCGACCAGTTCCTGAATAAGGATAAGGCCGAAGGCGACACCACCCGTACTGATCTGAATGCTGAAAAAGCCAAGCAGATCGAAAATATCCGCTCGCAGGCCGATGATGCCGCCAATAAAGTGGTCTCTGAAGCCGAAAAGCAAGCGAAAGCCCTTGAAGACAAAGCTTCGAACCCCATCGCCAAAGCCGCCGCCAAAATAGCCGGCCAGAAGCTTGTGGACGAAGCCAAAAAACAAGCTGCAAACCTCCGCAGCCAAGCCGAGGAACAGATCAAGAAGATCGAGTAGTTTTGACACCATGGTTTCGTGAAAAAAAAAGACCATGATGTTCCATTTCAAACGTCATTATGTTCGAAAATAAACATAATGATGATCGATTTGGATCATCATGGTCTTTTTTTGAGCCGTTCATCCTGATGAAAGCAGTGTTGAAAAATCGCCTGTATTTTCCCACCGAATCCTTATGCGGAAAAGATAAAATAGGCTATCTTTGCGCGTGCTTACAGAAATACTACTGTGCCTATATTATCATTTTAATATAATAAATTAGCGATTATGATTTATTCACATGAAGTTCAACACATGTGTGTTGTAAAGAAGGGAGCCAATCATCCCAACGCTCCGATACCCGAAGAAGGAAAATGGGTTAGAGCTACACAAATCTCCGACATCTCGGGCTTGACCCACGGTATCGGTTGGTGTGCCCCGCAACAGGGAACCTGCAAGCTGACGCTGAACGTGAAGGAAGGCATTATCCAGGAAGCGCTGATCGAAACGGTTGGTTGCTCGGGTATGACGCACTCTGCCGCTATGTGTTCGGAAATCCTGCCGGGTAAGACGCTGCTCGAAGCGTTGAACACCGACCTCGTTTGCGACGCTATCAACACGGCGATGCGCGAACTCTTCCTGCAGATCGTGTACGGACGTACCCAGTCGGCTTTCTCGGAAGACGGTCTGCCCATCGGCGCCGGTCTGGAAGACCTTGGTAAAGGCCTCCGCAGCCAGGTAGGTACCATGTTCGGTACATTAGACAAAGGTCCGCGTTACCTCGAAATGGCCGAAGGCTATTGCACCCGTATGGCATTGGATGCCGACGACGAAGTAATCGGTTATGAATTTATCCACCTGGGCAAATTCATGGATATGATAAAGAAAGGCATCGACGCTAACGAAGCGTTGGAGAAAGCCAAGGGTTCATAC
>JAVBUR010000022.1:0-18017 GCA_031555145.1 Tannerellaceae bacterium | reverse complement strand
TCTGTCACACATTCAATCTGCTCTCAATCAGAACGATAATGCCCTCCGTGTGACAGCGTGACGGATAAATTCGAAAAAAAACTTCGTGTAGAAGGGAGCGCAGTCAATTCACAAAGGACAGCGTGCCGGATATTCAGGTTTGGCAGTATTTGAAGATTTTGCGACGGTGAATACCGCGTCAGCGGTATCGTGTTCGTAGCCGTGGGTGCAAGCCCACGGACATGTAATTGGATTGTGTTTTATGCGCCGCGTCAGCGGTGCCGGGTTTGTAGGCCGGCACCGCTGACGCGGCGCATGATAATTGTTGTTATTCTAATTGACCGTGGGCTCGGCTTCGCCAGCACCCACGGCTACGAACACAATGCCCGTGACCGGGTATTCATCGTAGCGGCGAACACCCATTACTTTCAAATTTTGTTGAATTTGAATATTGCAAATCAAATCTTGCAGGTTGTTTTACTCACTCCTGAGCGCCTTCACCGGATTGCCTGAGGCCGCCCGATAGCTGTGCCAACTGACGGTGAGCAGGGTGATGCCGATCACGATCAACCCGCCCAGGAGGCAGATGCCGAATGTCATATCCTTCCGATAGACGAATGACTTGAGCCAATCGCTCATCAGATACCAGGTGACGGGGATGGCGATCCCGAAAGCGATCCCGATCCAGACGATGAACTGGCGGATAAACATCCACATGATCTGCCCGGTGGTACTGCCGTTTACTTTCCGGATACCGATTTCTTTGGTGCGTTGTTCGGTGACGTATAGCGTCATGCCGAACAGCCCGAAGCAGGTGAGGAAGATGCTGATCAGCGAGTACATCATCAGCAGGTCTGACATGCGGGTGGTTTGTCGGTTCCTTTCGAGTATCTTGGCATGTACGGATTCGATGTCGAGGTTCTTTCCCGGGTAGAGTTTCTCCCATTCATCCTGAATCTGGTTGAGGGTGGCCGTGGCTGAAGCCGGGTGGAGGCGTACCTGCAGGTAGTTGTTGCCGGTACGTTCGTAGAACAGGAAACCATCCTCCAACGGTGAGCTGAGGGTAGCGTCGAAGTAGTCTTCCACCACACCGGCCAGTACCATGGTCGAATCGAACTTCACGGTAATACCTTTGAAACCACCTCTTGGAAAATCTTCATCATACTCTCGCATGAAATGACCGATGGGATACGGCTCATTGGGCGAATACGTGGATTTAGCGTATGTCTCCTGCACGAAAACAGGATTAGGATATGTCTTGATCGCTTCTTTCCAGGGTATACCGGCTATCTGACGCAGGTTGAGGCTCTCAATCAATCCTTCGTCGCCACTGATGAGACGATACGTGCGATATTCTACACCCGGCTTCTGGCTTCCGGCGGATATGACTTGATAGTTGATGAATGAAGCGGTACCAGCCGACAGTGCGGCGATTCCCGGGAAGTTCTGTATCCGTTCCTTAAACGGTTGCATGGGTGTTTCGATATTGCCGTTACCTACCGAGTACATGTCGGTGTAGTTGGCGATCTTGTCTTCCAGCAGGGAAACTTGTTGGCGTACTGACAGCGTGGCAGTAACCAAACCAATGGCGATGACGAATTGGGCAATGGCCAGCGTGGTGATGATCCGTTGCTTGCCTTTTCCGGTATAGAACTCTTTGTATTCGCTCAGCGACAGCCGGGTAAGTGTACGGCTGATATACGTTGCCGGTATGATGGCCAGCAACAGTGTAATCCCCAGTGTGACCGGCATCACCTGGCTACTGTAGAGGAAGGAACCGGCCATATTGACCGACAGGATGTTGTTGAACACCGGCAACAGGTCGCGCTGAATGAGTAGCGACAGCAGAAAGGCGATCAGTACCGTTGTAAAGGTGTCGGCAAAGAGTTGGCGGGTGATGCCGCCGTTACCGGCTCCCATCAGCCGTTGCACCTGTATGGAGTGCAGTTGCTGTACAATACGTGAGAAGTTGAGATTGACATAGTTGATACAGGCTGTGATCAGCATAAACAAGGCGGAGATCAGGGCGATTTGCAATAATCCGGTCTGTCTTTTAGAAAAGATACCGCGGCCTTTCTCTGTATCAAAACAAGCGGTAATGATAGCCGTCTGTTCGAACGTAGCAGGCTCATTACCATTGATATTATCTATTATCGGCAGGCTGTTTATTTTTTGTAGCATATCCGAGGGAAGGACTCCTTCTCTGGGAATAACCAGCATCATCGCCCCTATTATCGCCTCTACTTGCATGTCGTCTGACATGATCAGGAGATCAAACGGAACCGCTCCCTGTGGATGGTCTTTCAATACAGCGCCGACTGTATAGGAATATAGTCCCGTTTTATAGTTCGGACCCCAAAAACTCATATCATGGAACACTTGTATGGGTTGCCCCATCGGGTTGTCCTTGCTGAACGTTCGTTGGGCGAACGATTGCGTGATGGCTATCTGACCGGGTGACCGCAGCACCTCGTCCAGGTTTCCGGCAATCACTTCTTGTGGAAATATGCGGGCAAAGCCAGTATCGGCTTTCAGTGCCTTGAAGTCTGTGAACGTATGTTCGCCCACCAGGCAATAGGTGGCAAAGGCGCTGCCAAACTGCGTAGCGCATCCTATTTCAGGCACTTGGGAAGTGATCTGTGCGAACATATCGGTCTTTGCCCATCTCTTGACCTCCGGTTTCGACGGCGTCGAATACTCCAGCATGTAAATCCGCTCACGGTTCGGATTTCCCGCCTCTACATTATATTCGTGGATCACGAAAGCTGCCAGCAGGTTGATACAGGCAATACCCACCGCCAGGCTGAGAATGGAAATGAGAGCAAATGTCTTATTACGTCGCCAGTTCCGGAAGATCATTTTGAAGGATACGCTTTTCATGCTATATATTGTTATTATTCTCTATTCACTTCGTAATGCCTTCACCGGATTACCGGAGGCCGCCCGATAGCTGTGCCAACTGACGGTCAGTAAGGTGATAGCTACGACAGTTAGTAACGACAGGATATAGATCCAGATACTGAAATCGGCCCGGTATGTAAAGCTTTCCATCCATCGCCGGATCATCCACCAGATGACGGGGACGGCAATACCGAAAGCGATTCCGATCCAGCTGATAAACTGCCGGTTGAGTAGTTGCATGATCTGTAAGGTGGACGAACCGTTCACTTTGCGTATGCCGATCTCTTTGGTCCGTTGCTCAATGGCATACAGAGACATGCCGAACAGTCCGAAACAGGTAAGCAGGATACTGATGATGGAATACATCAGCAGCAGGTCGGACAACTCAAAGAGTTTCTTATTCTTATCCATTGCTTTCGCGTATACACTCTCATGTTCAAGGTGTTTTTCCGGATACAGTTTATCCCATTCGTTATAGATTTGTCTGATAACCCCGGAAGTATGGGGCGGGTCGATGCGGACCTTTAAGACAGTCCCCTCCCGGGTGTAAGCGATAATGCTCTTCTCGATAGGTGTCTCAAGGCTGTTTACTTTCTGAGGATCAAAATAATCTTCCACCACCCCGGCAATCACCTGGTCATCTCCGACAGGGGGGATTTCTGTTGTCATCTTTGGCACACATTTCTTTAGTAACTGACCGACAGGAGAATCTCCATTCGGAAACAAACTTTGCACCCACGTACGGTTCAGATAAACCGGCTGTGCATATAGTTTGAGGGCTTCCTTCATGGTTACCCCCTGTAGCAGGGTCTGTTTCATCACGTCCATTAGTTCTTCGTCCCCTTCCTCCAGCGTAAAATGCTCATATACCCCTTCTACGGGACCACTGAGCCATACATCACCATAGATAGGACTACCTACGGATACCGCTTGTATGCCGGGGATATGGGCGATGCGCTCTTTCAGTGGAAGCATACCTGTCTCGAGATCTCCTACTGAAAAGGTATACACATCTTTGTAGTTTTCCACTTTGTCGTATAACAGGGAGAGTTGTTGCCTGACGGAGAAGGTTCCGATAATCAGGATAAACGAAATGGCAAACTGCACGACTGCCAGTGACGTGATGATCCGCCGCTTTGCCTTCCCCCGGTAGAAGTTGTTATAGATGGAAATCGACAGTTTGGGTAACTGCCGGCTCATATACAAGGCCGGGATGCATGCCAGGAGAAGGATAAATCCGAATGTGACCGGCAGCATCTGGTGGCTGTACAGGAAAGAGGCCGGCATCTGAACCGACATGATACGATTCATGACTGACAGCAGGTCGAGCTGAATCAACTGGGCAATCAGGAACCCAAGCCCGACAGTCATGCATGTATCGGCAAACAGTTGCATGCTTAACTGCCTGGTTCCAGCTCCCATCAGTTTTTGTACATGTATGGAGTATAATTGCTTGAAAACACGGGAAAAACTCAGGTTGATGTAATTGAAACAGGCAATGGCCAATATCAGGATGGCTGAAAAGAGCGCAATCCATAGTAAATCCATGTTTGGCTTCTTTAAATAGGATGGGGTCGAAAATGAACTGAAACAGGCTTCCTGGATACTGAGCAGCTCGTATGTAACCATATCCCTATACTTTAATGCTGCTACTTTAGCCTGCAGGTCTGGGATCGTGGTGTTATTTTTCAGCAGGAAGAAATTTGTGCCTGTCGTTGGTTTATCTAAAAACAGCGCATCAAAAGCGAATGCAGCCTGCTCGTTGTCTTTTACAACAGCAGAAACGGTAAATGGAACAGATAATCCTTCTTTATCCCCGAAGGTGAAGAAAGTGGGTCCGAATTGTATCTGTACGGTCTGTCCGATCGCC
This sequence comes from Tannerellaceae bacterium, assembly GCA_031555145.1. Classification (GTDB taxonomy): domain Bacteria; phylum Bacteroidota; class Bacteroidia; order Bacteroidales; family Tannerellaceae; genus JAJDIA01. The sequence goes on along the minus strand of JAVBUR010000022.1, from coordinate 13,267 downwards.
TCACTCCTCCCGAATAAACGTTTGGCAAAAGATTCTGCCAGGATGATTCGATCCGGACCAACCAGGGCATCCTCAAGGCTTCCCTGTAGTTGCTTTTGAGGAAAGAATTGCAGAAAAGAGCTGTCTGATTCTATTACCCTGAAATCTGTGAACAGATTTTCTCCGACTTTGCAATAGGAGGCATTGCCACAATAAATGACTCTGCATGCTTTTTCCAGTTCGGACACGTGATCGAGCAGTTGATCCGTCATATCCGGACGTGTGTAATCTACCGTACTCATTCCATCCCCTGGTATAAATAGTTTGAGCACAGCTATCCTGTCTTTATTCGGATTATCTCCCTCTATATTGTACTCGTGGATAACGAAAGCCGCTAACAGGTTGATACAGGCAATGCCTACCCCCAGACTGAGGATGGAGATGAGGGCAAATGTCTTATTGCGCCACCAACTCCGGAAGATCATTTTAAATGAGATAGTGCCCATGACCATATCGTTGTTTTGTTGTTTTCTAAAGCGACCCTAACGTTAACGCCCTTTCCGTTTATTCACTCCGCAATGCCTTCACCGGATTACCAGCTGCTGCCCGGTAACTATGCCAACTGACGGTGAGCAGGGTGACACCGATCACAATGAACCCGCCCAGAAGGCAGATGCCGAATGTCATATCCACCCGGTAGGCGAATGTTTCCAGCCAGCGGCTCATCAGGTACCAGGTAAGTGGAGTCGTGATAAGGAAGGCAATCCCGATCCAAACAAGGAATTGGCGGATAAACATCCACATGATCTGTAGGGTGGTACTGCCGTTTACCTTCCGGATACCGATCTCTTTGGTACGTTGTTCGGTGACGTATAGCGTCATGCCGAACAGTCCGAAGCAGGTGAGGAAGATGCTGATCACCGAATACATCATCAACAGGTCGGACATGCGGGTGGTTGCCCGGTTACTTTCAAGTATCTTGGCATGTACGGAGGCTACCTCAAGATGCCTTCCCGGATAGAGCGTATCCCATTCGTTACGTATTTGGTTGAGGGTAACGGTCGCATCCTCCGGGCGGAGGCGTACCTGCAGGAGGGAGTTGCCGTCGCGCTGGTAGAGCAGGATACCATCTTGCATCGGTGAACTGAGGGGGGTATTGAAGAAATCTTCTACTACGCCGCCTAGTCTCAGTGTCGAATCTACCTGTATGACCGGGCTGTCGTAAAAGACAGACATCCGTATGTCGTATTCCCGCAAGAAATGGCCGATGGGATAAGGTTTGTCGGAGGGGAAGACGTACTTAGCGTATGTTTCCTGCACGAAGGCCACGCTCGGATATTCTTTGATCGCTTCTTCCCATGGGCTTCCAGCTATCTGACGGAGATTCATCGTCTCAATTAGTCCTTCGTCTCCCTGTATCAAGGTGATTCTGCGAGGTATGCCGTCTCCGGTAAGTAGCAGCATCATGGGTGATGTGGCTGAACTGTTGCCCACCGACATGGCTTCTATACCCGGTAGGTTATGTATCCGTTCCTTGAACGGCTGCATGGGGGTGGTGGCGTCGCCGTTACCTAAGCTATACACATAGGTGTAGTCGGCAATCTTATCTTTCAGCATGGTGATCTGTTGGCGAACCGACAAGGTGGCGGTAACCAACCCGATAGCGATCACAAACTGGACAACCGCCAGTGTCATAATGATCCGCTGCTTGCCTTTGCCGGTGTAGAACTGTTTGTATTCGCTCAACGACAGGCGGCTGAGCATGCGGCTGATATAGGCTGCTGGTATGACTGCTAACAGCAACGTGACTCCCAGCGTGGCAGGCATTACTTGGTTGCTGTAGAGAAACGAACCCTGCATATTGACCGACAGAATATTGTTGAACACCGGTAATAGGTCGCGTTGTATCAGCAGAGAAAGTAAAAAAGCGATTAGCACTGTGGTAAACGTGTCGGCAAACAGTTGTCGGGTGATACCGTCATTACCGGCTCCCATCAGCCGTTGCACCTGGATGGAATGCAGTTGTTGTACGATACGTGAGAAGTTAAGGTTGACATAGTTGATACAGGCGGTGATCAACATAAACAGCGCCGACAATAGGGCGATCTGTAACAGCCCGGTTTGCCTGACTGACAGGTACCGTGTGCTTACCCTGTCTGTTTCGAAGCAGGCGGAAATGATACCGGTCAGTTGGAAAGAGATAGCATCCCTGTGGTCTTTCAGTCGTAAGTCGTTCATTTTTTGTTTCACTACGCTCGGATAGGCGCCTTTGGCGGTCGTAACCAAGGTAATTGGCGACAGGTGTTTTCTATCGGACATGATTAACAGATCGAATGGAAGCGCTGCCTGTGGACGGTCTTTCAGTACGGCGCCCACTGTGTAGGTGAGTAACCCTGTTTTATATTCCGGTCCCCTGACATTCTGAAAGAACACTTTGATCGGCTGGTTTATCGGATCGGTCTTACCGAACAGCCGCCGGGCAAATGATTCCGTAATGGCGATCTGGTCGGGCGACCGCAGCACTTCATCCACATCCCCTATCACTACTTCCTGCGGAAATATTCGGACAAAGGCATTGTCGGTTTCCAGCATCTGAAAGTCTTTGAATGCATGTTCGCCTACTTGGCAATAGGATACGGGACTTTTGTCTACTTGCGTATAGTGTTCTATTTCGGGCACTTGTAAACCGATCTGTGCAAGTTGGTCTGGGGAGGCTGTCAACTTGAGGGAGCGATCCCATGATGACGGATACCAAAGCATGTGTATCCGGTCGCGGTTCGGATTCCCGGCTTCCACATTGTATTCATGGATCACAAAAGCCGCCAACAGGTTGATACAGGCAATACCGATTGCCAGGCTGAGGATGGAGATGAGGGCGAATGTCTTGTTACGCCGCCAGTTCCGGAAAATCATTTTGAAGGAGATAGTACCCATTCTTTCAGACTTGATTTTCTCAAAGCTATGAAGTCTGATTTGTATGGACAAGAAAGTACCTTTAAATTATGCGGGACTGAATAAAATTGTCCAATAATTAGACAATTAACCCGACCTCTTTTGTCGGTTTTTCTTATTTTTGTGCCGAATATTATCCGAAGCTTAATCTATTGAAGGAGATGGAAATACAACTGATACAAAGTAAGATTTATGAAATAAGAGGCCAACGGGTGATGCTTGACTTCGATTTTACGGTTATGCGTAGCTACGCATAATGGCCGTTATGTACGGTGCATTAACAAAGCGTTTGAAAGAGCAAGTGAGACGTAACATAGATAGGTTTCCCGATGATTTTATGTTTCAATTGTCTAAAAACGAATGGGTTGAACTGGTCGCATTTTGCGACCGGTTGCCTGAGAACATCAAACATAGCTCCAGATATGTGACCACAATTTGTGACCAGTTCATACTATTCACTCCGTAACGCCTTCACCGGATTGGCCGATGCCGCCTTGTAACTGTGCCAACTGACGGTGAGCAGGGTAATGAGGGTTACGGTCGCCCCGGCAAGCAGGCAAACACCGACTGTTATCTTCTCCCGATAGACGAACGATTCGAGCCAGCGGTTCATCAGGTACCAGGTGATGGGTACTGCGATCACAAAGGCAATTCCTATCCAGTAGATAAATCGACGGATGAACATCCACATGATTTGTCCGGTAGTGCTGCCGTTTACCTTCCGGATACCGATCTCCTTGGTGCGCTGGCGGGTGACATAAAGTGTCATCCCGAACAGGCCGAAGCAGGTGAGGAAAATGCTGATCAGCGAGTACATCAATAACAGATCAGCCAGCCCGAAGGCTTTCTTGTTCATGTCAATGAAGCCATCATAGACATTCTTGTAGGTGAATAGCTGGCCGGGATGGTGCTTTTCCCAGAGTTGTTTGACAAGGGCTAACCGTTCCGGATGGTTGGCATCTAAACGGAAATAAGCCACATCGTACTTGTCTGTATCATAATTCACATGGATAATCGTGGGGGAGACCTCTTGTTCGAGCGAACCGATAAAGAAGTTATCCACGACTCCCGCAATGGTGGTGATTGGATTTTCTTTGGAACCATCTTCCTTATTATTGGAATCATACTCTACATCAAAACTTTTTACCGGCTTCCCAATCGGATTTTCCTCTTTACTGACGAACACATCGGCAAAACGTTGGTTGATATAAACCGGGCGGGCAAAACGATCCAGCGCTTCTTCAGGCGGCAAGCCTTGTTGTAGTGCGATATGGAAAGTAGAGAGGAAGTAAGCATCCCAGTAGAGTTGCACCAGCGTTAGATAGTGTTCGCTGCCATCGGGATTAGTGATGACTATCTGTCGGACGGCGTAGTTAAACAAAGGCATTGCGGCGATGTTTATCTCCCCTAATTCAGGATGAGAGCGCAGTTCTTCGATGAATGGTTTTTCCTGCTTATTATCTCCTCTTAGATCTTCGATCTCGATCAGTCCGCGATAGCCTTCCCCTCCCTGACGGATCAAACCGATCTGACTGTTGACTGTCAGGGTGGCAACGATCAAAGCGATGGATATCGTGAATTGAATGATGGACAGGGTGGTGATGATACCCTGTTTCTTTTTTCCGCCGATCAGGTTCATATAGTGCTGCCGGGAAAGAACAGCCATCTTACGACTCACATAGATGGCCGGCAGGATAGAAAGGATCAGTATCAGTCCGATCAATACCGGAAGTACCTGGCTGCTGAAAATAAAGGAAGCTGTCATGTGTCCGGACAGTATCGAGTTAAACACCGGGATCAGGTCGCGCATGATCAGCAGTGAGAGCAGGAAGGCTACCAGTACGGTGAAGAAGATATCAAGAAACAATTGCCTGTTGATATCCACTCGGGAGGCACCCATCAATTGCTGGATGTGTATCATCCGTACCTGTTGTAGCAGGCGCGAGAAATTGAGGTTAATATAATTGAAACAGGCGATCAGCAGGATCAACAGTGCTGCGAACAAGCCGATATCCAGTGTCAGTTTGTTTTGCTTCATGATGTGCGGATAGTACAGACCCTTGTATTGGTGTGCCCTGAAATAGTTTTCAGCCAACGTGTACAGATAATAACGTCCTTTTTGCATCTGCAAGGTGTTAATGCCATCATCTTTCTGACGAAGATTAAACTGCATGGTGCGAATCCCATCTTCCTGCATACGAAGGGCAAAGGCTTCCGGATCAATAGACTGATTCATCAGCAGGAAACACTGTCCGCCGGCGCCCGGCCGACTGGCAGCGACACCGTCGAACGAGAGGGCCGACTGATCGTAGGCTTCGATTACCGCTACAACCTGAAGTGTTATGCCCGCTCCTGGAGAAAAGCCTATGTAAATGGTTTGGCCGATCGGGTCTTCGTTGCCGAAGAACCGGCGTGCAGTCGTTTCGGTCAGAGCAACCTTATTAGGCTCTGTCAACGCCTCTTCCAGATTTCCTGCAAGGGTCTTGTAGGGGAAGAATCGGGGTAAGGAAGGACTGGCCTGCAGGAGTGTTAGCCCGTCGTGGATCGTTTCGCCGACAGTTACCTGACTGGTGCCTGCCAGCGTGAGACACAGATAATCTTCGACCTCCGGGTAACGGTCCTTAATTTGCTGAGCCGTTTCAGAAGTGGCGAGGAATACCTGATCCCCCGATTGGAAAGGCGAATCCTGCACCAGGCTGTATATCCGGTCGCGGTTCGGATTCCCTGCCTCTACATTATATTCATGGATCACAAATGCCATCAGCAGATTGGTACAGGCAATGCCGATCGCCAGGCTGAGGATGGAGATAAGGGCGAATGTCTTGTTTCGCCGCCAGTTCCGGAAGATCATTTTGAAGGAGATCGTTCCCATAATCGTTGTATAGTGTCTTCTTTTCCCAAAGCTAACCACCTCTTCCGACCTCGCCAACGAAAAGTACGTTTATTTATCACATCCCTCCAAAAACGTCAAATTATTGGACGATTAGCCCTATTCCTTTTATCGGATATTCTTACTTTTGTGTCGAATAATATCCGAAGCTTAAACTATAGAAGAGAGATGGAACTACAATTGATACAAAGTAAGATTTATGAGGTAAGGGGTCAACGAGTGATGCTTGACTTCGATTTGGCCGGGATGTACCAAGTGGAAACACGAACACTGAATCAAGCTGTAAAACGAAATATAAAAAGGTTTCCGTCTGACTTCATGTTTCAGCTTACAAATGAAGAGTTTAGTAACTTGAAATCACAAATTGTGACATCAAGTTGGGGAGGAACTCGTAAACTGCCATACGCTTTCACCGAACAGGGGGTAGCAATGCTATCGGGATTGCTAAACAGTGATGTCGCAATAGAAGTCAACATCAGCATCATGCGTGCTTTTGTTGCTATACGGAATTACATAGTTACCACAACAACAGTTACGGCAGAATTAGCCGAAATACGGGCAAAACTGGAATTGCTGGAGCGCAACGATGTAGAAACCCTTGAGGCTGTTAATGATCTTTCAGAGGATACCCGGAAAGAATTTGACGATATCTATTTGGCTTTAGCCGAGCTGGCTGTCAAACAAAAGAAAGCAAACCAACCTCGTTGTCCCATCGGCTATACATCTTCACAATACAAAAGCCTTTCGACAGACTTGCCTGAGGAATAAGATGTTGATCCGGTACCCTGTTCCAAGCCTGTGTGGTTACTTTTGTACCGTGGAGATGTGTAGCCAATTGGCATACTTGGTTTGTTTACAGGGGTATTTTTGGTGTGTAGTTCGGCAAGGGTTTCGTTGATCAACTCAAGCTGTAGACGAGTATCCTCATTGATGTCGTTGTAGTCGGAAAAGACTTCTTCAATGTACTGTTTCAGCTCCTTTACTTCGTTCTGCAACTCACCAACCCTATCTGTCGGTAGGTGTAAAACTAATTGCCTAATAGCAACAAAAGCTCTAACAATTTGTATACTTACACTTACCGCCACATCACTGCGAAGGATGCTCGATAACATTGTTACCCCGTGTTCCGTAAATGCAAAAGGCGAGATATAGCTGTGTTTCATTGTATCAGGTATGTGGTCACAATTTGTGACCAGTTCATGCCATTCGTTTTTAGTCAACTCAAACATGAAATCATCCGGGAATCGTTTCATATTTCTTTTAACCGCTTGTTTGAGTGCTTTTGTCGACGTTTCATACATGTCGGCCAGATCAAAGTCAAGCATTACCTTTTGCCCTCTTATCTCGTAGATCTTACTTTGTATCAGTAGTAGTTCCATAATCTTTTCTATAGATTGAGTTTCGGATATAATTCGATGCAAAAATAAGTGATAGATTTCAGGTATCATTCTCTATTTTCAGAAAAATACGCTGTTCTTTGTTCAAGATGCCAAATTGGGACCTTGCCCCCCCCTCTTGGGTGTACTCAAGTATACATGTCTCCTCTCGGATATGATAATTATTTGCTATTGTTTTTATTCGCTTTTTACTACTTCACCAGGATTCCGATTAGCTGCTTTTAAAACTAAACCCAGCACTGTTAGCAAAACTAATATAGTGACTCCAACCAACACATTTGCCAATAGCCACCATTGTATTCGAATACGATAAGCATATCCTTCCAGCCAATGATTCATTGCCAGATAAGCAAATGGTAGTGCTATGGCAGCAGCAATAAGTACCAATAAAGTGTATTCTCTCAAAAAGAGTTGTACAATTGTTCCAGCTTTGGCTCCAACCACTTTACGAATGGCTATTTCTTTGCGACGGCGTTGAGTGGCTCCGGCTGCTACTGCATAAATACCAAACAGCGAAATCAATAAGCAAACCGTTGCCAGTACAGAAAATAATTGCATACCGACTTTTTCAGAATTATTTAATTGATCATATATTTGCTGGAGAGGAGTAAATTCTATCTCGCCATTTCCGGAAATAATAGTATTCATTTGTTGTATCACATCTTTCTCTTGTCCGGCAATTGCGCGGACATATAAGATATCTATCGGATATATTGAACTAAAGAAGATTGTTGGAAGGATGCGATTACGTAGTGATGATGTATGAAAATTTTTCACTACACCCACTACTGTATATTCTTGCATATCATTTAAAGACATGCGAATAACACTGCCAATAGGTTCTTTAAGCCCCATTACTTGAACAGCTTCCTCATTGAGAACGATTTTGTTTTCTCCAAGTTCATCCAACCATTTCCCAATAACCATATTTGGCCTGAATGTGTCGGCAAATCGGCTGTCAGTCGGGATTCGTTGGAAAATAGTATTGTCTGATGGCTGTTTTCCTTCCCATTCTACTTTATCTGTCAAATTAGAAGAGTTTACATTCTGTTGAGGTTCAAAATGAGTAAAAGAAAAATTTTCGATCTGTGGGATAGCTTCCATTCCGTACATCATGGCTGCCGCTTTATCCATAGGAATTGAAGTTATACCTGATACACGTATAATTCCAGTGCAATCGAATCCTAAATCTTTGTGGTTAATAAAATTCATTTGAATTGTAACTACTAATGCCGCTACAATAAATGATACGCTTACCGCGAGTTGTGAAATAACTGCGGTGCGACGTAAAGTTGTCTTACCATTCGTCACTCTTTTCGACTGATAGCGAATAGCCAACTGGCTCAATCGCCTGAAAATAATAAAACTGAGAAACAGCATTAACATCATCACTCCTATTGCACAAACCACAAAATGTAACATTAATTTAGACATTTCAATATCAATGTTAAACATTCCAGAGAACGCATGACGAGTTATAATAAGGAAGAAACATGCAAGTAATAGCGCAAGGAAAATAGCACAAGCCAGTTCAATCATCATTTGCTGAATAAGTTGAAACTGTGAAGCTCCATGTACTGTACGTAAGCATAACTCGCGGTTGCGTTGGCGGAAAAGATCAAGATATAAATTTAGAAAATTGTAAAGCGCGCAAAATAGCAACAATAATCCGCATGCAAAAAGTACATGTATGAAGTTTAACGTAAATGGTACATCTGCGTTTAAATGGTGGCGTATATTGCTTATACGCATCATCTGTAACTCCATAGGGGCTTTTGAGTCCAACCCTGATGCAAAATTATTGAGTTCTTTTACTAATTCACTGACATTTGTCCCTGAAGGAAGTTTTACATACATTGACAAGTTTGCCAATGTCCATATTTGTTCTACAGTTCTTTCTGCAAAAGATTTTTGTAGAGTTAACTGTTCATGACAAAGGATAGCATTAAACGATATATTTGTATTAGGTGGAGGGTCTTTCATGACTGCAGTAACCGTGTATGGCGGAAATTTTGAGTATAACGTACTTTTTATTGTCTGTCCAATAGCTTTTTCAACATCTCCAAACAGACCAATTGCTGCAGATTCTGTAAGAATAATATTGTTTAAAACTTGTAATGGATTCTGCGTGTCACCACTAATAATTATTTGAGGAAAAACATCCAAAAAAGTACTATCTGCAAAAACAGTATGTAATTGCATATTTGATGTTTCACTAGAGCTGCAACGGTCTTGTACAGTAAAAAAAACTGTAGAAGATTGCATGGTTGGAAACTGTTCACGTAATTTTCTTTCTAAAATACCTGAAACCAGTTCGTTTACTTTCCCCGATTGTTTATCTACAGAATAAACTCGGTAAATCTTGTCGGCATCGGGATAAAAATAATCTTCTGACTTTTGCTGAAAATAATCATCTGATTGTTCATAAAAATTATCATATGATGTTTCATAGCGAAACCAGTAAAGTGCTGGCACAAAACAGGCAAGCCCGAATGCCAGTCCGAAAATGCCAGTGAGCGACTGCGTTTTGTATTTCCACATATTGCGGAAATATATCTTTAAATAGTGTGTAAACATAATGTGGTTTTTTTATTCTTTTATTCGCTCCGTAACGCCTTCACCGGATTGGCTGATGCCGCTTTGTAGCTGTGCCAGCTGACGGTGAAAAGGGTGATGAGGACGACGGCCAGTCCGGCCAGCAGGTAAATGCCGACCGTCATCTCCTGCCGGTAGACAAACGATTCCAGCCAGCGGTTCATCAGGTACCAGGTGATGGGTGTGGCGAACACGAAAGCAATCCCGATCCAGTAGATAAACCGGCGGATGAACATCCACATGATTTGCCCCGTAGTGCTGCCGTTTACTTTCCGGATACCGATCTCTTTGGTACGTTGGCGGGTGACATACAGCGTCATACCGAACAGGCCGAAGCAGGTGAGGAAGATGCTGATCAGGGAGTACATCAGGAGCAGTTCCGCCAGTCCGAAGGCTTTCTGGTTGTGGGCGACGAATTGCTGATAGATATTCCGGTAGGTGAACAGTTCGCCGGGATGATGCTTCTCCCAGCGTTGTTTGATCTGGCTCAGCCGTTCCGGATGACTGTCGTCCAGACGGAAATAGATGAACGAATTGTCACTGTCCATCTTCCCTTCTATGTGGATGATGGCCGGATCGACTTCCTGTTCGAGCGAACCGATAAAGAAGTTATCTACGATTCCGGCAATGATGGTCACCGGATTTTCTTTCGAACCATCTTCCGTGTTCTTGAAATCGAAGTCTTTGTCGTAGCTCTTGAGGGGCTTTCCGATCGGGTTCTCTCCTTTGCCGACAAATACATCGGCAAAGCGCCGGTTGATGTAAACCGGGCGGGGAAGTTGGGCAAGGGCCTCTTCCGGCTGCGTGCCTTGTTGCAGTTGGATATGGAGCATGGAGAGGATACCGGGATCACCGGAAAATTCGACCATCGACATATACGTTTCGCTTCCGTCAGCGTTGGGAATGACGATTTGTCGATAACCTTCGCCGACCAGGATGGACGACCGGGCCGTGTTTATCTCGCCTAATTCGGGATGGGTGCGCAGTTCGGCAACAAACGATTCGAGGTTGCTGTTATGCCCACGCTGGTTTCCGACTTCGATCAGTCCGCGATAGGCTTCTCCTCCCTGCCGGATCAGTCCGATCTGGCTGCTGACCGTCAGGGTGGCGACGATCAAAGCGATGGATATCGTAAACTGAATAACGGACAGCGTGGAGATGATCCCCTGCTTCTTCTGCCCTCCGGTCAGGTCCTGATAGTGTTGACGGGAAAGGACAGCCATCTTACGGCTTACATACATGGCCGGCAGAAAGGAAAGGATCAGAATTAACCCGATCAACACCGGCAGCACCTGGCCGCTGAACATGAAAGAGGCTTTCATCTGTCCGGAGAATATTGAGTTGAACACCGGAACCAGATCGCGCATGATCAACATCGAGAGTGTGAAAGCGATCAGTACCGTAAAGAAGATGTCGAAAAACAATTGCCTGTTGATATCCGTCCGGGAAGCACCCATCAGCTTCTGGATATGTATCATCCGTACCTGTTGCAACAGGCGCGAGAAGTTGAGGTTGATATAATTGAAGCAGGCAATCAGCAGGATCAGCAACGCGGAGAACAGACCGATATAAAGGGTCAGTTTGTTTTGATTCCGGATGTATGGAAGTATCTGTGACGCATATTCGTTGAAATAGTTTTCGGATAACGTGGAGAAGTAATATCGCCCACTATCCCTATCTCCCATAAGCGTGTAAATACCGTCTTCTTTCAGGCGGAGGGCAAAGGAGTCCGGGTCAATCATCTGGTTCATCAGCAGAAAAGACGTGCCTCCGTACCGCTGTGGTTGGGAAGTGATCCCGTCGAATGAGAGGATAGACTGGTCGGGTACTGCGATCACGGCCTCTACCTGATAGGTTGTAACTTCCGGAATGGTATAGCCGCCCCATGTGAAACCGGGAGTCATGTTTTTGGTGGAGACGGTTTGCCCGATCGGGTTTTCCCTGCCAAAGAACCGACGGGCGGTAGCTTCGGTCAGTGCGATCTTGTCGGGTGCCGACAAGGCTTCTTCCAGATTGCCCAAAATGGCCTGGTAAGGGAAGAAGCGGGGGAAAGAAGGTTCGGCCTGTAGGATCGTGATCGGATCGTGGATCGTCTCGCCCACTATGATATGGTTGATCTCTGCCGTGCCGATACGCAGGTAGTCTTCCACTTCCGGATACCGGTCTTTGATCAGGGGAGGAATCGTGTAATCTGCATAGAATACCTTGTCGCCCGATTGCATGGGAGAGTCCTGGATGATGCAATAAATCCGGTCTTTATTCGGATTCTCTCCCTCTATATTATACTCATGAATCACAAAAGCCACCAGCAGGTTGGTGCAGGCAATGCCGATCGCCAGGCTGAGGATGGAGATGAGGGCGAACGTCTTGTTACGCCGCCAGTTCCGGAAAATCATTTTGAAAGAGATCGTTCCCATAATCGTCGTGTTGTTTCTTCTTTCCCAAAACTAACCACCCCTTCCGACCCCACCAACGAATAGCGCATATATTTACCATATTCCCCCAAAAACGTCAAATTATTGGACAATGATGGGACACTCGGCCATCTTCCTCACATGTAATTGAACTTGATGAGGAATCTTCAAATTCAACGAAGTGTGCTGCGAGAACGCTGTGTGTAAAGCAGTGTTCGTAATTGTCCGAGAGATGAGGGTTTGGCCCCTCGTAGCCTGCTTGCAGGAGTCGGCTACAAACCAGTGTATGCGGCTTTACCTTCATGGGTATGGTCGTGAGAGATACATGAAAAGGCGGATTGATCCGTCAGGTGTGCCTACAGGAGATGACCGTGAGGGAACCATTGATGACGCATCGAAAAGTTTGCTAAAGATGATGTCAAAACCGGGGTATGTTTGTTTGTCCTGGGATTAGCCATGGGGAAACCTGTTTACTACCATGGCGGCATCCGGTGTATAGATGGCATGACCTGTATGCTGGCTTTCGTACGAAACGCAGGAACCTGCTGTGGAGTGCTAAGGGAGTAGTTCAAGCGGCAGAAACCGCAAGAGCGTGAGTACCAATATCCACAGCAGGGGCGGACTGACTCGTAGTAGTGCTGAAGTGTCTGTAATGGACATGGAGCGAAGGGGTCAGCTTGTCCGGTGAATTGATGTTACACAACCATTTAATTGGGAGGATGCAACATCAAGTCATAAACCTTATGAGAAAGAACTCATAAGGTTGGATGAGAAGAGCCGTATGAAGGGAGACTTTCACGTACGGTTCTGAGAGAGGCTCGGGCTGAAATGCCCGGGCCTACTCGACATTTGAAAGTAATGGGTGTTCGCCGCGACGATGAATGCCCGGTCACGGGCATTGTGTTCGTAGCCGTGGGTGCTGGCGAAGCCGAGCCCACGGTCAATTAGAATAACAACAATTATCATGCGCCGCGTCAGCGGTGCCGGCCTACAAACACGGCACCGCTGACGCGGCGCATAAAACACAATCCAATTACATG
>JAVBUR010000034.1:0-12290 GCA_031555145.1 Tannerellaceae bacterium | reverse complement strand
ATATACGGCACCACTGACGTGGCGCGGTTTATATATGATATCCGTATTATTCCAGGGGCTTACACCCCTGGCTACGAACACGATACCCCTGACGGGGCATGCACTCTAAAGCTAGTCAAAAGATGTGTATAGAGAGTAGCTTCAAAGGAGGGGAGCCATATTACTCTTTGTTACACCATACTAAATACCATTGACACACAATTTGTTTATCCCCGGAAAATATTCAAACTCTGTACAATCTGAAGATCTCCCAGCTCTTATTACAACCCTAACTTAAAACAAAAAATACAATAACCCTAAATCTGGGAAAACCCAAAGCCTATATTTAATAGCATCATAAACAGCTGAATCACAAATTCTTAATATCATTTTCTGCCCCGCATATCACTTGCCTATGTGTTGCCTATCACATGCCTATACCATTCCTTCGCGTCTTTTACCTCTTTTCAACACCCCAAAACGCCCTTTCCCTCTTTCTGAAAATAACAATAACCCTGTGCCTCGATTCAGCCACTTTCAGATTCGGATAAACATGAAACAGGACGATCTTCCAATGCCGGTAGCTATGAATATCCGCTTATGTGGTAGCTATGTGATTTTTTACTACATTTGCTGTATGATGCGGTTGTTGTTTGTTTATCCTGTATATAGGCGGAAATTTGGAGATTACGGTCTGTTATGAATGATAGTCGGTAAATGTAATGAAAATGCCATAGCTACGTAAGACAGGTGAAAAAGCAGTGTCATTACTTTGCATCGTAAAATAGAACACTCGTGTGACGAAACAATAAACAGCAGAAACAACAGCGATTCATTTGGACTGAATACCAGTGATACGTAATAAAAAACATGGTTATAAAGGAAAGTTTTAATCAAATTTATACGGAGTACTACAATAGGGCATTTCGATTTGCCAATCTGTATGTCCGGAATGATTTGGCCGCAGAAGATCTGGCGACTGAAGCCATGCTGAAGTTGTGGGAGACCATGCAGAAAGAGCCTGTTGACAAAGCCGCCACCTTTTTATTGACCATATTGAAACATAAATCGTTGGATTACCTGAAGATGAAAGCCCGGGCACGAGCTGTCGTGGAAGCAATGGAGGATTGGCGACGGCATGAGTTGGATATACGTATCTCTACCTTGGAGGCCTGCGACCCTGAAAAAGTCCTGTCGGATGAAATACAACATATTGTACAGTTTACCTTGAATCAGCTGCCCGAGCAGACCCGGAACGTTTTTATCATGAGCCGGTATGAGGACAAATCAGTAAAAGAGATCGCGGAAAGGTTAGGAATAACGGTGAAAGGTGTCGATTATCATATAGCCAAAGCGTTGAAAGCATTGCGAATTGCGCTAAAAGATTATTTACCGTTTTTGTCTTTTTGGTTTATGAATTGAACCTTGACCGCTTAGTGCCGTTTTTCAAAAAAAAATAGTGGTGCACTAGTGAATATCTTCCGGCTGTCGTCTACTATATAACGAATAGAACTCTTAGGATGGACGATACATTACTACAACTATATTTTGAAGGTAAAACCAGCGATGAACAGTCGCGCCTTGTCACTGAGTGGCTGAAACGGGATGACGCTAATCTGTTACATTATCAGCGGATATGCCGGTTGTATGAAATGAACCTCTGGAATAAAAAGCCGGAGATAGAAAAAAACATAAAGAAAGTGGCGGCAGGACGAAGGGTTATATGGGAAACCTTAAAAGTCGCTGCGTTTATTGCGTTGGGTTTTTTCTTGCATCAGCAGCTGAACGTGCAGCCGGAGGAGGTGGGCATGCAAACCGTATTGGTGCCTCCGGGACAAAATTCGCAGGTGACATTGGCTGATGGGTCAAAAGTCTGGCTAAATGCGGGAAGTGTATTGCATTTTCCGACTCGCTTTTCCGACTCGCAACGGTTAGTTACGCTCGAAGGAGAAGGTTTTTTTGATGTGCAGGCCAATAAGGATAAACCTTTTATCGTATCCACACCGACCTATCAGGTCAAAGCCCTTGGAACTACCTTTAATGTATACGCCTATAAAAAGTCTCCGGAGTTTGAAACATCGCTATTGACCGGAGAGGTTGAAATATCTGACTATGAGCATAAACAAACGATTACTTTATCCCCTGGCAATAGGGCTGTACTGGCTTATGGCAAACTCAGGATGCTTCCGGTTCAGGAAATGGATCATTTCCTTTGGCGCAAAGGCATCCTTTATTTCAATGGACCATTAGAGGATATTTTTAACAAACTGGAACTTTATTTTGATGTGAACATCGTAATCAACGATGCAAATAGAAAGAAATACCAACAACTGTGTACCGGCAAGTTCAGAACCCGGGATGGGCTGAAGCATATCCTAAATGTACTGCAACTGACCAATCATTTTTCGTATACAGTGGATGATGAAAAAAATGTAGTATTCGTACACTAATATAAATGTTTAACACCTAAATGTGATGCCTATGGAGTAAGCTGCAAGAAAGATGGTAAACGAAAAACGTCTGCCAATAAGTGGGGAAGTTCCCCAAGCCTAAAGATTTAAATCAAAATACAAACAAAAAACTATCTACAAGATTATGAATAATAATTTGTACAGTAGACCTGTATCAAACATTAAACAGAGATTTCGTATTCTGAACATTGCAATTGTTACCTTATTTGTCTCTGTAGCTTCTCTCTGGGCAACAGAAACTGACCTGCAGAGTGCGAAAGTGTCTATTCAGGCACACCAACTTTCTACCAAGAAAGTGATTGCTGAAATAGAGAAGCAAACGGATTATCTTTTTGTGTATAATAAAGGTGAGATAGACGTGAACCGGACTGTTTCCCTGCATGTTGTAGACGAATCCGTACCGGAAGTGCTGAATAAACTCTTTGCTGAAACGGGGATCACTTATCGGATGGTAGGAAAGAATATCTCACTGATAAAGCAAACGGCTGCAACCATCGTAACGAATACCGCCGGCACAGCCCAACAAAAAAGAAAACAAATATCCGGTGTAGTAGTCGATGAAACAGGTGAATCTGTGATCGGCGCCAATATCGTGGAAAAAGGTACGACAAACGGTGTCATTACCGACTTCGATGGAAAATTCACTTTGGAAGTAGCGCCGGATGCCGTTATCCAGGTTTCGTATATCGGGTATAACCGGCAGGAAATCAAGGTGGGCAACCAGTCTACCTTCTCTATCCGGCTGATAGAAGACACGCAGGCTTTATCCGAAGTGGTCGTTGTCGGCTACGGTACGCAAACAAAGGTCAATTTGACCGGTGCTGTGGGTACGATTAGCAAAGACGACCTGCTTGATCGTCCGATTACCAGCGTTTCTTCGGCTCTCCAGGGATTGACGCCGGGTGTTACGGTCACATCCGGTACAGGCACGCCGGGTAGTGATGGTTCGACCATCCGTGTACGTGGTGTCGGTACATTGAATACGGCCGACCCCTATATCCTGGTGGACGGGATCGAGACAGGAACATTCAACTCGCTCGACCCGAATGATATTGAATCCATCTCCGTACTGAAGGATGCTGCTTCGGCCGCTATCTACGGTTCGAAGGCTGCCAATGGTGTAATCCTGGTGACTACCAAGCGGGGTAAAAGCGGTAAGGCAACGGTTTCCTACAGCGGCAATGTCAGCTTTTCGGATATCTCGACGCTGATCGACCGCATGAGTTCGTATGATTATGCCCGCCTGTACAATGAACTGATGGTGGGAAATGGGGCATCGCCTCGTTTTACGGACGACGATCTCCGCCTGTTCAAGGATGGTTCCGATCCTTACGGCCATCCGAACACGGTTTGGACGGATTATATTTTCCGGACCGGCTTTATGCATAAGCACAACCTGAATGTCAGCGGTGGTTCCGAAGATGTAAAATACATGACTTCAGTTGGCTTCCTGGGGCAGGAAGGTACATTGAAGAATTCAGACCGCCAGCAGTTCAATATGCGTACGAACGTGGATATCAAACTGTCCAAACGGTTTAATATGCGTACCAATATGGCCTTTATACACAATGAGTATTCCAATCCGAATGCTTCTTATGGGGGAGGATCGAGCCAGTTTATCCGGCAGGCTAACCGAATGGCTCCCTGGATTCCATATAAAAAAGAAGATGGAAATTATGGTTCTATCTCAGATGGGAACCCGGCTGCCTGGATCGATATCGATGCCCGGAGATTTTATCTGCAACAGAACTTCTCCGGTGCTTTGGCATTCGACTATCATATTATAGACGGCCTGACCTTTACGTTACAAGGCGCCTATGTGACGGATATAAAGGAAACGAAAGACTATCGGAAGGAATGCTGGTATGATGAAGTGAATTATCACGGACCGGATCAACTGGAGGAAACAATTAACAGATGGAGCCGCTATACGCTTGATGCGTTGTTGAATTATAATAAGACCTTTAATCAGGATCATAACTTTAAAGCGTTGGCCGGTTATAAGATCGAGAAATATGATTGGAGGGAACTGAAAGCTTTCCGGAAGAAATTCCCGAATAGCAATGTGACGGACTTGAATGGTGGCGACTCCTCGACACAGACAAACAGCGGTTATTCCCGTGAGTTGGCTTTGTTGTCTTATTTCGGACGTCTTAATTACGACTATAAAGGCAAGTATCTGCTGGAGGCCGATTTCCGTGCCGATGCTTCGTCCCGCTTTGCTGATGGCTATCGTTGGGGCTATTTCCCCTCGTTCTCTGCCGGCTGGCGTATCTCGGAAGAAAATTTCATGAAAGGCATGAGTGACTGGTTACAGTCGTTGAAACTCAGAGGGTCTTGGGGGTTGTTGGGTAATCAGGATGCTGTGGATGATTATTATCCGTATCTGCCGACCTTGTATATCGGTAAGAACTTTCCGTTTGGCGGAGTGGTGAACCAGGGCATTACGGTGGTCAGCCATAAAGTATCCACCATTTCCTGGGAAAAGGCCGTGAACTGGGGTGTTGGGATTGATGCCAACTTCCTGAATGAATTTATCTTCAGTGCGGAATATTACAACCGGAAAACGACGGATATCATTATGAATATCCCTGTGTCCGATACATTTGGTATTTCCGGTACGTATCAGGATAATAAAGGGGAATTACGCAACAGTGGTGTGGAAGTCAGCCTTGGTTGGAACCATTCATTTAATAAAGACTGGCGCATGTCAGCCAATGCCAATTTCGCCTATAACAAGAATGAATTGCTGGATTTAGCCGGTGTGAATGAGATCATACTCGACGGTTATAATATTAATCGTATCGGCGAACCGTACCGGTCTTTCTATGTGTACCAGGTAGACGGCTTGTTCCAAAGCGATGCAGAAGCAGCAGCTTATGAAGCCCAGTATGGCAACCCCTGGTCCGTACCTTTTAAAGGTGGTGACTTTCGGATCAAGGATGCAGATGGTGATGGTAAACTGAGTGCGAAGGACCGCGTGGTCAAAGGATCACAGCAGCCCAAAGGTACGTATGGCCTGATGCTGAGCGGCGGATGGAAAAATTTTGATCTGTCGGTCTTTATGCAGGGAGTGATGGGCACAAACCGTTATTTCTCCAGAGACGTGGTTGGCTCGTTTATCGGCGACACCTCTCACCCCAGTACGAACTGGCTGGATGCCTGGAGCCCTTCAAACACGAATACCACATGGCCGCGCCTGTTCCTGGAAGAACAATCCGTGAGTGCGCCTAATAAAGTTTATTCGACTTTCTGGTGTATGAACTCAGACTATCTGCGTATCAAGAATATCAACTTCAGCTATACTTTGCCGAAAATGGTACTCAACAAACTGGGTATTGCGAATGCGAAGATTTACTACACGGGTGAAAACCTGTTTACATTCGACAGCCTGCCGTTTAATGCTGATCCGGAATCGGCATCAGGCGACCTGGATGTGTATCCGATCAGTAAGACTCATTCATTCGGTATTAATGTAACTTTCTAAATGGATTGTAATATGAAACTAAAAAAGATAATAGGCCTTGCAACGTGCCTGGCCGTAACAGGAACTTTCACTTCTTGCAGCGATTTTTTCGACCTTTATCCGAAAGACCAGTTGACTTTTTCTACGTTCTGGCAATCGTCGAGTGATGCGGATGCTGCTGTTACTGCGGCTTACAACTGGTGGGTCAATAACTATGTCGGTTCGAAATTCGTATTCTACGAAGATAGCTATTCGGATATCGGTTTCAATTATACGAACGCTTCCAATATGCGGAATATGGGTCGGGGAAGTATCTCTCCTGCTGCTACGCCAAACTATTGGAGACAGTATGAAACGATCCGCCGCTGTAATTTTGTGATCGAAAACATCGACCGGATTCCGGCTGATAAAATTTCAGAAGTGCAAAAGAATGATTTTCTGGCACAGGTGCGGGCCATCCGTGGCTATAGCCATGCGTATCTGGCTACCTGGTATGGAGATGCCGTCATCATGGACTTTGTGCCTCAAACGGCCGAAGAAGCCAAGATACCGCGCGAGCCGGTAGCCAAGGTGAAGGAATTTGCCATGAACGACCTGGTCTGGAGTGCCGAACATATTAATGAGAAACCCGCCAAGAAGGGACGTATCGCCAAAGGTACTGTTCTTTCAATGATCGCCCGTTTCCATTTGCTTTGGGGCAATTACCAGGATGCCTTGTCGGCAGCCAATAAGGTGATTGCATTGGGACAGTATGAACTGGATGCCGATTTCCTGAAAATATTCTCTATGGCCGGCCAGAGTTCGAAGGAGATTATCTGTACTTACGAACATGTTAAGACGACTTCTGCATTTACGGATGTGATTCGTTTCTACAACAATGCGGATGGGGGATGGGCTTCTTGCGTTCCGACGCAGAATATGGTCGACATGTTTGAAATGGCGGATGGCAAGCAGATCACAGAAGCCGGTTCCGGCTATGACCCGGTACATCCGTTCTATAACCGTGATCCGCGTTTGAAGAATACGATCATCTATTCCGGGCAGGATTGGATGGGGCGTAACAGTGTACCGCGTATCTTCAATACGGTCGACAAGACATTGCCGGGTGGCGCTGTAAACAAAGATTATTATACGGCGGCCGATAATGCTTCCCATACCGGTATGTTGTGGGCCAAGTATCTGCGCCCGAATCAATCCCAGTATTCTACATCCATGAACGACGATGGTTTGTGTCCGATTATATTCCGTTATGCCGAAATCCTGTTGACAAAAGCCGAATGTTTGGTCGAGTTGAATCAGGATTTGCCGGAAGCCATGAATATTATTGATCGCTTGCGTCTGCGTGGGGGGCATATAGCCCTGGATCGTACCAAATATGATACACAGGCAAAAGTGCGTGAACTCGTCAGAAGGGAACGTACGATCGAACTGGCCAGCGAAGGTTTCCGTTTTGAAGACATCGTTCGTTGGGATGCCTATGATGCCAATGGCGCCAAGACCGGCAAGAAAGTGGTAGAAATAGTCATGCCGGGCGATCTGCTTCGTTTGTGCGGAACAGTCGACTTTAACGAGCCTGATCCTG
Organism: Tannerellaceae bacterium; assembly: GCA_031555145.1. GTDB lineage: Bacteria > Bacteroidota > Bacteroidia > Bacteroidales > Tannerellaceae > JAJDIA01. Next base: position 4,792 of record JAVBUR010000034.1, on the reverse strand, counting down.
ATCGTCGTTTGGTCGTTAATTTAAATGCACCACGTGAAGATCGATTGGTCGAAGTTCGTTATTTTGATAAGAAGCAATTACTTTTGCCTATCTCTCAGGCTGAGATGGATGCGAACCCGCAGTTGGTTCAAAATCCCGGTTATTAATCAATAATAGGATGTGCAATGAAATTGTATAGAAACGTAATTTGTATTTTATTACTCGCAGTGGCCACGCAGGTGGCTACTGCGCAGATAAAGATTATGTATGGTCCATACCTGCAGAATGTAAAGGAGGCGGAGGCAACCATTGTATGGGAAGCAGACAAGCCCTCTATCGGCTGGGTGGAACTGGCTCCTAATGACGGTACTCATTTTTATGGGGAAGCGCGGACAAAGTATTTTAATACCACGAACGGAGTTAAGAATACGTCTTTGCTTCATACCGTTAAGATTAAAGGGTTAACCCCGGGTACCACCTATCGCTATCGGATCTATTCGCAGGAAGTGTTGTCGCACGAAGGAATCCAGGTTACCTACGGACGGGTGGCGGCATCCGACGTTTACCGTAAAGGAGCATTGACGTTCACTACCTGTGATCCGAATAAAAAAGAAACCTCTTTCCTGATGGTTAATGATATCCACGGACGCGAGGGCATTATCACCAAACTATTAAACGCTGCCAAATATAAAGAGAAGGATTTGATTATTTTCAATGGTGATATGGTGTCTCAATTTACTGACAGGGAGACGATCTTCAATGGATTTATGAATGAGAGCATCGAATTGTTCGCGAAGGAGCAACCCATGTATTATGCGCGTGGAAACCATGAGACACGGGGAGAGTTCGCCACTTCGTTCCAACAGTATTTCTCACCGCGGGAACCTTTCCTCTATTACATCTTCCGGCAAGGTCCAGTTTGTTTCATTATGTTGGATACAGGGGAAGATAAACCGGATTCGGATATCGAATACAGTGGCATCACGGATTACGACGGTTACCGTACGGAGCAAATGGCATGGATGCAGGAAGAACTTCGTGGAAACAAGGATTTTCAGCAGGCCAAGTTCCGGGTCGTGATTGCTCATATGCCGCCGTCGAAAGAGGCGAAAATATGGCATGGACAGCGGGAAGTACTTAGTAAATTTGTCCCGATACTAAATGATCTCGGTGTCGATATTATGCTCAGCGGACATCTTCACACCAATCAGTATGAAGAACCGGGTACGCAGATCAAGTTCCCTGTATTGGTAAACTCTAATAACAGCGTAGTGTCGGTGAAGACGAATGGTAACCGGATGGATTTGGAAGTCTTTGATTTAGACGGTAAAGTAATTGATCGAAAGTCGTATACGGCCAAATAATCAACGATGGAATGTTGATCAGATAAAAAAACCGTATATTAATTGCATAAAAGCCCATGTGTATCATGTTAACTGAGATGATGCACATGGGTTGTATTTTTTGTACATTTACGGCATGAAACAGCTGTTGTTCATATTCCGGTATATGTTGTTTTGCCTGTTGGTGGTGGGACTGTGTGATTGTTCCGTTGGGAGGAGGAAGGATGATGTGATCCACGTAGCTGTCCTCCGTGGACCATCGGCTGTGGCGTTTGCCGGCTGGATGGAGCATCCGCCGCAGATAGGAGGCCGGCTGTTGGAGGTGACTGTCTTTGATTCGCCTGAGCAGGTACAGGCCGCTATGATTAAAGAAGAGGCGGATATTGCTGTGCTGCCAATGGTGAATGCGGCTAACCTGTACATGAAGGGAATCCCGTATGTGTTGGCCGGTTGCCCGCTCTGGGGTACATTATATATAATAGGAAAGGAACCCCTCAATAAGTTGAATGTGTTTGGGGTGGGTACGACGCCCGATATCCTGACGCGTGATTATTTGGAACGGTCGCAATGGAACTGTGCGTTGGATTATTCGTTTACTACGCCTGCCGAAGTTACGCAGGCGATGCTGATGGGTAAGGCGCAGGCTGCTGTGTTAAGTGAGCCGTTTGTCAGTATGGTGTTGCAACGGGATACTTCGATGTGTATTCTGGCCGACCTGAACCATCCTGTCGGTGACGAGGGGAAAGGCTTTGCACAAACGGCCGTAATGGTTCGCTCTTCCCTGTCGGATGAGCGGGAAGCGATCGACAGCCTGCTAACTGCCACTTGTCTTTTCGCCCGCGAACGACCGGAGGAAGTGATCCGTACGCTGGAAGAACGCCGGCTTTTCGCCACCGGTATGCTTACTCCTGTCGGTTTGGAACGTCTTCGGATACAGTATGTACCGGCAGTCGGGGCAGAGGAGGAGATTCGTTCTTTTCTGGAAGTTATCTATCGATATGAACCAAAAGCCATTGGGGGGCAATTGCCTGACCGGGGCTTTATAACTACGCGGCCATGAAGAAAGGAGGAATGACGGTTTTGTCTGTGCTTTTCCTGCTGGTTCTTTGGCAGGGATTTGCGATGTCTATGCGGCAACCGGAACTGATCCCACAACTGCCGGCGTTGGTGAAGACGCTCGGTGGATTTTTACTGTCGCCGGGGTTTTATGTGTCGGTAGGTGCTACCGTGGGGCGGGGAGTGATGGGTATGTGTCTGTCACTGGCTGCGGCGATTGTGTTTGCCGTGTTGTTTGCCCGGGTGGGATGGGTGTACGAACTGTTTCGTCCATTACTCACGATCATGCGTTCGGTGCCAGTGGTGTCGTTTATCCTGCTGGCGTTGATATTCCTGCATACGGAGAGTATACCGTTGCTGATTGCATTCCTCACGATGTTTCCGCTGCTGACGGAGAACCTGACGAAAGGAATTTGCAGCCTGCGCTCCGGATTGTCACAGATGGGACGGCAGTTCCGGCTGGGTAGGCGCAACCGGTGGGCGTTGATCTTTTATCCGCAAATCCGCCCGTTCCTGTATAGCGGACTGGCTTCTGCCGCCGGCTTTGGCTGGCGTGCGGTGATTATGGGAGAGGTGTTGTCATTGTGCAGCCATGGAATTGGCAGTGAGATGAAGCGGGCGCAGAGTTTTATTGCCGTTCCGGAGTTGATCAGTTGGACGGTTGTTGCGATTCTGGTCAGCTACTTGGCTGATAAGGGGATCGGCTGGCTGTCGGAACAGTCGTTCGGTGTCCGCTATGCGGCGGATGGAGCGAAACAACAGGTTTCACAATTTCCGGAAGAAGGGCGTAAGCAGGCTATCGTATTGGAGCATGCGGGATATACCTATGGTATTTCCAATTATACGTTTTCCTTTCAGACCGGGCGAATCTATGGTATTTCTGCGCCATCGGGGGCGGGAAAGACTACATTGCTGAATCTGATTAACGGTACGTTGCATCCGGTCAGCGGGCGTGTGTCGATGGACCGCAGCAAAGGTATTTCGTTTGTGTTCCAGGAAACAGAACTCCTTTCCGAATTGGATGTGATGGATAATGTCGCCTTACCGTTGGCACGTACCCATACCAAAGACGAAGCCCGTACGAAGGCGTTGGATATGTTGCAGGAAGTAGGCTTGGAAGGTTTTGCCGGCCGTCGTCCCGCTGAGTTGAGTTATGGCCAGCAACAGCGTGTAGCCATTGCTCGTGCATTGATTTTTGCGACTCCCTATCTGTTGATGGACGAGCCGTTCAAGGGTGTGGATGAGGCAGCTTCCAACCGTATCATTCGGTTTATTCGTCAACAGCAGCAACAGACGGGCCAAACAATACTTTTCACTACTCACAACCCCGAAGAATTGAATCATTTAGCTGATGAGATCATACGTCTGTAGAAATATTTTTTTGAATAAAACCGTGCTGTTCTCTGGTATTTAGGTAGTAAACATGTATCTTTGCCTGTTCAAATCTTGATTACAATGGAAAAAATGTTTAGTACCCTTATCTCAGACATTATTCAAATATCTGTCCGGCAGGTTGAAAAGACGATTGCTTTATTGGAAGAAGGAGCTACCATCCCTTTTATCAGCCGTTATCGAAAAGAAGCTACGGGAGGATTGGACGAAGTGCAGATCGGGCGGATCAGTGACCAGTTGGATAAACTAAAAGAACTGAAGAAAAGGAAGGAATCTATTTTGTCTTCTATCGAAGAACAAGGAAAGCTCACCCCGGAATTGAAAAAACGGATCGAAGATTCGTGGGACAGTACCGAGGTGGAAGATATTTATTTGCCCTTCAAGCCCAAGCGCCAGACACGTGCCGAAATGGCTCGTAAGAAAGGACTGGAACCCTTGGCAAAAATACTGATGCTACAGCAAGTAGATTCTCCGGATAAACAGGCGGCTACCTTTGTCAAAGGTGACGTGAAAGATGTAGACGACGCCCTGCAGGGTGCTCGTGATATCATTGCCGAATGGGTGAATGAGAACGAAAGTGCCCGTAACGTGGTGCGTAACTCTTTTACGCTGATGGGCATGGTCACAGCCAAAGTGATCCGTGGAAAGGAAGAAGAAGGAATGAAATTTCGTGACTATTTCGACTTTAGCGAGCCGTTGAAGCGTGTATCTTCCCATCGACTGTTAGCCATTCGCCGGGGAGAAACCGAAGGATACCTGCGAGTGAGCATTGTTCCGGATATCGATTATTGTGTCAATAAACTGATCAACCGCTTTGTAAAGAGTGATGGTGAATGTGGGGATCATGTATGCATGGCAATTGAGGATTCATTCAAGCGCCTGCTTCGTCCTTCCATCGAAACGGAATTTGCCAATATAAGCAAGGCTAAGGCCGACGAAGAAGCCATCCGTGTATTTACCGAGAACCTGCGCCAATTGTTGCTTGCTGCACCATTGGGACAAAAGCGGGTGCTGGGTATCGA
>JAVBUR010000087.1:0-22679 GCA_031555145.1 Tannerellaceae bacterium | reverse complement strand
ATATACGGCACCACTGACGTGGCGCGGTTTATATATGATATCCGTATTATTCCAGGGGCTTACACCCCTGGCTACGAACACGATACCCCTGACGGGGCATGCACTCTAAAGCTAGTCAAAAGATGTGTATAGAGAGTAGCTCTTGAGAGGGAAATCGCAAGCACCCCTTCAGACTTTTGACACACCCTCAAGGACGTTATCCGAACAAACGTTTATCGTTTCTTACGCTGGTCCTGTTGCTTCTTCAACGTTTCCTGTTGGGCGCGTTGGGCTTCTTCGAGGCGTTTCATGAAACCGGATTTCTTCTGCGGTTTCTTTTTATTGGCTTCGAGCTTGGCCAACAGCTTTTCTTCGTCGATAAAAAAGCGGAAGACGAAGGTCTGTACAATCGTCATCAACGTAGAGATGAAGTAGTAGTAGGTCAGACCCGAGGCATATTCGTTGAAGAAGAAAAGGAACATCAACGGCATCATGTACATCATGATCTTCATACCCGGCATCTGCTGCTGTCCGGTGTTAGTCATCTCCATATTGAACTTGGTGTAGACGATGTTCGTGATCGTCATCAAGAGACAGAAGAGGGAGATATGGTTACCGAAATACTGCGAGATCAGAGGGATCTGTGCGTTCCAACTTACGATGGCATCATATGTAGACAAGTCTTTCGCCCACAGGAAACTCTCGTGGCGCAGCTCGATGGCCGACGGGAAAAACATGAATAACGCAATCAGCACCGGCATCTGCAACAGCATCGGCAGGCAACCGCTCATCGGACTGGCACCGGCTCGACTGTACAGCTCCATCGTTGCCTTCTGGCGTTCCATGGCCTTGTCTTGTCCGGGGTATTTTTCGTTGATTTCTTCCACCTGCGGACGCAAGACACGCATCTTGGCCGACGACATATAGGATTTATAGGTAAGCGGGAAGAGGATCAATTTCACGATCAACGTCATGACGAAGATCAGCAGTCCATAGTTACCGATAAACTTGCCGAGGAAGTCGAACAAGGGGATAATCAGATATTGGTTCATCCAGCGGAAAACACTCACACCGAGTGAAATCATCCGTTCCAGGTCTAATTGCTGGTCGGCAGGCACACCTTTGTCATAGGCTTTAAGGCCGGCGTAGCTGTTGGGACCGAAGTAGAACTTCAGGTTCGTGCTCTCACGGCCTTGCAGGTCGAAGGGCAGCGAGGTATTCGTCTTGTAACGTTTGAGGTAACCATCGGCGGTCAGCAGTTTGGAGTCGAGGGCCGTTGCTTCAAAGCCTTCTTCATTATCCGCAATCAGAACGGTAGAGAAGAACATATCCTTGTAACCGATCCATTTCAGGCGGTTGCTTAACTGCTTGCTGTCGTTCTTGGCTTCGCTCAGGTATTCCACATCGTCGGCCAGGAACTTATAATACAGGGCGGTATAACGGCTTTCGAACTTACGCCCTTTTTCCTGTTGGCGGACATCCTGTTGCCAGACAAGGTCGAGCGAATTGGTGCTCGGCGCCAGGATACCGTTCAAGCCGGTGCCCTGGATGGTGTACGACAACATATAGTCGTCCGGCTTCAGGCTGTATGTAAAGTCCAGCCAGGCATCTTCACCCATTGAAAGGCGCATCACGACGGTGTTGGCATCCTTCTGCATGGGGGTGAAATACATCTCGCCGGTATTGACCACCCGGTTGGTAGCCGATACAAGGGTGAAGTCGAACTGCGATTCACGTTCGTCGAAGAGGACGAGCGGGCGGGCGTCGTGCGTGTCGTATTCCTTCAGCCGGGCGTAGGCTACGCGTCCGCCTTTGTTACTGAGGCGAATCTCCACCTTGTCGTTCTCCAGCGTGGTGAACGATTCCGTTCCCTCCATAGCTGTGGCAAATACGCCATAGGTGTTTTCCAACTTGGCCTGACGGACGGAGTCGGGGGCGGCTGCGTCTTCAGCTTCCTGCTGACGGGCGAGGTTCTCTGTTTCTCTGATCTCTAATTGCCGTTGAGTTTCGATGCGTGTGATCGAATCCTGATACTGGCGCTGCGCCTCTATTTGATCGGGTGAAGGTTTGTTGTACCAGCTAAATACGAAAAGTACAAGCCCGATAAGTACAAAGGCGAGAATAGTGTTTTTATCCATTATAATTTATTCGTTGTCTTTTTTCTGATTGTCAATAGCGGCCTTCACAAACTGGAGGAAGAGCGGGTTGGGACTCACGACCGTGCTGTTGTATTCGGGGTGATACTGCACGCCGACAAACCATTTCAGCTTCGGGATCTCGACCACCTCTACCAGGTTGGTTTCCGGGTTTTCGCCCACACACATCATGCCGGCGGCTTCATATTTGTCTTTATATTCGTTGTTGAATTCAAAACGGTGGCGATGGCGTTCTGAGATGGTTTCCTTGCCGTAAGCGTCGTAGGCTTTCGAGCCTTTCTTCAGGTTACAGTCGTAAGCACCCAGACGCATGGAGCCACCCATATTGGTGATATTCTTCTGTTCTTCCATCAGGTCGATCACCTTATACGGCGTATTGGGTTCCATCTCCGTGGAGTTGGCTTCGGCCAAACCGAGTACGTTGCGGGCAAATTCAATCACCATGCACTGCATGCCGAGGCAGATACCCAGACAGGGCACATCGTGTTCACGGGCATAGCGGATAGCGGCAAACTTACCGTCGATACCACGCTGTCCGAATCCCGGTGCGATCAGGAGACCATCCATGCCCTTCAGCGTTTCGGCGGCATTCTCATCGTTCAATTTTTCGGAATGGAAGAGATGGAGGTCGAGTTTGCGGTGGTTATAGATGGCGGCCTGCATGAGCGACTCATCGATCGACTTGTACGCATCCTGTAGTTCCACATATTTACCGACGAGGCCGATCTTGACGCTCTTCGTCGCGCTGTTCTTCTTGTCGAGGAACGCTTTCCAGGCTTTCATATCGGCTTCCTGTGTATTTTCGAGGCCTACGCGACGGATCACGATCTCGTCCATTTTCTGGCGTTGCAGTACGAGCGGCACTTCGTAGATGGTCGGTACGTCGATCGACTGGATCACGGCGTCTTCGGCTACATTACAGAAGAGGGCCACCTTGCGCAGGATGTCGTTCTGCAGTTCGCGTTCGGTACGCAGCACCAGGATATCGGGCTGGATACCCAGTTCCTGCAGTTGCTTGACGGAGTGTTGTGTAGGCTTCGTCTTATATTCTTTCGCGGCAGCGATATAGGGGACATAGGTAAGATGTACGCAAAGACAGTTCTTGCCCAGTTCCCATTTCAACTGGCGGACGCTTTCGATAAAGGGCAGCGATTCGATGTCGCCCACCGTTCCACCGATCTCGGTGATCACGAAGTCGAACTTATGCTTGGTGCCAAGCATCTTGACATTGCGTTTGATCTCGTCGGTGATGTGGGGAACGACCTGTACGGTCTTGCCCAGATAGTCGCCCTTGCGTTCTTTCTGGATCACACTTTGGTAGATGCGACCGGTGGTGATATTGTTGGCGCGTGTGGTCGGTACGTTCAGGAACCGCTCATAGTGGCCAAGGTCGAGGTCGGCTTCGTGTCCGTCGACCGTCACGTAGCACTCGCCGTGCTCGTAGGGGTTCAACGTTCCCGGGTCGATATTGATATACGGGTCAAACTTCTGGATAGTGACTTTATACCCTCTTGCCTGAAGCAGTTTGCCCAGTGATGCAGCGATGATGCCCTTTCCCAATGAAGAGATCACCCCGCCTGTAACGAAAATGTACTTTGTATCTGTCACGTTGTTACTATTTTAAATGCGAAATAAAGCGGTGTTTTATACAAAACGACAAAGTTAGCGGTTTTCGCTTTTACGCCCAACGATACGGACGTTTATTTTTTACCCAAGATCAGCAATCATTTGCCGGACAACATAGGAGAGTGCAGGTAGGTCAGCCTTTAGCACTGTAAAGATTTCGTTCGCATCTACATCGAAATAATGGTGAGCAATTATATCACGCAGTCCCATCACTTCTTTCCAAGGCACCGAAGGATAATCTTTTAGCAACATCCCACCAGTACGACGTTCAAGTCCTTTGACTTCTTCACCAACTGCAAGGAGTTTCATGCACACCGCATTGAGTAGGATCATACCATCCGGCGAAACATAAAAGTCATCAGCGGAGGTCAGCCTCTGCGTCCATCTGGCGACATCATCGAGAGAGCCCTCGATGTGTTTCAGCGTTTCAAGTGCCAGTGCTTTGTCAAACATAGACAACCTCCTTCAAGATTCGGTTATGGAAAGAAGGGTTCAGCCCACTATGCCCACGGACCACATCGACCGGAGCCTCAAGAAACTCAGACAGCGCTTGTGGTAATCCAGTGAGCGATTTGAGTCCCAGCGCAGGCCCTTCGTAATAGATATCCACATCGCTGCCTTGAGTCTGTTGGCCACGAGCCACCGAGCCAAAAATTCCGATGCGGGAAATACCATATTCCGCACCATGCTCGGCTACAAACCTTCGTAAAAGGGATATATACTGTTCTCTCGTTGCCATGCCTTACTACTGTTACTCTCACGCAAAGATAGTGATATTAACGATACAGGCGTTTCTTTTTTACCCAAGATCAGCAATCGTGTCAACATAAAAAACCGGAGAACGCCTTTTCGACCATCACCACCCGTGATACCCGCTTATTGTAGAAAAGCCCCGTGAACCCAAACGCAAACGTCACACAGTCGCCCACCTGGAAATCCTGGCAATGCGTCACCTCTGCCACAGGCGCCCCTTTATCGTCCCAGCAAATTGCTGTTTTCATGAATTTGTCTCAGGGTTATAATGACGAATTTAAAAACTCGTCTAACTCTTCCATTGAAATATTTTTAAAAATAATTTTACAATTTTCGTCTATTAGAAAGTTAGTAGGAAAAGCATTAATTGAAAATCGTTTGGATTCTGTTCCATTTACATCCCAATATTGTTCCCATACTAAATTTTCCTGAACGATTATATCCTCCAAATCTTTTTTCGCATTTATCTGATCTACAGAAATACCAACTATTTCAAATCCTTTATCTGAATATTTTTTGTACAAATTCCTCATACTACTAAACTGTACTCGGCAAGGTACACAACTACTAAACCAGAAGTCAACTAAAGTAAATTTATTTTTGATAAAAATATTAGGAGAAAATAATTTTCCATATGCAGTTTGGCAATTAAATGAGATAAATTTATTTCCAACTGAAAGATCACAGCTGCTTTGCAATTTACTCTTTAATACATTTCCAGCATACCCACATCTTATAGTCTCAGAAAATGAATTATAAATCGAATCAAATATGGGCTCATAACCCCAATCCATTAACCTTACAAGATTCCAAAATGCAATATATGAGTTCGGATTTAATTCAGAATAATTTAATAAAGTAGTATCACTTTCATTATGTATTTTCTTTTGTTCTTCACGCAACACCAACATTACCGAATCAGGCAAATTCCCTTTGTATAGTTTATTTATACTATCTTTTTTCTGATTAAAAGATTTATTTTTAGCATCTATAGTTTCCCGAAAAGAAATATAGTTTGAATATTCATCTAACATGGTGTTGTTTTCCACCTTAGGCACTTCTTGAGACAAATTTGTATTTATAGTTATAATCTGCTGGCCTTTATCAATAATAAATTGTGATGATAGATAAATATCATCTATGGTTATAAAAACTCCTTGTGGTTCATCAATATACCCTTCCAAAGAAAATTTTTTGTTTTTAATTTCAGCTTTTACTTTGTCTATATTACCAGGTGCATAATCCCTGTAGAAGTGAAGGACTATTTCCCCAGAGTCGACATTAGTAGTACCATCAATTACAAAATTATAACTTTGTCCTTTTAAACATAAAAAATTGACTTGACAAAATAATATAATAAGAAATATTGTACGTATACTCCACATTTGCAAAACATTAATGTGCTTAATTTTAATAAAAAATAAAAGCAAGAATAAATTTCCTGCTTTATGAATGTTTATCGACTTTTACAATAACCATTAACACACCAATTCCATTGTGGATCACAACACGCGGGCTTACTTCCTCCGCAGGCATTTTTTGAACAATCACTACCGCTTCCGGCTATTACATTTTTCATTTCTTTTTCACTTAGAACTTCCGAAAGTCCTTTCAAATTGATTTTCTTCATAATACAAAATAATTGTTAATACTATAATTTATTTAAAAACTTATGTATAATAGCATCCTTCCGATGGATTTGCGAGAACACATATAAACAATGCAAATATAGCATGTATCTAGAAAAAGGCTAAAAAAAAGCACATAAAATAAGTTAAAAAAACGGCTGAAAAGATGAAAAAGCACTATTGACAGACTAAACTCATAAGAACTTGCTTTTTGATTTTTACTATTAGTCAGCATATTACGTTACACTACTGATCGACTAAAAATTTAAGAAAAGGGACTACTCCCTTGCAATTCTACCCCGGTGTTACAATTTTGTTTTTGACGAAAACTAAAAACAACAGGGGTTAAAGTAGTGAAAAAATTAGTTGGTCAGTAGTGATCCACTTTGCCTAAAAATAGAACTTTTTATAAGTACAACAAGCATGGTGAAAAAATAAAATAACGCATAGTCCCCTATAACATAAGAAACCGGAGAACGCCTTCCAGCCTTCCCCGGTTCCTCCTCTTTTTGATTATTACTTATTCATTTTTCTCAATCACGCCATCAGTTCCGGCGTTTTCAGCCCGCCTATCAGCGCGATCACCTGTCCGTCCTTGGAAAGAGAACAAGGCTCAGAGTCACCACCCAACGGTTCTATACTATAGTCGTGCCCAATCTGGTCTTCCACCACAAGCCCTATCGGCTGCCCCTGTCCATCTTTTACGAAGTCCGTCACCACATACGACTGACTACCCGTCAACCCTGGAAAGCATAGCGACGCTCCTATGGCATCCCGGCTAAGCGCCGCCGGGAATACCTCAGCCGACGCAAACATCACCTCCATCTTTCCACCATCAAGATACCTGTGCTCCGAAACCGTGCAGACCACCGGACACACAGCCATCGCCGAGAAATAAGACGTAGACCGTCCCCCATTCGGCGCCGTCACAATAGCCGCCGCCACTACACATATATCTTCCATACCCTCCGACAGAAGCCCCCGGAAATCCAACTCCGGACAGCTATCCTTGTCAAATACCCCAAGTTGCTTGTTCGCCAGACCCGCAATATCCGTTTCGGCCAACACCTTTTCGACCATCACCACCCGTGATACCCGCTTACTGTAGAAAAGTCCCGTGACCCCAAACGCAAACGTCACACTGTCGCCCACCTGGAAATCCTGGTAATGCGTCACCTCTGCCACAGGCGCCCCTTTATCGTCCCAGCGGAAAGTAGCTGTCACTTCCTCTTCTCCCAGCGCCGCAACAACTATTCCCTTGATCTGCTTGTCGCGGAGCGCCTCCCAAAGATTATACAAAGGTGCTGAATGTTTCTCCATCCCTCCCTTTTCACGGACATACTCCAGATAAGCCCTATTCTGTTTAAAGAAATTATTATTCGCCGAACCAAACGCCGTCTTATCGAAACCAACCTCAATGACCCGTTTGAGTGCTTTCCCAAGACGTTGCACCTCCGTAAAGCCGGCCCGATGCCGCACTTGCCGCTCCGTACGGCTATTATTCGATACGATCCGCGCAGAGACGATCGTACGTCCACGCAAAGTCCGATACGTTAAAACCCCGGCTGAGCCGCTACTTTTCCCAATTGCATTACTGTTTACAGTTGCCATAATTAAATCTTTTTTGTGCCCTGAACCCTTCTTTCATTTTTAATAGGTCTTCGAACAGGTTAATAAATAGTTGTCCATTCCCAACGACCTGTGTGGAGACCGGTCCATCCAACCGTCATCTGGAAATCGAATGCAAGTTGCAAATACTATTCGAGTCGATTTTCGATTTGCGGCGCAGGCAACCGCAGAGTGCCGCAAAGTGAATGCAAACGACCGCAAACGCCCCCTTTATCATTCCTTCTGTATCCCTATATCCTTCCGATACTTAAGAAATCAGAAAATGTGTTCGAATTTCTCCTCCTTTCTCTGTTTTTTCTACCCTTGCGGGAAAACATGAAGGGCTCAAAGGGCAAGCATGTCCTGTCGGCTGACCGAGAAAACCGGGACAAAATGTTTGATGATTTTAGTCAGTTAGTAGTTTTATAGGCTTAATAGATATTCCTCCCTCTCCTCGCTTGTTAATGTACGTGGAGCTAAATATTCCCGGTATTTGTTTATCAACGTGTCTATCTCTGGGAATTTCCATTTAATAAATTCCCTATCTGTTTCCAACAATACTGAATTATCAACAGGATTACTAATCACTGTGTTATAACCCTTGAGTGTAAGTGCCTTTTTGTAAGTTTCCATATCCCACAGTATTAACTGTTTGTCAGATGGCGTTAGGGCATATTTATGATTTAACTCTTGATACCATACCCAACCCAGATGTCCTCCCAGATGAGCGATTTTGCTTCCATCGGTTGAGTTCCAAATCGTAACAGGTCCATACCCAGAGCAAATTATGATTCTCTCGCCATCATTGCTAAGGACTACTTGGTTTGAAATATTGTACTCTTCAGGAACTATTATTTCCTGTCCATTGAACGTATCCCATAATCGAAAGCTACCGGAAGAAGAGGCAATAAGTCGATTGCCTGTATTCGTATAGTTGATATTTGTAAACCAAATATCGTCATCCAACTCCTTTTTAAGCTCAAAATTACTAAGGTTATATAATCTTATTTTTTTATATCCCATGTTATTTATGTCATTATATAGGATAAACTGCGAACCATTCGGATTGAAAAGAAAATGAGAATAGCATGTGTCATTAAGAACAAATACCTCTTCATGACTTTTTGAATCTAAGAAATGCGTGGCGGTGCAGTTATTAGTATAGTGATTACCTGTATAGTTGTCATCTCGAAATCGATACTGAAAAACGATCCGTTTATTGTCAGGAGAATAGTCGGCAAATTCGTAATTTCTATTCCCTTCCGAAATAATTGTTTGCTTGTATTGATCATCTAAATTCCACTCTATCACTTGAGAAGAGCTGATTCCAATGATTTTTTTACTGTCCGGACTGAAGTTGAAGGTACACATATTCGATCCCCAAGAATGAACGATATTTCCTGACTCCAAATCCCACAACTGTGATGTCATTGGAAAAGAAGTTAATAGTTTTTTACTGTCAGGGCTGAATTTGGCATTAAATGAACCGACCTCTTCTATCCTTAAATCAAATAATTTGTTAAACGTATTATAGTTGTATAGACTGATATTTTTTGTTCCTGATTGATAGAGAAAGTATTTGCCATTAGGACTAAATGTATTTATGCCATAATAACTAGATATCGTATCTTTGGGAAATACCGAATCATTCGATTCTGTATTCCATATGCGAATAGTTTTATCCTCGGATGCAGTAATGATTCTGTCTCCCACCGGATTATATTCCGCAATCCAAAGAGGACGTTGATGGCCACGTAATGTAAATATTTCGTTTGTTCGCCAATCCCAGACTCTGGCCGTATTTTCGTTTGAAATAAAAATCACTTTGGTCTCATCCTTGCTAAATGAAATAGATCGGATTCCGTCTCCTGCATTAAACAAGTCGTTCAAACGCCCTTCTTCTACCCCTGTCTTTGCATCGAAAAGAATAAGGTCTTTACCAGTCCCCAAACAAATGTATTTATTGGAAGGGCTGTATTCCAATACATTAAATAATGATCGATTGTAATCTAATTGTATCGTTTTTAATTTTTCGCAAGTTTCTGTATCAAAAACATCAATCGCATCATCTAAACATAAGACAATCTGTGAATTGTCAGGAGAAAAAAAGAATTCTTTAATATATTTTTGCGTTTCTATTTTATTAATGCAAGATCCCGTTTCTACATCTACAACTTTAACAAACTCCACAGGCGAAGCTATATTTCTGTGAGAGTCTTGCTCATGAACGAGTATTTTCTTCCCGTTTTGATTCATCCTCGATCCATATCCAAATACTTCAAGCGAACCTTTCAACGAATAAAGTTCTTTTTTATTATACAAATCCCACACCTTTATTTTTTGACCTGATGAAATAAATATTTTTTCCCCATCAATACTGAATTTCATGGATGAAATTTGATCGATTGAAGGTATTTCAAAATAAAAATCACCGGTTTTGGCATCCCATATTTTGGCTGATTTTTCATGAGGATATGTAGCGATGTATGAATCATCCGGACTAAGTAAGGGATTTGGTTGAAGATTCATTTCCACTTTGTCGAAAGAGGCAATTTCTTTATTTTCTACGATACTCCACAGTTTAAACACTCCGTCGAGCGACGAAAATAGAATTCGTTCCCCATCATTGCTGAATACTGCAGAATTGACACTTGAAGTATGTATTATTTGCAAGATTTTGTTCCCATTGTTCGAGTCCCATACGTGTATATCATTTCCTCCCACTGTCAGAAAAATATGGCTATGTTGAGGATTAAATTCTAATTTATGCAAGAATCCATCCGGGTTTTTTACTATTGACAGAGACTTATACCGACTGTTTTCCAAATACAAACCAATTGCGCGCAAGGCCCCTTCTGCTCTTTGCGCAAAGGACCTGCCTCTTTCCTGAGTGCTTTTAGGTAAAGCTTCTAATGCAAGCATCAAGGCTGTTGTCGCATCGCCACTTTCCAATTGCTGAAGGGCTAATTCGGACAATAACAATGATTGGCTTGTTAATAGTGAATTATTCTTTTTATTAATAGAGATACTCCATAAAATAATTAGTAGTAAAAATGCAGATAACACAGATATGATAACTGCGGTCTTAATTCGTTTTTCCTTTTTGTTTTTCGCCCTGCTTTTGGCAATCCATTTTTCTTGTACATTGCTAATATTTAACTCTTTGCGGTTTCGATCAATGTCATTAAGAAAAGTTTCCGTTAAAGACTCTTTGTCTTCTACTTTTCGCTGTAACTGCTCCTCTATCTTTATTTTTACTTCATTATTGTCATAAACGCGCTTAGCTAGCGCATCATGCCTGAATTCATATTTGCCCTGTCCATTCGCAAGCAGGATCCTCTCCGACTCAAAGATTGACAATATTTTATCCCGTTCGTTCTCACGAAGACCTTCTACCTGAATCTCTGTTTTCGAGCGAGCTTGTTTCGTCCCCTGCAAAGTTGTTAATTGAGTGAGGGTACTCCATATATATATATCTTTTATTCCATATTTTACTTCGCATTTTTTTACTAATGATTTTAGTAAGTCCAATAAAACATCTCCAAAATCACCCATCTCCTCAAATCTAGTGATGCTAAATTCGGCTCCGGATGAATAGCTGCGATCATTCGTTATGTTCAGATATAGTTTATCAAACAAAATCTGTAAGCTGGGCAAATCCAATCCATCTGTACCTGCACCCAATCGTTCGAAAATCTTATCGATAAAGTCATCACTCTCTTCCTCTTTAAATGAGACTAAACTATTCTTTCCAATACCATCTAATACCTCTTTAATATTCTCGCGGCTCATCGCTTCTACGCGCAATTTCTTCCTCAAAATAACCGGTACAATTTTTTCAAAATCGTACAAATGAGCCAAATATTCCTCGCGCATTGAAATGATCACTTTGACATGCTGATTCAACAATAGCAGTTCTTTGATGCTTTGATAGAAAATTTCTTGTTCCTTTTTATTCTCTCCAATATAAAGTTCTTCAAACTGATCAAAAATTAGATAGACAGGTCTGAAATATTTCATTCGTAAGACTTCTATTTTCTGGACAAGTGACAAAGAGTTGTAGCTTTTACCCTTATCCTCATCCTTACTCTCAATGGCCTTGTTTAGAGCATATTCAAGCGATTGGTTAATATCGGCGTTTCGTCTAATAGTCAAGGGCAACCAGTTGTATGTTTCAAGGCAATTGGCCAATCCACACTGAATGAGGCTTGTCTTACCTGTCCCTGATGCACCATAAATAAGTAACAAATTGGACTGAAATGTCATTTCATACAGTTTCTCTACTTCTTTTTCCCGACCGAAGTATACATCTCCATCTTCGCGGGTATAAGAATCTAAATACTTAAATGGATATCTTTTATTGTTGCTCATTGTTCGTATTTATTTGAATAGTTGTTTTTCGATTTCTTCAAATGCCATGTATATAATATGATTATTATATGCTTTCATCTCTTCAGTGGAAGAAGAAAAATTACGCCCTCTCTCTTTTTCATTTCCTATCTTTTCAATTCTGAAAATATTCTTTCTACTGTATCCTCTTTCTAAACACTGATATTCCAAACAAGACATATCGCGGTCCATCTGATAGAAAAAGACAATACAAGAAACGGAACTGTCAAAATCCAGCGCATTAATATCAATCACAAAAGGGCATAAATTTATACTATTCGTATAATCCGTACCCTTATATAGTAAGACGGAATAAGAAAAAAGTGGACTGTCTACTTCATTACACATATTTGCTTTCTTGTTTAGGCCGACATGGTTATGATGATGCAAATAATTGATACCCATATTTTTCCCCTTTAAACAATCTATTCTTTTCATGGAAATAGTCTTGTAATTCGCTAAGAAATGTAGTCTTTCGAAAAAGGCAGTCAGCTGTTTTTCGGCAAGATAACAGTCAAGTAATGTCGGATTATCACCGATTTTATGTAACTCATTTTGTATCCTGCAAAAATCGCCATCCTCGTCGAATTGGTCAGCAATCGCAAGAAGGTCAGCGATAAGCAAGGCGTTGGTGACTTGTTGTTGGTCTTTATATATCTGGAGTATGAATCCTAATAATGTGATGTTATCTTTTCTTAGTTGAAAATATTTCCGAAAGGGGAGTCTATCGGAGATCTCTATTTTCTTGGCGTATACATCATCCCAGAGTTGGGATAAAGAAGCGAATAGAATTAAATCGAGTGTTCGCTCTATTACGTATCGGCACTGGTTGACATAATTCATGTTTCGAATTTCCCTGTTCACTTCAGTATTCCTTTCGATAGCAAATAATTGGGAGAGCTGTTCGCCAATAACTCCTGCAAAATTTTCTGATATCATTTTGTTTTGATATTTTTCATAAGTTAGAGTCGTTTTGTACCATGATTCCCCTTCTTCTTCGATCTCTTCATATAAACTACGATAGTTTACTTTGCAGTTTTCTTTTGTCAATTCCTCAATCCGCTTTGTAAATAATTGATTATATTTTAATTTTCCGGTGAGGTAGTCGAATGTCTCTTCGTTTAACTCATCTACATAGTATAGATCATTGATGCACTTAAATTGGTATTTCCCGTGCAATAGTGCTTGTAGTTGTCCATAATCCTCTATGTGTGGATGATTTTCTATATGCAGTTTATTGTTCTCTATTTTGTAAATTTCTATTATTTCTTTTTCTTTAAAATAACTGCTTACTTTTTTTAGTTCTTCTATAAATTCCTTCTGAACTTCAGGGTCGGCATTTACAGTCGGTATTTCATTAATATACTGCGAGATGCTATTCTTTATAATCGCAGTGATCTTGTCTTCATCCAAACACGAACGTATGTCATTGACTGAATTTAAAATCATTCTTTGCATGGATTGCTCGTGTGAAATATAGGCAGAGTGATCTTTCTTCAAATATTCGCCAAAATATAAATGAAAGTAATCATGAAAAATGCTGTCAAACTCGCTGCTGTTAAACACTGGGAACTTGTCTTTTAGCTCATCTAAAAACAAGATGTTGAAAATGGACAAATTCTCAGGGTGCTGGTTGTTATACTCAATAATATCTTCAATTTTTAAGTTTTCCCATGATTTGTCACTATCGATTTCTTTAAAAACATGGTCGATTTTTGATTTCAGATAGATACTGTTTTTTATATCGACATTATATTTATTGATCGTGGCTTTCAGTGCCAGTTTGACGGCCGACTTAGACACTCTGAAGACATCATGATTTAGATGATCCGGTTTGACGTTTTTCAGTCTGTCAATGATTTCAACGCCTGTTAAATCGTTTCTTACAATATTACTAACAAGCGTAAATGGCAATGCCGCCAATCCAAGAGATTGCGCATTCAAAAGCGCAGCGATGGTCGTCCCGGCAACTGCCAAGGTCGGCTTTAGGTATTTGTTAACATTCGTAGTGATTCTTTCATCCATAAGTAAATTATTAATTGAAACAATGCCACATCCATGTAGGCTCATTAGATCAGTGTGTTCTTGTTGATCCATCAACAAAACAAGGGATTAGCAAATATAGGAAAATAAAACCAGCCGACCAATAACCATTGAAAAAATAGTAATGCAGGTTTTAAATAACTCTTGTCGCTCGGCGTATCCTTGTCGCTCCCTTACTTGGCATAACCGTCACAACTACCCTTTTGTATCTGGACTGCGGTGATTGGACGTGCTCCGGTTCGATGGGCGCGTCACCTATATGCCTATTACATGCCTATATGTTGCCTATATGTTTCCTATACCCCTCCCACACATAAAAACCCAAAAATATAGCTTAGTTGATAATTGCCTGCTTAGCAAAGTGTGCCGGGAGATCTCAGAAGAAACCAAAATAGTGATATTCTACATGTTC
The DNA here is from genome assembly GCA_031555145.1 of Tannerellaceae bacterium. GTDB lineage: Bacteria > Bacteroidota > Bacteroidia > Bacteroidales > Tannerellaceae > JAJDIA01. The sequence goes on along the minus strand of JAVBUR010000087.1, from coordinate 8,085 downwards.
ATCGTAAATACGTGCATCCTTTGGTAGCAAAAACAACCTTATTTTTGTCTCGTTAATACATACGTTATGAAAGAAAGAAACAATCGTTCGTATTTGGTCTTTATATCCCTGGTATCGGCCATGGGTGGATTCCTGTTCGGGTATGACTGGGTGGTGATTGGCGGCGCCAAGCCATTTTATGAAGTGTTCTTCGATATTACCGGCTCGCCTGCCATGCAGGGATGGGTGATGGGAAGCGCTATCCTCGGTTGTTTGCTGGGGGTAATGGTATCGGGGAGCTTGTCTGACCGCTACGGACGGAAACCGTTGATGCTAACGGCGGCCGTTATCTTTATTGTGGCGGCGGTTGGTACAGGGGCAGTCGATCGGCTCGACTGGTTTATCTTCTATCGGGTATTGGGAGGCATAGGGATTGGTATCGCTTCGAACCTGTCGCCGATGTATATTGCCGAGGTATCGCCGGCCGATGTCAGGGGGAAGTTTGTGTCTATCAACCAGCTGACGATTGTGCTGGGTATACTGTCGGCACAACTCGTGAATTGGCTGATTGCCGATCCGGTAACGGCAGGTGAAGACATCTTCATGTCGTGGAACGGACAACAAGGTTGGCGATGGATGTTTTGGTCCGGCGCCATTCCTGCCGTGCTGTTCTTTATGACGGTATTTTGTATTCCCGAAAGCCCCCGGTGGCTGGCCAGCCGGTCGCATTACGAGAAGGCGGAAGGCATCCTTTCCCGCCTGGGCGGTGCCGGTTATGCCCGCAGGGAAATAGAAGAGATCCGGTCGACGGCTCAGGCTTCCACCCAGGCCGCAAATTTCCGGATGCTGTTCGAAGGCAAGATGCCCCGCATACTGCTGATCGGGATCGTCATTGCCGCCTTTCAGCAATGGTGCGGCATCAATGTGATATTCAACTACGCACAAGAGATCTTTGCGGCCGCCGGTTACGGAGTCTCTGATATCCTATTTAATATTGTAGTGACAGGGGTGACGAATGTGTTATTTACGTTCGTCGGAATGTATGCAGTCGACCGCATCGGACGCCGGGCGTTGTTGTTGTTCGGGGCGGCCGGCCTGGCCTGCGTGTATGCCATACTGGGCGGTTGCTATTATTTCGAGGTGACCGGTTGGGCAGTGCTTGCCCTGGTTGTATTGGCGATTGCCTGCTATGCAATGACACTGGCGCCGGTGGTGTGGGTGGTGATTGCTGAGATTTTCCCGACACGCATCCGGGGCATGGCAATGGCAGTGGCTACGTTCTCCCTGTGGACCGCCTGTTTCGTGCTGACCTATACCTTCCCGCTGCTGAATAAAGGACTGGGATCGTATGGCACCTTCTGGTTATACGGCGTGATTTGCATCCTCGGCTTTATCTTTATCCGGATGATGCTGCCCGAGACAAAAGGAAAATCACTGGAAGAAATAGAGAAAGAATTAACAAGATAAAAAGGAAGTATCAACAATATAAATAAGTAGGTGTATCCCAATTCTGAAGGAGTGTTTACGTTTCCCTCTTGAGAGGGGGCAGAGGGTGTGTGACGAGTAGAGCGAGCGAGGTTTAGGAATCTATATCATCGTAACAAACGCTATCCACATATCTCTATATAAGCTTAAGTAAACCCGTAATACGTAGACCAAGCTCGCTTCGCTCGTCACACACCCCCTGCCCCCTCTCAAGAGGGGAAACGCAGACACTCCTTCAGACGTGGAAGACCCTACATGATATAGAAAAACAGTATGGAGAAAATAACCGAATATCTCATTCAGACCACCGTCACCCGCGAAGGGGAAGTACGGGCGTGGGAAGAAACGATCAAGCTTCCCACCTATGAAGTAGGGCAGGAAGAGAAGAATCCTGTATTCCTCGAAAAGCGGGTGTACCAGGGAAGTAGCGGCACGGTCTATCCGTACCCGGTGATCGAAAAGATTTGCGACGAGAAGAAAGACAAACCCTATCGCGCCCTCTTCCTCGAGAATGAGTACCTCAAGATTATGATACTTCCTGAATTGGGCGGCCGTGTACAGATGGCCTACGATAAAGTGAAACAACGTCATTTCGTCTATTACAACCAGGTGATCAAACCGGCCTTAGTCGGCCTGACCGGCCCCTGGATATCCGGCGGGATCGAGTTTAACTGGCCGCAACACCACCGTCCCTCCACCTTCCTGCCGACCGAGTGTCGCATCGTAGAGAATGCCGACGGCAGTAAAACCGTCTGGTGCAACGAGGTGGAACGTATGTTCCGCACGAAAGGGATGCAAGGCTTTACACTCCACCCCGGCAAGGCATATCTCGAGATCAAGGTGCAGGTATACAACCGGACACCTTTCCCGCAGACATTCCTGTGGTGGGCCAATCCGGCCGTGGTGGTGAACGACCGCTACCATTCGGTCTTCCCGCCCGATGTACATGCCGTATTCGACCACGGCAAACGCGATGTGTCGAAGTTCCCCATTGCCACCGGCGTATACTATAAACAAGACTACTCGGCAGGCGTCGATATCTCAAAATATAAAAATATCCCTGTCCCGACCTCGTATATGGCCATCCGGTCGGACTATGATTTCGTGGGAGGATATGAAGAAGACGTGCGCGGCGGCCTCTTGCATGTCGCCGATCACCATGTCTCGCCCGGCAAGAAACAGTGGACCTGGGGCAACAGCGACTTCGGCCAGGCCTGGGACCGCAACCTGACGGATGAAGACGGCCCGTATATCGAGCTGATGACCGGCGTGTTTACCGACAACCAACCCGACTTCAGTTGGCTGCAACCGTATGAAGAAAAGTCGTGGGTGCAGTATTTCATGCCCTATGCCGAAGTCGGTTACGTGAAGAATGCCAGCAAGGATGCGATCCTGCGGGTAGACACTAAAGCCGGTAAGACCGAAGTCGTCCTCTATACCACCAGCGCTTTCGACGGTCTGCATATCCTGCTTCGGCATACGGCGGGAAAGATCTATCTCGACCGAACGGTAGATGTATCACCCGCCCACCCCTATGCCGTCGTAGTGGATACCGGCACTGACCTGCCGGAAGAACTGTCCCTCGAAGTGCGCGACAACCGTGGCTCCCTGCTGATCGCCTATCAGGCTTCCCTCCCCGAAACAAAGGAGTTGCCCGATGCCGCCCGTGCCGCCAAAGACCCGACGGATATCACTTCCATCGAACAGCTTTACCTCACCGGTCTGCACCTTGAACAATATCGCCATGCCACCTACCGTCCGATGGATTACTACGAGGAAGCCCTGCGCCGCGAGCCAGGTGACGTCCGTTGCAATAACGCCGCCGGGTTGCTCCATATGCGTTGGGGACAATTCGTCCAGGCTGAACCCTATTTCCGCCAAGCGGTCGAGACACTGACCGAACGCAACCCCAACCCCTATGACGGCGAACCTTACTACAACCTCGGCTGGTGCCTGAAAATGCAAAACCGATTGGAAGAGGCCTATGATGCCTTCTTCAAATCAGCCTGGAACGCCGCCTGGCAGGATGCCGCCTACCTCAGCCTGGCACAGATTGAAGCCTGCTGGATGCAAGCCGGCGACTCGGTAGCCTCCAGGCCACGGCATACGATCCCCACCTGGTCGTCCGTACTGGAAAAGACCGAACGCAGCCTTGTCCGCAACTGGCATAACCACAAAGCCCGGCAGTTGAAAGCCTCCGCCTTGCGTAAAATGGGACGGTTCGAAGACGCCCTGCAATGGATCAACGAGTCGCTGCAGATCGACGGATTCAACCTGGGTTGCCGTTTCGAGCAATACCTGCTGACCGGCGACGGCGACGCACTAAATGAACTGACCGCCCTGATGGGTGATCGCGTACATACGTATATGGAATACGCCCTCGACTTTGCCGCCGCCGGCCTGTATGAGGAAGCCCATGCGTTGCTGTCGGCCTATACCGCCGGCGAACAGGCCACCTATCCGATGGCTTATTACCTGCTGGGCTATCTGGCAGCGCAAACAGGTGATACCGAAAAAGCGGAGGCATATTATCACACCGCCGCGCAAATGCCGGCGACCTGCTGCTTCCCCAACCGCATCGAAGAGGTGAATATCCTGCAGGATGCCATGCGCATGAATCCTGCGGATGCGAAAGCCCCTTACTACCTGGGGAACTTCTGGTATGCCGCCCGGCAGTATCCCGAAGCGATCGAATGCTGGGAACGCTCGGTGGCGTTGGACGGCTCCTTCCCCACCGTTTGCCGTAACCTGGCTTTAGCCTATTACAATAAACAGCAGGAGAAGGCCAAAGCCTGCGACATGCTCGAACGAGCCTTTGCCCTCGACACCACCGATGCCCGTATCCTGATGGAACTGGACCAGTTGTATAAGAAACTGGACCGGCCGCACGCCGAACGCCTGGCCTTCCTCGAAACGCATTTGCCATTGGTCGAACAACGCGACGACCTATATATCGAGCGCATCACCCTCTACAACCAACTGGGTGCCTACGAGCAGGCACGCGACCTGATCGCCTCGCACACCTTTCACCCCTGGGAAGGGGGCGAAGGAAAGGTAACGGGACAGTTTGTACTATGCCGGTTAGAACTGGCCAAACGGGCAATCACCGAGAACCGGTTTGCCGACGCCCTCTCCCTCTTACACGAAACAGACGCCTATCCACATAACCTGGGCGAAGGAAAGCTGCCCACCCTCGAAGAGAATGAAGTGAATTATTATAAGGGCATTGTCTACCGCGGCTTGGGAGATGAGCCACAAGCCCGTTCCTTCTTCGGGAAAGCCACCCGCGGCGCTACCGAACCGACGCAGGCCTTCTTCTACAATGACGCCTCGCCCGACAAGATCTTTTACCAGGGATTGGCCTGGCGTGCCCTGGGCGATGAGGCAAGCGCCTGCAACTGTTTCCGCAAGCTCGTCCATTATGGTGAGAAGCATCTGGACGACCATTGCCGGATCGATTACTTTGCCGTATCACTGCCCGATCTGGCGATCTGGGACGACGATCTGGATGCGCGTAACCGAATGCACTGCCTCCATGTGATGGAGCTGGGACACCTTGGCTTGAAGGGCTAAGAAGATAGGTAAGGAAGGAGAACTATCAATATCAAATACATCGAAGATGAAGAACACTTTTCTTTTGTTAATCTTATCGCTGTTGTGTTGCTCCTGCGGGAACAACAGTACCCAACCGGTCGACCTGGCCGGCGAATGGGCGTTCGCCCTGGATCCTACAGACGTTGGCATCAAGGAACAATGGTATGCCGGTACGTTGCCCGACAAGATACAGCTCCCCGGTTCCTTGCAGGAGCAGGGATACGGGAACGATGTCGATCTGCATACTCCCTGGACCGGACAGATCGTAGATAGTGCCTGGTTTAAAGCAGCGGAATATGAGAAGTACCGGCAGAAAGGAAATATCAAGATTCCTTTCTGGCTGCAACCCGAAAAGCATTACGTCGGCGTCGCCTGGTATCAACGTGAGATCAATGTCCCCGGTTCCTGGAAAGGGAAGCATGTGGTACTCGAACTGGAACGTACACACTGGGAGACCACCTTATTTATCAATGGGAAAGAAGCCGGCACGAACAACACCCTGCAAACCCCGCACCGCTATGTGATCGATGAAACAGGCAAGCTATTGGTATCCATCCGCGTAGACAACCGGATACACCTTCCCATCGGTATCAATGCACACAGTGTATCCGACCATACACAAAGCAACTGGAACGGTATCGTAGGTAATATCTCGCTTTCGGCCCGTCCTTCGTTTTATATCGACGATGTACAGGTATACCCCGACGTCAACGCCCGCAGAGCGCAGGTGGTGGTTTCGTTTGCCGGAACCGTTCCGGAGGAAACAGTCGAGGTACTACTCGCAACCGGCAGTTTCAACTGTGCCCAACCAGCCGGGCTGAAACCAGTACACATCCCATTCAATACCGGCAGTTCAACGCTTTCCTACTCCCTGGATCTGGGAGAAGACATGCTCACCTGGTCGGAGTTTGAACCGAACCTGTATCAGTTGGACGTCAAGCTCGACTCCAAAGCGGGTACAGACTCCTACTCTACCCAGTTCGGCATGCGTGAGTTCAAGGCCGAGGGAACCCGTTTCCATCTCAACGGCACACCGGTTTTCCTGCGGGGAACGCTCGAATGCGCCATCTTCCCCTTGACGGGCTATGCCTCCATGGACCCGGCCTATTGGGAAAAGATATACCGTCGCTGCAAAGAATTCGGACTGAACCACGTCCGTTTTCATTCCTGGTGTCCACCGGAAGTCGCCTTTGACGTGGCCGACCGCGAAGGCATTTACCTGCAGGTAGAGTGTGGCGGTTGGACGACAGTAGGCAACGGTGACGCCATGGACGATTGGTTTATGGCCGAAAGCCAGCGCATCGTGAAAGCATACGGCAATCACCCCTCTTTCTGCCTGTTCCTCTATGGCAATGAACCGGACGGTCCCAACCAGGTAGACTACCTGGGTCGTTTCGTCGACTACTGGAAAGGGCACGACTCCCGGCGTGTCTACACCGGAGCCGCCGGTTGGCCCTACCTCTCCAATGCCGATTATTGGAATACCCCCAATCCCCGTATCCAAGCATGGGGCAGCGGACTGCGGAGCATTATCAATGCCCGGCCTCCCGCTACGGATTATGATTTCCGTACCATCATACAGTCCAAGTCGATGCCTACCGTCAGTCACGAGATCGGACAATGGTGCGTCTATCCGAACCTGAAAGAAACAGCCAAGTATACCGGCGTCCTGAAAGCCCGCAATTTCGAATTATTCAGTGAAACACTGGCCGAACACCATATGAGTGACCTGGCCGACCCGTTCCTGTTTGCCTCCGGTCGTCTGCAAACGCTTTGCTACAAGGCGGATATTGAAGCAGCCCTGCGTACGCCCGGTTTTGCCGGCTTCCAATTGCTCGACCTGCATGACTTTCCGGGACAGGGAACAGCCCTGGTCGGTGTACTCGACCCCTTCTGGGATCCCAAAGGCTATGTCGACGGAAAGGAATACAGCATGTTCTGTAACCGTACCGTCCCCTTGGCACGGATGCACAAACTGGTGTGGACAAACGACGAGACATTCAACGCTGCTGTAGAGGTTGCCCATTTCGAACAACAGCCCTTGACCGGCGCCACCATCGAGTGGCAAATCACGGATGCCTCGGCCAACGTCCTCACTTCCGGAAAAACGAACAAAGACCTACCGAACGACAACTGCACCCCTATCACGGATATCAGCTTCGACCTGTCGTCCGTCACCAAGCCATCCCAACTGGCCCTGACCATCAGCGTGGCAGGCACGGAATTTACCAACCGGTGGAACTTCTGGGTCTATCCCAAGGCCGAACAAGAGATCAGCGGAAAGCCCTATATCACGACCGACTACAACGAAGCCGTAGCCCGTGCCAAAGCAGGCGGCAGTGTGCTCTATTGCATCTCCCGGGAAGCATTGAAAGGTGACAAGGGAGGCGATATCAAGATCGGATTCTCCTCCATCTTTTGGAATACCGCCTGGACACGGAAACAGGCGCCGCATACGCTCGGTATTTTCTGCGATCCTGCACATCCCATATGGGACGCTTTCCCGAACGAAGGATACAGCGATTACCAGTGGTGGGATGTAGTGACCGGAAGCGCCGCCATCGTGATGGACGATTTCCCGGCCGACTACCGTCCGCTGCTGCATGTGATCGACGACTGGTTTACCAACCGGAAACTGGGACTGCTGTTCGAAACCCGGCTGGGCAACGGCAAACTGATGGTGTGTGGCGCTGACCTGACGCACGACCTGGACAGTCGTCCGGCCGCCCGCCAGTTCCGTCGCAGTGTGGAACAATACATGGCCTCCGACGCCTTCCGCCCGGCAGCCTCCATCAGGGAAGAAGTACTCAAAGGGCTGTTGAAATAACCCCCTCAAATCGACATGAGGGTGTGTCAAGATAGTAACTTAGCTCCCCGCCTTGAAAGCTACTCTCTATACACATCTTTTGATGCGTGTATGGGGCTAACTCGAAGTCACGATAGAGAAAATGCCCCGTCAGGGGTATCGTGTTCGTAGCCAGGGGTGTAAGCCCCTGGTATATGTGGATATCATATATAAATCGCGCC
>JAVBUR010000080.1:0-26367 GCA_031555145.1 Tannerellaceae bacterium | reverse complement strand
AGGCCGGCACCGCTGACGCGGCGCATGATAATTGTTGTTATTCTAATTGACCGTGGGCTCGGCTTCGCCAGCACCCACGGCTACGAACACAATGCCCGTGACCGGGCATTCATCGTCGCGGCGAACACCCATTACTTTCATTTTTGGTTGAGTTTGACAGTAGGCTGAACCTTAGAAGCCCTGCTTGGTTTTGCCGGAGATGGTGGTGATGTCGAGCCGGAACACACTGGTGCGAGCGAAGGACTTGGCGGCGTATTTGAGGCCGGTTTCTTTGTCGGCGGGCGAGTATTTGTCGAGGAGAAGTTCGAGCGCATGCATTTTCTCTTCATCAGAGAGGTGCAGGGCAACGGTACCTTTGACCAGAACGGATTCGTAGAGGGAGGTGAACTGGTGGGGGATTACCTGCGTGCGGCCTACGACGCAGAAGGTAACCCGGTTGTTCACTTCGAGTGCCCGCAGCTTATCGCCTTCAGGGGCGCAGTGGAAATAGAGATGCCCCGGCTCCCAGGCATAGCTGATGGGGATGCCGTAGCCCGACTGGTCAGCGGCGGCCATGGCCAGGAAGCCATATTCGCCTTCGGCAAGCAGTGTCATTGCTTCGACTTCGCCAAGCAGGCGATCCTGACGGCGGACGGAAGTATTGTCGTAGTGATTCATGGGGTAAATGTAATAAAATGTTTCCTTTTCCTTGTGTAAAAGCCTTAAACTTTATATGTTGTGATGTTCTTGCGCAATTATGATAATTATTCATGATTATACATCTTTATTGCAGACCTCAAACCCGCAAACTAGCGCATGCTAACATAGGACTGCTGTAAAAGCCTTTTTTATATCAAGATGGTTGGGCTATTCAAAATATTTTCATGTAAGCATGATGACTATTCTGTGGATGATTGCTGTGTTACAATAAATAGTATTATATTTACGTCGTTAACATTATTATTAACTATTTAAGTCAATTGTTATGGAAAAGAAAAAATTATCCTTAAAGAAAGATGTGATTGCGAAATTAAGTTCTGAAGACATGAATGAAGTAAAAGGAGGGAACACCACACCTAAAAGTAGATTTACAGGATGCGGTTCTTGTGCTGATGATTGCACTGTTTATTGTTCCAATCGTACATGTCAATCGGTTGATCCTAATGTCATGTGCGAGGAAACTAGGCATGCCACTTGCTAGTTTTGTTTCGTTATTAAAATGCTGAGAATTACGTCTAAAGAAGATTGTCAGTTCTTCTATTGGCGTTAGTAATGAAATGTAGCTTCATAAAAAATATCTGTTCTATAATGAAAGCGGATAGTTTCGAGATTTTGGTCTGTTTTTACTTGTATATCCTGGTTCTGATGCATTGTTATGAAATGTGGTACGGGATATTTAATTACAAAAATTAACATCATCACCCGATGAAAATCATCGGGTGATGTTTTGTCCATTAGTTTTTTTAATCATCGCATAGATTCCCTTACAATGAAGAAAAAGGATTTCAAGTATAAATATTTTAATATGGCTATCTTCCGGACGCCTTTATTTCCTTTGGATGCTTTGCTAAATCCCGAAGGTTATCTGGCTTCCAAGGAGTTCGAAGAAGCGATTCTCCTTGCTTCGCCCGAAATGTCGCGTGTGAAAGGAACATTTATCAAAGACAAGGAAAAGATCGAAAGGGTAGCGAATTCCCTCTATAAATATTTTACACGTTCGTCGACCCGCTGTACGCCTTTTGGCTTGTTTGCCGGCTGTTCCACCGTACCTATCAATGAAAACGCAACGCACATCGTATTGCCGACTATCGAAAAATGTCGCAGATCGACCCGGCTCGACATGCAATATTTGTGTGCACTCATCAGAAGCATGGAAAACAATCCCCAAATAAGGCCGCTGCTTCATTTCTATCCCAATGATAGTCTTTATACCTTAGCCGGGCAATTACGGTATGTGGAATACCATTATAAAAATACCAAGCGATCGCATCAGCTATCGTCGATCGAACAGGATGAATATGTTACGGTCATACTGGATGCGGCTAAGGAGGGTTTGAGACCTCACGATATGGCTCTGCTGCTGGTAGACGACGATATCAATATCGACGATGCATTTGGATTTGTCAATGAAATGATAGATAATCAGGTGTTGAAGAGCGAACTGGATCCTGCCGTTGTGGGAGAAGATATCCTGTCTGTCCTGATTTCTAAATTGCAACAAATCGGTGAAAATGAGATCTTGAATAAGCTATTGGATATCAAAAATATATTAACAGTTATTGATAACACGCCGATCGGGGATAGTACAGGTTTATACAACAGCATAATCGAAATAATAAAGTCGATTGGCGTCGAATACGAAGAAAAATTTTTGTTTCAGACAGACCTGTTCAAGCCGATCGATGCCGGAGGAATTTCAAAAAAAATCATTGAAGAGGTGAATGATTGCCTGGCCTTTCTCAGCCGGATCAATAACACCTATCAAAACAGTAATTTGCAAACATTCAAACGGGCTTTCTCTGAACGGTATGAGTATGAAGAAGTGCCATTGGCTGCCGTATTGGATGGGGAACTCGGGATCGGGTATCCGAATAAGAGCGGCATTAATGATCTGAATTATCTGGTGGATGATCTGACTCTTCCCCTTCGTCCGTCTGCGGATAATCGTATTTCCGCTTCCCCGATTGACTTGGTCCTATTGAAAAAATATGTGCTGGCAATAAAAAATGGGGATAATTTCATTACTGTTGAAGACAAAGATTTTCCTGTAAAAAACAAACATATTGAGACCGTTTCCCCTGATACATGCAGTGCCATGTGTTCTATCATGAGCGATAAAGATCATAATCCGATGATCTACTTACAATCAGCCGGCCCCCGAGGCGCCAATTTGTTGGGCCGTTTTTGTCATATTGATGTCAGTATACAAGAATTGGTAAAGGAAATCGCTGATATTGAGAGCCAATGTAAGCCAGATGCTGTAATTGCAGAGATATCTCATTTGCCGGAATCAAGAATCGGTAACATAGCATCCCGACCTGTTTTCCGGGATGCAACTATTCATTATCTATCCAATACGGACACAACGGTAAAACAACGTTTGGATATATCGGATCTGATGCTTTCAGTAAAAAACGATAGATTGTATCTACGTTCCAAATTACTCAATAAAGAGATTATTCCCCGTCTGACCTGTGCGCACAATTTTTCGATAGCCCCGATTCCAATCTACCGGTTTCTATGCGATATGCAGTCGCAAGACCCTATGGTAAGTTTTTTCATGCAATGGGGTGATCTGTTCAGGACATTTGACTATGTTCCGCGCATCCGGTATAAGAATATACTATTGGCGAGGCAGCGGTGGACCATTTCAAAAGACGAAATCAATCCTTGTTACAAACTTTCGGATGCAGCGTTGTTGTCATTTTTTGAAACGTTTATCAGCAAGCGCAAATTAGTGTCTCATATTGTATTACCTGAAGGAGATAATGAAATGTATATTGATCTGAAAGACATCAGATGCCTCAAACTGTTGTTAGACTTGGTGAAAAAACGTACCTCCTTTGATGTGTATGAGTATCTATTTGCTGCGTATGATTCGATGGTATCATCTCCCCAATCAAATCAATATGCCAATGAGGCGATAATAATATTTCATAAATAAAAGTGTTGTAATTATGCAAAGAAGATTCATGCCCGGGAGTGAATGGCTCTATTTCAAACTATATACCGGAACGAAGACTGCTGATCGGCTATTGACGCATCACATAGCTGTTTTCGTACATAACCTAATGAGTAATGGGGTTATTGACAAATTTTTCTTTATCAGATATTCGGATCCTGGTTTTCATATTAGATTACGGTTACATCTGTCCAACTTGGATTATTATAGTCATGTTTTCTCGGAATTTCGTTTGCATTTCTCAGCATGTGTCAACACCTCTGTTGTAACGAATGTTATGTGCGACACCTATGTCAGAGAAATAGAAAGGTACGGAATCAATACAATGTTATTATCTGAAGATATATTTCATATAGACAGTGAAGCCGTATTAAACTTGATTTCATACGATGAATCGTATATGCCGCGTTGGCACCAGGCGTTCCTATTGGTCGATGATATGATACAGACCTTTATCACAACGGTAGCCGATAGGCGTACATTTACCCTTCAATGTGCCAACTCATACAAACGGGAGTTTGGTTTTGAATCGAACACCTACACAAAGCAGTTGAATGATAAATACCGTTCATTGCGTCCGCAAATAGAAAAGGTGATGGCGAGAGATGAAGAACTGTCTGCAGCATACGCAATACTTGAAAACAGGAAGACCAGCCTATCCTCTATGGCGACCCGTATTTCCGATATATTGCTTCATAATCCAACTGTATCCCTTGATCGTTTGTTGGGGAGCTATATACATATGTCGATTAACCGGCTTTTCAGATCAGAAAACCGACTCAATGAGATGGTGGTATACGATTGCCTGAACAGGTATTATGACTCCATGTCTGCCCGCGAAAAATATGCCTCCACGAACTTACCTACACAAAATACGATATAGCTATGAATCAAGCACCTGTTATTGAGAAAAAATTGCACGAAATAGCCCAGGTTATCTTCCTGCATATTGCAGAGAAACGTATCCAGGATGTGAATCTAATGGGGCTGTATTCCGGCAAAAGCGGAATGCTCCTCTTCTTATCCCATTATTTACGCAAGTATCCCAACAAAAAGCAGGAAGAGGTCTATGAAGAGTATCTTCAGGAGTTTCTGGATGAATTGACCGGGGAACTCCAAGTATCGCTAACCTATTGTTCCGGACTTGCCGGGGCGTTCGAGGCGTTAAAGTTGATGAATGAGAGTGCAGTGATCGAACTTGATTTTTCGGAAATTGAGGATGCCTATAATAAGGCGCTATGGTCGTGGGTGAACTACTGTTTTGAGAATCAGAATTATGATTTTCTGCATGGAGCCCTTGGCGTGTCGATGTATTTTAGGGACAATCCGCAATATATAGAGAACACCCTACGCTGGTTAGAAAAAACAGCAATAAGAGAGGGTGATAAACTCAAGTGGATATCCAGCCTCGGGTACAACAAGCCTCAAGGATATAACATATGCCTGTCTCACGGGATGTCGAGTATAATCATATATCTGAGCCAGGTCTATCGATCCGGTGTGTTGACAGAGTTGAATGAGCAACTACTTAAGGGTGCAGTCAATTATATTTTATCACAGGAGATAGATCATGATCAATATGGTTGCTATTTTCCATCACAGTCTTTGGAGAATGGTGATCCTGTATTCCGGTCAAAGCTAGCATGGTGCTATGGGGACCTTGGTGTTGCTGCAGCACTATGGCAGGCAGGGAAAGTGACTAAAAACAACTTGTGGTCGGACAAGGCCCTTGAAGTGTATCGATTTTCCGCAGGCAGAACCGATTTGCAAAATGCGATGGTAAATGATGCTGGCCTGTGCCATGGAACTGCAAGTATAGCAATGATGTTTGCATATATGTACCGTGAGACTTCTGATACACAATTCAAGAATGCCCGTGACTATTGGATTGCCCAATCTTTAACTATGAGTAGATTTCCAGATGGTCTTGCAGGATACAAACAATACTCACGCGATGATGATAAACAGCCTACATGGGAAAATAGTTATACGCTTTTAGAAGGGATTGCAGGTATTGGATGTATGCTTTTGTCTGTTTTTGATACCGATACCGAGAAAGACCTGTTGAGATCTTTTGCTTTGTATTGAAAAAAACTTTTTGTAATGGGCGGCGTGCAATATTAGGTGTTGTCCTAATTACAGGGAAATGCTTTGCTTAAAATGCCTGTAGCTTTAAAAAATGTAGAAGACGGAAAGGGGTTGGCTTTTCGGCCAACCCCTTTCTATAGGATACATGTAACATAAGATTACAGTTCGTTCTGTACCATCAATGGGTTAGAATCCATTTCCTGTTTCGGGATCAGGATGTTAAACATCTTGCTTCCTGCAGGGTAATTGCTGGCAGCATCCCAGAATGTTTCTGTATGACCTTTACCGCGACGATCCATAGGGATGTTCAGACGTTTGATGTCGAACAGACGTTGTCCTTCACCCCAGAGTTCGCAACGACGCTGGAGCAGGATGTGCTGGATCAGGTCTTCTCCGGTAAGTGCCGGTTTTGTGTATTCCGGATCACGTGCCACAACCAGTGTGTAGATGAGGCCCTGAGCTTCGGCATTCTTGCCTAAGCGGGCATTAGCTTCAGCTTCGATCAGATACATTTCACCAGCCCGCATATACAGGTAGTCATTCGTCCATTCACCGTAGCCGGAGAATTTGTAACCTACGCGTTCTTTGCCCGAGAAGTCACTCTCAAAAACATCTTCATCCATATAGATTTCGGGCTGGCAAAGCTGTTTACGAATATCGGTATCTGCCATGAAGTCCATCAACTCAGTGCTGATCAACTTGTGGTTACCCAGCGTAGCATATCCACCGAACATCGGGTCAATCTGTGAGAAGAAAGAAGCGTAGCTTGTCTGTTGTTCATCGATCAGGACAGCCCCCCACAACCATTCAGAATCGTTGGCGTCATTGAAACCGCCGCCGTAGTTGCTAGTCAATGCATAACCCTTTTTAGCAGCTTGGGCATTTTCGATAGCAACAGCATAGTTTCCTGTAGTCAACGCAACACGGGCTTTGACTCCTTGTGCGATATTCAGGTTGATATGCGATTTGTTCGGACGACTTGTGGTAGACTCCTGGAACAGTTTGATAGCGTCATCCAGGTCCTTGTTGATCTGTGTGTAGACTTCAGCTACCGTCGCTCTGGCTTGCGGGTCAGAGTGAGATGCAATGACCAGCGGAACACCCGCGTGGCTGTTTGCACCGCCCGGTTCATAACGGTTAGAGAACAACTGTACCAATTGATAGAATGAAAAAGCTCTGTAGGTTAATGCCTGGGCTTTGATGTTATTGGCCAGACTCGTTTTCATTGCGATGTCACTTGCTCCGTCAATATTGTCAAGAATCAGGTTCGCATTATCAATCAGATCATAATAATATGACCAGGCAAATTCTATCTTCGCCGAGTTGATGTTGCGTGACTCAACGTATTGGTACCATCCAACGAACCAACCATAACCACGTTCATTCTGAAATAGATCTTCACCCATTACGTCAACTATCAAATCAATGGCTTTTTGGCCAAATAAGTCATGAGCGCCGTAATAATAGTAGGTGGCTCTGTGAATACCATCCAATACGGTCATGGCACCAGTAAGGTCGCTGAACATATCAGACTCGGCCACACTGTTGGTCGGGGTCCTTTCAAGGTAGTCTTCGCTGCACCCAACAGTCATAAATACGATTGCACTAAGCAATATAGAAACTATTTTTTTCATCTTTCAGCTCTTTTTAGAATGTTAAATTAACGCCTAAGCTTAATACCCGAGCCGGAGCGTAGGTATTGTCTGCAGTACCATTAAATGTTTGCTGGGGATCCATCCCTTTACGGGCACAGAATAAGCCTAAGTTATCTCCTGAAGCGAATACTCTCATATCAAGGATATCCAACTTTTGTAACAGTGATTTCGGCAAATTGTAGGTGAAAGTAATATTTTTGATGGAGAAATAGCTGGCATCTGTCAACCAACGAGAAGAAGCAGCGTTAGCAGCGGTGTAATTATTCTGTAGGCGAGGTACATTGGTGATGTCGCCTTCTTTCTGCCAACGTTTAAGAATGTCAGTCGACCAATGGGTACCAAAAGTACCCGGGTGCATCAACCATAAGTAGTTTGAATCATAAAATTTACCACCAATCTGGTACGTGGTAAAGATCGACAAAGAGAACGCTTTGTAGGTAAACGTATTTGTGATACTACCATACAGGTCAGCAAGGGCGTCACCTTTGTAGTAATAAGACGCGGCATTCTGATTCTTTGTGGTTTCAACGCCGGTGACATTTCCGTCGCTGTCCAAGATATCCACGTTGTATAACGCACTACCATCCTGAGGATCAACGCCGACATAGTCTCTCAGCCAAAATTCATAGATAGAGTGACCTTCCGAATATTTCTTTGTTCCAACAATGATTTCCTGCGGGTTCCCATCTTTGTCTACTGGCATTTTGGTGATCTTGTTTTTATAGGAGGTCGCATTGATATCCATGGTCCATCTGAAGTCCTTATTAGCAATGATGTCACCGCTTAAAGAGAGTTCTATACCACGGTTATACATCGTGCCAATATTCTGCCACATAGAGGAAATACCTGTTGATTGGGGACGGGGAGCATTAAGAAGCAGATTACTTGATTCGCGGTTGAAGAATTCAAGACTACCACGCAAACGTGTAAAAAGACCAAATTCAAGACCTATGTTCAGGTTAGCGTTCTTTTCCCACTGGAGGTTGCGGTTTTCCAACTGGCTATAGAAAGCACCATTCAGAGTACCGTTGTTTCTGTCGTCGATTGAGAATAATCCCTGCCATCCATAGTAGTCAGGATCTGAATTGGAGTCCAAGAGCCCATCATTACCCTGTTCACCATATGACACTTTCAATTTCAGATTGTCGATCCATGTAAAGTCCTTGATAAAGTCTTCTTCGCTAAGTCTCCACGAACCACCCAGTGACCAGAAGCTACCCCAACGTGCATCTGTGTAGAAACGGGAAGAGCCATCTCGACGGAACGATCCCGACAGATAGTATTTAGAACTATAGTCGTAGTTTGCCTGGAACAGGTAACCTTCTACAGCTAATTCACTTGTATAGGAAGTCGAAAGTTCAGCCACAGAACCTGCTACCAGTTCTGTTGTCGGAATGGTGAATCCTGTACGTGTCGCAGACAGATAATGATACGTTTTCTGATAGTTCTCATGTCCTGCCAATGCAGAAATAGTATGCTCGCCGAACGACTTGTTCCAGGTCAACAACTGGTTGAATGTGTAAGAACTGGTCTTAAACTGTTCTTTTGTGGAACGACCGGATACGAGTTCAGCGTCACCATATTTATTGTTCTGATACGTTGTCTCGTAACGGTTCCATATATCGGTGTTGCCCGATAGCTTAAAGGTGAAGTCTTTCAGGAACTTGATTTCAGTGTTCACGCGGGCAGACAACATTGTATTTTCATTGCTTCTGTCGTCTATAGGAAGAGTTACCATCAAGTTCGAGTTAGGTGAATTGGCTCGCTTGTGACCAGCCCAGGTATAGGCATTGTTACCACCTCCCATATCATACATGTCAGATCCGTCAGCCGCTTTTTTGATAGAACCATCAGCTTCACGTTGATAAATCGGATAGATCGGTGCCATTGCACGACCATAAAAGAACGGGTTGGTGGTAAATGTTCCTTCAGACAGGAAACCTGCCTGGTTTGAAGTTGCACCGGATAAAGAAGCATCCACTTTCAACCAGGAATTAACCTGGCTGTTCAAGCCAATGCGGCCGCTAAAACGATCGAAGTTAGACCATTTCACCAGACCTTCTTCGTTTAGGTAAGCAACAGAGGCAAAATAGGTGTTGTTTTCATTGCCACCACTCAGAGATACATTATAATCCTGACGGAAGCCTGTTCGAGCCAACGCGTCATTCCAATCATCATAATACAACAACTTTGCATTCGGATTCAACTTTCCATCTGTGCCGATCAACTGGTCATTGGCTACATTATAGGAGTTGTATCCTCCTAATTTGTTCACGATACCACTTGATGTATTGCCACTGGCAATAGCAGCAGCAGCAGCCGGAGTCTGTCCGTTGGCATTTACCAAGGCGTTTCTCCAACCCTCCCACATCAGTTCGTAGTACTCACCTACACCTACGCGGTCGTATTCGGGAATAGCGCGGTTAATAGCACTTAAGGTAGCTCTTGCATTCAGTTTGGTTTTACCTTGTTGGCCTTTTTTTGTTGTGAAAATAACCACACCATTGGCACCGCGTGATCCATACAGAGCAGCAGAAGTAGCATCCTTTAAAATGGTCACATTTTCAATGTCGGCCGGGTTGAGAGTACTGATGTCACCATCAAAAGGAGCACCATCCACTACATATAGCGGATCGTTCGATGCATTGATTGAGCCGACACCACGGATGCGGATTTTGGCGTTCGATCCCGGCTGACCAGTACCACTGGTTACCTGGATACCCGGAGCAGAACCTTCCAGCGCCTTTGTGATAGAGGATGTTTGGATCTTCTCTATGTTTTCTTTCTTTACCACTGCCGCAGACCCGGTAAATGAAGACTTTTTCGTCGTACCATAAGCAACGACCATTACTTCATCAATAATCTGCGTATCAGCTTTCAACACCACACGTACGTTGGGTGCTATAGCTATCTCCTGTGCGGCCATACCGATGTAGGAGATATGCAAAGTCTTTGCAGAACTTGGTATGTTGGGTATGGTAAATTTACCATCTAAGTCAGTAATAGTACCTACTGTAGTACCTTTTACCAATATAGTGGCTCCAACAACCGGCAAACCGTCTTCTTCAGCGATAACAGTACCTGTTACCGTCTGAACTTGTGCGGTTACCAAACCTATACCTATAAATAGGCAGGTTAAAAACAGCATCAATTTTCTTTCCATAAATTCTCGCTTAAAATTTAACTAACATTTGATAATTTTTCATCTAAACAAAGTGCAAATAGCTTGACCTATCAAAGTGCAAATATATTAATAAATATGAAATTGACAACAGTTTTTTAAAGAACTGTTAGATTTTTGTTAAACTGTTACAAAAAGCGCTGGTTTTATGTCAAAAAACATAATCCTATATCATAAAAATGGTTTAGGCTGGCGTTTTTGCTATCGTATTGTTATTGTATTTTAACAGTACCGGGGTGCCGCAATGGTCTCCAAGCAGTGCAATATCACTTTTTTCCCTTTTTAAATGTCTTTTTGATACCCTTTCGCTCTCTTTTAATGTGAAAATTCTGCATAGTTTGTGAAGAAAATGCTAAAAAGTAAATCCGCTTTAGATGCATTAGGAGATCTTAACAGAGAAAGGATATCATAAATACATCCATGAACGTCCTAATAAGGTTACATCTAAAAAAATAGACCATGGACAAAATTGTTTTTAAGTTGATTTTTAACAGGAAGGGTACGCTCAATAAGAGAGATAGGGCGTTAGTACAGGTAGAGGCCTACCTGAAACGGAAGCGGAAATACTTCTCCACCAAAGTGTATCTCACCCCCGATCAGTGGGATGAAAAAAAACAGTTGGTGAAGAATCATCCAAATACAGAAGCTATCAACCGTATGCTATATGATTACATTGCTTTTCTTGAACGGAAAGAGCTGGAGATATGGCAACAGGGAAGGCCTGTCACTTTGTTGGCCTTGGGTGAACTGACAAAAACAGAACAGGAAGAGGCCGATTTTTTATCATTCATACAGGAAGAAATCCAACATGCCTCTTTGAAAGAAAGTACCCGTATGAACCATCAGTCCACACTTGCCCTGTTAAGAAAATATCGGCAACACTTTTCGTTTGCCGATGTTACCTTTGAGTTTGTCACTTCTTTCGAGCATTTTCTATTAACCGGAGGCTATCATATGAACACCATTGCCAAGCATATGAAACATCTGAAACGCTATGTCAACATCGCAATCAACAAAGAATATATAGATATCCAAAAGTATGCCTTCCGGAAATACAAAATAAAGACAACAGACAGCCATCATACATACTTATCTCCCGAAGACCTGGGTAAATTGGAGATGTTACGGCTGACTGAAAAAGACGCCAGCCTGCAAAAAATACTGGATGTTTTTCTTTTTTGTTGTTACCTCGGCTTAAGATACTCTGATTTTACACAGCTACACGCCGACAATATTGTGTATGTTGAAAAAAACGCCTGGCTCACTTACCAGTCTGTAAAAACAAAAACAGAGGTACATCTGCCGATATATCTGCTATTCGAAGGGAAAGGATTACGGATCATCGAAAAGTATAAAGACAAGCTGGATGACTTCTTCACTTTGCCCCATAATTCCAATGTAAACAAGAAGCTTCTGAAGATATCCCACCTGGCCTGTGTTACCAAAAATGTATCCTTTCACACAGCTCGCCATACCAATGCTACCTTACTTATCTATAATGGAGCCAATATTACGACCGTACAAAAGCTCCTTGGGCACAAGAATGTCAGAACGACGCAATTATATGCTAATGTTATGGATATGACCATTGTACGTGACCTGGAAAAATGCTATGCCAAGTCTCGTAACGGGTGATAAAGTAGCCTGATTCAGGTCGAAACACATCGCAGGATCCTCCCTGATTTTCCTTCCCCCTTTTAGTCGTCGCCAAGTTCTGCAAAGACTTTGCAAGTCTCTTATGTTGGTATGTTGCCGCAGGAAGTGGCCATTAGTCCTACTATAAGAGTGACATTAAAGGCCGACACGAAACAATTGGATGAACTTGTTGTCACTGCCATGGGGCTTAAGCGTTCCGACAAGAGTTTGGGGTATGCTGCATCCACTGTAAAAAGTTCCGACCTGAATGCTGCTGCCCCTGTTTCCGTAATGAGCGGTTTGACAGGTAAAGTGGCCGGTCTTACCATTTCTCAATCTGGGGGTACAGGAACTTCCCAAAAGGTTATTCTGCGTGGTATTTCTTCTTTCCTGAACAACCAGCCTTTATATGTAGTGGATGGTGTTCCGGTATTGAACGAATTCTCCGGGCGTGCAGAATTGAATAATGCGGTAGACTATGGTAGCCAGGCTGGCGATATCAATCCCGAAGACATCGAATCCGTGACAGTATTGAAAGGTGCATCAGCCTCAGCACTGTACGGCTCGAGAGCAGCCAACGGGGTGATTGTGATCACAACCAAGCGTGGTGCTCAGAATCAGAAGTTGACTGTATCCTACAATGGCGCTTTTACGGCGTCCAATGTCCTTCGCGTGCCTCAAACACAAGAAATGTTCGGCCAGGGATGGCCTTTGTGGGATTCTGCTGAAAATGGCTCCTGGGGACCCAAATTAAACGGGAATATCACGCATGAATGGGGTGCGGAAATCGACGGTGTTGCAAGAACAAAGCCTTTTAGCTTTGTAAAGAACAATGTGCGGAATTTCTATGAAACGGGCATGGAATATACGAATGATATCAGTATTAGTGCCGGTAACAAGAACTCTTCATTCATCATGTCTTATGGCAATGTGTCATCAGATGGTATTCTTCCGGGAAACAATGATATGTTCAAACGTAACTCTTTCTCTTTCAGGGGAAATACTACATTTAATAAATTCAGTGCCAGCTTTGATGTAAACTATGTAAGAAAAGATATCACACAGTTATCCGCTTCACAAAACGGTATATATGCAGAACTACTCCAGTACCCGGTTGATATTAATTATCAGGATCTGAAAGACTATAACAACCCGTATAACGATGTGAACAATTACTACACATGGTATGCCAATAACCCCTACTGGATGATCGGTGAGAGTGGTAACAAATACCAGGATGACCGCGTATATGGTAAAGTAGAATTAGATTATGATATTATCAAAGGATTGAAAGCCATCGGCAGATTGGGAGGCGACTTCACAAACAGCCGCGAAAGCACCTGGGTCCCGATCATGACACCGGCAGCAGGTTCTTACAGAGAAGGAGACACATCTCCCGAACAAGGCACCTATGAGGAGATCAGAAGATATCGCGGACAGATTGATTTCACGGCATTGTTGGATGCAGACTTCAAATTATCTGAAGACTTCCGTTTGACAGGGACCGCCGGTATGAACTACAACCAACGCGATTATTCTTATATCGATGCCTATCAGGGTAACCTGAACGTTCCCGAATGGTATAACCTGCAAAATGGGAATGACAAACCGGAAACGTCCTCCTATCGGGAACAACGCCGCCTGGTTGGTGTGCTAGGACAATTCGACCTTTCATTCAGAGATTGGTTATACTGGGGCGTTTCTGCACGTAACGACTGGTCTTCTACGTTGCCCCCGGATGAAAACAGTTTCTTCTATTGGGGTACTACAGCCTCTGTTATTATAACCGATATGGTTAAATCATTACAGGAAACAACCCCGATTAGCTTCTTGAAATTAAGAGGAGGCTGGGGTCAAACCGGTAATGATGCTCCGATCTATCGTACGCTTTCCACCTATGTGCCGACAAGTATCGGTTTGGGATTCGGCTCTGTTATTTTGCCGCTCGGCGGTGTTGCCGGGCTCACAGAGTCGAACGTATTAGGTAACATGGGACTCAAGCCGGAAATCACTACCGAAACAGAAGTAGGGCTTGATGTCCGTTTCTTCAACAATCGCCTTGGGCTGGAAGCTTCATACTATGATCGTATGACAAAAGACCAGATCATTACAGCCAACCTGCCACCGGAAACAGGTTTCCAGCAACGCACCCGGAACATCGGACAGATCCAGAATCAAGGTCTTGAACTTCGCCTTTACGGAACACCGGTTCAAACGAAGGACTTTACCTGGGACTCCGGCGTTACATTCTACAAGAACAAGAGTAACGTGAAAAAATTGTGGAATAATCCTGATGGTTCGGAAACCACAAGATATGACATCACCAGTTTTTACAGCGTTGTTTATTTTTCAGCCATTGTGGGACAACCGATCGGTACTTTCACGGTGCCTAATTACGTGACCGTAGCCGATGGCGACCATAAAGGTAAGATCGTTGTGAATTCCGCAGGTATTCCACAGATCAAAGCCGGTACACCGGATAAGATCATCGGCGATTCCAATCCGGAGTTCACCATGGGCTTTACAAACAGATTGACGTACAAAAACCTTTCGTTGAACTTCGTACTCGATTGGAGAAAGGGAGGCGTATTCTATAGTAATACCGCCCGTATGATGATGTGGAACGGTAATGCGCCTAATACAACATTCAATGAACGCCAACCGTTCCTTGTGCCTAATACAGTAAAAGAAGTAAGCCCGGGCGTATACGTGGAAAATGACATCCCTGTTATGACAACTGCAATGTATAACTACTACAATGGAACCAACTCCAACAAATCGTTCATGGAACAGGCCGTATTGTCAAGGTCATTCGTGAAGCTGAGAGAGATCTCTCTTAGTTATATGATGCCTAAACATTGGTTTGCAGGCACTCCGATCTCTTCGCTGCAGGTAGCAATGATCGGACGAAATCTGCTGATGTTCACACCGAATGACAACCGTTATGTTGATCCTGAAAACTCTAATTACGGCCTCAGCCTCACATCAGAAGCCGGAGAATTCTCTGCTGCACCTGGTGTACGGAATCTTGGAGGTTCGATAAAGATTGTATTTTAATCGCTTTAAAATAGAATAGACATGAAAAAAATAGCAATATATTTTTACACATTATGCATGTTAGGGGGTCTGGCTTCATGCGATTTGGATATTAACCAGAATCCAAACTATCCTGACACGGCAAAGTCCGAACTGTTATTACCTTCGGCTATTGCATGGACAAGTGCTGCTGTCGGTGGTAATTATCAGTTGATCGGAAGTGTCTGGTCGCAACATTATGCGCAGAACAATAGCTCAAACCAGTATAAGGATATTGATTTCTATAACCTGACTGCAGGCTCTTATACCACCAACTGGACAATGCTTTTTGCCGGTTCGAATGAAGATTTGAAGCGGATTGTTGATCAATCCGGAGAAAACGGGCAATGGAATTACTGGATGGTAGCCAAGGTCATGCTTGCTTTCAACTATCATTTATTGGTTGATTTTTATAGTTCAGTTCCTGTCACGGAAGCATTGCAAGGAGCCGATGTCCCCGCGCCTACATTTGAAGACGGTAAAACAGTCAATAGCCAGATTTTGGGTTTGCTGGATGAGGCCATTGCAAAGAAGGCGGAAGCCGCAAGCGTTACCAGCATAGGGAATAAAGACTATGTGTTTAACGGAGATATCAACAACTGGGTTAAGTTTGCAAAAACGCTTAAACTGAAAATACTCATGCGTGATTTCAGTGCTAACCAAGCAGCGATCCAGGCTTTATTGACTGAAAACGATTTATTGACTACCAACGCTGCCGTATCAGTTTTTGTAGACAAAGAAAACAACTCCAATCCGTTGTTTGAATACGACCGGAGAAAGCTGAATACGCAAAACAACCTGAGAGGTAGTGCTACATTGGTCAGTTATTTAGTGACCAACAACGACCCGCGTATTTCTGTATTTTATGAGGAAGCTAAATTAATGCAGGATGGCGTCACACCCGCTCCCGCCGGTTTTTACAATGGGATGCCTCAAGGCGGTGCGGATGCGCTGCTCACTTCCCAGTTCCCGTCTGACTACAGTTCACGGGCACGTCTTGCCCCAACAGATGCTGTTTACTTCACCTCATTGGCTGAATGCTATTTCCTGCAAGCCGAAGCTTATGCACGCCTGAGTAACACCGCCAATGCAAAAGCCGCCTATGATAAAGCGGTACAGGCTGCTTTTGATCGCTGGAATGTTGGAAGTGCCAGTTCTTTCCTGGCCGCCGGAGGGGCTTATGAGTTCAACCCGTCTTCACTGGATGCAATGCTGACTTGTATTTTAACCCAAAAATGGGTTGCTGCTACAAGAAGCCAGGCATGGGACTCATTCTTTGATATCTGCCGTACGGGCATTCCGGCCCTGGGCACTAAATACACCACAGACGCCGGATATGTTTCAGGTCAGTTGACCCCCTCCATGGGCTCTGTATTGTTAGCCGGTCAATTCCCGCACCGCCTGATTTATCCGACCACCTCATCTAACTACAACCCCAATACTCCGAAGATCATTCCGATCTACGAAAAGATGTGGTGGCATAAATAACAAGATAGTTCATTCATAATTTAAAAAAGTCAGATATTATGAGATTTATTAAAAGCATATTATTCATGGTTATGTCTCTTTTCATCCTTTCCGGATGTGAAACATACAGTGACCCGACAGTTGAATACGGCCCTATTTTCCCCCTATCGGGAGAATGGAGAGTACGAGTCAAAGATGCCCAGGCCGACACATTGATGACAAAATCGATGTATGTGGTAGGTACCTATAATACA
This sequence comes from Tannerellaceae bacterium, assembly GCA_031555145.1. Classification (GTDB taxonomy): domain Bacteria; phylum Bacteroidota; class Bacteroidia; order Bacteroidales; family Tannerellaceae; genus JAJDIA01. The sequence goes on along the minus strand of JAVBUR010000080.1, from coordinate 9,351 downwards.
GCCAATAATGATACCGACCAGATGTGGATCAGGGTAACCACTAATATGGTTGGAGGTATTGGAACGTTACGCGGGAAAATCGCTTGCGACGTACCAGGCTTAACCTTCAGCGCCACGAATGCAGCAGATGCATCCGTGACTACCGGTGCTACTTTTTCTATTACAGAGGCAAAGATAACCCTCAAGGCTATCACCATGCCTTCAGGTGAAGTGGCAGATAAGATTGCGTTTAAATACACGACCAGTAAACTGCCTGGCAGAGTTTTCCTGTTCGAAGGATACAGACGTACCTTATGGCCGGAAGATGAAACGTATCTTACATTTTAACAATAGTAAATGGCTGCTTCCCCGGAGGCAGCCATTTTATATTCAGCCATCGGCTAAACTTTTCCTCTTTCCTCTTCTTGCATTTCCAAATAATTCCTTACCTTTGCACCGCAAATAAAAAGGCCGGTCGGGTAGCTCAGTTGGATAGAGCAACAGCCTTCTAAGCTGTGGGTCAAGGGTTCGAATCCCTTCCTGATCACTGAATAAAACGCTAGCAGCTGGATTACCAGTGTGTTGGCGTTTTTTTTGTATCCCTCCAGAAACGTGTATCCCTTTCATATTGATCCTTCTACCTATAAAAAACGCACGCCTCGATGGGGTGAGGCGTGCGTTAATAATAGTTACCTCCCGGCAGGTTACCACATTAAAACAATGTGGAAGGTTTCGGTTCCCGGGCGGATTTGTGTATTGAAGTCGGAATATGTTACGTAGAAGCCCACTTCGCCGGTGACGAAGTCGAAGTCATATGTTTGTGTCCAAAGGAACTCTTTGCTGTCGGCGGCTTCGCCTTGATGTAAGACGTATGGCATACCGTTCTTGACGCCTTTCTGGGTCTCGAGATAGGCGATGACGGTACCATATTGGTAAATGTCGCTGGTGAGTTGGCTGAGGGGCTTGTGAACATAGAAATAGGTGTTCAGGTCGCCGGGGGCGCCGCTCAGTATCCATTCGGTGTCTTTGATGGTGAAGGAGGTGGTGTACCAGTTGGCGCCGCCGGTTCCGTCTTTTCCATCTTTTCCGTTTAGGCCGTTTTGTCCGTCCCGTCCGTTTTTCCCGTTGGGGCCCATCGGACCCATCGGACCTTCGGGTCCTTCACATGCCATGAAGAAGATGGCGAGGAGTGTAAATAGTATTGACTTTTTCATGATTCGTTGTATTTAAAATGGTTGATTACTGGTGAAATTCTCGTGATAGGTTGTTGTATGTCAACGACGACCGGCTCTTGCTTCCGAGGCCTGTCTTTCGCGGGCTGCGCTTTCCTGTGCCGCTTGTTGCTGACGACGGGATTCGGATTCACGTTGTTCGCGGTCAGCACGTTCGCGGTTTTCGCGGTCGGCTCGTGCCTGGGCTTCTTGTTGCTGGCGACGGGATTCGGCTTCCTGCCTTTCCCGATCGGCTCTTTCCCGATCCGCACGTTCGCGAGATTCTCTTTCCTGTCGTTCGCGGTTTTCGCGATCGGCTCGTGCCTGGGCTTCTTGTTGCTGGCGGCGGGATTCGGCTTCCTGTCTTTCCCGATCGGCTCTTTCCCGGTCCGCACGTTCGCGTGCTTCCCTTTCTTGTCGTTCGCGATTCGCTCTTTCGCGTGCTTCAGTTTCCTGTCGTTCGCGGTTTTCGCGGTCGGCTTGTGCTTCCTGTTGTTGACGGCGGGATTCGGCTTCTCTTCGTTCCCGGTCGGTACGTTCCTGAGCCTCTTGTTGGAGGCGACGGTTTTCAGTTTCCTGGCCCCGGCGTGTTTCTGCTTCGCGTCTTTCCCGTTCCTGGTTGATCAGAGTCTTGTTATCCGGCTCTTTCTTTGGAGGCAGGTTCTTATCAGGAGATCTTTCGGAGGTGCGGATGACCTCGGCGAATTGTGGCCTAATGGGCTCAGGTTGTATCGGCCTGTCGGATTCTCTGTGTTTTTCGGCAGGGAGGGGAGGATCGGGCTTGTGAGGCGGTGCCGGCGGATCCGGCTTGTGCGGTGGCCAGTATGACGGATGGTAATAGTACCATGACGGATAGTAATAGGGGGAATAGTAGTTGTCTACATAGTAGTAGTTGTCGTAGGTATCATAGAAAAAATAATCATCGAAATAATCATCGAAGTAGTCTTCGTCCGCATAGTAATTACCGTAATTAGCGTATGCGTCGTAGGCAAGGTAATCCAGGTATTCATCTTCATAGAAATACGCATCGTCATCAAAGTCGAGACTGGCCAATCCTCCTTCCTGGCTGACCCCTCCTTCCTTCGAACGTCCACCTTCTTTCTTCCATCCCCCTTCCTTGATACCGATGGGAGCACTATCGATGGTTTGACCGGCTTTGAACTTGCTGTTATCGATCTGCGGAATGAGGATGCCTGCTATCGGTGTCCCGGTTATCATTTCCTGTATGGCCTGATGGGTCGGTTCGACGCTGGCGGGGGCTTCAACTTTTACTTCGGTGGATACCTTTTCAGCCCGTTCGACACTCTTTTTGCAACCTGGCAGTAGGGCGGTAAGGATCGCTATGCAGATGAATGATATTCGTTTCATGACTTTGCGGATTAATAGGTTATTTTCTACCATATACTATACAAGCGGCGTGCCAGAAAAGTCAACGGTCTGGTTACTAGTGAGATGGATTTTTGTGAAAAAGCGGAGGGTGTGAAACCACAATGTGATTTCACACCCTCCGCCTGGTTTCACCCGGTAATTGACGCTATGCGTTCTTCAGTAGTGTGGCCAATTGTTCGACGGTAACGCCGAGTAGCTGGGCCGTTGCTTTCTTGTTTTCTCCCGTTGCTTCCATCAGGCTGTTCAGCAAGACGGCCTTGAACGCGTCCATGTCGATCAGGACACGCCGGTCTTTGGGGTTCTTGGCCTTGATCATCTCGTCGTTGTGTTCGAGGTGTTTCTTTATGAGTAGTTCCAATTCGGCAAAGAAATCACCCCCGTCAAGGATCTCTCTACTAATCTGAGGGGATGTGTTTGGTGAGTCGAGGTGAATTTCCCCGGCGGTGATCTCATAACCCCGGCAATGCAGGACGGCCCGTTCGATCAGGTGCTTCAACTGGCGCACGTTGCCCGGCCAGTTGTATTTTTCCATCTTCGAAACGGCCTCTTCGGATATGGAGACATATTTGTGCAGCCGGCGGTTGCTTTCCTGGAGGAACTTGTTGATGAAATACGGGATGTCGCTTCGCCGTTCCCGCAGGGGAGGAACGGTCAGTACGTCGAGTATCCGGAAGTAGAAGTCTTCGCGGATCAGTTTCTCCTTCACCAACTGTTTAATGTCGCGGTTACCGGCGATCAGGAAGTTGACGTTGCAACTGCTGAGTTCTTCCGAACCTAACGAACGATACTGCCGGTTTTCGATCACCTTGATAAGCATAGCCTGCACTTCGGTACTGACGTGTTGGAACTCGTCGAGGAAGAGGGTGCCGTTTTCCGCCTGCCGGATCAGTCCCTCGTTGCCTTTATGGTCGGCACTGAGGAAGCCCTTCCGGGCGCCAAACAGGATGCTTTTCAATATATTCTCGTCGGAGCCGGTGGGCGTACTGCAATTGTAATCGATGAACACCCCGCCTTTGTGGCTGATATGGTGGAAGTATTCGGCAATCAGTGTTTTGCCGGTACCCGTTTCGCCGTCAATATAGATCACCGGATTCTCGATCCGGCTGCAATCTTCGACCTGGCGGAAGAGTTCCTGTATTTTCGGGCAAGAACCCATGCTACGTTCGATCTCGATACGGAAGCGGTCTTGCTCGTTTCGTTGCGATATCTTGTGTTGGACAATGATCTTGCGTACTTCCTCCAATACATCAACATTATCCGACTTGTTGATGTAACCATGAATCAGGTACTCACGTTCGATGCGTGTTTCCGAGTATTCGCCCGGTTGCCCTGTGATCACGATAATGGGCGCATACTTGAATTGCTCCCGTCGCCGGATGTATTCGATCAGGGTGATACCGGCATGGTCGGTCTCCATGCGGATGTCGATCAGGAAGGCGTCGATCGCTTCGCATCCTCCGGCAATCTTCTCAATGGCCTGCCGGGCACTGTTGGCGGAGATGGTGTGGTAGGGGGTGCCGGGGTTGAACCGGTTGCGCTGGAACCTTCTTTCAAGCGTTTCACGGTACGTGTCGGAATCGTCAACGATCATGATGTTGACTGTCTTTGCTGTCTGCTGCATGGTTCAGGGGGTAATAATGCATCCGGGAATCACCACTGTTACGGTGAGGCCGTTGCCGGATGAGAAACTGATTTCACCTTTCATATACTGCTCCGTTATATTTTTGACGAGCGACAGGCCAAGGCCGAGGTTTGTCTGCTTCTTCGAAACAAAGGGCTGGCAGAGCCTGTCGAGTTCGTTTTCCGGAATCCCGATGCCGTTGTCAATACATTTGATAATCAGATTCCTGCCCGATGCGGTGCAGGTGATATGTACCGTATCGTTCGGGTCGTCGGAGTTCGGGAAGGCATGCTGGTTGGCATTCGATATCAGGTTGGTGAGCACCTGGCTGAACAGCAGCGGGAAGGTGCGTATCACCATCTCCGGATCGCAATCCACCACCAGGTGGATATTGCTTTTGATCGTGGGTCGGATCACCTTGACGATATCGTCCAGTTTATGGCTGAGGTTGAAGTCAGTTTCCGGGTCTATAATGTTTTCCTTGATGGTGTTCCGGAAGGAGTTCACCAGGTCGCTGATCGCGTCTTTACTGCGGGAGATGGTAGACAAGTCTGCGTTCAGGTTTTCCACAATCAGGTCGTATTCTTCGTCCGGCAGTTGGTGTTTCCGGGTAGCCAGGGTGTTTATGTCTTTAAATGTGTCGTAAAGCGTTTGTGTGATACTGCCCAAGGGTTGTGACAGTTCGTGCGAGATACCCCGGACCACATAGGTCAGCAGTTCCATCCGTTTTTGTTCGATCAGCCTTTTCTGCACAAACTGTAGTTCCTGGTATTGGCGGGCATTATCCAGGGCGGCAGCTTCCAGCTCTTCGTTGCGGAGTTTCAGTACGGAACGCGCTTTCTTTAGCTTGTTGTTCTGCCTGTTCAGGAAATAGAGCAACACAATCACGGCAATGCAGACCAACAGTATCGGGAACATGAAGTATAGGGAGCGTTGGGCAATGGCCTCGGCTTCGGCCTTGTCGCGCAGGGCGTTGTAATCTCTTTTGGTGTTCTCCGCAATGACATCCGAAGCCTTGGAATAGATGGTATACCAATGCCTGACTTCTTCGATTGAACTGTCGGTCGAAATGTTTTTCAACAGTATATTATAGAGTTGTTTGGTCCAGATACGTGCATGGCCTTCCCGTGCGGTGATCAGGGAGTCGCAGGCAATCCCCTTCAGGTAATACGCCTGGGCGGTGACGGTATCGTGCAATCCGATGTAATAATTACCCAGGTGCACGTTGGAGGCCAGGTTCTGATAGGGATCGTCGCATTGCTGGAAGATGGCATCCGCTTGTTGAAGCAGCAACAGGGGCAATGAATCGGAAGCTACACTGGCGGCGTCCCAACCGAATTTCTCTACCAGGTATTCCTGTTTGAAGGCGTTGATATATTCCCGGATCGGAGCAGCGTCTTTTGGGGGCATCCAGTTGGCTTCGTTGTGGAAGAGCAACCCCGTGATCTGGTAGAAGTTGGCCACGTAGTAATCATTTCGCGAAGCAGGGTTTTGCAGGATATCCATTCCCTTCTTGATATAATGGAAGGTCTGGTAGAAGTTTTGCAGATCGGTAGTGATTGCCTTTTCATAGCTGCCGGCAAAGGTGTAGTATAAGACGGAGAGTTGCGTCGTGTCTACATGCAAGCGGGGATTGCCTTCTATCTCATCCAGCGATTGGAGGATGATGGACAATTCCGTGTCGCGGTAGTAGTAGCCCAGGACGGCATTACCGATCAGATAATCCGATTTCGCCCAGTGATAACGAGCGTGGTCGTACTCCTTCAGGGGAAGAAAGTCATTGTATGTAAGCCCGTTGATCCCGCCGCTAAAGATGGTCAGCGTCGAATCGTATATGGCAAAGGCTTCGGCATACCGGCATTCACGCAAGAGCAATCGGGCTTCCGTGATATAGGTGATGGCCTCCTCTATCTCCTTGTTGGGATAGTTGGCCGGAATGCTCCGTATTTTACCCAGGTAGAACCGGGTCGAATCGAACCGGGACGTTAAAAAACAGGAGTAAGCGATGGTATTCCAGGCTTCCGCCTTTGCGGCATAATACTCGGGCGCGTGTACCTCAATCAATTGGAGGGCTTCAGCGGCTTTGGCTTTCGCGCCGTCGATATCTTTGTATCGCAAGTCGAAGGCTTCGCTGTTCAGCTTGTCAATCGACAGCGACCACTCCGTCTTCCGGGTGTTCGTACTACAGGAAACACCCAGTGCAATGGCAATCAGGCCCAATATGTATTTTACTGTATTCATGTTTGACAGTGGTATAGTGGACGTAAATTTATAAATCTTTTTGAAAATATAGGTCAATTTTAGGGCATTTGGTGGAATTTTGTCCCTATCTTTGCGCTGTTTTAAGGCAAAATGCCAGATAAATGCAAAACCTCCTGAAACACGGTTTGGGGAGGTTTTATTTTTTTCACCCGTAAAACCTGAAGACCATGATTGTAACGTTTACTGTTTTGCTCGTTTCTGTTATCTTCTTTGTGGCCGGCAAAGTTCGGTCCGACCTTGTTGCACTTTGTGCGCTCCTTTGTTTAATGTTATTCAATATCCTGACACCCGAGGAGGCGCTTTCCGGCTTTTCCAATTCGATTGTGATCATGATGATCGGGCTGTTTGTTGTTGGAGGAGGTATCTTCCAGACGGGTCTGGCGAAGATGATCAGTAGTAAGATCATGAACCTGGCGGGCGATAGCCACGTCCGTTTGTTTATTCTGGTGATGGTGGTTACTTCGGCTATCGGTGCCTTTGTTAGTAATACGGGAACGGTCGCCTTGATGCTGCCGATCGTGGTCAGTCTGGCGATGAGCGCCAATATCAGTCCGGGACGTTTGTTGATGCCGCTTGCCTTTGCCAGTAGTATGGGGGGGATGATGACGCTGATCGGTACCCCGCCCAACCTGGTGATCAGTGGTACGCTGGTGAATGCGGGTTTTGAAGGGTTGTCGTTTTTCTCTTTCCTGCCGGTCGGCCTGATTTGTGTGTTTCTGGGTACAGTGCTCCTTTGGCCGTTGACCAAATGGTTTCTGTCGGAAGATAAGGATAAAGCAGATAAAGGCTCTTCTAAGGAGAAGTCATTGAAAGAACTCGCCAACGAATACCAACTGTCGCAAAACTTGTTCCGTATCCGTGTGCAATCGGCCTCTCCCCTGATCGGGAAGCGCTTGCAGGAACTTGATATCACGGAGAAATACAATGTCACCATCCTGGAAATCCGCCGGCGTACTTCCGAGCGGAAACCTTTTATTAAGGCTATCAACCAGAAGATCGCCGGACCGGATACCGTGATCCAGAACCAGGATGTGCTCTACATGCTGGGCTCTTTTGAAGAGGTACGGATCTTTGCCCGTGAAAATCATTCCGACCTGATGGATGCCCATGAGACGGAAGAAACGGCTCCCGTATTTTCCGGCCAACTGCGGTTCGACGAGATCGGTATCGCCGAAGTGGTGATCCTGTCGAACTCCAAACTGGTGAAACATACGATCAAAGATGCCGGTTTCCGTCAGAAATACAACCTCAACGTACTGGCTATCCAACGTCATAATAAATATATCCTGCAGGGATTGAAGGATGAGAAGATATTGGCCGGAGACGCCCTCCTGGTACAGGGAGAATGGAACAACGTCGCCCGCCTGAACGAAGAACGTGCCGAGTGGGTAGTCGTAGGTCAGCCGTTGACAGAGGCGTCTAAAGTAACCTTAGACCATAAGGCGCCGTTGGCCGCTATTATTATGGTAGCGATGGTGGCCTGTATGGCGTTGGGTGTGTTGCCGACTGTCACTTCGGTGATGATCGGTGCGATCATGATGGTGCTGACCGGCTGTTTCCGCAACGTGGAAGCCGCCTACAAGACGATCAACTGGGAAAGTATCGTGTTGATCGGTGCCATGCTCCCCATGTCGCTGGCCCTGGAGAAGACCGGAGCGGCGGCGATGGTGTCGAACAGCCTTGTCAGCGGCCTGGGTTCCTATGGGCCGGTCGTGCTGATGGCTGGGATCTATTTTGCTACTTCCACGCTGACGTTGTTTATCAGTAATACGGCGACTGCCGTTCTGTTTGCCCCGATCGCTCTGCAATCGGCGGTAAGCATCGGCGCCAGTCCGTATCCGTTCCTGTTTGCCGTGGCTGTGGCTGCCAGTATGTGTTTTGCCAGTCCGTTCTCCACGCCGCCGAATGCGTTGGTGATGTCGGCCGGTCGCTATACGTTTATGGACTATGTCAAGGTTGGTCTGCCGTTGCAGCTTATCTTCGGCATTGTGATGATCTTTGTCTTACCCTTATTGTTCCCTTTTTGATTAACAAGTAAAAGATATCTATGGAGTTCTTTCAGTTTATTATCGATTTTATCTTGCATATTGATCAGCACCTGGCGATGCTCATCGCTGAATACGGCACATTGATCTATGCGATTCTGTTTGTGATTATTTTCTGTGAAACCGGTCTGGTGGTGACACCGTTCCTGCCGGGCGATTCACTGTTGTTTGTGGCTGGGACGCTGGCTTCACTGGCAACGAATAATGTGAACGTACATCTGCTGATCCTGCTACTGATCGTGGCCGCCATTAGTGGTGATGCCGTGAATTACTTTATCGGCCGCTTCTTTGGTAAGCAACTGTTCAGCAACCCCGATTCCAAAGTATTTAAGCAGGTCTATCTGGATAAGACGCATGCTTTTTACGAAAAGCATGGAGGGAAGACTATCTTCCTGGCGCGCTTCGTTCCTATTGTCCGCACTTTCGCTCCTTTTGTGGCCGGAATGGGTAAAATGAGCTATTCCTACTTCGGTATGTATAACATCATAGGCGGTATCGTTTGGGTAGCACTATTCACCTATGCCGGTTACTTTTTCGGCGGATTGGAGTATGTGCAGAAGAACCTTGAGTTCCTGATCATCGGTATTATTTTCGTCTCGGTCCTTCCGATGGTGGTGGAATATTTACGGGCGCGTCGTCGGTGATTTGTTCCCGCCATATGGTAGATCATGAAAAGTGAAAAGCCGCCCTGCTTTCAAAGGGCGCCTTTTTAGTCAAGGCTTGATTAAACGATCATAGTTTCAAACTCAATCAGACTTGAAAGCGAGGTGCTTTCAATATCAACGAAATTTGAAAGCGGCGGTGAATGCCCGGTCACGGGCATCGTGCTCGTAGCCGTGGGTGC
>JAVBUR010000108.1:0-34719 GCA_031555145.1 Tannerellaceae bacterium | reverse complement strand
GCAGCCAAAGATGCTATCTTTGTGTACATCGAGTCCACATACTGTTCTCATACTTTTTGTTTTTAAAGATTGGTACCCTAAAGATACAAAAGCGGACGGAGGATATACGCCAACGACCAAGGGAATGGGGTGTGGACTCTTCTAATTTTATTGGGGAGGGTATAAAACCAAGGCTTTTTATGTTTGTTTGAAAGTGATTGACGAGAGTATGATGATAGGGAGTGAGAAACTACTTGTGACTCTTGGAATACCTGCTGAACATCAAGGCCGTCCTTTGCATCACGACGATGTAAGTCTGCTGGGAATTTCTGTATCAACCAGTTGGGCAGGAGAAAAAATAAATACTCAGTTAGAGAAGGCTGCGCAAAAGGTAGGTCACCGGCCTAAATATGTGATTAGTGATAACGCTCGAAGTATGAATAAAGGAATACGACTATCGGGCTTATCACAGCACTGTGATAGCAGCCATACCCTTGGTGTGTATTTGGAAAGGACTTACAAGGATGCGGATGACTTTAAGGCATATGTCAAAAATATGGCAGAGGTGAAGTTCAAATTTAATATGAAGAAGATAGCCTATTTGCTACCTCCAACCCAGCGTGTTGTTGCTCGCTTTATGAATTTTGCCGATTGGGTAAAATGGTCTCACAGAATGTTGGATGCATATCATACCCTCGATGCTGAAGAAAAGTCGGTATTCTCTTTTGTCCCTGCCAATGCCTCGTTCATTGAGGAGCTATGGGAGGTGATGGGTTGTGTAAAGAGTATTGAACACATCTGTAAGCATCAAGGCCTTTCTAAAGAGTCAACCCTTAAATGCCAATCAGAAATAAAAAGAACGCTCGCCATCGGAAACTCCCGAATGATCAAACTGGCACAATACATACTTCAATTCCTAAAGGCGGAAGTTGCGATGCTTGATTCAGATGAGGAGGTGAGAAATAACTCTTCGGACATTATAGAGTCTATATTTGGAACATATAAGTCGCGAAAATCTCCAAGCAAGTTATATGGAGTGACTTCATTCATTCTATTCATCCCGGCATATACACAAATCCTAAAAGCGAAGAAGCCGAGTGTGCTCCATTTCAAAGAAAGCCTGGAGCGAATCAAACTAAAGGATATTGATGATTGGGCGTCAGACAATCTATCGGAAAATCTCATCTGCAAACGTACCAGGACGCTCAAAAGAGTAGGATGAATCAAGGACACTTAACTGAACACCCTACCCGATGGGGCATTTCAACCGCCCCACCACCGCAAGCGGTGGTCCCCCCCGCCTTCAAAGGCGGGGAGCCGGATTACTCTACACACCTCAAACAAAACGGCGACCCATGACGGTATTTTGCCTTTTTTGTTATCTTTGCCGGTACGATTTCGAAATTCGACAGCTCATGCATACTACACCTTCGTTGCTTTCTTTGTTAACAGGCTATTCTTCGTTGACAGGCCATTCTTTGTTAACAGGCCATTCTTCGTTGACCAACTGTTTCCGCTTTGCCGGCCGTTCCCGGTTAACTATCCTTTCATCGTCAGCCTGCCGGCTGGTTGGCGTCCTTCTCTGCTGCCTGATGGCGATAGGTGTGCAGGCGCAGGACAGTGCGCCCGATCTGCGCAAAGATTCCCTCCTGCAGGTGGTTAACCACACCGAGGGAGCCGAAAAGCTGGAAGCCTATCAGTTGCTGATCAACCACCTCTCGCTGTCGGCCGATGCCGATACCACCCTCCGTTACCTGCCCCTTTACGAACAGGAGGCCCTTAAACAGGACCAACCACTCATCGCCGGACGAGTGCGGGGAAGCATCTCCCCGATACTCTTCAATCACGGACGGTATGAAGAACTGGCAGCCAGAACACCCGACGATCTCGCCTTCATAGCCACAACGAAGGCGTGGAACGCTTACTTCAAGAGTTACTGGTTGCTCGTCGAGTCGTACATGCACGCCGGGCAACCCGCGCTATCACTGGAAGCAGCTGCCCGGTGCTATGAAGAATCCAAAAGCATTGACGCCCCCGAAGCACGGGTATGGCCATTGTACATACTCGGGGTGAGTTGCATGCGTAACGACCGGCTCGAAGAATGTGTTGCCTATTACCTCCAATGCCTCCGGGAAGCAGGCACGGACGAGGCCTGTTTAGAAGTCAAACTGCAAACCTACACCGACCTGCTGCGTACCTATAAAAACCTGAAAAATCAGGCCGAACAGGGACGTCTCCTGCCGGTATGGGAAGCCGATATACGGCGTGCGGAAGCAACCGGAAAATATAACATGACTGCCCACTGGGCCAACTTTTACATTGTGTGCATCAATTACTACAGCGGCCTCAAAGACGGCGACGAACTGGAAAAGTATATCCAACTCGCCGCCCGTTCCACCTCGGCACAGATATTGGGCGTGAGGCTGGCTGTCCTTCGCGGACAACAGTCGCTGGCCTTTATGCGTGGCCGCTACCAAGAGGCAATTGACTACATCGAACAGCGACATGCCATCTATACCGAAATGGGAACATTCGAAGGCCGCATGGAGACCTTCCTGAAAAAGGCGCATGCCCTGGCCTTCCTCGCCAAGGGTGACGAGAGCATCGAAGCCGTCGAACAGGCATTGGCCATGAAAGACTCGATCACCAACCTCGACATACAGGCGCAACTCGACGAACTGCGCATCACCCACGAAGTCGATACCCTCGCCGCCGAGAAGGAACGCACGCGCAACTACCTTCTTTTCGCCCTCGGAGGATGCGCCCTGCTGGCCCTCGCCCTGGGAATATGGATCTACTACAGCCGCCAGATCGCCCGCAAGAACCGCACCCTCGCCCGCCAGATCCGCGAGCTGACCGAACAGCAGGAACAGCGCGACCAGGAGATGCTGAGCCGCACCACCTTCATTCCCTCGCCCGAAGAAGCGGCCGCCCACCCCGACGACGACGGTTTCTGCCCCGACACCCGCAAAGACCGCCTCTGCATCGCCATCCGCGACCTGTTGCTCAAGGACAAGGCCTACCGCAACCCGGTCCTCACCCGCGATTATATGGTGGATCACCTCGGCACCAGCAAGGAACTGTTCTCAGACGCTTTCCAGTATTGTTTCGGCATGCCGTTCAACGACTACATCAACAGCCTCCGCCTCAAAGACGCCGTCCGCCTGCTCGAGCAATCCGACCTCCCGGTACAGGCCATCTCCGAAAAAGTAGGCTTCGGCACCATCCGCACCTTCCAGCGACAGTTCCAAGCCCGCTACAACATGTCACCCATGGACTACCGCAGCCAACGGAAATCGGACGATAACTAACTGTCTGCCAGCCGGAAACAAATTGTCGCTTTTTACATACAAATTGTCGCCTCCCTTTCACAGGGTGGCATATATATTTGCGTTCGACAACGAATCATTCACTTTAAAACGCAATGTATATGAAGAGACTATTACTTACTTTATTCGCCCTGATGACGGTCGCAATGACGGGATGGGGGCAGGCAAACACAAGCTGGTACAACACCAGCGAAACCAGTTTCACCATCGATTCCCCCGAAAAACTCGCCGGGCTGGCCGAGCTGGTGAACGACGGCACTGACGATTTCGAAGGCAAGACGATCGTGCTGGGTAATGACATCGTACTCGACACGTGGCTCGCGGACGGCGGTGGCGGAAACAACAGTGGCAAGGGCTGGGTGCCGATCGGCGGGTATTACGATAGTGTTGATCGTTACTTCAACGGACTTTTCGATGGTGGTGGGTTCACCGTTTCCGGACTGTGGATCAACCAGCCGATGGAATATGCCGTCGGCCTCTTTGCCCAAACCAACTCATCCGCCCATATCCGGAATCTGAAGGTAGAGATAGATAACTCCGTTGGTGCCGGCATAAAAGGCCAGGGGAGAGTCGGCGGACTGGTAGGAGTCAATAAAGGTAAAATCACCGGCTGCGCCGTGCTACACAAAGCAGATGAAACCGGTGCTGCCATCCGGGGAGGCTCTCTCTACAACTATTCCGGAGGATTGGCAGGCGAAAATAGGGGAGAAATCAGCAACAGCTATGCTACAGTTTCCCTTAGTGGATCTATTCGTATTGGCGAATTTATACTCGGCGGACTGGTGGCAGAAAACTATGGTTCTATCTCCAACTGCTATGCTACAGGTAATCTTACCGGTAGCAATGAAAGCGCTGGCGAATATTTCTATGTCAGCGGACTGGTGGGAAAGAACTCAGGTTCTATCTCCAACTGCTATGCTACAGGAGACGTTACCGCTACGGGCTTCGAGGCCTATGTCAGCGGACTGGTGGCGAAGAATTACACTACAGGTTCCATCTCCGAATGTTACACGATCGGAGCTATTACCGAAACGGGTGATGACCTTCTTATCGGCGGAGTGGTGGGGAGGAACGAAGGTGAAATCTACCATTCTTACTTCGACAGCGATGTAACCCCCCCCGGCGTTGGTGCCTACGGTGTCAACGACAACGATAATCCATCCGAGTTCGTCAAGGTCGAAGGCAAGACGTCAGAACAACTGAAGAATCAGTACACCTTCGCCCAGAATGGGTATTGGAACTTCGGCTACATCTGGCAGATTGACCAACTCGTATCCGCCCCCACCCTGCGGATGATGGATTTCGACACCGACTGGTTCGATGGTGACGACGAAGGAACCTTCACCCTTACCTCCGCCGCCGAACTGGCCGGACTGGGCTACCTCGTAAGTGAAGGATGGTCGTTCAAATATGGCTCCATCCTACTGGGCAACAATATCGACCTCACCGACTGGATCGCCGCCAACAGTCCGACGGAAGGCTGGCAACCAATCGGCAATTCATACGCATTCAATGGCACCTTCGACGGCAACGGACACACCATCTCCGGGTTGTGGTTTAACACCCCCTATGGTTCCTATAGGGGTCTCTTCGGACAAACCGATTCTCCGGCCACGATAAAAAACCTGATCGTTGCCGTTGATACCGACAATGTGACGCCATTGAATGCCGGCGCTCACTCCGGAGCGTTAATAGGACAAAACTATGGTCTGATCACCAACTGCGCCGTGAAGCCGATGACAGGAACTACCGGTACACTCATGTCGAGTACTACCAGTTACAATATAGGCGGACTGGCTGGAGTCAATTTGGGAACGATCGAAAACTGCTATGTGATCGGGAACGTATATGGACAAACGACTGTTGGAGGAATAGCAGGACGTAATATGGGTAATATCGAGAATTGTTACGTAGCCGGAGAAGTATCAGGAGAGGGATATCCCATTGGTATGCTGGCCGGAATCAATGACAGCGGAACGATCGAAGCCTCTCTCTTCCTGGGGAATGACGGCGAGGAAGTAGGCCAGGAAGAGGGTACTACCTCCGCCACCGCCCTCGACGCTGCCGGACTGAAAGACCTAACCAACTTCATCGCTGCCGGTTGGAACTTCGCCGAAGGAGGCGTCTGGGCTATCGCTCCTTATGCCACCTTCAACCATGGTTATCCCTACCTGCAAATACAGCCGACACACACCGTGACCCTGGAGGTGACCGAAGGCTATACCTATACCGTAAACGAAAAGACGATCAGCACAACGACAGCCCTCGCGGTTGAACCGGGCAGCGAACTGTCGTTCGCCTACACCGTCGATACCGACAACTACACCGGCACCGGCGAAGCAGAAGTCGATGGCGTTGCACAGGCAGCCGAAGCCGACGGCACCTACAAGCTGACCGTTACCGACAACATGACCGTTGTCGTGACAGGCCTCACAGCGAAGGGATCCGGCAATCCCGCCCCCGTCATCACCTACCACACCCTCACCCTCACCGTGGGCGAAGGCCTCATGACCGACAAGGGGGAGAAGACCTCGTTCGAGATCGAATCAGGCAACCCCTTCTCGTTCGTCATCACCCTGGCGGATGGCTACGCCGGGCAGACACCGACCGTCACCGTCAATGGAAAGGTCAAAGACCTGATCACCCTCGGCACCGACAAGTGGCGTTGCATCATCAGCGAAGTCTATGAAGAGACCGAAGTACGGATCGGCTTCAACCTCACCGCCAACGAACAGCCCGATGCCGCACGCATCTACAGCCGTAGCGGCCAGTTGATCATCGAAACCCCCATCACCACAACCCTATCCGTATATACTGTCGCCGGACAGACCCTCATCTCCCGGCGCATCCCCGAAGGCCTCACCTCCCTCCCCCTTGCCAAAGGCATCTACATCGTACGCCTCGGCCAGCGGACGGAGAAGGTGATGGTCAGGGACTAATGAATGATCAACGATTAATGATCAACAATTAATCGCAAACGTAGGGGCGGGGTCTTCCCGCCCCTCTTTGTATGTGTGCGTGTGTGTGCGCGTTTAGAGAGTATCCCGTTCGTGTGTAGACTAACCTGTTTATAGCGTGTAGACTAACCCGGCTCCCCGCCTTGAAAGGCGGGGGGGACCGTTGCTTGCAACGGTGGGGCGGTTGAAATGCCCGGTCACGGGCATCGTATTCGTAGCCAGGGGTGCAAGCCCCTGGGATACACGGGCATCATCATATAAACGCGCTGCGTCAGCAGTGCCGTGTTTGATAGACCGGCACCGCTGACGCGGCGCATAAAACACATACACATCGCATAACCGTGGGCTCGGCTTCGCCAGCACCCACGGCTACGAATACGATGCCCCGATGGGGCATGCCAACCGCCCCACCACCGCAAGCGGCGGTCCCCCCCGCCTTCAAAGGCGGGGAGCCAGGTTAGTCTACACACTATAAACAGGTTACTCTACACACTATTCGCACGACAATGTGTCGCCTACGGGGTGTCGCCATCAAGCCACCGGAACCAACGAAAAACAACGAAAAGCGGACGACAACCAACTGTCTGCCAGCCGATAACAAATTGTCGCTTTTTACATACAAATTGTCGCCTCCCTTTCGCAAGGCGTCTTCTATATTTGCGGTCAACAACGAAATTCTCATCTTAATAACGAATGTATATGAAAAGACTATTACTCACTTTACTCGCCCTCATGACGGCCGCAATGACGGGATGGGCAGAAACCTGGCCGGCCAAAGGCACAGGCGATTCAGACAATCCTTACCTGATCGAGAACCAAGCCGACCTGGAGGCATTCAGGGATTTGGTGAATCTGGGGGATTATGGCGGTGGAAACAGCTACAACGGCAAGTTCATCAAACTGACGGCTGATATTGAACTTGTCTTGCCAACTGATCCAGGTGAGAAAGGCTGGAATCCGATCGGATACAAACAAGGGAGTTCTACTACCCGCAACCCCTTCGACGGCACCTTCGACGGCATGGGGCATAGCATCACGGGATTGTGGATCGACCGGGAAGCCAATGACTACTCCGCCCTCTTCGGTTATACCGGCACAAACGCGGTGATCCGCGACCTCGTGGTAACCATCGATACCGGTAAGGGAGGCGTAAAAGGCAATGCTGACGCAGGCGGCCTGGTAGGTACCAACAACGGTACAATCACCGGATGCGTGGTAGCCCCTGTGGCAGGTACCACTGCGCCTATGGTGACAACAATTTGGAAATCCGGGGATTTCGGCGGGAGATTCGCCGGCGGGTTAGTAGGACGTAACTATGGCACCATCACCCACTGCTACGCCAGCGGCAAGGTGACAGGAATGGACCAATTCGGCGGACTGGTCGGTAGAAATGACGGTACAATCCAAAACTGCTACGCGACAGGAATGACGGCAAAGACATCCCAGTCCGGCGGGCTGGTGGGAGTGAATAACGACACCGGCATCATCACCGCTTCCTTCTCCAATATCACCCTTACCGGCGTGCCTGTGATTGGATGGGATCGGGGAACCACCGCTGCTGTAGCCTTCGGAGCCTCTACCGCGGAGATGCAAACCATCGGCCTCTATACCGATGCGGATGTCCTCGGAACGGAGGTATGGAACTTCCACGGCACGGATACCGATGCGGCTGTCTGGGCGATCGATGCGTCGGCTACAGCCCCCTTCAACGACGGGTATCCTTACCTGCGCTGGCAGACGCCGACGGTGACTTTCACCCTCACAGACGACGACAACTTTACCTACACGGTGGAGGACGAAACGGTAACAGCCGACAAGCCGATGTTTGCCATAGCAGCTGGCAGCGACTTCAGCTTCGCCGTCGTTCCCAACACAGGCTACACCGCCGATGATGCCGAGGTAACGGCTACCGGAAACGCAGGCGGCTCGTCGACGCTGACATTGCCCGACGGCGACAACAGCTACACGCTGGCAACCGTCGCATGCGACTCGACCATCACCGTAACGGGCGTCAGTCTCCTCAACAAAATAGTCCTCACACCGGGCGATCACTTTACCTATTCGGTAGCTGGCGATATCGAACCGGAAGACGATGGCTGCACCTATCTCGTGAAGGATGGCAACGACTTAACTTTCACCCTTGATGCCGAAGACGGCTATACCGCCGCCGATGCCACGGTGACAGTCTCGGGAAGTAACGGCAGCAGCTTTACGCTGACAGCCGACGGCAACGGCCTATACACCCTCGCCGCCATTTCGTGCGATTCGACCATCACCGTGACGGGTATCACGGTGGCTGATCCCGCCCCCGTCATCACCTACCACACCCTCACCCTCACCGTGGGCGAAGGCCTCATGACCGACAAGGGGGAGAAGACCTCGTTCGAGATCGAATCCGGCAACCCCTTCTCGTTCGTCATCACCCTGGCGGATGGCTACGCCGGGCAGACACCGACCGTCACCGTCAATGGCAAGGTCAAAGACCTGATCGTTGTCGGTACCGACAAATGGCGCTGTACCCTCTCCGACATCTTTGAAGACACCGATGTGCGGATCGGCTTCAACCTCACCGCCAACGAACAGCCCGATGCCGCACGCATCTACAGCCGTAGCGGACAGTTGATGATCGAAACCCCCATCACCACAACCCTATCCGTATATACTGTCGCCGGACAGACCCTCATCTCCCGGCGCCTACCCGAAGGCCTCACCTCCCTCCCCCTTGCCAAAGGCCTCTACATCGTACGCCTCGGCCAACAGACGGAGAAAATAATGATTAATGATTAATGGCCAACGATCAATGAGCAGAGAACAGAGAGAGAATGATTAATAACCAATGACCAAAGCCGAGGGGCGCCCCAGACAGGAGTGCCCCTCTTTTGTGTATATGAGAGTATCTGAGAGTATCCCGGCTCCCCGCCTTCAAAGCTACTCTTTATACACATCTTTTGACTAGCTTTAGAGTGCATGCCCGGTCACGGGCATCGTGTTCATAGCCAGGGGTGCAAGCCCCTGAGATATACGGGCATCATCATATAAACGCGCCGCGTCAGCGGTGCCGTGTTTGATAGACCAGCACCGCTGACGCGGCGCATAAAACATATACACATCGCATAACCGTGGGCTCGGCTTCGCCAGCACCCACGGCTACGAACACGATACCCCTGACGGGTAGGGTGTTCACCGTCGCATCGGGCGAGCAGACTTCACCCCTACACACGCCATTATCTACGTTGGAAATATTCTATTCTGGAAAACTTGAAAGCCATCGCGCTTTCAAATCCTGTACAATCTGAAGATCCGGCACGCTGCCCTTTACGGATCAACTGCATTCTCTCTCTACACGAAGTTTTTTTTCAAATTTATCTGTCACATCTGTCACGCGTATTACTTTTGTGCAGGACGAGGCAAACCGGCATGACCGGCCTCTGAAATCGAGGCTGTGATGCACGAAGAGTTTCATCAGCATGGAACTAAAAGTTCCACCTGCATAAACTTTTTGTTTCATGCTGATGGAACTTTTTGTTCCTTATGATAAACTTTTAGTTCCATGCAGATGGAACTCCGGATGGTTGCAGGCGTGACAAAAGCTACTACACGACCCCACAACAAAAACATTCAATTCCGGATAAACAGGAAGATCAGAACGCAGCAAACCTAGGTTGTTCGATGGCGACTTCGGCGATGCACTCTATCTCAATCAGCCAGCCGGGACGACAAACGGGAGCCAATACGATCAGGCAAGGCAGGCTGGGGTAATGGGCGTCGAACCAAGCTTTGACGAGTTGATAGTCAGCGGTGTCGCGGAGGTAGATGAGAGACTGGACGATATCGGCGGTGGTAGCGCCCCCTTCGGCGAGCAGGACATCGACATTTTCCATCATGCGTTCGGTTTGTCTGAGGATGTCGCCGGGGTGGACGATTTGGCCGCGGTTATTGATGCTGGCAGTGCCGGAGAGGTAAACTTGGCGGCGGTCGCCGTAGGTGACGGCCACGCCACGCTCGAAGGTTACACCGTATTCGTAGGTGGGGTTCAGATGCGTGGGAGCGTAGAGGAATTGGATTTGTGCCGGTTGGAGGCCGTGGACGGAATAGGCGTCCATTTGTACCAATACGTCCGGGTTGTGGTGGCGCCCTTCGATGCCGGTGCTGGTGATATAATGGGTGATTTCGGTGAGGCCTTGGGTGACGAAGACTTCCTTGCGGGCTTTGACTACACCGGCATAGTTTACATCTACATTTTGCACAAAGAACCAGGTACGGATGCAGTTGGCTTCCAGTGAACAGTGTTGTTCGGACAAGCGCAGGATATAGTCGTTCAGGAGCAGCCGGGTCTGATATTCGGATGTAGCGGCGAGGTTATGCCATCCGCCCGACCAAAGGTGGCGGTAGCCATTATGCGAACAAGCGACCATATCGGGGGCGCAACAACTTAATTCGTCGGCCTGCTGGAGATAGCCCCAGAGGGCAATCTTGGTACCGTTCAACGGGGGTTGTTGCAGGACGGAGACGGCGCATCCGTGGTATTCCCTTTCGCGGGCATAGATGGTTTCACCCTGGTTGGCGGCGTCACTCAGGAAGTAACGGCGGAAGACTGGTAATGCTGCGCCCTGTATTTCTTCGGCCAGCCACAGGTCGTAGGCTTCCATCAACAAGGTATATTGCCGGGCGAAGGGGAGCGAGGGGTCAATGACTTCAAACAGGGCATGGTATTCGGCCGCTCCTCCGGCGGGTTGAAACAAACTGACTTGCCAGGCGATGGCTCCGTTCTTATATCTCTTTTGCATATTACTTTTTACTTATTGCTATTACTGCTATTCATGTTACTTATCGCTATGCTCGATCCAAGTTTTCACTAAGCTGATCAATTCCTTTTCCGGCAGCACATCGGTATGGTTGTAGCGGACGATGTCTTCCTGCAATACTTTCACCAGGAAGCTCTTTTCCGGATAGCCGGGATCGACGAGACGGGCACCGGTAGCCGACAGGGTAGACGGTATGCCGACGAGCGATTGCGGGGCATGTGTTGATGTCAGGTCCAATCCGGCAGCAGCCGTGGTTCCGGCACCGTGACAACGGATACAGAAGGCGTCGAACACCTGGGTATGTACCCGGTCGAACGTGGCGAGATCGATCTCGGTGACCGGCAGTACTACCGCCGCTGACGCATCGGCTACCGGGTAGGCATAACATTCATAGATCGGTTGACGGCCTTTGTTCACAACCACGACGGCCAGTTTCCTCACCTCTTCGTCCAGACCGCTTAGGGTGACTTCCACCACCTCGGTTTCGGAATCCGGTTTCGGAATGATCTTGGAGACGATGGGCATCTCTTCGTTATCGCCAAAAGCAGCAAAGGCCAGCATGTATTCCTGAGGCCAGGCATCCAGTCCTTTGAACAGGGTATGGACGGTGCCCGACCCCCCGGCTCCTTCTTCCCGTGTTTCCGGGTAGATCTTTCCTTCGTCGCATCCGACAAGAAGCAGAACCAGGAACAGGGCAATTCCTGTGTGATGTATGTGTATTCTCATCAGAAGGTGTATTGAAGCATGACAGTGGCCATATGGATGGGCATGCCGAGCCCGTCGTCTTCACGGTCGGCTTGTTTGGCATGGCCGGTGCGCCCCATATACTGGTACATAGCCTGTAGTTTCAGGTTGGAGCCGAAGAAGTAGTAGTTAGCGCCGATGGCCGGCATATTCAGCAAGCCACCCATATCGATACCGTTGCGGTCCATCAGGTCATAGCGTACCGCGCCTTGCAGTTTGTCGGTAATGAAATAGCCGGCCTGGGCGTAGGCGCCCCAGAAGTTATAGGCTTGCGAGATCATCTGGCGTTTGGTGAACTTCATATTCAGCCAATAGCCTTCGGCGGCGAAATAGAAGCGGTCTTTGATCCAGGCAAACTCCACTCCGGCGCGGAGGTCGTTGCTGCTTTCGCTTTCGGCTTCCACGTTATAGGAGGCAGCCAGGGCGATGCTGATCTTATCGTCGTGCAGGTCGTTGGGATTTCCTTGGGTGGACGGCATCGTGCCTTTCGGCATATAGGCCATACGACCGGCGTAGAGGAGAGATGGAAGCCAACTGTGGTCGTCGCTCATAGTCTTTGTGGCGGTATTGACGCCGATGCCTGTTCCGTTAAAGAGACCCAGTTGGTAGTTCCATTTTCCGTTCAACAGGCCGTGTATCTGTATGCCGAGATCAAATCCGGTGGCGAAGGAGGGATTGACGGCATTCAGTGAGTAGGGTAATACCATATCTTTGGTCAGCGACATAGGGAGGACAGGGAAAAGGGTTTCGCCCAATGTTGTCAGGTAGGCATGGGTAAAGGGGGTCTTGAACTTTCCTACCCGGATGCGGAAAGATTCTTTCAACGCCACATCGAACCAGGCCTGTTGCAGCAGCGCGCCTCCGCTTTGGGCGGCATTCAGCGAAAGATTGAAGGTGACGATATCATAGGCTTTTCCGGTGAAACCCAGGATGGCATTCGGGATGTCGAAACCCGAGTTGGCGATCTTGTCGGCATAAGGTGTATCCAGGCCGGCGTCTTCATACATATTGAATTTGGCTGAGGCCTGTACCAGGGCATAGGGTTTAAAGAGGAAATCACCGGTCTTTGTCGTAAAGGTAAAGCCTTTCTTCCCCGCCAACGAGACGACGTCGTTCTCTACATACTTATCTACTTCGTCTTCGGTGACCTGTGCCTGGGTAAGAACAGGGGAGGCACACAGGGTGATGATTAACAGGGTGATGATTAACAGGGTGTATTTGACTGCATGTTTCATATACTATTGTCTATCGGTATTATTTATAATGAGTTTAAAAAGGTGATGACTGCTTCACGGTCTGCTTTCGACATGCGGGAATAGAGGATGCGGGAGGCCGCTCCTTCGCCGTCGTGCCACATGATGGCTTCGGTCAGGTTGCGTGCCCGGCCATCGTGCAGGAAGTAGGTATGTCCATTGACAGTGGACTGGAGGCCGATGCCCCAGAGCGGAGTCGTACGCCATTCGCTTCCCATGGCCAGGCCGGAGGGATAGTTGTCGTTCAAGCCCTGTCCCATATCATGCAACAGGTAGTCGGAATAGGGGTGGATTACCTGGCTACCGAGCCAGGGCATTTGGGTGCCGTTGAGCAGTACGGTGCCGCGAGGACGGGAGTGGAGGGTCGTTACGTGGCAAAGATTGCATTTGGCTTGATAGAACATTTCTTCGCCACGCAGTACGGTCGGGTTGTCTACATTCCGGCGAGCCGGTACACCCAATGCTTGCATATACAGGTCGACGTCTTCCATATCTTCGGTGGATATCTCCATGCCGTATTGGGCAAAGCCCATCATCTGGCTTTGGCCGCGGCTGACTTCATCGGGGTAGCGGTCGTTGGTGACGCCCATATCCGAGGAGAAGCCGAGCTCGACTGTCAGGTCGGCGTGCTGGGCCTTGTTACCGGAGACGCCGATTTGCAGGACACCGCGTTCCATGATATAGTTCAACCGTCCGCTGATACCGTATTCCGGATAGTTACTCCGGGCAGCGAGTTGTTGCAGTTCATTCAGGTCGAGCGCCATCATCTGCCCCATGCCCACATGACGGAGGGGTTGGCGGACGGTGATACGCAGCTCTTCGGGCGGAATGCTGTCGGCATACCATTCGGAAATGGCGTAATGGGGTGTTTGCAGACGGTACTCCTCTCCATCGGGGAAGGCGAAGGTTTCTTCGGTAAAGGAAACTTTGACCTTTCCTTCCGGTTTTACGCCATAGATGGCTTGGTCGTGCAAGACACGTCCGTACTGGGGATAGAAACCTCCTCCCCGGCGGGTGATATAGGTCAGCATGGAGGAGAAGCCATAGGTGCCCGATCCACCGTCGGTATAGAGCGAGGGCTTGGTACGTCCGGCGTTCTTGTGGCAACTGGCACAGGAGTAGCCGGCATAGACCGGGCCGAGTCCGTTGCCGGATTCTGTGCCCGTACCCCGTGAACGGTCGTACAGGTTGTCGCCGCGGTTGAAGCGGACGGCATAGTCGCCCTTTACCCAGTCGGCCGGTTGGTCGTAGGCCTTGGGCGAGGAAGTAAAGACGGTAGAGAGGCCGGCCGAGAGTTCTTCCTGCTTGGCCAACTTTCCGTTCGGCTTATAAATCTCCGTATCCTCCAGCCCGTCTTCACAACTGAGACTGCCGAACATTAACACAAGAATACAAAACCCGGGAAGGGCCTTGTATCCTCGTGTATTCTTTCCCGGACTATACATCCGGTTACTGTTGTCACGCATATAAAACGATCTGATTAATAAAGGTCGAGTGCCGTTCTTACTTCTTCAAACACATCCGTCAGGTCGGCACAGGCGTCCATGGCGGCATTGATCTCGGTAGCCTTGCCCAGGTTGCTGCGGAAAGGATATGGAATGTTCTGAATGGCCTTGATGGCGGCAGCAATTTTAGCTTTAACTTTGGTATCCAGTTCCTTATCTACCGAACGCACTAAGGCAGACAGGCTGGAAGCGTCATCCCGGTTTTCACCGATGCCACCCATATAGGAGTTCTCGATGCTGATGATATTGTCTTCATAGTCGGTCAGAGAGTTCCAGCTATACCATGATTCTACTTCCAGTACGGCCGTTTCTGTCTTTCCTTCTCTCCAATAATTAAATGGATTACCAATCTTCACGTCACCTACTTCACCGGCGATGTTCTGGATACCGCCCGAGATCATAAACTCGCCCAACACATTGCGGGCACTTGAGGTGCGGCTTGACGTATGTTTTTTCATTTCTTCGCCGAAGGAAGCAGGGACTTCTTCTGTGCCGAGGCCGCTCACCCAGGCTTTGTGCAATTGCTTCGTATCGGTAAGCAACCGGGCAGAGACACGTTTCATATACTCGCGTTCGTTCGAACCGACATTGGCCACTTTACGAGGGTTTCCTTCTTCAAACAGGAGATATTCGATGGTGTGGAAACCGCGCAGACCCTGCGCGTCTTCGGTATCACCATCAATCTCGCTCCAATCCGTAGAGGCGAGCAACTGGTCGATGCCGTCTTTATCCAATGGCCAGCTGTCGAGGCTGGGGTCGAGGTTTTCATAATCGGCGGGGCCGTACAGGAAGGCTTCGCTTTGCTCCCACGGTTTGCGGGCGGCACGCCAGGCATCGCAAGCGGCATTCAGTTTCGTCTGGTTGGAGGGATCGTCCAGGAAAGCCACCACAGCGGTGTTCATGGCCGATACTTTCTTCTCCATTTCGGCATAGGTAGGGATAACGACTTTGTCCACATACGTGGCAATCACGGCATTCATGGCTTCTTCCGTCACTACATCTTTGGGATCCGGATCGTCCGGGGTGTCGTTGGAACTACAGGAAAAACACATGGTAGCTAACGCCATTATTCCCATCAGGTAAAAACTCTTCATTCGTTTCATTGTCTTATTTTTTTGTTTGTTATTATTTACTCAGGAACCAACCGATATAGGCAATACCGGCAGAGACCCTATTTTCATTATTATAAGCGCCTCCACCGATGCGGCGGTGCGAGTAGTCGGCTTTGACTACGAGGTTGGGCAGGGCGTAGTAGTTGACGCCGGCGGTCCACATGGAAACTTCGAGGCGTTTATCGGCCAAGACCTTTCCTTGTGTCTTCTCCATCGGGTTGTAGTACTCGTAGCGGGCAAAGGGATAGATGCGCGGGGCTTTCGCTCCGAAGAAGGAGCCGACATTGTAGCCCACTTCTCCGCCGTAGCTGAGGGCGGCGCTGGCCACATCCGTACGCGGATAGCCGGAGGCTTTCGTATTGCTGCGGTTCGTCTTCGACAGGGCTTCGCTGTCGCCGAGCGTTCCATAGACTACATTGGCACGGGCGGTCAGGTTGCGGTTCTTATACTGGGCATCAGCCGAGACGATATTCACGATATTCTTCATATGCGATGTCTTCTGAGGCTTGGAGGCATTTTTCGAACTTTGGTTGTAATAGCCGGACAGGCCCAGGCGAAGGCCTTTCACTCCGTTGTAGTCCAGGCGTCCGGCAAAGGCTGGGCTGGTAAATGAGTTGACCTCATAGACACCCTGGCGTCCGCTGGCGATCCAGTCGGTGTTGCTGAAACCCATCGGGTCGAGGCCGGCCACCATCATGGCCTGATAGTCGAAAGCGCCGATGGAGCCGAAGAAGGCGATACCGTTCTCATGCCAGGTGGATGGCAGGATGGTGGTCTCTCCCTCCGGGCGATAGACGCCGAAGAAGTTGATTGGTTCGTGGTGGGCATTGGTCAGGCCGATGGGAATGATCATATGTCCGGCACGTATATTGAAGGCGCGGTGGATCAGCTTCGAGAGGTGGAATTGCTCGAGGGCTACCTCGCCGCCTTTTTCGATCTCGGTCTCGTACTCACCGCCTTCTTCATGCCATTCGATTTCGCGGGCTGCGCCTGTACCGCCATACTCGAATTCGATCTCAGCGCTCAGGATCCAGGTGGGATTAAACTTGTAGTCAAACGCGAGGATGAAACGGGGAATGGAGATCTCTCCCCGGTTCATCTTCGCACTGCCGGTGGGCGTGAAGCGGTTGAAACCATAATCGAGATAGCTGGCTGCCATCTCTCCATAGCCGCCGAAGCGGAACTTCTCATACCCGTCGACGGGTGCTGCTTTCTCTACGATAGTGCTTTCCTGTGCATGGGCAGTCAATGCCGGCAACAGTAGTAAAAAAACGTAACGTTTAATTAACTTTATCATGTTATTAGTAAATTTTGGTGCAAAAGTACGGCGGGGCGAAACGCCCGGCAATCGCACGAATTAGGTATAATGAACCGCCGTCTAACCACATGTAGGTATATCGCTGCCTATAACAAAACGACAGGGCACGCATCCGATAACGAATGCGTGCCCTATACTTTTTCACCCATGTACATCTATTGACGCCGGATCACCTTGCTGTCGATCGGTGCAAGGTACCAACCGGGGGTATCACTACTGTTCACCCACTTGGTAAAGCCGTCGTAGGCTTCATTGATAGGGATCGATTCCTTCGGGTAAGTGATGCTTTCGATCTGCGGAATAGCCAAGCCCCACATCCAGCCGGTTTGCACATCGAGATATGTGCGGGTACTCTTCTCGCTCATAACAGCCAACTTAGTTCCGGCAAAACCGGGCAGGTGGACTTCTTTGCGTTCTTTCCCGTCGAAAGTGCCTTCGAGCAGGAGGAAGAGGTTGAAGTTATTGGCATGTACGGCGTTACTTTGTGCGGAAGCGAAGGTAATCTCTTTGATGATTTGCTTGGCCGGATAGTCGACAGAAAAAGTATTCGCCGCTTTTTTAGCCGGAGCACCCAGTTCGGCATGGGCATCCGTAAACAGAGGTAGCACAGCATATTCCTGACCGGATTCAGCGCCGGTTACGGCACTGGCCGGGATACCGTCCAATTGGAAACCGGCTCCCAGTGTCTTTGTACCTCCCACGGCCAGCAGGTTGGCGATGATACGGGCTCCTTTCGTTTTATTACCTTGTGTGATGTTCTGTATTTCGACTGAAATGACGACATCATTCATATCATAATCGCCTCGTGCCGGCCAGCTGTCTTCAAACAGGTAGGTATGGGCTACGGTGCCGCCTTCGATATACGTGTCGTCGGTATCGCCTTCACCCTCGCCTTTGTTATCATTGCCGCCACGTCCGTTGCAATCCGATCCGGGGATATCCACGCTGGCCTGTCCGTCGGAGAAGGTTGCACCGTTAGAGAGGATGTATAACTTGTCGTATATGCTCGCAGGCTTGGTGTGGGTTTGGCATTCGACCTCCACCCGTTTGTCGTAGGTGATTATTTCCCAACCGGAGGCGACAATGTTGTCTACCTTAAACAGGGCATAATCGTCGCCCGTTCCCTGGATCATGCTCTTTTGACCGTTAAAGGTAGCCTTTGTACCTTTCCACATCGATTGTGGTCCCATCTCCAGTTTCAAACCGTGGGCCTCTAACGTTTCCACTTCCACATAAGCGCCGGGAGCAAGCGTCACTGTTCCGTTGGATACCACGGTAAAGGCGCCGACTGTCATCATACAGTCGTTGACGATAGAGGCGTTGTTCAGCGAGATCGATTCGGCTTTCAGGGAATGTGTATTCACAATGCCATTCGAGGTATTCTCTGTTCCCAGTCTCGTACAGGTTAATATGCCCGAATTGTAGAGGCAGGAGGAGCTATTCATCGGGATGACATTGACCGTCATTGTTCCCTGGTTGACGATACGGGAACTATTAGTCATCTGTGCAAAAGAGAAGCCGGTTCCGGCATCTCCTATACCGAACGAGCCACCGGCCTGCACGGCTATCTGTGAATTGCCGATCAGGGTCAGATTGCGCGTACCGGAGCTATTCTTCACTACACCGCCGTTCAGCACATACAAGTTCGACCCGGCTTGCAGGGTAACGGCGCTTCCGCCCCAGATCAATGTGCCTTCCACATACAGGTTGAAGTTGCCTTGGCCGGGGAAGTCCATGCTGCCGGAAAAGGTGGTTCCTTTCTTTATCACATAGGTAGTCGCCGTTTGGATGACTGCATGGCCTGTGCCCGACAATTCTACATATGCTTTCCCGGCATACGAATAATCGACTTCGGGGATGGAGGCGGCACGTGTCGTCACAGCCTCGCCTTTGGTCACAACAGACGCCCCGGCACGAAACGAGATCGACTCGCCCGTTACTTCTGCGGCATAGACACGGCGACGTTTATAGGGGTCGGTCACAGCGATATAGATGGTTTCCGTGATATTTGGCAGCACCAGTTCACGGTCATAGGCTACCTTACTGTTGGTCTTTTGTCCCGAACCGGCAATCAGTTTGGCGCTGGTATCGATAGCCGGATTTGTCAGGTAAGCGCCGACGGTATAGTAATAAGCGCCCTTATAGGCGTCGTTCACGTCCACTGTCAGCCGGGTGGCTTTTTGCGTGGACCAGTCTATTTCTATCTCAGGGTTCTCCGGTATCTCCGGTTGATAGAGATCCTTTTGACAGGCAGTCAGAAAAACGAGTAGCAGCGCTACCGGCAATGTTTTACGGATAATTCCATAACAATTCATAAGGCGTTCCATGGGTGTATTATTAAATTAAAATGATTCGTAAGGTGTAACACCTTACGGAACAGACGAAGATAAAAAAAGTTCAAAAAATGTCAAAAAAACGTTCCTTTTTTTCTCACGATTGGATATCCCCAAGTTCCACCAACTTGTTCACGATCGCATAAATCGTAAGACCGCTGGGGCTATGTATCTGTAGCTTGCGGGCGATATTGCGCCGGTGGGTGATGACTGTGTGGGTGGAAAGGAAGAGGTGGTCGGCGATTTCGCGGTTGGTCATGCCTTTGACGACACAGACGACGATCTCTTTTTCACGGGAGCTAAGCACCTGTTGTTCGTCTCCAGTGGTTTCTTCGACCGTTTCACTGAAGAGTTGTTCCAGTTTCAGGCGGATGTCATCCGGGCTGTCGCAGATAGAGACCTGTTCGTCGTAGGGGCGCAACAGGGCGTTGTCGACCAGGTGGTAGAGCAGGGCTACGCATTTCATGTCGCGGCAACCGGTATCTTCTTTCAGGTGACCGATGGCATAATTACCGGCCATACAGGGATTGATCAGCAGCAGGTCGGGACGGTACATCCGCAGTTGCTCGGTCAGGATGTCGGCCGTTGGGATCTCGATCCAGCGGAAGCGGAATCCCGGCAGTTTTTTCAATATCGTCTCCAGGCCAACACGTACGACAGCCGATGGTTCGGCGATGGCAATCTTCAGTGTTTCACTCATACCTCCAACTGTTTTTCGAGTGCCTGGATGGCAGGAACGAAGAGGTAATCTTCGACATGGTTGTGCGACGTCAGGTCTTCTTCGACCGAGAAGATGTCGAACAGGACGCTGTTCAGCGTATGAGAGGCCTTACCGGGGTAATACTTGATCAGGATATTCTTCAGTTCGGTGATCTTGAGTTCGATCTGGTCGTGCCGTTTGCGGAAGATGGCGATCGAATATTTCGCATCCTTCTTTCCTTTCAACAGGGAACGGACGTAGGGGAAAACTGTCTTTTCTTCATACGCCATATGGGTATGCACCTCGCTGGTGTATTCGTCGAAAAACTTGCAGATCACATAAGCCACATCCTTCGGACAGTCGGCGATGGCGTCTACCAGTTTCCGACGGATATGCGGGAAACGGAAGTCGAGGAAATATTCGTGCGCCTGGTGCAGGTAGCGCATCAGGGCTTCGAGTGAAAGCCCGTTGGTCAGCACTTCGGCCGAGACCGGTTTCGGCGTCTCTTCGGCCAGGAAGTTGACAACCGTCAGGAACGTGTTGACATCCACCCCGTTCACCCGACACACCTCGCCGATACTCTTTTCGCCTAAGCCGAGCGGTATCCCGAAACGGCTTGTCACCAACAACATTGTGTAGTGCTCGCTGAGGAGATCACTCATGCGGTCGGTTTCCTGATATTTACTTTTATGATGCATAACTACAACCTTTGATGGACAAAGATACGCATTTCATCCGTTCGGTGGTTATTCCCGGCAAACTTCAACGCGCATGACAGCAGCCTCGAACGGTAGGAGTTTCTGCGCAGAAACCCGGAATTATGTATGCAGAACCCCCGGTTATGTATGCAATAAGTACACATACTGATATGTATATATATACTAAGAGATAATTTAAGAAAATAAATAAGAAAAGAGAATATGCACATTTGCGTATATCCGGACGTGCATGTCCCCTCCGCGAGGCCTGCATCTCACCTCCGCGAGGCCTGCGCCTCGACCCGTTGAGGCCTGCATCTCAGCCCGCTGAGTCGTGCGTCTCACGACAGTGAGGCGTACGACTCAGCGGAGCCACTCTCCACACACATCGTTTTCGAGTAGGTACGCCTGTTTTGTATGTCCCGTTTTTTCTGTATGTTTGTTTCCCGAAAGATAACTTAAACAGTACTCAGATGGAATTCCGTACCCCCGTCCGTATCCCGACGCCGACATTCGCCTTTTCGTATACCGACCGCAGCCTGCTACTGGGTTCCTGCTTTGCCGAAAACATTGGCCGGCGGTTGCAGGAGAATAAGTTTACCGTGGATATCAATCCGTTCGGCATCCTGTATAACCCCGCTTCGGTGGCAGAGGCTGTCCGGATGTTGCTCAATCCCGAACGATTTACGGAGACGGATCTTTTCCACCACGAGGGCATGTAC
This sequence comes from Tannerellaceae bacterium, assembly GCA_031555145.1. GTDB lineage: Bacteria > Bacteroidota > Bacteroidia > Bacteroidales > Tannerellaceae > JAJDIA01. Next base: position 13,264 of record JAVBUR010000108.1, on the reverse strand, counting down.
CACAGTTGGATGCATCATAGCCAGTTCTCGCTGGATTCGACGGCGGGAAGCCTGGACGGGATCAACCGTCGTCTGGAAGACTCGGCCACGAAGTTGCACGAGGCGACCCGCCTGGTGGTGACCCTCGGGACGGCCTACGTCTATCGCCTGAAAGACGACGGACGGGTGGTTGCCAACTGCCATAAACTGCCTGAAAGGCTGTTCGACCGCGAACGCCTCACGACAGAGGCCATCGTCACCGAATGGAAGACCCTGCTGTTTTCGCTCTGGGAACACCTGCCGGAGCTGAAGGTGCTGTTTACCGTCAGCCCCATCCGGCATTGGAAAGACGGGGCGCATGGTAACCAACTAAGCAAGGCGACGTTGCTGCTAGCCGTCGACCATTTGCATGAACTATTTCCCGACCGGGTGGCGTACTTTCCTGCCTACGAGATCGTGATGGATGAGTTGCGCGACTACCGCTTCTATGCCGATGATATGTTGCATCCCTCGACGATGGCGGTCGACTATATCTGGGAGCGTTTCTGTGAAAGCTTCCTCACGGCTGATACACAGTCGGCCTACCGTGACTGGCAGGATATCCGCCGCGCCCTCAATCACCGTCCGTTCCATCCCGACAGCGAAGCATACCGGCAGTTCGTAAGACAAACTTTGTTAAAGATGGAACAACTTCGTGAGAAATTTCCGTCCTTTGACCTCGCCAACGAATATACCCTCATGGCTTCTAAAATAGACGCACTATGAAATATGCAATCAAAGACATTGCCCGGCTGATCGGCGCCAAAGTAGTCCGCCTCCACGACGGAGAAGTAAGTATCCTGCTGACCGACAGCCGCCGTCTCTCTTTCCCCGAACAAAGCATCTTTTTTGCCATCCGTACAAAGACGAACGATGGGCATAAATACATCCCCGAACTATACAAACTTCGTGTCCGCCACTTCGTGGTGACCGAGCTACCGGACGACCATGTGCAGATGTCGGACGCCAGCTTCCTGCTGGTCAAAGACACCGTCGCCGCACTGCAAAAACTGGCGGCCAATCACCGGAAACGGTTCGACATCCCGGTAATCGGTATCACGGGCAGCAACGGGAAGACCATCGTCAAGGAATTCCTCTACCAACTGCTACATGCCGACTTCCACATCGTACGTTCGCCGCGCAGCTACAACTCGCAGATCGGCGTGCCGCTGTCGGTCTGGCAGATCAACGAGAAGCATACGCTCGGTATCTTCGAAGCCGGGATCTCGCAGCCCGACGAGATGCCGAAACTCCAACAGGTCATTGCCCCTACCATCGGCATACTGACGAATATCGGCGAGGCGCACCAGGAAAATTTCCTGTCGCTGGCGCAGAAATGCCGCGAGAAGCTGATGCTCTTTGCCGACTGCGAAGTGATTATCTACAACGGCGACGATCCGTTTGTGTCGAACTGCATCGAGTCGACCTTCCTATCGCATAAAGCCATCGCCTGGAGCCGTACCAATAAGGAAGCGCCCTTCTATATCTCCTCCGTGGAGAAGAATGGCGACCATACGGATATCAGTTGCACGCTGATGGGATTCGAACGCAAACTCTCGATCCCCTTTACCGACGACGCCTCGATCGAGAATGCCATCCACTGCCTGGCCGTGATGTGTTTCCTCAAACCTACGAGCATGCAAGACCTGTCGGCCTTCTCACGCCTCGAGCCGGTGGAGATGCGTCTCGACATCAAGCAGGGCATCAACGGTTGCCAACTGATCAACGATACCTACAACTCGGATATCAACTCGCTCGATATCGCCCTCAGCTTCCAGCAAAGCCGCCGGGTAGACCGGAAGATGAAGACGACGCTCATCCTGTCGGACATCCTGCAATCCGGCGCCCTGCCGAAGTCGCTCTACAAGAAAGTAGCCGACCTCGTCCGACGCAAGGGGGTAGACCGTATCATCGGGATCGGCCGCGACCTCGCTGCACAGGGACACCTGTTCGAGATGGAGAGCGAGTTCTACCTCACGACGGATGAGTTCCTGCAATCGGCTTTCTCGCGTAACTTCAACAACGAGCTGATCTTACTCAAAGGCTCGCGTCATTTCCATTTCGAACGTATCTCGGAACGGCTGGAGAAGAAAGTGCATGAAACGATCCTCGAAGTCAACCTCGACGCCATTGTGCACAACTTCAACTATTACCGTTCGCTGCTGTTGCCGTCGACAAAGATCATCTGTATGGTGAAAGCCTTCGGGTATGGCGCCGGTTCGTATGAGATAGCCAAGACGCTGCAGGAGCAACGTTGCGACTACCTCGCCGTGGCGGTTGCCGACGAAGGGGCCGACCTGCGGAGGGAAGGTATCTCGATCCCTGTGATCGTGATGAACCCGGAGTTTAGCAGTTTCAACGTCCTCTTCGAAAACCAACTGGAACCGGAGGTATACAGCTTCCGCCTCCTCGACGCCCTTATCCACGAGGCTGGCCGGAGGGGGATCACCTCCTACCCCATCCATATCAAGTTCGACACCGGTATGCACCGCCTCGGCTTCCAGCCCGAAGATGCGGAACAGCTGGCAGAGATACTCCGCGGGCAAGGTAACCTGATGGTACGCTCGGCCTTTTCCCACTTGTCGGGAAGCGATGAGGAGCGGTTCGACGACTTCACCGGCCAGCAGTTTGCCCGATATGATGCGGCGGCCGCCCGGTTGAAAGAGGAGCTCGGTTACCCCTTCCTCCACCATATTCTCAACTCCGGCGGCATCGAACGGTTCCCGGATCACCAACTCGACATGGTGCGCCTCGGCATCGGCCTCTACGGCGTTAGCGCCTCCGGACGGAAGAAGCTGCACAACGTCAGTACCCTCCGTACCACCATCCTCCAGATACAGCACGTACCGGCAGGCGATTCCATCGGTTACAGCCGCAACGCCTTCGTCACCCGTGACTCCCGTATCGCCGTCATCCCCATCGGCTATGCCGACGGCCTCAACCGCCACATGAGCGGTAACGGTGGCGAAGTCTCCATCCGTGGCCACCGCTGCCCCATCATCGGCAACATCTGCATGGATGCCTGCATGATCGACGTCACCGACACCGACGCCCAGGAAGGCGACCCCGTCATCATCTTCGGCGAAGACCTCCCCGTCAGTGAGTTAAGCGCCAAGCTCAGCACCATCCCGTACGAGATCCTGACTTCGGTATCGCCACGGGTGAAAAGGGTGTATTATAGGGAATAGCCCGCATTTAGGGAGTAGTTTACATATAGAGAGTAGCCTGCTCCCTCTTGCCCCCTATCAACATGCCCCGCCAGGGGTATCGTATTCGTAGCCAGGGGTGCAAGCCCCTGGGATACGTGGATATCACCTATAAAAGCCCCACGTCAGTGGAGCCGTATACGACAGACCGGTACCGCTGACGCGGCGCAATAACACCATCCAATCGCCTATCCAGGCGCTTGCGCACCTGGCTACGAATACGATACCCCTGATGGGGCATCCGCGCCTTGACGGCGGAATTGCAATCTATCAGTTTGGTATAGCTACTATTTCCAAAGGATCAAGCATCAGGATGCTTATCTGAAAGCCATGCTTACCTGGTGTGAGGCAGAAACCTTTCGCTCTTTTCGCCTGTTTTATAAGATGTATATGGCACAGAATATGTACTTTTGTGCCGAAACTTAATAAATTAGGTATGAGTCATCAATTATTACAAGGCAAGCACGGCATCATTTTCGGAGCACTGAACGACATGTCGATTGCCTGGAAAGTAGCCGAGAGGGCTGTAGAAGAAGGAGCAACAATCACATTGACCAATACACCCATGGCCATCCGTATGGGTGAAGTCGAAGCATTAGGACAAAAGCTCAACGCCGAAGTGATCCCGGCCGACGCCACCAACGTGGCAGAACTGCAGACGGTATTCGAACGTTCGGTAGAAGTACTGGGCGGCCCCATTGATTTTGTATTGCACTCCATCGGGATGAGCCCGAACGTGCGCAAGAAACGGACGTACGACGATCTGGATTACGATATGCTGGATAAGACACTCGATATCTCGGCTGTCTCCTTCCATAAAATGCTGCAGGTAGCGAAGAAGTTGAATGCCATTGCCGACTACGGTTCGGTGATTGCCCTCAGCTACGTCGCCGCCCAGCGTACTTTCTTCGGATATAACGACATGGCCGATGCCAAGAGCCTGCTCGAATCCATCGCCCGCAGCTTCGGTTATATCTACGGACGGGAAAAGAATGTGCGTATCAACACCATCTCGCAATCGCCCACCTATACGACAGCGGGTAGCGGCGTGAAAGGGATGAACGACCTGATGGATTTTTCGGACAAGATGTCGCCCCTGGGTAACGCCACCGCCGATGAATGTGCCGACTATTGCATCACCCTCTTCTCCGACCTTACCCGCAAGGTAACCATGCAGAACCTCTACCACGACGGAGGTTTCTCCAGCATGGGTATGAGCCTGCGCGCCATGAACCAGTATAGCAAAGGCCTGGAAGAGTTCACCGACGAAAACGGAAACATTATATACGGATAACAATACATTGCTTGCGCAAAGGAGCGCAGCGACGCCTCCCCTCTCGAGAGGGGGCAGGGGGTGTGTGACGAGCGAAGCGAGCGTGAATTAGAAAGACTATGCTGATAAAGATTTATCCCGAAAATCCCAATTTGAAGGAAATAGACAAGGTAGTGAGTGTACTACAAGACGGTGGGCTGGTCATCTATCCCACCGACACCGTCTATGCACTGGGCTGCGATGCGCTGAACGTGCGTGCCGTGGAAAAGATCTGCCAGATGAAAGGGGTCAATCCGCAGAAAAGCAACCTGTCGATCATCTGCTACGACCTGTCCAACATCAGCGAGTATGCCAAGGTGAGTAACACCATCTTCAAGCTGATGAAGAAGAACCTGCCCGGTCCCTTTACCTTCATCCTGCCTACCAGCAACGAGCTGCCGAAGATCTACAAAAACCGGAAGGAAGTAGGTATCCGTGTGCCCGACAACGCCATCATCCGCGAACTGGTGCGCGAACTGGGCAACCCCATCCTCACCATGTCGATCCATGATGAAGACGATATCATCGAATACTCCACCGATCCAGAGCTCATCCATGAGAAATTCGAGAACACCGTCGATATCATCATCGACGGCGGCTACGGTGGCACTGAGCCCTCCACCATCGTCAACTGTACCACCGACGACTTCGAAGTCACCCGACAAGGCAAAGGAGAGTTGATTGTATAAACAAAGACTACCATGAACTGGACACAACTACTCTCCGACAAGCGGTTCGGGATGGAAGAATATACCGAGCGGAAGCATGATCGTACGGACTTTCAGCGGGACTATGACCGACTGGTGTTTTCATCGCCTTTCCGGCGGATGCAGAACAAGACGCAAGTGTTTCCGTTGCCCGGCAGCGTGTTTGTACACAACCGCCTGACGCATAGTCTGGAGGTGTCGTGCGTGGGACGTTCATTGGGCGCTAATGTGGGACGGGAGTTGCAGAAACGGCATCCCGGAGAAGAAGCGCATTTCCACGATATCGGCTCCATCGTATCGGCCGCCTGCCTGGCGCATGATATGGGAAACCCACCGTTCGGCCACTCCGGTGAACGGGCCATATCGGCATACTTTAAAAGCGGGAAAGGCAAGATGCACGAACAGCAGGTGCGCGTAGAAGGCGGACGCTGGGAAGACTTCCTGCACTTTGAAGGTAACGCGAATGCCTTCCGATTGCTGACCCACCAGTTCAACGGTCGCCGGAAAGGCGGCTTTGCCCTCACCTACAGCACGCTGGCCTCCATCGTCAAATACCCCTACTCCTCCGAATATGCCGGTAAGAAAGGAAAGTTTGGTTTCTTCCAGTCGGAAGAAGAAGGCTTTCACCGTATCGCCACCGAACTGGGTATCGGCCGTCAGCCACAGGCGTCGGAGAAGTTTATCCGCTACCCGCTCGTCTATCTGGTTGAAGCGGCCGATGATATCTGCTACCAGGTAATGGATATCGAAGATGCCTGCAAGCTCCATATCCTGACCAAGGCCGAAGCCATCGAACTGCTGCTCGCCTTCTTCCCGGAACACAAGCGCGACCGGGTGCTCGGTGTAATGCATATGGTAGACGATACGAACGAACAACTCGCTTACCTCCGTTCGGGAATTATCGGCATCCTGGTGGACCAATGCTCAGCCGCCTTCCTCGACAACGAAGCGGGACTGCTGGACGGCACCTACGCCCGTCCCCTGATCGAGCAGATCGGCGAACCGGCCAAACACGCCTATGCCGAATGCTCGAAAGTAGCCTACGCCAAGATTTACTGCGCCAAAGAAGTGGTGGATGTGGAACTGGCCGGTCACTATATCTTCAACTACCTGATGGATATCCTGCTCTTCGCCATCATGGAGAAAAAGGACGAAGATGCCAAAAAGAGCTTCTACAGCAAACTCCTGCTCGAACGTATCCCCGAGCAATACGACACCAACGCCTCCGGCATCTACGGCCAGATCCAGTGCATTATGGACTACATCTCGGGTATGACCGACGTCTATGCCCTCGACCTCTATCGTAAGATTACGGGAATGAGCCTGCCGGCTGTTTAAAATTCTTCGCGGTACTTGCCGCCTTCCTTGTCGTCGAGGATGCTCAGGTAACTCTTATAACGGGAGGGATGGATACGCCCTTCCTGCAAAGCAACGGCTACGGCACAACCCGGCTCGTGGCGATGTGTGCAGTTATTGAAGCGGCAGTCGGCGGATACCTTGAATAGTTCCGGAAAATAGTGGGATATCTCTGCTTCTTCCATATCGAAGGTACCGAAGCCTTTGATGCCCGGGGTGTCGATGATGTAACCTCCTCCTTCGGGTAGTTCGATCATCTCTGAGAAGGTGGTCGTGTGCATCCCCTTGTTATGGTATTCGGAGATAATACCGGTCTTAAGGTTGACACCTGGGATCAGTTTATTGATGATGGTTGATTTACCGACCCCCGAATGGCCGGAGAGGAGGGTAACTTTATTGCGCAGTTCATCGCGCAAGACGTCCATGCCTTCCTCCGTCTTGGCACAAAGATGGAAACAGGGGTAGCCGATGGAGGTATAGAGTTCAGTCAGTTCTTCCAGTTTGCGTTGGTCTTCTCCTTTGTAGCGGTCGATTTTGTTAAAGACGAGCTTGACGGGCACCTGGTAGGCTTCGGCCGTAGCCAGGAAGCGGTCGAGGAAGACGGTAGTGGTGATGGGATAGTTGACGGTCACGATCAGCATCGCCTGGTCGAGGTTCGCGGCGATGATATGCGATTGCTTGGAAAGGTTGGACGACCGGCGGACAATATAGTTCTTCCGGTCTTCTATCTCCGAGATAAGCGCCGTTCCTTCGGCGTTGATATCGATCTCCACGCGGTCTCCTACAGAGATCGGATTGGTGCTGCGGATGTCTTTAAGCCGGAATGAGCCCTTGATCTTGCTGTCGATGTCGCGTCCGTCGTCGGTACGTACGGTGTACCAGCTTCCGGTGTTCTTGATTACCAATCCTTTCATATATTGTCTGTAAAACGGCAACCGGCAAGAGACTGTTGTGTGGTCTGTTGCCGGCTGCCTATTGATTTCTTGTATTATACGGTCATAATTTCTTTCTCTTTGGCAGCATACAGGTCATCTACTTTCTTGATGTACTTGTCGTGTATCTTCTGCACTTCTGCTTCGGCGTCTTTACCCACATCTTCGGGGATGCCGTCTTTCACGCCTTTCTTGATAAGTTCCACACCGTCGCGACGGGCATTACGCACGCTGATCTTGGCATTTTCGGCTTCCTGCTTGGATTGCTTAGCCAGTTGGCGGCGGCGCTCTTCCGTCAGCGGCGGGATGCCGAGGCGGATGATCTCACCGTTGTTTTCCGGTGTGATGCCTACTTCGGAGTTCTGGATAGCGCGTTCGATTTCCCGGATCATCGGCTTTTCCCACGGGGTGATGATGATGGTCTTTGCATCCGGCGTATTCACGGAGGCCACATTGGTAAGCGGAACCAGGCTGCCGTAATACGGTACGCGAACACCATCCAATATCTTCGGATTGGCTTTCCCTGCACGGATGTGCGACAATTGCTCATCCAGATGTTCGATAGCGGCGGCCATCTTTTCCTCTGCTCCTTTTACGATCGGTTTAATCTCTGTCATATCTGGTTGTATTAAGTTTATCTGTTTGACTAACAAAAGTAATGAAGATTTTGGATTACACAATGAAAGACCGGACGTTTTCTTTCTTTATACCAAAAGGATAGTTCCAGATGCAGGCAAGGTCTTCAAAGGCTTTGGCTGTAAAATGGAGTTTATATCTATTTTTCACATGCAAAACCAGTTATTCTCGTATCTTTGGACAAACATCTGATACCATGAAACCGGCCTCTGTTGTACTTCTTATGTTACTCTTATCTGTTTACTGTGTTCGCCTTGCGGCGCAGGAGAATCCGTTCGCGCGGATGGCAGGCATGAATTATGCGGACTATAGCTTGGAATTAGGGGATATGTATGGCCGGATATCTGCCCTCGACACAGTGGAAGCGCAGAAATTAGTCGATCAGGTGAAGGATATTGCCCGGGGGACAGGCCGTAAGAATTGGGAGTTGGAGGCCATGTACTTTGAACAGTTGTTGTTACACCGGAAACTAAGTCTGGACAAAGGCCATCTCTATGCCGCCGGAAGGTTATTAGGACAAGTCTTCGACCTGCTGAAGAAGGCGGAGAGCGGGCATGTGCCGGCGTTGGAATTGAAACTCAGATATTCCATTATTGAGTATTACTGGCTATATGGCAAAAACTATGAAGCCGCCTTCAACCAATGCGCTATACAGGAAGAACGGCTGAAAGGCGTATCCACCGAAGAGATACCCGAGAAGGCACTGTACTATATACAAATCGGGAATGCACACTATGAATTTAATGATTACACCCGGGCGATACCCTATTATCAAAAAGCGCTGGAAGAAAAAGAAACCCCTTCCAATCAGCAAAACAAGCAGAGTGCGCGGAACGGACTGGGGCTTTGCTACCGCTACGGAACCGCCGACTACGACCGTTCGGACAGTTGCTTCCTCTCCATCACCCGGGTGGCATACCTGAGACCCGAAGACGAACGCCTCCGCAACAACTGGGACGGTATCGCCGAAGGCAATCTCGGCCGGAACCTGTTCCTCCGCGGTGCATACGACAACGCCATTCCCCTCTTGAAAGGAAGTATCGAAAAGGTGCTTCCGTACAACGACTACGGTTTTGCCGCAGGGCCGGCAGCGACACTTGCCGAAATTTACCTGAAAGAGGGGAATCTGCCCGAAGTCGAACGGTATATGGATCTGGCAAGCGACTATTACCGGAAGGTTCCCCGTGAAGGACGCTTACAGCAGATCTATGAAGTAAAGGCCAAATACTATGCCATGGCAGGCAACCCTTCGCTGAGTACCGCTTATATGGATTCCACGCTGCTGGCAAAGAAGGCCTACGACGACCAATTCAATGCCATGCTGCTTCTCCATATGGAACAAAAGGAATCCGCCCGGCGGGAGTTGGAACTGGTACAGGAAAAAGAAAAAAGGGAAGAGGCGCAGTTACGGGTGCTGATCTTATCCGCCGGACTGATCCTGATAGGCAGCCTGCTGGCGCTCATTGCCATCCTCTACCGCCGCAAGCGTGCCGCCTATCGCGAACTGGTACGCAAATCGCAGGAATGGGCGCAGGTCAAAACCGTTCTTCCGGCAATCGAACCATCCGTAGCTCCCGGCAGTGAAGAGCTTTCGGAGATAGCAAACAGCGCGCCCGACGAAGCCGATTATTCCATCATGAGGCAGATCGTACCCTTGATAGAGGACGCCCAAATATACAAAGACGCCATGCTGTCCGTCGATCTGCTGGCACACCAACTGGGATTGAAGCGCCATTATGTGTCCAATGCCATTAACCGCTGTACCGGGAAGTCGTTCAATACCTTCGTCAACGAATACCGGGTAAAAGAAGCCATACGCCTCTTGTCGGAGCATAGCGCCGATGCCTTTTCCATCGACGGCATTGCCTTCGATACCGGTTTCAACGACCGCCGGAACTTTTACCGCGTCTTCAAGAAAATGACGGGACTATCCCCTACGGAGTTCCGGAAAAATGCGGTAAAGAACTAACCAGTTGCTAACCACTGCCACCAACTTGGACGCATTTTGCAAAATGCGTCCTTTTTGTTTTCGCCCTTCCCTACTTTCGTTGGCAAAGAGCGACGGAATGCAACACCATGGAAAATACATCATGACAGACAGCCACCTCCAACCGATTGCCGAGGCGTTCGCTTTGTTGGTTTCCGAACAGGAACTGTTCCGCATCCCCGGCCTTACATTAGATCATGTAGCCGACCGCATGGAGATAAAACGCGCCTACCTGTCGCGGGCAGTCAACCAGTGCTTCGGGAAAAGCTTTACACGGTATATCAATGAACTGCGCATTCGCGAAGCCATGAAAACCCTACAAACGAATCCCGATCTGCGGATAGCGGACATAGCCCGGGCAGCAGGCTTCAACGACCGCAAAAACTGTTTACGCGTTTTCACGCAACTCACAGGCCGGTCGCCCGGTAGCTACAGGGAACGAATCATAAAAGAAGAGTTTAAAAATAATTTATTAACCTTTTAAAAAGTACTTATATGCAAATAGCAAATGAAAACGCTACTTATGAAGTAGTAAGTGTTGAGGCAAAAACTCAACAAACAGCGTACAAAAGTCTGAATTTAGACGAAATGAACGCTATGGATTTGGCATTTCCACAGGAAGATGCCGACAGTACGATCACGCAGGAAGTATTCGAGTTGGACAGCGAAACCAAAAAAACACTCGAAAAATGCGGATTGCTCACCCCAAAAGGTACAGTTGATCACGATGCCTTCAGGAAACTGATACCTTCCGAACTTATCTGTACAGGCGATGCCACTTCTGCAAATGCAGATGACGACAACCGGGTGGAATACGATAATACTTCATATCCCTATACTCCGGTAGTTTATTTAACTTATAATATTCCCGGGAAACCGGGTGGATACCGGGCAACAGGGTTTATGGTCTATAAAAATATCGTTTTAACCTGCGGTCACGCGGTATGTCAACTAGGGGAAAACAAATGGCATACAGATATGCTTGTTCACGGTAAATACAAAAACGGAGAATTTGCAGTTACCACCCGTTGGACAAAAATGGTTACAAGTGTTGCTTACTACTCCGGTAATAACGCCAATGATGATTGGGCAATTATTGTTACAAAAGACAATATCGGCAACCAAAACAGCCTCTGGCAATTGGGTATATTTCCCGAATTTCCAGAAGTAAAAGGAATAGAGGTTGATGTAGTTGGTTTTCCCTCGCCTGTAAGAGGAAATGACTCCGATGCATTGTGGGGCGCAAAAGGTGTTATGGGCGATATTCATAACAAGAATATAAATTGTTATTTTCACGGAGCAAGGGTATCCGGCGGACAAAGTGGCGGAGCCGTAATATCGCGACAGCATCACTTGAAAAATTATGTGGTAGGTATTATATATGGCTCAAACCAAGATAAACCGCCCTATATGGGGGATTGCCGGATTGTAGATAGAGGGCTTTTCTACATAGTTTTAAAATGTATTGCTGAACAAGGTTTTTAATATTTTATAGAGATGAAAAAGATTTACAAAATTTTAGTCTGCCTCCTATTGAGCATGGCAATGACAACAGTATACGCACAAGATAACTACCTTCAATTTAATAATACTTCGAATACAGGTAGTAACCCTACAGGTCCAATCGTAGTTGGTCAGAAAATCACATTGCAAGTAATAGCATTTCTTCTCATACCAGGTCAAGATGCTATGTGGGTAAATGATGTACCTATTGCTTTAACAGGTGAAGGATTGGCAGGTGAACTCGCCCAAACTTCCGGAGAGGTAGTTTTTGAGAAGGCTATAATGGAGGTCTATTTTACAACGCCGGGAAATAAAACAGTAACAGCTACAGCAAACGGCTATCGCAGTGCCACATATACAGTTACGGTAAACAAAGGCGACCCCGCTACCGCCGACTATACCATTCCGACAGGGCATATTTATAATGGCTCGCCACAGGGTATCGGCAGCATTACACAGACCGCAAACGGCATAACAGGGTTTGGCACAGTTACGGTTTATTACGACGGCAGCACAACTGCCCCCACCAATGCGGGAACATATACCGTAACGGCAGATTTCGCAGGAGGCGATAATTTCAATGCAGCAACTGGCGCACCGCTCGGCACTTATACCATTGATCCGAAAGATATTACCGTTACGGCATTGGGAGGCAGCTCTACCTTCGGCGAAAGCCCGACAAATCCCGGATTTACGGCTGATGGGTTGGTGAACAGTGAAACGGTAAGCGTACTTGCCGGCCTGAGTAATGATTTCAACATCACCTCTACGACCCCGGGAGGAACTTATACCCTCAACGTGACAGGGACGCTGACCAATACCAACTATAACATCACCCAACGGAATACAGATACGTGGAAAGTGAATCAGGTTCCGGTGGTCATCCATTACCACACCCTTACCCTTAGCATAGGTGAAGGTATTATAACCGACAAAACCAAGAACACGTTCGAGATAGAGTCGGGCAATCCCTTCTCCTTCGTCATTACCCTGAAGGAAGGCTATGAAGGACAGACACCGACTGTCACCGTCAACGGCCGTACCAAAGGGCTCATCCTGGTGGGCACCGACAAATGGCGATGCATCCTTTCCGAAATCTATGAAGACACCCATGTGAGTGTATCCTTCAACCCAACCGGCATCGACACACCTGATGGTCCACGCCTATACAGCCGCGACGGGCAACTCTTTATTGAGAGCGGCATCCCAGTCAACCTCACGGTGTACGCGATAACCGGACAGACCCTCGTTAACCGTCGCCTCACCGAAGGGCTCACTGCCATCCCACTACCCAATGGTATGTATATCGTAAAACTGGATAAGGAGGTGCAGAAGATAAGCATCAGGGAATAGGCAAGCTTCAAAGTCGGCCAGATGTGAGAATACCGATTATCTTCATATCTGGCCGAATCTGAAAGAGGCGAATCGAGGCGCAGGCCTCACCCCGGCGAGACGCACGAGCCAGCACCGCGAGGCGCAGGCCTCAGCCGGCTGACATGCAGGCCTCGCGAAGGTGAGGCGCAGGCCTGGATTTACTCAGACCAGCATCCGGCATTTCCCAATCGACGAATCGCCACAAAAAAGAGAATGACGTTACTGAACGATTC
>JAVBUR010000043.1:0-107104 GCA_031555145.1 Tannerellaceae bacterium | reverse complement strand
ATCAATAAGATATATCCCCTTTTTTATACATTTCCACTTTGCTAAGATGCTTCTGGGCTTATCGTCGCCAAAAAGCTTCGGGCAGGTGAAAGCATATTCATAGACATAATCTTTTTTCTCTACAAATACTAAGTCATAGTGCTGACAGGTAAATGACAGCCCTTCATTCGGGTAATTTATATTTTTATAATCGATGGGATCAGGAGTGTATTCTGCTCCGTTTACTTTTAATGTTAATGAGTATTCTTTGTTACTAAGTAGATAATGAGGAGGGCGTGATGCGACAATCGTGTCAATTCCCAACTGGAGTGATTCTATCAGATTATTACCGTCGTTATCTCTAAAATCTACATATAAATCACGTTTATGAACGAGCGGATACATTGTTCTGTCACAATGACAGAGTATTCCCAGGCAAAAAGTAGATACGATTAATAGTAATACGTAATTTTTCATATGATTATCGATTAGGGATTGCTGTTACATATCTATATAAAACAGTATAGTCTACTCCGTCTAATTGTGAGATGTCTCCATTTAAGAACCAACCATTGTTTTTACTTCTTGATCCATCATTTGAATTATACTCCGATCTTATTCCCCATCCCCAATTCATATGAAAATATTTCCATGCATAGCCGTTGTACATGTTTAGTGAAGTGGAGTAATCTCTTTCGTAAGGATTCCACTCCAATGGAACATTATCTCCTGGATTAGGTCTTGTAGGGTAATAAGCATCAACAAATACGTTGGATATTGTAAAGGAAGTATAACCATCACAAACCCATGCGTGTGCAGTAAATGAAGGAATTCGTATTCCCAAAAATGAAAATAGTTCTTGAGTTCCCTCCATATATACCGGATTCCCATTCAATATTGATTGGGAAACAATATGAAATTTTCCATATGGAGAGTCTTTGGAAACTGTATACTGATTTTCTCTAAAAAATTTCTTTGCATGACTAAGATCGCTAAAATCCAATGGGTCCCAAAATCTTGGATACGACTCCTCTGAGCCATACACCATTCCAATCTGTGCCCCTATTTTACCAAGAAGCCGTGCGGCTCCGGCATCCGGATCACTATTCATCTGACTCCAGGTTATATAGTGTGTCGGCCATCTATGATAATTCAAGATTTGCCCAATGGCAACAGGAACACATCCAGCAACACTGTTGTCAGGGCAATTTCGGTTGTAAGGGGAATCTTGGTCCCAATAAGTAGAGAGCAGAGGTGCTTGCTCAATACGTTCGCTAAAATTCTTAATGTGGAAAAGGATGACATTAGGATCATAGCCCAAATTTGACAATTGTGAACTGAGACTGTTCAATATTTCTGCAGTACTGCCGAATATACCTCTTGCCTCATCCATATTACAAAAACTGTCACCATCAAAATCACCATATTCATGATAGTCTCCAATTCTTCTGGGAGGATATTTATTTGTATATTTGATATCATGTATCAACTCATCCCGCCACCACATAATATTTTGATAGTCCGGTATGATTGATCGAGTTACTATATTGTTATCCCCTGTCTCATAGGCAGACCAATGCGGAGTACAAGTAGTATCGTCATTTTTTATCCTCCATGATATTTCCTTTTCCATCGCTTTTATCCAAAGCCCTGCCATAGAACTGGTATCTACCGTAAAGTTCCCTTCATCCGAATAGGCAAGTATAGGATAGTAGTTTTTGGTGGCACTTACAATAACAAATCCCGCATCGTCATTAAAGTTACTTATATACAACAGAGGCGTTTTTTCAGCATCAGTACAAGTGATAACGGCTGATATCGATTTATCTTCCAAGCTTTTCGTGATAGTCCCACTTTGCTTAGTAAACAATAGAGCAACGTTTTTTGCATCCTCTTCGGATAGATGTTGCTTTTTGCTGTCGATTTTAAGCTTTTCTAAAGGATCCACAAGTTCTTCACTGTTTTTTTCAACAATTACATTTTCAATACTCTCTTCCATACAGGACGAAAGAGAGAAAAGAAAAGACAATATTAAAAGGTTTGCTAATTTACTCATATTATTAGATTTAAAAAATGAATACTCGAAAAACACAGACTTTCAACACAATAATTTTCTCATTTTAGAGGTATCCTGCTTGATATCTTCCAATCCTGGTTAGTCAATAAGAAATTCTCCGGAGAAGGAACCTGTGGCATGTTGGATACTTATCTGGTAAATCCCTGCATCCAATGGCTGATTGAAATAAATTTCTTCAGTGTGTCCTGCAGGTGCGAGGAATGATTCTGAGCAAAAAACCGCCCCTGTTTCCTGATTGAACACAGAAACGGTAACTTCCCCGAAGCCCTCATAAAAGGATAAGTTTATACGTTGGTTGTCGTCTGTCAAATAAGCTTCTATTTTTATAGTAGGGAGAGATTTTTTGCCGGGTTTCCATTTATTGTCTTGTTCTAAAGGGATTTGTTTTTCCGCAATGGCAGAGATTGTGATGATGAAAAATGATAATAGTAGAACGAATTTGCTTTTTAAATTTCTTTGCTTCATGACTTTTTTGTTTTGTTCGTCGCAAAGTTACGATGCTAAGAACGTCATAAAAAGGACTTCGTTCTTTTTAGCGTGGACAAGTGCATGCTGATTATCAGGTAATTATAATAATTGCGTGGACAACTACCTATTTGAGACCCATGAACTATCCATTTATCACTTCATTTATCAAATAATTGTAAAGGTCAGAACCTCCAAACGATTCCAAGCCCATATTCTCGCGAATACGGGTACGTTTCTTTCTTAATGTTTCGGGTTGCACATTTAATAAGGTAGATTCTTCACTGGCATTTAGTTTCATCAGGCTCAACCAACAGTATCGTAAATCATCTTGAGACAAACGAGGATGTTTACTGACTAACTTCTGAGTAAATTTCGGATAAATAGCAAGGACTTCTTTTTCTAGGGCTTTCCACAAAGTATCATCTACCTGAATCCTTTCCTCAGGTTTGTACACTTGTGAGCCGTGAATGAGCGTCTTCCTTAAAGTAGAATGTTCCATTTTCTTCACGCGCACTTCTTGAAGTTCTTTTTTCAGGCTTTGTACTTCATTTTCTTTGTCCTGATAGTTTTTTTGCAGTTCTTTCAACGATTGCACTAATAGCGCTTCACGATCCAATCGCAGAGAAAGATCCAGGATATTACTGTTTAGCTCAGCAATTACCTTCTCTTGTTCATACAGCTTTCGATTCGATCTGATTCTTCTGTTTTGATAAAAAATAAAAACGGCAAGAAGAACCAGCACGGATACTATAACTGCTATACTATATCTTTGCCTGGATATAGTGAGTTGTTGAAGGCGTGAATTTAGTTTAGCGTGGTTGTATTTCTTCTCAATCTCAATATAATTCGCATCAGTTGTTCGGATAAGACGTGATTTGAATATTTTGTAGAACTGCTCAAGATAATCAAGTGATTTAGATAGACTGTTTTTCTCCTTATAAATCAGATAATAATTATAAAGGAACCCTTGCCTGTACTCTTCTGGTAAATCGGGTGAATATATAGTATCCAACATGGCGTGTAATTTATCAAACTCTTTTAAGGAAATATAAAGCGCACTTAACGCTGTGATATCTGATAAATCATTACTTGAATCCGACTGTATGGCCATCAACAGACATTGTTCCGCTTTATCATAATCCCCCAGAGATTCATATAGATTCCCAAGTCCATTGCTTATATAAGACTTCATTTCATTATCACCCAATACGGAAGCTATAGAATCTGCTCTCCACATATAATCCAATGCCACTTGAGATGAGTCTGAATAAATGAGCATCTTGCTAATATCCCTATTCGCATAGCCAAAACTTCGGAGATTTCCGGCTTGATAAAAATAATCAGCCCCATCTTTATATTTAGCAAGTGCAGCCTGTACATCATTCTTCTCCCGATACAAATCTCCCATATAACTACTGATGTACCCCGCTTCATTATACAACTCTGCCGTTTTCGCCAGTGTCAGCGCATCCAGATACTCTGTCATTGCCTCCGTGTCCTTCTTCTCCACCCGGTAAGCGCGCCCCAGGAACAAACGGGACTTTACCTTTTCCTTGGCCGTTCCCTTTTTCATATACCATTCTTTGGCTTCCCGGATATCATCAAAGGATGGTAAAGTAGTCTCCAGCTTATCCGCCACCCTGCAAGCTGCATACGTATACCGTGCCCGCCATTGAAGGCTGAGGTCATAGAAATGGGGGCTGACCGAATCCAGTTCAGCCTGTGCTTTTTCCGGTGCATCCTCTGCATATTGTTCGGCGAGCAGAATATGACCGGTCGCTTCAGTAGGCCGGTCGCAACTACAAACAATGAATAATAACAACAACAGGTAAACACAACCAATGGCTCTCATATCAATTAAGATTTTCTGTGGCAAAACAGATGCTCTTACAAACATACAAAAAATAGATACGGATGCAACATTTGCTCTGTGATTTTCATCAAGTAAAAAGGGAGCAACCTGAGAGTGAATAAATGGAATCGAACAATCGTTTAAATCTATACGGAAATGAAAAAAGTATGGTTATTGGCATCGTTGATGCTTGCCTGTCTGTTGACGGGATGTGAGGATACACACGAGTATGTGTTGTATGAAATTAATGAACCTGTTTTTATGTCGGCTGTCGAATTTCGCAAGGCAGTCACTGTATCGGAAGTGCCTCGGGCGATCAAGCAACAAGGGAAGCTTTGTTTCTATGAGGGATACCTGTATATCTCGGAGCCGGGTGTGGGCTTTCATATTATCGACAACCGGAATCCAGCCAATCCTTCGGCGGTAGGATTTGTGGAGTTGTTGGGGAATGTGGATATTGCGATCCGTGATAACCGGCTGTATGCCGACGCGTTGGTCGACCTGCTGTGGTTTGATATTAGTAATCCGGCTAAACCGGCCTTTCAGGGACGGCTGGAAAATGTGTTTGCTGAAGCATTGCCGCAGGTCAACAATATGTATGGGTATGATTACCAGATGTGTACCGACGGCCGGAAAGATAAGGTCATTGTAGGTTGGTCATTGGCCATGCGGAGAGAAAAGACGGATAAATATTCTCGCTGGGCAGAAAAAGGTCTGGTGTTTGACTCAAGTCCGGGCATGTATGCATCGAACAGTGCTACGGGTGGTTCCGGTAGGGGTGTGAATGGTTCTATGTCGCGTTTCGGACAGTATGACAAGTATCTGTACACGGTGGTCAACGGTGAGTTGGGCGTGTTCGATATCTCCGGTTCTGAGCCGGCTAAACTGTCGGAACAGATTTTTATCGGCAATGTGGAAACTATCTTCAGCTATAAGGACTACCTGTTTATGGGTATGCCGACCGGTATGATGATCTTTTCGGTGGCTAATCCGCTGAAGCCCGAATATATGTCGTCGATGTGGCATGTATACGGATGCGATCCGGTGGTGGTAGAAGACGACCTGGCGTACGTGACGATCCATTCCGACAATTTCTGCGGGCAGAATGCCAACGAACTGTTGATCGTGGATGTGAGCGATGTGAAACATCCTAAACACCTGGTAACCTATGGCATGACAAAGCCGAAAGGACTGGGCATTGATAACGGTACCCTCTTCGTCTGCGACGAAGGGCTGAAGATTTATAAGATAGGCGATCCCCAACAGCTCATGGCGAACCGTTTGGTGCATTATACCGGTATGGAAGGCTATGATGTGATCCCCTTCCAAAATACCCTGATGATGATCGCCGAAGACGGCCTTTACCAATACAGTTATTCCGATCTGGGCAAGATATCACAGATCAGCAAGTTATCGATTGGAAAGTGATGGATGCCCGGTTCAACGGCATGATGTTTGTCGCCGTTGGGGAGAATGATGGTGGCGGTGGTATTGGCGGGTATTTCTACCGTTAATACGAAGTGAGTATCCGCAATCTCCCATTCGGAACGGATTAGTCCGTAGAGGGATTCAAAGGACGCCTTGCAGTGGGTGAGGTCGCCGACTATCTGGGGGGCAATGATAAAGTGTTTCATACCGGGAGACTCTTCATCTACCTGTATGCCGTTGAGGTGCCGGTACATCCAGGCAACTACGCTGCCGAACATGGGGTGGCAACGGGAACTATGCCCCTCCCAATTCTCCCATAGTCCGGTGAAGCGGTTATCCAGTAGATAGCCGAAACCGGGAATGTCTCTTTGGTTCATCAGTTGGAAGGCTACATCTGCCCGTCCGTTTTCAGACAATACCTGTAAGAGCAGCGGGGTACCCAGTATCCCTGTGTCGAAGTGATAATCCAGGTGCTCAAGGTGTGCCAGCAAGGCATTGAATACGGCTTCTTTCTTATCGGAAGGGACCAGACCGAATGCAAGGGGGAAGACATCGGCCCCCTGCCGTCCCTCCCAGTAATGGTTGGTTTCGGCGCAGAAGAATGCGGCATTGAAATCCTGCTTGATTTGTTGGGTCAGGGCGTCGAAATGCTGGTAGTCTTCTTTTTTACCCAAGGTATTCGCTATTTTTTTCATTAACGTTGCCATATGGAAGTAATAGGCGGTGTTAACCAATGGTTCGGGCAGGTCGACTCTGCCCGGTGTACACCAGTCGCCCAGGCACCAGCCATCGGGCTCTTCACGGACAACAATTCCTCGTTCGTCGGTTCGGGTACTCAGGTATGACACCCACTGTTTCATGCCCTCGTAATGTTGTTCGAGCAAGGAGGTGTCGCCATAGTAGCAATAATAGGCCCAGGGCATGATGACATAGGCTGATCCCCAGGCAGGGCCTCCACCTCCGCCTCCGAAAGGAGCGGTGTGGGGGACGTAGCCTGTTTTCTTGTTACGTGCATCGGCCATATCATCGAACCATTTCCGATAGAATTGCGTCATATCGAAGGTCAATAAGGAACTTTCCACAATGACCTGGGCGTCGCCTGTATAGGCCAGCCGTTCGCGGTGCGGACAGTCGCTGCTTATGCTACCATGGAAGTTGGCTTTTTGGGTACGCAGGTAGGCTTCATTGATCCGGTTGAATAGCTCGTTGGAGCACTGGAAGGAACCCCGTACTTCGGGATTCGTATGTACCACTTTGACGATAAGGCTTTTCTCGTCGAATGGTACGTGGTGCGAAACGACTTCGATATACCGGAACGTATGCCAGGTAAACCGGGGTTCCCATTGTTCCATCTCGCCTCCTTTGAGCGTATATTCATCTCTTTGTCCATAATCGTTGTTCTCTTCGCCGATAAAACGAAGACGGACGTAGTCGCCGCTGGCGCCTTTCACCTTCAGCTCAGCCCAGCCGGAAACGACTTCCGGTAGCGCATAGAGATAGGTGGAGTCGTCTTTTTGTTCGATATAGTCGGGGACCAATGTGCGGGTGATTTTCTCCGGGGGAGCGAGTTGGGCAGACAACCGGCCTGCCGGAGCCCGTACCAACAAGGCCGGCTGCCAGGAAGAATCGTCGTAGCCCGGGTGTTCCCATCCGGTTAATTCAAGGCGTGCGTCATATTGTTCGCCGGTGAAGATGGCGTCATGCAGTAGAGGACCATCCGATACTTTCCAGGAAGGGTCAGAACAGATGGTTTCCGTGGAGCCATCTGCATAGGTGATTTCGAGTTGACACAGTAAGCGGGGCGTATCGTACCACATTTGTCCTTCTACTGTGCGGTCGCGCTGGTTATACCAACCGTTTCCCAGAATGACGCCGATCGCATTGGCTCCCTGTTTGAGCTGATCCGTTACCTGGTAGGTGTTATATAAGACCCGTTGGGAAGATTGGTCGTCGAAGAAATAGAGTGTCTTGTGCAGCGAACGCTTGTCGAAATTCGTTACGGCCGGGGTGAATACCTCATCGCCCACCTTCTCTCCATTCAGCGACAGCTCATAAAAACCTAAGCCGCAGACGTACACTGTAGCTTGTTTGATGGTTTTAGTTGTCTGGAACTCTTTCCGGAAGTGGGGGGCAGGATAGGTTTTGGTATCATCCGGAAATGTGTCGGTTCGAAGGGCGATCCAGGAGGCGGCCCAATCGGATGGTTCGAGTAGTCCCATGGTCCATTGTGCCGGGGCGCTCCAGGCGGAGGCATTCCCGTTCGCATCCCACACCCTGACTTTCCAATAGGCCGTTTGTCGCGATTGGAGGGCTTTCCCTTCATACCCGATTTGGACAGACTGCCCGGAACGGATCTTTCCTGCATTCCAGTAATCCGCTTTCTCTTCGGTCAGCAAAGAGGGGGTGCTTGCCACTATAAGCTGGTAATATTCCTGGCTGGCAGAAGCCCCGTCGGTTTGTAGTTGCCAACTTAATAACGGGGTCTTACTTTCGATAGATATCGGATTGTCGAGATACTCACAACGCAGGTGGTGAACCTCCAATTTCCCCCGTGTGCAGGAGGAAGTCGTTAATCCAAACAGGATCAGGAAAAAGCAATACGAAAGAAAAGTGTGTTTCGTCATAACCGTATTTATAAGATACTCCGATTGCGAAGTAAAAGACAAAAATAGTATAAAAAGGGGACCTTGCCAATAAATTTGAAATGGGTGGATGCAATACGAAGATAACACGAAGGCACTACGAAGGCAGGGCTGAGTCTGAAACCGAACACAGTCTTCGACAAAGAACACTCGGTATGTGCCTATTTTGCGTAAAATCAGCCGGTTATCATTTTGGCATAGGTTTTGCCCGTGAGAAGGCAAAAGCTATATCAAGATGAAGAGAATCGCTATATGTTTGCTTTGCCTGGCCGGACTGGGATCGTCGGTTACGGCACAGGAGGGAGGGTCGGATACGATCCGGTTGACGCTAAAAGAAGCCATTGTGCTGGCACAAACACAGTCGGTGGATGCCGCGGTGGCGCTCAACGAACTGAAGACGGCTTATTGGGAATACCGTACGCACCGGGCAGACCAGTTGCCGGAGGTAACGTTCAATGGCTCACTCCCGACCTATTACCAGCGGTATAATAAGTATCAGCAGAATGACGGTTCGTACACCTATGTACGCAACAACTCACTTGGGCTGAGCGGTGAACTGGCGGTGACACAGAATATTGCCCTGACAGGTGGTAAGATTGCCCTTACTTCATCGTTGGATTATACCCGGCAGTTGGGTACGGGGGCTTTCAATGAATTTATGAGTATTCCGGTGGGGCTGACACTTACGCAGCCGATCTTCGGGGTGAACAACCAAAAGTGGCTTCGCCGCATCGAACCCGTACGCTACGAAGAGGCTAAGGCCGCTTATATGGAGAGTGTGGAAGGGGTGACATTGTCTACGATCAGTTATTTCTTCAACCTGCTGCTGGCACAAGCCAATCATGCCACAGCCGAACAGAACTACGAGAATGCGACCAAACTCTATGATATAGCTGTGGCTAAACGAGGCATCGGGTATATTTCCGAGAGCGAACTGATGCGTTTGCAACAGTCTGCTTTGCAAGCCAAGGCAAGCCTGACGGATGCGCAGTCGAACCTGAATGCACGGATGTTCCAGTTGCGTGCGTTCCTGGGGTTGAGCGAGCAGGATGTGCTTTCGCCTGTCGTACCCGAATCGGCGCCCGATGCGCGGATGGAATACCAGGCCGTACTACAGAAAGCCCGTGAGAATAATTCGTTTGCCAAGAATATCCTGCGCCGGCAGTTGGAAGCCGACTATGCCGTGGCTACGGCCAAAGGAAACCAACGCAGCATCAGCCTGTTTGCCTCTGTGGGATATACGGGCACCGACCGTGTGCTGAGCAGCGCCTATAACCAACTGAAAGACAATCAGGTGGTGGAAGTCGGTATCAGTGTTCCGCTCCTCGATTGGGGCAAACGTAAAGGGAAGGTGAAAGTCGCCGAATCGAACCGCGAAGTGATCCTCTCCCGGACACGTCAGGAAGAGATGAACTTCAATCAGGATATCTTCCTGTTGGTAGAAAAATTCAACAACCAGGCCAATCAGTTAGATATCGCGACGGAGGTCGATGACCTGGCTGCCAAGCGCTACCATACCTCCATCGAAACATTTATGATCGGCAAGATCGATATCCTCGACCTGAACGATGCCCAGAACTCGAAAGACAATGCCAGGCAGAAGCATATCCTCGAATTGTATTACTACTGGAACTACTACTACAATATCCGCAGCGTCACCCTCTACGACTTCCTCAACAACCGTACCCTTGATGCCGATTTCGAGGAAATTGTAAGAAGATAGCGTCCGTGGCAGTAGTGTGATAGATTTATTTCGTACGTTTGTGTAACATATATTACCTATGATATTAATCGTTGACGACGACGCCGGAGTGCGTTCTTCACTGACATTCCTGCTAAAGCGTGCGGGATATGAGCCGGAGGCGGTACCGGGGCCACAGGAGGCGCTGGCGGTGGTTCGTGCTGTCATGCCGCAACTGATCCTGCTCGATATGAACTTCACGCTGACCACGACAGGCGAGGAGGGCATCCAGTTGCTCCGACAGATCAAGGTATTCCACCCGGATGTGCCGGTTATATTGATGACGGCTTGGGGATCAATTTCACTGGCCGTGCAGGGCATGCAGGCGGGAGCCTTTGATTTTATGACCAAACCGTGGAATAACCTGATGCTACTTAATTCTATCAAGACGGCGCTTGAATTGACCCAGCAGAAGAAAGAAAAAGAAAAGCCCCTCAACCGTACGGAGGCAAATACAAAGTTCCATTTTGACAAGATCGTCGGACAGAGTACGGCGCTGATGGAAGTGCTGGGCACTGTGTCGCGCATTGCACCTACGAATGCGTCTGTATTGATCACAGGCGAGAGTGGGACCGGTAAGGAACTAATTGCCGAAGCTATCCATAAAAACAGTCCCCGCCGACAGGAGGCCTTTGTGAAAGTCAACCTCGGCGGATTGTCGCAGAGCTTGTTCGAGAGTGAGATGTTCGGCCATAAGAAAGGTGCGTTTACGGATGCGTATATGGATCGGACGGGACGCTTTGAGATGGCGAACAAAGGGACGATCTTCCTTGATGAGATAGGCGATCTCGAACTGTCGAGCCAGGTGAAGCTCCTGCGTGTATTGCAGGACCAGACGTTTGAGGTGTTGGGCGACAGCCGTCCCCGAAAAGTAGATATCCGTGTGGTAAGTGCCACGAACTGCAACCTGCGGGAGATGGTGACGGCGCGTACATTCCGCGAAGATTTGTTTTACCGTATCAATCTGATCACGATACACTTGCCGGCCTTGCGTGAACGGCGGGAAGATATTCCGCTACTGGCGCGCTACTTTGCCGACCAACAGACGATGCAGAATGGGCTGCCGCGCGTGGAATTCGCTTCGGACGCCGTTGTCTATCTGCAACAACTACCTTTTCCGGGTAATATCCGCGAATTGAAGAATCTGGTAGAGCGTACGATGCTTGTCTCAGGCAAGACGGTGCTGGATGCCGCCGACTTCAAACGGCAGAGCCTGCATACGGGAGAAGCGCCTGTCAAGCAGGGGATGCGGTTGGAAGGCTTGTCGCTGGACGAATTGGAAAGGCAATCGATCATACAGGCGCTTGATACGTACAAGGGCAATCTCTCGCACGTGGCGAATGCGTTGGGCATCAGCCGGGCGGCCTTGTATCGCCGGTTGGAAAAGTACGGTATCCCGGTAGATAAATAAGGAGAGAGACGATATGCGGTTACGGTGGTCATTCTGGATATTGACGGCGTTGTTGCTCTGCATCTTGGGGATATTGACGTATTATGTCTTATATGGGCTGCCGATCGACGCGATCGATGCTGCTAACAAAGCTGCGGCTGATGCGGCCGCTAAAGCGGCTGCCGATGCTGCTGCCGAAGGAATAGAACTCCCCGCCGAAGCTGTTTCGCTCCCATTTAAGGATCCGAGAAGTCTCTTTTTTCTGGTAGAAGGACTGTTGCTGGTTACGGTCATCTACCTCATTGTCTTTTACCGTAGGATGGTGATGCCGCTCTATATTATCGGTAACGGGATGGAACTGCTACGCGAACAGGATTTCAGTTCGCGCCTCGGGTATGTGGGACAGGCCGAAGCCGACAAGGTGGTGGAAGTGTTCAACAAGATGATGGAGCAACTGAAGAATGAACGCCTGTTGCTGCGCGAACAGAACCATTTCCTTGATCTGCTGATCAATGCCTCGCCGATGGGCGTGCTGATCCTCGACCTGGATGGAAAGGCACAGTCGGCTAACGCCTCTATGCTGCGTATCCTGGGAATGAGGACGGAAGGACAACTCGTAGGCCGTGGGTTGGGTGAATTGGATGCGCCGCTGGCTTCCGAACTGGAGGGTATTGAACTGTATGAATCGCCAACCATCCGGTTGAACGACGCCAATATCTACAAATGTACCCACTCGTCGTTTATCGACCGGGGCTTCCATCATTCGTTCTACCTGGTGGAATCGCTTACCCAGGAAGTGTTCAAAGCCGAGAAGAAAGCCTACGAGAAGGTAATCCGTATGATTGCCCACGAAGTCAACAATACCACGGCGGGGATTACCTCGACGCTGGATACGCTGGAAGCTTCCTTCCACGATATGGAAAATATGGAAGATGTCTGCGACGTATTGCGTGTGCTGGTGGAACGCTGTTATGGCATGAGCCGCTTTATCACGAATTTTGCCGATGTGGTACGTATCCCCGAGCCTCAACTGGAACGACGCGACCTGAATGAAGTGGTAGCCCTCTCCAAACGCTTTATGGAAACCATCTGCCGTGACCGCCAGATCCGGTTAGTGATGGAACGGGATGCAATGCCGCTCTTCGTCATGCTTGACAACTCCCTCTTCGAACAGGCGTTGGTGAATATCATCAAAAACGCTGCCGAATCCATCGGCCACGACGGCACGATCTTTATCCGTACCTCCCACCATCCCTCTACCCTCGAAATTGCTGATACCGGCAAAGGCATCGACAAAGAGACCGAAGCTAAACTCTTCAGCCCCTTCTTCTCCACCAAACCCAACGGGCAGGGGATCGGCCTTATCTTCATCCGCGAAGTCCTCCAAAAACACAACTGCTCCTTCTCCCTGCGTACGTATCCGGACGGGCTGACGCGGTTCCGGATGGTATTTGAGTAACTCAAGCAATTACTCCAACTAATGGTTGGAGCAATCCTTTCAATCGATGGTCAGGGCATACACATTGCCATCCGTACTTCCGATATATACCTTGTCATTCTCGACGATGGGAGAAGCAAGGAACGAGCCGAGGTTGAGGATGGCGTTTTCAGATTTCAGCAGTTCTTCCATATTCGTGATAGTGAAGAGTGCTTCGTTGAAGCTACCGTCTTCATTATAGACAATGGAGTGGTTTTTCAGGCTGTTCTCTGTCTGGAATGTCCAGGTTATGTTGCCGGTTTGTTGATTGGCAGCATAAAGTATTCCGTTGAAACAACCGAATAACACATCGTCTTTATATAGGACTTCTTTGCCGTATACACGCATATTCAGGTTAATTTTCCATTTGATGGAGCCATCCCAGGCACTTGTACAGTAAAAGGCGTGGGAGTCAGATGTGCCGACAAACAGCAGGCTGTCGGTTGCCGATATGGTTGGTGTGGCGATCACCCAACTGCCGGGTTCCATCCAATTCCAGGTACCGGTTCCGGTTTGGGCGTTTATGGCATACAAGTTGAAATCCCTTGATCCGAACAGGATCATTCCTTCAAATAGTGTGGGAGCGTTTTGAATTGCTCCCTGGGGAAAATAGCGGTTCCCTACAGTTTTGAATGACCATAGAGCGGTTCCCGTTGCGCTATCAAGAGCGTATAAATGGCCATCAAAACTGCCGATATACACTTTATCATCGTATACCAACGGATCGGTATGTACTACGCCGCCTGTCCGGAATGTCCAGACTTCTTTGCCGGTTTCCTTGTTGAGACCGTACACCTGGCCGTTTCCACTACCTACGATCAGGAGATTGTGATGAATCACCGGCGAAGACTGGTAGTAGTCCCATACATCCACCATCGTTTCTCCTTTCAGTGAGGTTTGCCACTGTAGTCCGCCGGTATGGGTATCCAGTGCATAGAGGTCGCCGGCAACTGTATGGAAGAACACTGTCGTTTCGTCGATGGCCGGTGTAGAGCGAATTTCGTTTTTCCCGTCGAACTTCCATTGAAGGGCTCCCGATTGCTTGTCGAGGGCATACAGATACCCGTCAGTACTTCCTACGAAGAGGCTACTCTCTGATAACGCACATGTGCCGATAACCTGCCCACCTGTTTGATACGTCCATTGCGTACGCGGTGAGGCACTGAGGCTAACAGAGATAAGAAAAAATAAGGTTGTGATCCACTTTTTTTCCATTTGGGCGATGTTGTGTTGAATTGTTTTTAAATAAGATCGGGCGAAAGGCAAATACCCTATGGAAAAAGGAAAGATAATTGGAAGAACAACTGTTTTTGCTCCGTGTAGATTTGCATGGTGATTAAACAATTCATCTGAAATGTTGTTTTATAATTAATTATTATTGATTAAAAAATCAATGATTCCTGGAGTGAAATAAAACTTGTTCCATATCCGTTGTTTGGGAAATGAACGTTGTTGTAGAAGCAATATAAATGATAATTGGTTAATAATTGAACTTGATAAATTATAAGTCTATGGACAAAAAATTATTCCTCCTGTTACCGCTGGCAGCCATACTGCTATCTTGCGGCGGGGGTACAGCAAAAAAAGCCGCCGAACAGGCGCAGCAAGATTCGATCACGGTTCAAACCGTCAAAGAAGCCTATGCTTATGGCTTCCCATTGGTGGTTATGGACATTTCCCGCCAACAAATGACCGATGGCACGGCAGGGGTAAAAGGCGGCGGAATGAGGGCAGCAGCCAATTCATTCGCCAATCTTTCGGTATTCCCCGATGCTTCGTTCACTGATGTGGTGCGCCCCAATGTGGACACCTACTACTCTTCCGCGTGGCTCGACCTGAGCAAAGAACCGGTGGTGCTCTCCCTGCCCGACACTAAAGGGCGCTATTACATGATGCCTATGCTCGACATGTACACCAATATCTTTGCCTCGCCGGGTACCCGTACCACGGGTAACGGCAAGGGTGATTTCCTGGTTACCGGCCCCGGTTGGAAAGGTGAAGTCCCCGCAGGCATGAAGCAGATCGAGGCACCTACCAACTCGGTTTGGATTGTTGGGCGTACGCAAGTCAACAGCAAGGCCGACGGCGATAATGTAGTCGTCCCACTGCAAAAGCAATATAAAATCACTCCATTAAGCGCCTGGGGCAAATCTTACACCGCACCCAAGCCCGAACCGAACCCTTCGGCTCCCAAGGGCTTCCCAAACGCTATTGTCGAGCAGATGCCTTTGGCCGATTACTTCAATTACATAAATAAGTTGCTGGCTCTCTATCCGCCTTCCGCCGCTGATAAGGCTGTACTCGATAAGTTCGCTGCTATTGGTGTGGGCGAAGGCAAGACGTTCGACTTATCGGTCTTTGACCAGAATGTACAAGCCGCTTTGGCTAGCCTGCCCAAAGAGATGGCTGCCGAACTGAAGAAAAATATTTTGGCCCGGCAGGAAAACGGATGGGACATGCTGACTGAGGTCATGGGAACATACGGTACCAATTATGCGCAGCGGGCACACATCGCTTGCATCGGCCTGGGCGCCAATCTGCTTGAAGATGCCATTTATCCCTTGACGGCACTCGATGGTGACGGTAAACAGCTAAACGGTGCCAACAACTACATGATTCATTTCGACAAAGGTCAAACGCCTCCGGCCAATGCTTTCTGGTCACTGACGATGTACGATTCCGCAGGCCATCTGGTGGCTAACCCTCTGAATCGTTATGCCACTGGCGATCGAAGTAATCTGAAAACGAACGCTGATGGTTCGGTGGATATTTATCTGCAAAACACATCTCCCGGCAAGGATAAGGAAGCCAACTGGCTGCCCGCCCCAACAGGCGATTTCAACCTTGCCCTGAGGGTCTATTATCCCAAACAGTCGATGATCGACGGAAGCTGGAAGATCTCACCTGTCAAGAAGGTTCAATAAAAGGCAATTATACTGATTGATAAAAAGTCCGGTGGCTGTGGCCGCCGGACTTTTTATCGTTAAATATTGATCTTTTCCTTGCTTTTCTGCCCGAAAAAATGCATATTTGTAAAGTTAAACGCCAACGTGTCAGACGTATGAATGTAAACGCCTTTCATAACGCTGAGGAGATGAGGGAGCGGTATCATGTGGATATCGGCTACTTTCAATGTAATCATGAGGGGGAGAGGATTTGCGGCGACGTGATCCTGTCGAAACGCCTCCCGGATGAAGACCGGATCCTGTGCGTGCTGTCCGACGGGATGGGGCACGGGGTGAAAGCGAATGTCTTCGCTACGCTTACTTCCACTATTTTATTGAATCTTTCGCAAGAACAGAAGGATGCCGGACGGATGGTCGGTATCCTGATGAAGGCATTGCCGATCTACAGCGACGGCGATATCAGCTATGCAACCTATACCATTGTAGATATCTCACTGAGCGAGGGAACGGTGTCCCTGCTCGAATACGATAATCCGGCCACGTTTATCCTACGAGGCACTCACATGTATGAGCCGGACTGGCGGCATGTGCGTTACAAAGGCGATGTGATGACCGTCAGGGGTAATCCCGATCTGAGGGCTTGTTCGTTTGTCCCGCTACTGGAAGACCGGATTGTCTTCTGTACAGACGGGATTACCCAATCCGGTATGGGACGTGGGATGGCAATGGGGTGGGGGCGGAACGACCTCATCCGCTACGTGCGCGAGGTAGTTGAGGCGGAGCCGGATATCTCCTCAGCCGAATTGTCGAAGATGATTGTCCGCCAGGCCTCATCGCACGACCAGCATCTGCCGAAAGACGACCTGACCTGCGCCGTCGCCTATTTCCGTAAACCGCGGCGGACGATCCTCTGTACCGGCCCACCTTTCCACATGGAGCAAGACCCCGAATATGCCATGCTGCTAAACCGCTTCGACGGTCGGAAGATCATCAGTGGGGCCACCACCACCATGATCATTGCCCGCGAACTCCGTCGAGAGGTGATGGATGAGAAGATTACCGACTCCACCTTGCCGCCTAGTTCGACCATGGAAGGGATTGATCTGGTGACCGAAGGGGTACTGACCCTCACCAAGGTAACAAATCTATTGAACAACATACATCGTAACCCCGCCACACAGCTGGGAAAAGGCCCCGCCGACCGGATCGTGCGCCTGTTGCTCGACAGTGACGAAATCCACTTTCTGGTAGGTACCAAGATTAACGAATACCATCACGACCCTACGCTCCCTGTCGAGATAGAGACGCGCAGGAACCTGATCCGACGGTTAGCCGGCGTGCTGACCGAACACTTCATGAAGGTGGTCACTGTCCACTTTATGTAACGATCATTCTTAACTCAACTCGCCAAACAATGCTTATCAACAATGAAGAATTTATCGCCCAGTTGGCCGATAAGTACGGACGGAAACGTAACAGCCTGCTGCCTGTCCTCCAGGAGGTAGTCGAACAGAACTACTACCTGGATGAAGAGTGCATGGTGCTGATCGCCAAAGAACTGAGTGTGTCGCCGGCAGACGTGTACGGCACGGCCTCATTTTATTCCTTCCTCGGAACGAAGAAGCAGGGGAAACACGTGATCCGCATCTGCCAAACCATCATTTGCGACATGAAACGGAAGGAGGATATTGTAGAAGCTATCACCGACCTGATCGGTATCCACCCCGGAGAGACCTCCTCCGACGGGAAGTTCTCCCTTTGCTACACCAACTGCCTCGGCTCCTGCCACAAGGGACCGGCCATGCTGATCAACGACGAACTGTACGGAGAACTGACACCGGAGAAGGTGAAGGATATCCTCCTCAGCTATATGAAGAAGTAAAGAAAGACTAACAGACGAACGCCAACAGACAACGTATGACGACACAACTGAAACGAGCGGACCTGATCTTCCGCGAAAACATCGACTATCCGGTCATTATGCGACACGTGATGAAGATGGGGCGGGAAGAGTTTCTGCAGGAAATGATCGACTCGGGACTCCGCGGACGCGGTGGCGCCGGCTTCCCGACGGGACTGAAATGGAAAGCGGTGATGGGCAATCCGGAACCGGAAAAGTATATTATCTGCAATGCCGACGAGGGTGAACCGGGTACCTTCAAAGACCGGGAGATACTCGACAAGGCTTCCGAAAAAGTGATCTGGGGCATGGCGCTGGCCTCCTATATCACCGGAGCGAAGGAAGGCTATATCTATATCCGGGGCGAATACAAATACCTGTCCACCAAACTGAAGATAGCCATCGACCGGATGGAACACCAGATACGGTCGCTGGGTATCCACTTCAACCTGGGGCTGATATTTGGTGCCGGCGCCTATGTCTGCGGCGAAGAGACGGCGTTAATCCAATCGATGTCGGGCTTCCGCGGAGAGCCGACCAACAAGCCCCCCTTCCCCGTCGTGGAAGGTTATCTGGGTAAACCGACCGTTGTTAACAATGTGGAAACCTTTGTCAACGCCATGATCATCGCCGAGATCGGGGCCGACGAATACCGCAAGCTCGGTACCAAGGCTTCGCAGGGCAGCAAGCTCTTCTCCGTGTCGGGCGATTGCTGTAAG
This sequence comes from Tannerellaceae bacterium, assembly GCA_031555145.1. Lineage (GTDB taxonomy): Bacteria > Bacteroidota > Bacteroidia > Bacteroidales > Tannerellaceae > JAJDIA01. Next base: position 88,525 of record JAVBUR010000043.1, on the reverse strand, counting down.
GAAGGCGTCTTCGAACTGGAGATGGGAATGACCGTCGAGCAGTTTGTCGAAGAATTCGGCGATGGCGACACAAAAGCCGTCCAGGTCGGCGGTGCTTCCGGCTTCTGCGTACCCCGGAAGGAGTTCCGAAGCACGATCATCGGCTTCGAAGGCATCCCGACAGGCGGTTCGATCAAGGTGTTCAACTCCTCGCGTTCGATGTACAATATCCTCGAGAACTACCTGGTTTTCTTCGAAGAAGAATCCTGCGGCCAGTGCGTGCCTTGCCGGGTAGGCACCCAACAACTGCTGAACGGTATCCGCGCCGTCAAACGGAAAGAGAAACCGAAAGCGTACCTGGATGAATTACTGAAACTGGCGTATACGATGCGGTATGCCTCCAAGTGTGGACTGGGCCGGTCGGTAGGGAATGCCTTCCGGTCGATTATCGAGAATTTCCGGGAAGAAATCATTTATTAAGAAAGGAGGAACCGTTATGTCAAATCTGATCAATATCAATATCACTATCAACGATGTACCCCTGCAGGTAGCCGAAGGGACGTCGATCCTCCATGCCGCCAAGATGCTGAATGTACATATCCCCACGCTTTGCCACCACGAAGACCTTTGTGTGGCGGGGAATTGCCGCATCTGCGTCGTGGAAGTGGAGAAAGACCCCAACCTGGTGGCGGCCTGTGCCACCCCTGTACGCGAGAACATGGCCATACGCACTAATACGAAGAAAATACGTCAGGCACGGAAGCATATCCTTGAACTCATTTTAACCGAACATAATATCAACTGCATCAAATGCAGCAAGAACAATAGCTGTGAACTACAAAGCCTGGCAACGGAGTATCGGACGGACGAGGAACTCTTCCTCAGTCTCCGGAAGCCACCACACCCGGATGTGTCGTCGCCCTCGATCTTGAAAGACGACAGCAAGTGTATCCGTTGTACCCGCTGCGTACGCACCTGTGCCCAATTGCAAGGCGTGAATGCACTGACGATGGCGTATAAGGGAAATCAAACGAAGATGAGCACCTTCAACGAGAAACCGGTGGCCGGCGTGGTCTGTACCAACTGTGGACAGTGTATCAACCGCTGTCCGACCGGCGCACTGATGGAACGGCAATATATCGATGATGTATGGAATGCGATCTACGACCCCACAAAACATGTAATGGTACAAACCGCCCCTGCCGTGCGTGTCGCCCTGGGCGAACGCTTCGGACTGAAAGCCGGTAACCGGGTGACGGGTAAGATGGTGGCCGCTCTTCGTGCGATGGGCTTTGATGCCGTGTTGGATACCGATTGGAGCGCCGACCTCACCATTATGGAGGAAGGCACCGAATTGTTGCACCGGCTGAAGAAGGTCTTGGTCGACGGTAGCCCGTCTACCGCCCTGCCGATGTTTACCTCCTGCTCGCCGGGATGGATCAAGTTTATCGAGCATGTATTCCCCGAACTGCTGCCCAACCTGTCCACCTGCAAATCACCGCAACAGATGTTCGGAGCACTGGCCAAGACCTACTACGCACAGAAGCGGGGACTCGATCCGAAGGATATCGTCTGCGTCTCCATCATGCCCTGTACGGCGAAGAAGTTCGAAGCAGCCCGGCCGGAGATGCGCGACAGCGGGCATACGGACGTAGACTATGTGCTGACCTCACGCGAGCTGGCGTCGATGATCCAGCAGTCGGGTATCAATGTGTTGACATTGAAGAATGAAAGCTACGACAGTATCATGGGGATGTCTACCGGTGCCGGGGTGATCTTTGGGGCGACCGGCGGCGTGATGGAAGCCGCTATCCGGACGGTCTATGAACTCGTAACCGGGCGCGAAGTGCCGTTCGACGGACTGCGCGTCACCCCCGTCCGCGGTTTCGACGGCATCAAAGAAGCGACCCTTCTGATCGAAGATGTCAAGCCCGACTACGCCTTCCTTGAAGGCGTCGAGCTGCGGGTTGCCATCGCCCACGGCCTGGCGAATGCCCGTAAGCTCGCCAAGGCAGTCAGGGAAGACAGGGTGCAATACCACTTTATCGAGATCATGGCCTGCCCCGGCGGTTGCCTCGGCGGCGGCGGACAACCGATCCCGACCAACCTCACCATCCGCACTGCCCGTATGGACGCCATCTACAAAGAAGACGAGAAGATGACGCTCCGTAAGTCGCACGAGAACCCCGAGGTACAAGCCATCTACCAGGAGTTCCTCGGCGAACCGAACGGTTCGTTGTCGCATAAACTACTGCATACGTACTATACCGAACGGGAACGGTATTGATTACTTAACCCTGAAATATATATATTATGTTAGACCCGATCATCAAACTCGACCGCAGCCACTGTAAAGCCTGCTACACCTGTATCCGTACTTGTCCGGTGAAAGCCATCCACATACGGAAGAACAGCGTATTCCCGTATATCGAAGAAAGCAAATGCGTCCTTTGCGGCCTGTGTATCAAAGATTGTGCTTACAACGCCATCTCTTACCTCGACTCGAAGGCAGAGGTGAAGCGGATGCTGAACTCGGGTGAACCGGTGGTGGCCGTTTGTGCGCCGTCGATCGCGGGGGAGTTTGATGATATCACCGACTACCGGAAGTTTGTGAAAATGATACGGTTGCTCGGTTTTACGTATGTGACAGAGATGTCGTTTGGCGTTGATATTGTCGCCCGGAAATGCCGCAAGCTGATCCGCGACGAGTTCAACGGCAAATATTACATCACCAGTTGCTGTCCGGCCATCGTGTCGTTGATCGAGATGCACTATCCCGAGGGAATTGGGAACCTGATGCCTTTCGTCTCGCCGGTGGCCGTCAGCGCGGTGGTGGCACGACAGCGGTATGGCGAGAACCTGAAGGTGGTGCATATCACCCCCTGTGTAGCAGCGAAGAAGGATGTAGACCGGTATTACGGCATCGCCAAACTGGATGCCGTCATCACCTTCCGCGAACTGCGCGAGCTGTTTGCTGAATTCAAGATCAAGGAAACATTCAGCGAATACTCCGACTTCGACGAACCGCTCGGCTATAAGGGCCGCCTGTATCCCCTGCCGCAAGGCTTTGTCGAAGCAGCCGGCCTGGACATGAGCCTGCTGAAGGAACAGGTGATCACGGCCGAAGGTCGTTCGTCGATCGCCGCCGTCCAGCAATTCCTCGAATTCGACAATACCATCAAGCACCACTTCAACCTCTTCTTCTGCGAAGGTTGCATCATGGGACCGGGTACGTCCGACAACGGAAAGAAGTTCCTCCGTCACTCCCTCGTGCGCAATTATATCAACCGCCGCCTCGAAAAAATCGACATCGCCCAATGGGAAAAAGAGGTGGACGCATACGCCGAGCATGAAGCCTACACCGCCCGCTTCTCTAACAAAAAATACGAACTCCCTGCCCCCGGCGAGTATGAGTTAAAGATAGCCCTCAACCAAATCACCGAACGCAACAACCAGAAAGAAGTCGACTGTGGTGCCTGCGGTTTCGAAACCTGCCGTGGGCTGGCGCGTGCCATTGCGCAGAATATCGCCATCCCGGAGATGTGCGTCACCTGGTCGCAATACAACAACCGTGAAACCAAACACGCCAGCAAAAAGACGCTCGAAGAGATCGCTATGCTCCGCAGCGAACTGAAGTCCACCCGCTCGTCGCTCGATGAGGCGCGCGAACTGCTCTACGCCCGTAACGAAGCCCTCTCCATCCTGATCCATACCCTCAGCGCGGGCGTCGTCTTTGTGGATGCCAACCTGAAAGTGGTCGAATCCAACCTTTCCTTTATCGAAATCATGGGCGAAGAGGTGAAAGAAATCCACGAAGTCATCCCCTACGTCATTGGCGCCGACCTGAAGACGCTGCTCCCTCCCTCGCTCGTCTCCCAATTCACCTACCTCCTTTCGCACGACGATGCTACCGTCAACCGCGACGTCGAGATGGAAGACAAGCTGGTAAACGTCGTCATCTTCCAACTCATCCCCAACAAACTGGTAGGCGCCATCTTCCGTAACCTCCACCGGAGCGACGAACGTTCGGAAGAGATCATCCACCGCGTCACCGAAGTTATCGAAGAAAACCTCCGCCAGGTCCAGCAAATCGGCTTCATCCTCGGCGAAGGCGCCGCCAAGACGGAAAAGATGCTCCGTTCCATACTATTGTCCTATAAGTAAGGACGACCTTCAGAACTGTCCGAACCTGAAGCTATTTGCCACGACACAGCGACCAGCAATAGTTTCATTAGGATGAAACTGTTTGTTTCACCTATTGAAACTTTCTGTTTCACCGTTTGGAACTCGGAGTTTCACCCTATGAAACTAAGAGTTTCATCCTACTGAAACTCTTACGGCACCATCGTCTTTCTTTTGATGCCCCGTATGACAGATGTGACAGCAAATTGTCCTGAAAACGGATCTGTCACGGGTATCTGTCACACATTCAATCTGCTCTCAATCAGAACGATAATGCCCTCCGTGTGACAGCGTGACAGATAAATTCGAAAAAAAACTTCGTGTAGAAGGGAGCGCAGTCAATTCACAAAGGACAGCGTGCCGGATATTCAGGTTTTGCAGGATTTGAAAGTACCTGCAAGGTTTTGCGATTGATCCCATCTTCGTTTATTCCCTTTTATGTCTATTATATAGGCTAACTGGCAGAAATTCAGCCGTTCCCATCTGCAAATGTAACAACAATGTAATATCTTCGTAAAACGAGTGAAAAAACAACTTCATTACTTTGCATCGTAAAATAGAACTACCGTGAGAAGAAACATTATTACAACCGTAGCGACAGGGATTCTTTTTTCTTTCCAGGCTATGGCTCAGGAAGTGGAGCAAACGCCCCTTGAGCAGGTAGAACAACGTGTGGAAACGTTGGAGAGCGATCTTTCAAAATTGAAAAAACTGAAGGTGTCGGGTTATATCCAGGCACAGTATCAACATGGCGAAGCGTACTCCGACCTGAAGGTAGGGGCTGTCAACGAGAACTTCGACAAGTCGTTCGACCGGATCGGTATCCGCCGGGGACGTATCAAGTTTGCGTATGAAGACGGGATTGCCTCAGGTGTCTTCCAACTGGATCTGACCGAGAAGGGGATCGGTTTCAAGGATGTCTATCTGAATGTGAAAGATCCCTGGTTCCAGACCAGTGCGCTGCGTGCCGGAGTGTTCGACCGCCCGTTCGGGTATGAGATCAGCTATTCGTCGTCGCGCCGGGAATCGCCGGAACGTTCGACCGTTTTCCAAACCCTCTTCCCCGAAGAGCGCGATTTGGGAGCCATGATGATCCTGCAGGCGGCAAAGACGTCGCCCTGGAATTTTCTTAAACTCGAAGCCGGACTCTTTGCCGGTAACGGGATCAAGCAGGAAACCGACAGTAAGAAAGACTTTATCGGCCATCTCTCGGCGGTGAAACTGTTCGACAATAGTATGTCGCTGAGCGGGGGCATCTCTTACTATCATGGTTTTGTGTTCCAGGGTACAGAGAACGTCTATACGATGGCTGGCAGTGCATTCGTGCTCAACACAAATCCGTCGAACAAAGGTGGTTTTGCTAAACGCCAGTACTTCGGTATCGATGCGGAGTTTGCCGCCATGAGCAGTCTGGGCCAAACACGTCTCTCGACCGAATACGTCTTCGGACAACAGCCGGGAGGTCAGTTGACCAGCAAAAGCCCGAACACATCCGTCGCTTTGATCCGCGATATCTATATCCGTGACTTCAGTGGCGCCTATGTGATGCTGGTACAGGACTTTGGCCAATCCCCCTTCTCTGCCGTATTGAAATACGATTACTACGACCCGAACACCAAGGTGGCGGGCGATGAAATCGGACTGAACAATACAGGCATAGCTGATGTTACACATCACACCTACGGTTTCGGTGGCTTGTGGCGTATCAACAACAACCTGCGTCTTCAGGCCTACTATGAAGTAAACAAGAACGAACAAACAGCGAACCTGGAAGCAGCGAACGGCGACATCAAGAACGACGTCTTCACCCTCCGGTTACAATATAAATTTTAATAGGTAAATTTTTAAATGCAAAGTAATATGAAGAAGATTGTACTGACAATGGCCGTCCTGATGGCCTCCTTGTCGATGGTTCAGGGACAACGTATCAAGGGTTCTGACACGGTATTACCGCTGTCGCAGAAAGAAGCCGAAAGTTATATGAAAACCAATCCGTCGGCTACCGTTACGGTAACAGGTGGTGGTAGCGGTGTAGGACTGTCGGCCCTGCTGGAAGGAACTACCGATATCGCTCAGGCATCCCGTAAGATCAAGTTCGACGAAAAACAGAAACTGCAGGAAGGCGGCAAGACTGCCAAGGAAGTAGTGGTTGCTTACGACGCCCTGGCCGTCGTACTTCACCCATCGAACAAGGTAACGAACCTTACCCGCGAACAGCTCGAAGGTATCTTCACCGGCAAGATCAAGAACTGGAAGGAAGTAGGCGGCGACGATATCAAGATCGTTCCCTATTCGCGCGAAACCTCTTCGGGCACCTACGAATTTTTTAAAGAAAGCGTGCTGAAGAACAAGAACTATATGAACGGCATCATGAGTATGCCGGCCACGGGTTCCATCATTCAGTCTGTCAGTCAGACAAAAGGTGCTATCGGTTATGTAGGTCTGGCGTACCTGAATAAAGACGTAAAGGCTGTCCATGTATCCTATGATAAAGGCGCCACCTTTACCGAACCGTCGGTAGCCAATGCCAAGAACAAGACGTATCCGATTGTTCGTCCGTTGTTCTACTACTACGAAGCCAAGTCGGAAAAGGCGGTGAAACCGTTTATCGATTATATCCTTTCTCCGGCAGGACAGAAGATCGTTGCTGAAATCGGCTTTATCACTGTAAAATAAAATGAAAAGAGTAAGGCGCATAACGGAACGGATCGTTGAGAGCCTGCTGACGGTGAGCGGGATGGTGACGAGTATCGTCATCCTGCTCATCACTATTTTCCTGTTCAAAGAAGGGCTGGGATTATTCGGAAGCCCGGCTGTTGAGCGAGGCTATGCTCTTTGTGTCAATGCCAATAATCCGGTGAAGACACTCCATCCCTATGAGATCAAGCAGATTTTTGACGGAGAGATCGAAAACTGGCAGGAAGTAAGTGGGGCGGATGAACCGATCGAACTGTTCCGTTTTGAGGAGATCTTTAACCGTTATTCCGACGAAGAGTTAGGCGAAGACTATGCCTTGTTACCTGAGAAACTGGGTGAAGTGATCGCCGAGACATCGGGTATCATCGCCTTCCTGCCGCAGCAATACCTGCCGACGGATAATCACGATTGTAAGATACTGCGTGACGATAAGATACAACCATCCGACTTCTTTGGAGGAAAAGAATGGATGCCTACATCTACCCCTGCTCCTCAGTTTGGTGTACTGCCGCTGATACTGGGCACGTTGTGGGTGAGCCTCTTTGCGATCCTGATCGCGATGCCGTTGGGACTTGGGGTCGCGATCTACCTCTCTGAACTGGCTGGCGACCGGATGCGGAAAGTCTTGAAGCCGGCGATTGAATTACTGGCTGGTATCCCTTCGGTGGTCTATGGATTCTTTGGATTGGTAGTGCTGGTGCCGTTGATCCAGAAAGCGTTCAACCTGCCTGTGGGCGAGACTGCGTTTGCCGGTAGCCTGATTCTGGCCATCATGGCACTGCCTACGATTATCACCGTCGCCGAAGACTCGATGCGAAATACGCCCCGCGCCATGCGGGAGGCAAGTCTGGCACTCGGAGCCAACCATTGGCAGACGATCTACAAAGTCATTATCCCCTATGCCTCGTCGGGTATATCCGCGGCCGTTGTGCTGGGTATCGGACGGGCGGTAGGCGAAACGATGGCGGTGTTGATGGTGACCGGTAATGCGGCCGTTATGCCTCATTCACTGTTTGAACCTGTGCGTACGATCCCGGCGACCATCGCGGCCGAGCTGGGGGAAGCGCCTGCGGGGGGAGCCCACTATCAGTCGTTGTTTATGCTCGGGTGTATCCTGTTTGTCTTCACAATGCTGGTAAGTATTACGGCGGAGGCCATTTCCAAACGCCAGCACAACAAAGGACTGTAAAGGACGTATGAACATACTATGAACATTGTATGAACGTATATGAAAAAAGTATGAACATTTTATGAATCCAATGAATATTTTATGAATCGAAAGACAAACCAACGCGTTGCCTTCTTCCTTTTCCGTGTATTGGGTATGGGCGTGGTCGGCATTCTCTGCTGGATACTGGGCTTTATCCTGTACCACGGGGCGAGTGTGATCAGTTGGGAATTTCTTACTACGGCTCCCTCCGAAGGAATGACGGCCGGTGGTATCTTTCCGGCGATCGTGGGTACGCTCTGTTTGGTGGGCGGGAGTATGGTGATCGCTTTTCCGCTCGGCGTGATGTCGGCGGTCTTTACCACCGAGTATGCCGGTAATGGCCGGATTGTACGCTTTATCCGGGTAATGACAAATAACCTGGGAAGTATTCCTTCGATTATTTTCGGCTTGTTCGGGATGGCTTTGTTTGTGAATACGTTGGGTTTTGGTGATTCAATCATCGCCGGGTCACTGACACTGGGTCTGCTAGTCTTGCCGCTTGTGATCCGTACCACGGAAGAAGCCCTGAAATCCATTCCTGATTCCTACCGCACGGGTAGCCTGGCACTGGGTGCAACTAAACTGCAAACGATCTGGCGGGTGATCCTGCCGATGGCTTTTCCCAATATCGTCACGGGACTCATCCTTTCCATCGGACGAGTATCGGGCGAAACGGCGCCGATCCTGTTTACGGCTGCCGCCTATTTTCTTCCGAAACTACCCTCGGGCATCTACGACCAGGTGATGGCTTTGCCGTATCACCTCTACGTGATCGCTACCAGCGGTACTGATCTGGAAGCCACCCGCCCGATTGCCTATGGTACGGCGCTGGTACTTATCCTTATCGTGTTGTTGATGAACCTGCTGGCCTCGTCCCTCCGACGGTATTTCGGTAATAAAGTAAAGACTTTCTAACTATACGATCATGATTGAAGCAAAGAATGTCAATTTCTATTACGGTGATTTCCACGCATTAAAGAATATCAATATGCAGATGGAGACGAATACCGTTACCGCCTTCATCGGCCCTTCGGGCTGTGGGAAGTCTACCTTCCTGCGTCTGTTCAACCGGATGAACGACCTGATCGACGGAACACGCCTGACGGGCGAGTGCCTCGTGGACGGGAAAGATATATATGGTAAATCCGTCCATGTCGACGATCTGCGCAAGAACGTCGGTATGGTATTCCAGAAACCGAACCCGTTTCCGAAGACGATCTTCGAGAACGTGGCGTACGGCCTGCGGGTCAACGGTATCGGCGACAAGAAGTTTATCGCCCAACGAGTGGAAGAATCGCTCGTCGGCGCCGCCCTCTGGGACGAAGTGAAGGATAAACTGAAGAAGTCTGCCTTCGAACTCTCCGGCGGACAGCAGCAACGCCTCTGCATTGCTCGCGCGTTAGCTATCTCCCCGTCTATCCTGCTGATGGATGAACCGGCTTCGGCCCTCGACCCGATCTCTACCTCGAAGATCGAGGAACTGATCTACCAACTGAAGAAGGACTATACGATCGTGATCGTTACCCACAATATGCAACAAGCCGCCCGCGTCAGCGATAAGACCGGTTTTTTCATGTTAGGCGAATTAGTGGAATTCAGTGACACCAAAAAAATGTTTTTGAATCCTGATAAAGAACAGACCCAAAACTACATCACAGGCCGTTTTGGTTAATTACGAAATAAAAAAGAACATACGATATGAAACACACGGAACGAGAACTGGTACTCCTTCGGGAAGAGGTGAGCCAGATGTGGAAACTGGTGCTGTCGCAACTCGAAAAGGCGAAGCAGGCATTCCTGAACAACGACCCCGAATTGGCGCGTGAAGTAGTGAGCCGTGAAAAACGGGTGGATACTTTTGAACTAAAAATAGACAGTGATTGCGAGAATTATATAGCTTTGTACAGTCCGGTGGCAGTCGACCTGCGTTTGGTACTGTCGGTCCTTAAAATAGCCGCGACGCTGGAACGCATTGGCGACTTTGCCGAAAGCATTTCCCGGCAGGTAATCGAAGACAACTCGGTACTGCTTACCGAAAAACTACGCGAGGACCTGCAACTGGAGCAGATGTTCGACAGCGTGATCTCCATGCTGAGCGACAGCTATGTGGCCTTGGAAGCCGAAAACACAAAACTTGCCGGCAAGATACTGAGCAAGGATGATGAGGTAGACACGCTCTACCACAATGCCGTCCATGTGTTGGCTTCCTATCTCCAGTCGAATCCGGCGTTGATCGAAGCAGGACTGAAAACCATGCTCTTGATCCGCAAGATCGAACGGGTGGGTGACCATTGCAGCAACATTGTCGAAGAGATCGTCTTCTACATTGACGCCAAGGTACTGAAGCATGCGGAGAACGACAAGGCTATCGACAATTGATTCGGGAATATTCACTGATAAAGAAAAAACAGTCTATATGAAGATAAGTTACCGCCAAAGGCTGACATTGTATTTTTGTCTCCTTTTTGCCCTTTTCACCGCAGGGATTATTGTCCTTGAACAGTCGCGTGAACGCCGTTACAAGACCCAAGCGCTGGAAGAAAAGCTTGATGCCTATGCCGATATCGCTATTGAATACATCCGGAACCAGACCGAAGAGCCTATCTTGTTTGATGCCTTGATGACGGTATTGCCAAACCATATCCGTCTCACCTGGGTGGATGACCGGGGGAATGTCATGTACGACAATGTGATTGATGATGCCCATTCATTGCAGAACCATGCCGCCCGTCCGGAGATCCAGGCGGCGGCCGAATCCGGGCATGGGTCCGATATTCGCGTATCGGCCTCCAATAACCTCGAATACCTCTATTATGCCAAGCAATCGGGAAATACCTATATCCGCGTGGCATTACCGTATGATATCCAGGTGCGCGATTTCCTAAAACCCGACAATGCCTTCCTGTACTACATCCTGTTGATGTTTGTGATCGTATTGCTCGTGATCAACCTCGTCGCCGGACGTTTCGGTAAGTCGATCCGCCAGTTGCGCGACTTCTCGGTCGCAGCCGGTAACGATCAGGCCAACCTTTCACCCCTCTTTTTCCCCAATGATGAACTGGGCGAGATAGGGGCGAATATCGTCCGCGATTACGAGCAGTTGCGTGAAAGCAAAGACAAGATTGCCCTCGAACGGGAGAAGTTGCTCCAACATGTGCATAGTTCATCGGAAGGAATCTGCTTCTTCACCGCCGAACGGAAAGTGGCCTACTACAACGGGCTGTTTATCCAGTTCCTTAACGTGCTGGTCGATCAGGTCACCGTTGAACCGGCTGTATTGTTAACCGACGATTTATTCAAGGATATCCATCGTTTTCTCGATGAAAAGGGAAAACAGTCGTATTTCGAAACCATGCTCCACCGTCAGGGCAAGCACTTTGCCGTGCGGGTGAACCGCTTCGACGACAAGAGTTTCGAAGTGATCCTCAACGATCAGACGAAGCAGGAAAAGAACCGCCAACTGAAACAGGAGATGACCGGCAATATCGCCCACGAGTTGCGTACGCCGGTGGCCAGTATCCGCGGTTACCTCGAAACCATCCTCGACAAGCCGATGGATGCCGAAAAAGAAAAGCATTTCCTCAACAAAGCCTACAACCAGGTGATCACCCTCTCGGAGCTGATACAGGATATGAGCCTGCTCACGAAGATAGACGAAACGCCGGAAGCCTTCCTCTCGGAATCCGTTTCTATCGACTCGATCCTGCATAAAATACACACCAATATGGGATCGGCTATGAAGGCGAAGGGCATCACCATCCAGAACGACGTTCCCGCTGAAACGGCTATCCAGGGGAATGAGAATCTGCTCTATGCCGTGTTCCGCAACCTGACGGAGAATGTTGTCCGCCATGCCGGCGAGAACGTGCAGATCACCATCCGGCAGTATAACCGTGAAGGTCGTTTTGCCTACTTCTCTTTTGCCGATAATGGGGGGGGCATCAAAGAAGAAAAACACCTCCGCCGCCTCTTCGAACGTTTCTACCGTATCAGCGAAGGGCGTTCGCGCGAAACAGGCGGTACCGGCCTCGGTCTCTCCATTGTCAAGAATGTCATCACCTTCCATGGCGGCACAATCACGGTGAAGAACCGTGCCGAAGGTGGCCTGGAATTCCTCTTCAGCCTGCCGGTCCAATAAGCGACCGGCAGGCGATCTGCCAAAAAATATTCGTCGAAACCATTCCATTCTTCGCTGTTGATAGCGAAAACGAGTCATAATACTTTTGTTGTTGTTTTGATATTCCAAATAAGACTTCTATTTTTGTTTCCGACATTATTCCCGAAGAGGATACAGGGATATGTATATACTGGTTGATACTTATGGAAGACGCAGAACGACGAATAAAAGAGCTATTGAAAAAAGGCGATGAAGAGGCATATAAGTACCTTTATAAGCACCATTATGCCTTGCTTTGTCATGTAGCTCATGGATGCGTGCATGACGACTTCCTTGCCGAGACGCTGGTTGGTGATGTCATTTATCACCTGTGGGAAGTGCATGAATCGTTAAATATCCATACCTCCCTCCGCAGTTATCTGATAAAAGCCGTCCGTAACCGTTGCCTTGATCATTTGTCTTCCAAACGCGAAAAGACCGAGATCGCTTTTTCCGCCCTGGGAGAAAATGAGGAGATAAGCCAGCACTATCTATTGTCGGACAGTTACCCATTGGGGTGTTTATTGGAACGTGAATTAGAGAACGAAATCCTGCATGCGATCCAGCAGTTACCGGAAGAATGCCGTCGGGTTTTTCAGAAAAGCCGGTTCGAAGAAAAGAGATATGAAGAAATCGCGCAGGAACTGGGCATTTCCGTCAACACCGTTAAGTATCATATAAAGAATGCATTATCCTTCCTCTATGCCAAATTGGGGGATTATATCCTTTATCTGGTGCTATTTTTTTGTGCATAAACTAAAAATAGGCTTCCTATAGACTACCCTTCCTCCTAAAATTATCGTCTACCTTATAGAGATCGTCAAAAATGGACAAAAGACAAGAGCATATTGATGAGTTGATTTCCGTTTTCCTGTCAGAAGGGCTGAACAGGGAAGAACAGGACATGCTGCAGGCATGGATGGCCGAATCCGAAGAAAATCAAGCATACTTCATGAAACATCAGGAAATCTGGTTTTCGGCTCTCCAGGAAAATGTATCTGAAAGATATAATGAAGCAAAGGCATTCGATGTGTTCAGGAAGCGGATTAACAGGCAGCAGACAGAAAAACATTTTTCAAAGAAAACGTTCTGGAAGCGCTATTATAAATACGCTGCCGCCATACTGGTATTGGGGGTGGTTTCTTATTTCTCTTATTGGGGAGGAGAAAGCCATGTAAAGAACGCCTTGGCAGAAGAAGTACGGGTAGAAGCGCCCTTAGGTTCACAAACGCGCCTTCATTTGCCCGATGGAACGTCAGTGGTACTGAATGCCGGTTCGTATATTACCTATCCGCAGGATTTTGGAGTTGACAGTCGCGTGGTAAAACTGCAAGGCGAAGGCTACTTTGAAGTGACTCACAACGAAAAGCAGCCCTTTCATGTGAAAACAGTTCACTTGCAAGTGAGAGTACTCGGCACCAAATTTAACTTCCGTGATTATCTGGAAGATGGAGAAGCAGTCGTCTCTTTGTTAGAAGGTAAAATAGCACTGAAAAATCAGATCAGGCAGGAAGCCGAATTGATCGTATACCCCAACGAGCGGGTAACATTGGATAAGCAAGCCGGCGTGATGATAAAAAAATCGATTAAGACCAAACCGGACATACAATGGATGGATGGCATATTGATTTTTGATGAAACGCCCTTGTCTGAAGTGGTCAAGACCCTGGAGCGTTGCTACCGGGTGCGAATCATATTCTCCAATGAAGGGCTGAAGGGATATCGTTTCTATGGAAGTTTTAATAGCTCAGAGCAGAATATCCGGGTTGTGTTGGATGCCATCTCGGCTACCGGAAAGATAAAATACAAAGTAGAAAATAAGGATATAGTACTCTACTAATATTTGTGCAACCTTAAAAAACAGAAATCCATGAATAGAAACACGTAAACAGAAGTAACAAAGAAAGACGTAAGAAATAAAAGAAAGCCGGAAGGTGTACTAGACCCTCCGACCTCTATTCTTACCTCTTGGAAAACACGCGATTGTATAGGCTGTTTTCAAGGAATGGAACAAAAATAATAACAAATTTCTTCGAAAGCACCTTTTTATCAGATTATTTAATCTTCAAATTCACACTTTATGAATTACAGGAAAAAGGCCATCTTGATGGTCGGGGTGTTATTATGCATTAATGCAAGCATATTTTCACAAAGTATATCGCTGAAAGTCAACAATGTATCAGTTAAGAGAGCGATAACGGAACTACAGACAAAGAGCGGATACTCTTTCGTCTACATGGCAGATGATATTGATACCGGGAAAAATGTATCGGTCAATGCTTCCCAATTGGATGATGCGATCAAGCAGATACTTAAAGGGCAGGATGTCACCTATGAGATTCAGGGGAAAAACATCATTGTAAAGAAAGTGTCTACACCTACCAACTCTACCGATTCAAAGAAACAAAAGGTCACAGGCATTGTGAAAGACACAAACGGAGAACCTGTGATTGGAGCAACGGTGATGGAGCTGGGGACCAATAATGGCTCGATTACTGATATGGACGGAAATTTCACCTTGCAAACTGCGACAAATGCACTGTTGAGGGTATCCTATATCGGATACGTGTCGCAAGAAGTGAAAGGTGTGTCGGGCAGCAAGTTGCAGATTCTGCTGAAAGAAGATTCGAAAACCCTCGATGAAGTGGTCGTAATGGGTTATACGGTTCAGTCACGTAATACCCTGACAGGTTCCGCCGTTTCACTGAGTGAGAATAAACTGAAGGATGTTTCCGTGGCCAATATATCGACGATGCTCGATGGTAAAGTATCGGGGATGGATGTCAGCCTTGAATCAGGTAAGCCGGGGCAGACAGCTAAGATACAGATTCGTGGTAAAGGGTCTTTGGATTCCAGCCTCAATCCGATATGGGTCGTGGATGGGGTTATCTTTAATGCGGATCCTCGTCTTTCTCCGAACGAAATAGAAAACATTTCGATATTGAAAGATGCTTCTTCAACGGCCTTATATGGTTCACGGGCATCAAACGGCGTGATTGTAGTCACCACGAAAAAAGGAGGAAAGGACAGCCAGAAATTCAGGATAAACATCCAGCAGGGTATTTCTGAATTGTCATGGGGAAATCTTAAAATGATGAATGCGCAACAACTGTACGACTATGAAGCAAAGTTCAACAGCACCAGTTGGTTCAAACCTTCCCTCTTAGATCATGATACTGACTGGATGGGACTGGCTACCCGTACCGGACTATATACAAATGCGAATTTAAGTTATCAGGGTGGTAACGAAAGATTGGACTCCTATTTATTGCTTGACTATTACCGGGAAACAGCTGCGATCAAAGAAATGGATTACAACCGTTATACCATCCGTAGCAACGTGGATTATAAGATCACCAATAACTTCAAGGCATTCACCAAACTACAGGGACAATATGTGAAAACGAACGACCAAACGGCCTCCCTGTATTCTTCTTACCTCTATTTACCCTGGGATTATCCCTATAACGAAGACGGAACAGTGCGTACCGGGCTGGAATCAGATTGGTACGGACGCGATCAGTCCAACTACCTGGAATCGCAGATGAAGAACTTCAGCGCGTATGAGAATTTCTATGTCTCCGCCACAGCCGGGTTCAACTGGACGCTGATGAAAGGGTTGACGCTCGAGTCGAACAATAACGCGAACTATAAGATTGCCCGCGACGAATCATACGTCGATCCGAATACAATTGGCGGGGCTGCCAAATCAGGGACGATCAGCAATACCTATTCTATTACTTCTAACTATTTCACCAACCAGATGTTGCGTTATAAGACTGTACTGGCCGATAAACACAACGTCCAGGCATTGGTTGCTTATGAATATGCCAGATATTATTACCAGGCAACTTCGGCCAAGGCAAAGGGGGTTACGGCTGGTAAAGAGGTGATTGACGGAACAACGGGTATGGATTCTATGTCGGGTTCCAAATCGGCATTTAATATTCAGTCCATATTGTCCAACCTCAACTATTCATATGACGGGAAATACATGTTTCAGGCCTCTTATCGTCTGGACGGTTCATCCAAATTCGGTAAGAACAAACAGTATGGTAGCTTTTATACATTTTCCGGAGGTTGGAACATTGGCAAAGAACACTTTTTCCAATCATTGGCTACTATTGTCACCGAAGCGAAACTGAGAGCCAGCTGGGGCGTGGTGGGTAATGTGCCGTCAGGAAACTATAACCATTTGTCTCTCTATACGGCGGGTATGTATTATGAAAAACCTGCCAACTTCCCCGACCAGTTAGGGAACGAAGACCTGAGCTGGGAAAAGAATAAGTCGACCAATGTCGGACTCGACCTGAGCCTGTTTAACCGCGTGCGCTTCTCGTTGGATTATTATGATAAGTATACTTCCGACCTCCTGTATTATGTCGCATTGTCGACCATCACAGGGTATGGAGGCCAATGGCAGAATATCGGCGCCATCAGAAACCGGGGGATGGAAGTAAGTGTGGATGCCACCCTGGTAAACACCCAGGACTGGAACTGGAATTTGGGCTTTAATCTGGGACATAACAAGAATAAAATAGAAGAGTTGTATAGCGGACTTCCTCAGATATCAGGAAAGCGCCGTTTTGAAGAAGGACGTGACATGGATGACCTCTGGATGGCCGAGTGGGCAGGTGTTGACCCTGAAACCGGTTCGCCTCAATGGTATAAAACGGATAAGGATGGCCAGCGCGTGCTGACTTCCTCCTACAACGAAGCGAACAGCAACGATTCACGTGTTTATTTAGGCTCGGCAGCTCCCACACTGACAGGGGGATTTAATACGAACGCCTCCTGGAAAGGTCTGACATTGTCGGCATCGTTTGTCTACAGCGTAGGTGGAAAACTGTATGCTTCGGGTCGCGAACTACTCGACTCGGACGGGGCTTATGACACCTATAACCAAATGGTTCTTAAAAAAGGATGGACGCGCTGGGAAAACCCGGGCGACGTTGCCACCCATCCCAAACCGGTGAACGGAGGGAATGCCAATTCCAACAAGCCTTCCAGCCGCTATCTGGAAGATGCCGATTATCTGACCATGAGGAACCTGACCCTGGCCTACAACTTCCCGGACAGGTGGTTGGCTCCGACAGGTATTAAGGGGCTTACACTCTCATTTAGTGCGGATAATCTGTTCACGATCTCCCCCTATTCGCAGGTAGACCCTGCCACCTCTTCCTACTCTAAAGATGGCGTTGGCGGAACTTCGGTATATCCCAATACCCGTAAGTATGTATTTGGTTTGGGAATCAATTTTTAGTTGACTGTATAATAAGAAATAATAAAGATATGAAACAAAGTAACATATACAGCATACTGCTGGCAGGTATATACTGCATCATGGTGATGACATTGACGGGATGTGATATATCCGAACTCCCCTATACGTCGGTGACAGATGAAGAACTCCGGTCCAATCCGGGTTCGGTAGAGGCTGTCACATTGGGCAATTATTCACAACTCAAAGACCTGAAGTTTAATAAAACCGTCCATCAGATCGGTGAGTACGGAAGTGATAATATCTCCATGAGCGGTGCCTCCACCAGCCATACGTTCTTCAACTATAACTATCAGCGCATTACCACCAATAGTTATATGACCGACCTGTGGGGCATCTCTTACAAAATGATTGTGAACTGCAACAATGTCATCTCTTCTACTGGCGAAGGCATTTCGAATGAGATGGATCATTTGATTGGCGAAAACTATTTCATCCGTGGGATGCTTTACCATTGGCTGGTTATCACTTTTGGGAAGGCGTATCATATTGCTTCGGACACCGACCAAGCCATCCCGTTGAAATTGTCGACCGACCGTAATGACTTTCCCCCTCGGGCTACGGTGAAAGAGGTATATGCCCAAGTAGTGAAAGACCTCAAAAAGGCAGAAGAATTAATGGGGAAATCAGGTATAAAGAAGTCAGCCTGTTTTGCCAATACATGGGCTGCCAAAGCCTTGTTGAGCCGTGTTTACCTTTATATGCACCAATATAAGGAAGCGGAAGCTTATGCAACTGATGTCATTGAACATTCGGGTAAGGAATTGCTCTCGGCCAACCAATATATGATCATGAACGAGCTGGTACCGGAAAGCAATCCGGAGGCTATTTGGGCGATCCGTATGATCAAGGATGATTTGACTAAATTGGGTGAATATAGCGTAATCGGTTCACAGTATACCATCATCGTCGGAAAAGGGTATGGAGAGATCTATGCTTCCTGGCCGCTTATCCGGACGCTGGAGAAATATCCTTCAGATATTCGCCGCACGTTCATTCAGCCGCAATATGAGGATGTGGATAAAAGCGGAAACCAGTTGTATGAAGTCGCCTTTATCAGCGAAAACTTCTTCTATACCAATGCGGTAGAACCGGCAAGCGATCCGTTGCACCGTACGTATTTCCGTTACCAGAACGTGACAAAGACCGGTGAAAATGAATACGCGGTAAAGGTTGACGCCAAAAGTGACCCGTTCGAACTGGCTGAATCAACCATGGTGACCGAGGCCGATGGAACGACGAAGATCAAAGCCCGCCAGATCTACCGGGCGAAAGACGGTACGACAGGGAAGGCCGAATGGCGTGAGTATACTGCTCGCGTACAGAAAAAAATGAAAAAACGGAACGACTATCCCAGGTACTATATCGGCAAATGCTCTTACCAGGAACAATTCTCCCAGCTTTGGTCACCGATGATGATCCGTCTGTCCGAAATCTACCTGAATCGTGCCGAAGCCAGGTATTATCAGGGTAACACCGCAGGTGCGATAAGCGATATGAATGTGACCCGTACCCGCGCCACGATTCCCGCTTACTCGGAAGCACAGGATGGCGATTTGTTGGATGCCATTCTGGATGAACGTCGCAAGGAATTATATGCCGAAGCGCAGCGTAAATTTGATTTGTTGCGTAACAACAAGGTGATAGATCGTCATTACCCCGGTTGCCATGACCGTGGCGCTGAGAGTGTCGTAGTGCAGGAAATACGTGTGACGGATAATTGTGCCGTCTTCTATTTGCCTCAACGCGAAATCGACGCATACCCCATCAAGCTGGAACAGAATCCTTAAACAAAGGATAGAACCCTATTCGCATATAAGAACACAAATAATGCGACTTCAGGCATACTGAAGTCAAGTTTAACCAATTAAGTTTAACTAATAGCGAAGGCAGCCTGGTCAATTGACCGGCTGCCTTTTCAGTACTCACCCTCTATTCCACGTGATTATGAAAAGAACTATCCGACACAAGAATGAGATAATATTGTCAGATTTAACGCCTCTTCTATTTGCCAGTATGCCTTGGAGAGTTATTCGGTAACGATTATCTTTGCCGGAAGAATACTAAATGACCGACTGTATGAACTCAAGCTTGCTGCTCCTTGTCTTTTTGGCATATACCTTATTAATCTTTGCGGTTACGTGGATCACCTCGCGGAAGGCCGACAACGATACCTTCTTTACCGGCAACCGCCGTTCACCCTGGTTTGTCGTGGCCTACGGCATGATTGGGGCTTCGCTTTCCGGCGTTACCTTTATGTCGGTGCCGGGCAATGTGCTGGCACAGAATTTTTATTATATGCCGATGGTTTTTGGCTTCCTGGCGGGCTACATTATTATTGCCCTGGTCTTGATGCCGCTCTACTATCGCATGAACCTGACGTCGATCTACACTTTTCTGGAAAAGCGGTTTGGCTTCTTTACCTATAAGGCAGGGGCGGCGTTCTTTATCCTGTCGCGTACGTTGGGCGCCACGCTGCGAATGTTTCTGGTGGTCAGCGTGCTGCATCTCTTTATCCTGCAAAGTCTCGGTGTACCATTCTGGGTGGCAGGCTTGTTGTTTGTAGTACTTATCCTGCTCTATACACTGAAAGGAGGTATCAAGACCATTGTATGGACCGATATGCTGCAAACCACCTTTATGCTGTTGGCTGTTATTATTTGCGTCACCACCATCTGCCGGCAAATGGATTGGAGTGTCGGCGAGATGTTTGCTCAGGTCAAAGGCAGCGGATACGCCCGTATGTTCGACACCAATTGGATGTCGAAGACGCATTATCTAAAGCAGTTCTTCAGCGGCATGTTCGTCTGTATCGCCATGACCGGACTCGATCAGGAAATGATGCAGAAGAACCTCAGTTGTAAGAATATCCGGGATGCACAGAAGAATATGTTCACCTTTAGCGCTATCTTGGTAGTGGTTAATTTCCTCTTTCTTCTGTTGGGTGCCGTCCTGCTGCTGTTTGCTCAACAAAAAGGGTTGACCTTTGCTGATACCGACCGTATCTTCCCGACCATCGCCATCGAGTATCTTGGCCCGTTTGCCGGACTGGTGTTTATCATCGGGCTTATTTCGGCCGCCTATCCCAGTGCTGATGGGGCGTTGACATCACTGACCACCTCGGTTTGCATCGATATGGTGGGGATGGATAAGAAGACGGATTGGAACGAACAAAAGAAGCAGAAGATACGTTATGGGATCCACCTTTCGCTCGCCTTGGTATTCCTGCTGCTGATTATCTTCTACAATGCGGTGAAGAACGACGCTATTATCAACCTGGTCTATGCCGTCGCCTCTTACACCTACGGCCCGTTGCTTGGCTTCTTCCTGTTTGGTATCCTGACCCGGTATCAGGTGCGTGACAAACTGATGCCGGTCGTAGCCATCCTGTCACCGCTTTGCTGCCTGGCGTTCGACTACCTGTTCCAGACCTGGTTTCATTTCGGGTTTGGTTTTACGCTACTGATCGTTAACGGCGGGCTAACCTTCCTGGGTATGTGGATATTCCGGACAAAGAAGAATCCGGCTAACCTTCCCGTTTTATGAACGGCCAATATCATATCATTGGACTGATGAGTGGCACCTCGCTCGACGGCCTGGATATCGTCTATGTCTATTTCCGATCCGAAGGCGACCGGTGGAATTACGATATCCTGCATGCCGACAGTATTCCCTACAGCCCGGAATGGCAGGAGAAACTACGCAACGCCTATTACCAGACCACCGAAGGCATCACAGCACTCGATACCGCATATGGCCGCTACCTCGGCGAACAGGTCAAAGCGTTTACCTCCAGGCATCGGATAACTACGGTCGATTTTGTCGCCTCGCACGGACACACTGTCTTCCATCGCCCCGACCTGGGCTATAACCTGCAAATCGGCAACGGAGCACACCTGCATGCCACGTCCGGCTTTCCGGTAGTATGCGATTTCCGTACGCTGGACATCGCCTTTGGCGGACAAGGGGCACCATTGGTTCCCATTGGCGACAAACTCCTGTTCGAAGCCTACGACTACTGCCTCAATATCGGCGGTTTTGCCAATATCTCGTTCGACGATGTCGACGGCCGTCGACTTGCCTACGACCTCTGCCCGGCCAACTATTGTCTCAACCGCCTCATGCGTACCCATGGACAGGAATTCGACCGCAACGGCGAGACCGCCCGCTCAGGCCAGGTCAACCCTTCGCTTCTCGAAGCCCTGAATACCTTGGCCTACTACCATCTGCCTGCTCCTAAATCGTTGGCGCAGGAATGGGTCGATGCCCACATCTTCCCGTTGGTCGACCAATGCGAGGATTCTTTCGAAAACATCATCTCTACCCTCACCGAACATGCCGCCTGTCAGATAGCCCGGCCTCTGCATGAAGGCGCCCGTGTATTAGTCACCGGTGGCGGAGCCTATAACGCCTACCTGCTCGAACGCATGCTTGCCTATAAAAACTTCACCTGTGTAACCCCCGATCCGACTATCATCGAATTCAAAGAAGCCCTTATCTTCGCCTTCCTCGGCCTGCACCGTGTAGAACGATTACCCAACTGCTTGCAAAGCGTCACAGGCGCTTCGCACGATGTAGTGTCAGGGCAGGTGTATGGCTTCTAACCATCTATAAAATTAGGGGCGAGAATCATTCAAAAGTAAATAGCTGCATACAACGACCATACCCGTCCTTTGACAGAATAGTCGCCATTGCTCGACGCATAATCGTCTGTAAAGCCGAGGCTATAGTTTGTTCCCAGTTGTAGTATCCTGAATAGTTGGAAACCTCCATTGAAGTTCAGTCCGGCACCGAAGCTTTTCGCTTCCCACTGGCCTTGTATCTGATTGGCTGCTACCTGAAAGTCTTTATCCCCTGCCACACGGAAGTTAATGTACGGACCGGCTCCAGCAAAGACGCCGATATTTTTATTCAGGTGAATCACATACTTCGCATTGATCGGGATTTCGATATACCCTGTCCGTTCAGTATCCTGGTTCTCAAAGGAGATACCCCGTTGCGAATAAAGGACACTGGCATCGAAACCAAACTTCCCTTTGATCAACCACTCCAGGCTCGGGCCCACATAAAAGCCGATTGTGTTGTCTTTCAGATAATCATCCAGGCTGCTACTGGATATCCCAACGGTACTGATCCCTGCTTTTGCTCCGATCCGTATCTGTGCCTGTGACTGGATGCTAAACAAACCTACGACGCATATGGCAAATAAAATCTTTCTCATAATTGTTTCTTTTAATTGAAATAATGAATTATTTTGTTTCGTATGTATAACATTGCGAAAGAAACAATAGTTTATATTCGGATTTCATACGCTTTAAATAGTTTTGCGTTACCGTATTTTCTTCCTTCCCTTATTTTAGTGCCGGTATTGGGATGATCTATTATCGACATCCTTCTTCCTAATGTCGGCGATAAAGATAGTGGCAGGAGGCGGTAGATTTTATAAAACTAAACGTATATATGTTGCCTTATTTACCAGATATTTTTCAGGGTGGATACCTGCAATTCTTTGACTTCGATGTTGTTACCAAAGAAACGGAAACCTTCGATATTATCCGTCTGAGATCGGCGATCCATGGAGTAGGAGTAGGCTCCTCCGTCGATAAAGACTTCCACGCAAGTTTTATCCAGGATGATATCTGCTGTGATCTCCATGCTGGTACGGCCTTCGGGCGAATAGAATACGCC
Organism: Tannerellaceae bacterium; assembly: GCA_031555145.1. Taxonomy (GTDB): domain Bacteria; phylum Bacteroidota; class Bacteroidia; order Bacteroidales; family Tannerellaceae; genus JAJDIA01. The sequence continues at coordinate 65,332 of JAVBUR010000043.1, read as the reverse complement.
GTTTACCCGGTTGCCGTTCATATCGTATATAAGTAGGGATTGTCCGAATAGGTTCAGGCCGGCATCGGTGGCATGGGATAGTTTGAGGGTAGTCCGTATCTTCAATACACCGGCGTAGTTGAACTCTTGCAAGTGGCGGCTGGCTTCATCTGCAGTCAGATTGTTCCACCGGTATTGCTTGTCTGTCAGTTGGTCGAATTCTTTGACCGGGTAGCTGAACAGGCGTACGCCTTCTTTGGTGGTACGGAGCGTTAGCTCGGTAGGAATTAGCATCAGGTTATTGAAAGGTACACCGGCCGGCATCGGCAAACGACCCCAGGCTGTTTGGATCCTTCTTCCGTCGGATGCCGGGATATTAGCATACGTCTGGGCGGCATACAGTCCACCGGTGGTATAGTAATATTTCCCGGCTTCGGGGGTAAATGTCTTTCCGTTGAACGAACCGATCATATACGTACCCGATGCACCATACATTATCCATTTCTTATTGGATGTATTGCCGTCGACCGGTAGTTCGAACAGTTCGGGACATTCCCAGAAACCTGTTACATGGCTTTCGAATGTCCATGCCTTCAGGCTCTTCGAGGTGTAGATGGAGTGACCGTCGCGTTCATTCAGTACCATCACCCATTCCTTGTTGGGGGCATACCAAAATACTTTGGGATCGCGGGTGTCTTGGCTGTTCCACTTGGCCTTGGAGTCGATCACCGGGTTACCGGCGTATTTTGTCCAGGTCCGGCCTTTGTCCAGGCTGTAGGCAAAACACTGGGTTTGCTTTTCCGGGCGATCGGCTGTGTAAAAGGCGATCATAGCCGGGGTGTTCCCTTGGTTGAAACCGGCTGTATTGTCGTAATCGACCAAGGCTGTTCCCGAGAATGCCGTCCCGTTTTTGTCGGGATAGAGCGCATCAGGAAGTTCCTGCCAATGGATCAGATCCTTACTTACAGCGTGTCCCCAGTGCATATTCCCCCAGTCGCGTTCATACGGGTTGTGCTGGTAGAAGAGATGGTATTCTCCTTCATACCAGATAAGTCCGTTGGGATCGTTGATCCATCCGCGGCGGGTAGAAAAGTGCAGTTGTGGGCGGCTTTGTTCTTTATACAGGCTGTCTTGCCCGGCGATGGCGTCGTCCTGGTAGATATTTGCTAATCCGGCGGCTGTACCGGGATAGCGGATCGTTATGGTTTTTCCTTTTAGGGCGGAGACGTCTGCAAAGACCCAGTAATCGGGAGTGGTATTGGCCAGGCGGATATCGAAAGCCCGTTCCTGTTTTCCTCCTACTTCCCAAGTCATTACCTGGCGGTCTACCTGATGTGACACCGGCAGGTTCAGGTATTTTTTGGTGATAGACAACGTTCTCTCATCCGCCTGTGTATGGACGAGGCATGAACAAACCATACCGGCAACCAGTAGTGCTGTTTTTGTATGTTTCATCCAATTGATTATAGTAATAACCGTTTGTATTCCTTCTTTTCCTGCGGCTTAATAGTCGTTAGATCGGCGATCTGTACCGGTTGGCCGCTGGCTATACTCTTGCGGGCGGCGATACCTACCAGGCAAGCGAGGGCTCCGTCGCGGATGCCGGCGCATTGTTGGTAGGGGTCGGGCGTGTCGGGCAGGAATACCTGGTTGCGAAGCAGGTCGTCGCCGCCGCCATGGCCGGAGGTACCGAAGGGGATCTGGATGTATTCGCGTTTGCCGAAGTTACGGAAAAGGACAATTTCATCGTAGTTCTTGTCCGACACCGGGCGTGATTCTTCGATCCAGGCGTCGATGCGTCCCTTGGTTCCGTTGAAGGCGATGCGGTAGCCTTCATAGGGGGAGTAGGCGGTGAGGGAATAGGATACCTGTACGTTGTTTTTGTATTTGATTGTGGCGGCCATTTTGTCGAAGATGTTCGCATCTTTACGGAAGACACAACCGTCGCGGTGGTAACCGTCGTACTGTTCGTTGTCGACATACAATTGTTTGTAGGTGTCGTTCTTCAGGATGTCGAAGAAGAACGGGCACTTAGTGGCTTGCGGACAGGCACGGCAGTTTTCGGCCGGGCAGGTACCGTTCTTTCCGTAATGGTCGAGTGCGCCGAGGGCATAGACTGATTCGGGATCGCTGCCGATCCACCAGTTCAGCAGGTCGAAATGGTGGCTGGCTTTGTGTACCCAAAGTGAGCCGCCGCATTCGATCAATCGGTGCCAGCGGCGGAAATAGTCGGCGCCGTGCGAGGTGTCGAGGTACCAGTGGAAATCGACCGACGTCAGTTCGCCGATCTCTCCCGAACGGAGCAATTCCCACATCTTCACCCGATGGGGCGAGTAGCGGTAGTTGAACGTGACACGGCAGTTCTTGCCCGTCCGCTTTTCGGCATCGATGATGGCTTGTATCTTCTGTTCGTCGATCGACATCGGTTTTTCGGTCAGCACTTCGGCGCCGAGTTCCATGGCACGGACGATAAAGGTATGGTGGGTGCTGTCCATGGAACAGACCATCAGCAGGTCGGGTTTCGTTTCCTGCATCATCTGCTCGAAGTCGGTATAGGTGGGGCATTCCACGCCGATCAGCCGCTTACCGGTAGCGAGTCGGCCGGGGTTGTTGTCACACAGGCCTACGAAAGTGAGTTGGTCGGGGTACATGCGAACCAGGTCACGTCCCCACATGCCACAGCCCCGGGAACCTGTCCCGACGAGAGCGACACGGAGTTTCTTCCGCTGTTGCGGAATGGCGGATAATTCATCGACGGCCGAAGCGAAAGCCGGCTGTGTGGATGCCAGGGCGGCACCGGTGATAGCGCCTGAGGAAGCCAGGAACTGTCTTCTGGAAATGGATGTGTGTTTCATATCGGTATGTGTGAAGATATAAGATCGAGGGAATAATATTAAGGTATAGAGCTGGGCGCCGGTTCAATTATGAACCAGCGTCCCGATGTTTTCTCCGTCCATCACCTTTTTCAGGTTACCGTTCGTATCCATATCGAAGACGACGATAGGCAGGTTGTTTTCCTTGCACATGGTGGTGGCGGTGAGGTCCATCACCTTGAGGTTGCGGTGGTAGATCTCGTCGTAGGTGATGTCGGTGAACTTGGTTGCTGTCGGGTCTTTTTCCGGGTCGGCGGTGTAGATACCGTCTACGCGTGTCCCTTTCAGCATAACATCGGCTTCGATCTCGATCCCACGTAGGGAGGAACCGGTGTCGGTGGTAAAGAAAGGATTACCGGTGCCGGCCGACATAATGACCACATGCCCTTGTTCAAGTAGTTCGATGGCACGCCATTTATTGTAGAATTCGCCGATTGGCTCCATACGGATAGCGGTCAATACGTTGGTCTTCACGCCCATGGCTGTCAGCGCCGAACTGAGGGCAAGGCTGTTGATCACTGTCGCCAGCATACCCATCTGGTCGCCTTTGACCCGGTCGAACCCTTTGGAGGCACCACTTAGTCCACGGAAGATATTCCCTCCGCCGATCACGATCCCAACCTGTACACCCATCTCCACGATCTCCCGGATCTGTGTGGCATACTCGCCGAGGCGTGTTTCATCAATTCCATACTGTTTACCTCCCATCAGCGATTCTCCGCTGAGTTTTAACAAGACGCGTTTGTATTTGGCCATAATTACATTGATTTACTATGGTGGCAAATGTAAGCATTCTGCTGAAAAACAAGTGTCGATCTGACGGTATTCTTTGTTCGCGTACACATAAATGAGACGGTATTTGGGGCAAATAAGGTTTTTTAGGAATAATTTCGTAATTCACACACATATTTTTTTACTGTTTTAAAGAAATGTGCTACTTTTATTGCCGTTTTTAAAGCTAAGACATAGACTGTTAACAAATACGAGATACCATAGAAAGCATGAGTGACAACGGTTATGGCAATTCACGCCAGCAGAGTAAGAAAATGAGATTTTATAAGAAAAAAGGGTTTATCCTGTGTCTGGGTCTGGTGGCCGGGATGGGAGTGATGCTTGCCGTGTATAATACGTCCGTCTATTTCTCTACGGATACTTCCTGTATGATGTGTCATGTCCACCCGCATGTGGAAGACAGTTGGAAATTATCGAAGCACGTGAATAACGGTAGCGGCGTGAAGGTTCATTGTGTGGATTGCCACCTCCCGCCGAAAAACCAGACATGGGATCATTATACGGCGAAAGCCAAACTCGGCTTGCACGACCTCTGGGGGTATCTTACCAAAGACAGCGCCGACTTTAATTGGGACTATAAATCCGAACTGGATCAGGCCGTGAAGTTCATCCCGAACGAATCCTGTAAGGAGTGTCACCAGAATCTCTTCCCCGAAGGGATTACGGACGACGGGATCACCGCCCACCTGTATTACGACGAGAACGAGAAGAAACTGGATCTGCAATGTATCAGTTGCCACCTCGATGCCGGACACTATAACCCGAACTACAGCCATGGTAAACTGACCGGTATCCCGGGCATGACCTCTACCACTGTCGATACCAGTAAGTATTTTAAGGAGCCGACGGAAGTGACTAAGTTCGCTGATTTTACGGAGCAGATCCCCGGATCACTTGTCTCGTTCGAGATGAAAGCAATCCCGGGTGGTACCTTCCAAATGGGTAGCACGGAAAAGGAACCGTTCCACCAGGCGGACGAATCGCCGGTACGCAACGTAACCGTCAGCCCGTTCTTTATGGCCGAGGTGGAAGTGACCTGGGATCAATACTGGCTCTTCTATGGCAACACCATGAGCGAAGGACGTACACCGCCCGAAACCGTCTATGCCAACAACAGCAATCCGGAGGTGGATGCCGTGACCGGCCCCACGCCGCCGTTCGGTTTCCCCGACCAGGGTTGGGGAATGGGTGACCGCCCGGCTATAACGATGACACACTATGCCGCCGAAACATTCTGCCAGTGGTTGTCGCTCAAGACCGGAAAGAAATACCGCCTGCCGACCGAAGCCGAATGGGAATACGCCGCCCGTGGTGGTACGGAAACACCTTACTTTTTCCCCGGTAATCCGAAAGACTTTTCCGATCAGGGATTCTGGCGTAAGTTCTTTGCAGCCAAGACCGACAGCATCAGCACGTATGTGATCTATGCCAAGAACAGCAACAACCGGACACAGGAGCCGTCGATGGTCAAAGCCAATCCGTTCGGATTGAAGAATATGATGGGGAACGTCATGGAGTATTGCGCCGACAAATATGATCCCGAAGCTTACAGCAAAGGGGGCGAGAGTGTGACAAATCCGTTGGTGACAGAAGGAACCGAATGGGTAGTTCGCGGTGGTAACTATACCTCTGATGCAGCCGACTTGCGTACGGCTGCTCGTGACTCTTCGAAACATGATCTGTGGTTGAAGACCGACCCGCAACAACCGAAGAGTATCTGGTGGTATTCCGATATCCGCGGCATCGGTTTCCGTGTCGTTTGCGAACCGGATGCTTCCATACAGGCTAAGTAATCAACATTTATTATATCTTAAAATAATTATCATGAAAAAAGAAAACAGTATCAGCAGACGGTCTTTCCTGAAGAACTCTGCAATGGTTGGCGCCCTGGGAGCAGTCGGCACCGGAGGAGCAGCCAGTGTATTAACTTCTTGCGGTGGCGGTGAAAAAGCGAATGTGCTTAAACCCATCAAAGAAGCCGGAACATATTACATTCCTAACCTGGTGGATCTGGCGACAGACGGACAGGAACTGAAAGCCGGTGTGATTGGTTGCGGCGGTCGTGGTTCGGGTGCTGCATTTAACTTCCTGAATGCTGCCAATGGCGTTACCATCGTGGCGTTGGGCGATACTTTTCAGGAAAGAGTAGACAGCCTGGCTGGTAAACTGAAATCAGAAAAAAATATTGACATCCCGGCCGAAAAGCGTTTTGTAGGGCTGGATGCTTACAAACAAGTGATCGACAGTGGTGTGGATGTAGTAATCATCGCTACGCCTCCCAACTTCCGTCCGGTTCACTTCCAATATGCTACGGAAAAGGGTAAACACTCTTTCCTCGAAAAACCGATCTGTGTGGATCCGGTTGGTTATCGTACCATCATGGCTACAGCGAAACAAGCTGCCGCCAAGAATCTGTGCGTGGTCACAGGTACACAACGTCACCACCAACGCAGCTACGTAGAATCATACAAGAAAATTATGGAAGGTATGATTGGTGAAATCACTGGCGGCGTGGTTTACTGGAATCAGAGCATGTTGTGGTTCCGCGAACGTCAGAAGGACTGGAGCGACTGCGAATGGATGATCAAGGACTGGGTGAACTGGAAATGGCTGTCGGGCGATCATATCGTAGAACAGCATGTGCATAATATCGACGTATTTACCTGGTTCAGCGGATTGAAACCGGTGAAGGCTGTAGGCTTCGGTTCCCGTCAGCGTCGTATCACAGGCGACCAGTATGACAACTTCAGCATAGACTTCACGATGGAGAACGGTATCCACCTGCATAGCATGTGCCGCCAGACAGACGGTTGCGCTACCAATGTCAGCGAATTTATCCAGGGTACGAAAGGTTCTTGGAACAGTGCTGAAATGGTGATCAAGGATTTGGCCGGTAATGAACTCTGGAAATACGACAAGGAAGCTGAAAAGGCTAACTTTACGCAGACCGACCCTTATACACTCGAGCATGTGAACTGGATCAACCATATCCGCAGCAAACAAGTGATTGATCAGGCTTCAGAAACAGCCGTTGCCTGTATGGCCGCCATCATGGGCCGCGAATCGGCTTATACCGGTGCTGAAACAACTTGGGAAGCGATGACTGCTTCGGCTCAGGATTACCTGCCGAAAGACCTGAATCTCGGTAAGATGGATATGAGCACCTTTACGGTTCCCGTACCGGGCAAACCGCTGGAAAAAAAATCATAATACATCAATTGTATGACAATCAACAGACGAAACTTTTTACGTACATCCCTTTCGGGAGCAGCGCTGGCCGTAGGTAGTGCTGCCATCTCATCCTGTGCACCTAAAACGCAGCAGGAAGGGGGCTGTTGTAAGGACAAAGCCTGTGCCGGTAAAAACCTGGAGCTGAAGCTTTCCTTCCAGGAAGGAACAGCTCCGGGCAGTAGTCTGAACGAGAAGTTCGACTACATGGAGCAGCACGGCATTGTAGGCTTCGAACCGCATGGACGCGGACTCGCAGGCCGGGTGGAAGAAATCAAACAGGCATTGACAGGCCGCAGCATCAAGGTGAGTGCGATCTGTGCCGGTTTCGAGGGATTCATCCTGTCGACCGATCCGGCGATCCGTCAGAAATGCATCGACACGATGAAGGAAATCATCACCGCTGCCGGCGAACTGGGTTCAACGGGTGTGATCATCGTGCCGGCGTTCAATGCACAGGTGCCGGTGCTTCCGCATACGATGGAAACACGCGACTTCCTGTGCGAACAGTTCAAGGAAATGGGTACGTTTGCCGCCGAACGGGGTACGACCGTGATCCTGGAACCGCTCAACCGTCGCGAGGCGTTCTACCTCCGCCAGGTGGCTGATGCCGCTTCGATCTGCCGGGATATCAACAATCCGGGCGTGCGTTGTTTGGGTGACTTCTGGCATATGACTTGGGAAGAAACCTGCGATATGGGCGCCTTCCTGTCGGCCGGACAATACCTGCAGCACGTACACATGGCCAGCCGCAAACGCCGCAGCATGCCGGGCGAAGACGGAGAGGCCGATAATTACGTAGCCGGTTTCAAGGGATTGAAGATGATCGGATACGATAAGTATGTCAGCTTCGAATGTGGCTGTCAGGGCGATCGTACCGTTGTACTTCCCGAAGCGCTGAAACTGCTTCGCGAACAGTGGGAACAAGCCTGATAGCGTATGCCGTTAGTACATCCCAATATAGTATTGAGTGAGGTGGTGGAAGAACACCCCTCACTCATTCCTGTTATTAACCGGTTTGGCATCCGCCTGGGGTTGGGCGACAAATCGGTGAAGGCCGTTTGTGAGGAATACGGGTTGGATACCGATTTCCTGCTGACAGTGATCAATACTTTTCTGAACGAAGAATATTTTCCGGAAAAGAAACTCCAGACATTCCACACGTCGCAGATCATCGATTACCTGATCAAGACGAACCATTACTATCTGCGTTACCAACTGCCGAATATCGAACGCCACCTGGCTTCCTTTATCGCCATGGGGGCACCGGAGAACAATACGCTGCTCCTGATCGGCAAGTTCTTCTCCTCCTTCAAGGAAGAGTTGATGGCACGGATCGCACAGGATGAAAAAGAATGGTTACCCTATTGCCTGGCTCTGAGTAAAAAGCTGGAAGGCAAACAAGTGAGCGGAATGCTGCAACTCGCCGCTACTGAACCGGAAGAAGACCGGATCGAAGCCCTGCTTGCCGACCTGAAAAGCATTATGGTGAAACACCTGAACGGTGAATACGACGAAAACCTCTGTTATGCCGTTCTCTTTGGTATCAACAGCCTCGAAAAGGATATGAAGCAGCACAATCGTATCCGTTACCGTATCTTGCTGCCAATGGTGGCCGCGATGGAACAACTTTGCCAATAACCGGTACGCTCTGCTGTATGCTTCGAACCAAACGAATAGCAACTATCCTGCCTGATACCCTCCGCAGTATCGGCCTGCAAAGCCTGTTGACAGACTATTTCTCCCCGGTGGAGGTCTGTTGCTTCCCGACTTTCGAGTCACTACCCACTTCCCATGGAGATACATTTGATTACTATGTGACGGAGGCCGCCACATTCCTCCTCTATGCCGACTTCTTTCTGCCGCGGCGAAACAAGGTGATTGTTCTGACGGATACGAATAAGGTCGGCCTGTCCACCGGCGGATTATTCCTCCATACCGACTGTACGCCGGAAGTACTGATCGAACAATTGGGACAGATCTTTGCCGTCGAAGGAATAAATACCACTGTCCCGGAAGGAAATAAAGAACTCTCCTCCCGTGAGATCGACGTGCTTCAACTGATCGTGAAGGGATCTACTAATAAAGATATTGCCGATAAACTAAATATCAGCCTGAATACCGTACTTACACACCGGAAGAATATCACAGGCAAACTGGGCATCAAAACGGTGTCCGGACTTACGTTCTATGCCATCATGAATGGACTGGTGGCAGGGGACGATATCGAACTATAAACACGACATTATTTTATTTCTATGAGTATGTTACAACGCCATTTCGCTGCTGCCTCTTTGCTGTTCCTGATTGTTTTTATGGGGAATGCCCAACAACCGACTGTGCTGACGGATATGGGTATGGATGCCTGGAAGCCAGTCTCCGGAAAGGACGTGGGTCAGTATACAATCCGCGACGGCCAAATCCACCTGGCTTCCGACAGTAACCTATTCCTGTTGTGCGACCGGTCGCCACTGTTGCGGAATGGGTCGGTCTCCTACCGGATCACGTCGCAGAATGAAGAGTCGCAGACAGGCGTTCTACTGCGTTATGTTTCTCCGGAGGATTGGGTTTATGTGGGATGTGACCTCACCAGCGATATATTCGGCTATTCAGCCTGGTATGTCGAAACCCCGCAATCACGGACAGAGATTGCACGTGATATAGCCAAGTTGTATAAAGGCTATCCCCGGCAGATACAGATTGACTTTACAGACGAAAGTATCCGCTTGCGGATTGACCGCGAAGTGGCAGCACATGTCAATATCCCCGGATTGGGAAGCAAGCCCGGAAAGATCGGCCTGAGGGCATATAAAGGGGGCGACGCCGTGGTGTCGGACCTGGTCTGCAAGGAAACTGCCGCGCTTCCGGCCGCGCTTCCCACGGGTACCTTCACCTTGACGGATGGTGATTTTTCAGTAGTTATGGCTAACTACTTCCCTACTCCGTTGTACTACCAATGGGGATCGGATGATATCGTTGCCAATGAGACCGTTTGTCAATATGTTACCATAAACGGGACAGACTACCCGGCTAAAGGATACGGGCTGCGCATCGACAAACAGGCGGTTTCTTATTTGATTGAAGTGCCCGATGCACAGCTACAGCTGAAAGTGGACTGCCACATAAACGGAAATGTGGTGGAAAGTCAGATGAGGGACATCCGCGAACAAGGTGATGTGCGGGTATATACCATCGGCTTTCCCGGGCAGTACATGGCTTCGCTGCCGAACGATGAACCCCGAGCCGCTCTTTCCTTTGCCGTGAACGAAGGTTCCGATCGTTTCTATCCGCTGGAGGTGAAAGAGCCGGATACGATTAACCGTACCGCCGCTATCGTGATCCTCAATAACGAACGGCTGGCTGTCAGCCTCGATAATAACTCCATCTATGAAACGAAGCAATTTGTCTATCGCTCTGATCCTAATAAGGAAAGGACTTTCATCGGAAATAACGAGTGGATCTACCGGGGGCCGGATAACCGGGTCACCGAATACCCTGCCTGGAAAGTAATCTTTACCGGCGACCGGAACGGCGACGGAACGGTTAATTGGCAGGATGGTGCTGTGGCATTGGCCGAAGTATATCCTGATCCATACGGTGTCGAGCGGGTAAAGAATTCCAACGTGACCATTACCATGAACTTTGCCAGCGAAGCCCAATTCCCTTTCCTGCGTCAACTGGATAATATTAAGAAGGTCTATTACCTTACGGATGGTTTCCGGCAAATGCTTGAATTAAAAGGCTATCAGGCAGAAGGACATGATACCGGCCATCCCGACTATGGCGACAATTACAATACCCGTGCAGGTGGAGTGAAGGATCTGAATACCCTGGTCAATGAAGCTAAACGATATAACGCCTATATGGGCGTCCATATCAATGCCAGTGAAGCCCATCCTGCTGCTAACGCTTATAACAAACAGATCGTGTCGGATATCCCAGCATGGAAATGGCTCGACCAAGCGTACTTGATGAACAAAGAGGCCGACCTGTTGAGCGACAGTTTCGAACAACGGCTGAATGAGCTGAAGGGGGAAGTCGATGGGCTCGACTTTATCTATATTGATACCTACCGTGAACACCGCTACCTGGCCTATAGCACTGCACGTCTGTTTCGCGAACGGGGCTGGGCGGCCTGGACGGAAGATCCCAGTGTCTTTAACCGCTATGGCGTATGGATCCATTATCATCCCGAATCCAAGAGCCTGATCTCGCGTTTTATCCACGGACATCGAAAGGATGCATTTGCCAACGACTCCCTGTTTGGAGGCGGGTACGACCGGGGTGCAACTGTCGGTTTCCAGGGATGGCAGAACGGGAAAGATATGCATCGGGCGATCCGTAACTTCTATACCAACCAACTTCCTTACCGCTTCCTGATGCAATCGCCGGTGATCTATGCCGATGCCGGACGACTTCGTTTCCGCAACGGTACGGAGGTGACACGGACGGAAGGCGTCACCCGTATGTTTGCCGACGGACAGTTAATCCAACAAGGTTCGGTTGTCTTTATCCCCTGGTCGCATCAATCTCTGGAGAAAGTGTATCACTATAACCCCGAAGGCGGCACTACCGAATGGACGTTACCTGCTTCCTGGAAGGGAACAGACAGGGTGTACAGTTATGCCCTGACGGATACCGGTCGCATGGCTCCCCGTGTCCTGAATGTATCCGACGGACGTATCAGCTTGACCGCCGAAAGGGATGTCCCCTACATTATATATAAGGCACCTGCGCTTGACCTGCTCGCAGCAGATTGGAGTCATGGCAGTCCGGTAAAAGATATGGGTTTCGACAGCCACTCACTCCACTACTGGAAACCCACCAGTAACCCGGCAGGTGTGACCATCCAGCAGACTCCGTATGGACAAGCTGAGTTAGTGCTGTCCGGCAAGAAGCAAACGGGTGTTAGCCAACTGATCTCCGGTTTGGAAGGCGGCAAAAGCTATAGTGTATATGCCTGGGTACAGGTGAACGGCAAGCGGAAAGCGACGTTGGAGGTCTCGCGCAACGGCGGAAAGTCGGTCGCTTCCTCGCTGGATGAAACGACGTTTAAAAATACACAGATCAACTCCGACAAGCGGGGAGGTTACTATCAGTTGTTGCGTGTGTCCTTTACCCAGCCGGCCGGCCATACCAGTGCCTTGCTCAGCCTGAAGGCTGATGCGGTCAAAGACACATCGGCTGTTGTCTTCGATGATATCCGCTGGATGGAAACAACGCTTACGGCGAAGGCTGGTTGTATGTATTACGAAGACTTTGAACATGTCGATTTCGGTTGGGGCGGCTGGATGCTGGCACGTCCGTCGGAGGCCAAAATCCATTTAAGCAGACGGCATGATCCCTATACCGATGATGTGATTGAAGGGAATTATTCGCTCAAGATCCTTGATCAGGGGCGGGGAGGGGCAGAAGTGATGCGCACCATGCCTTCACTGGTCCGTTTCAAACCAAATACATCCTATCGGCTTCGTTTCCAATACCGGTCGACCTCTCCGGGTGCGTTCCGGATCAAAGGTCTCTCCCCCAGACAGGAAGCGGCGTTGTTTGAAGGCGCCCTGGATGGCGAAGGCGTGTTTGAAACCACCTTCCGCACCGATAGCGCGAACGATTGCTACCTGTCGGTATCCCAATCCGACAAAGGCATGTTGGTGATCGACACGATGGAGATACGGAAAGAATAAAATCACTACATATAGTGATTGCCGGACGCTTCGCTTTTTTGTTACTTTGCGGCCATTAAACAATGAAACGCACCATGAAGCGACCCTATTTGTACGCACTGCTGATTGCCCTCACCGCAGGGGCTCAGTCTGTCAAGGCTGAGAATGAAAAAGGTATTGAAACCGACACCATCAAGACATACGCCTTGAATGAAGTCGTTGTGACCTCATCTACCAAGGAAACAAACGATATGCGTACCCTGCCGGGCGCCATCTCTATTCTGTCTCCCCGGATGATCAACAACCGGCAGATCGAGGCGCTGAAGGATATCAGTACATTTGCTCCTAACGTCTATATGCCGGATTATGGTTCGAAGATGACTTCTGCCATTTATATTCGTGGCATCGGCGCCCGCAGCAGCGGACAGACCGTCGGACTGTATGTCGACAATGTCCCCTATATGGATAAAAGTACCTTCGATTTCGAACTGACCGATATCCAGCGCATCGAAGTGCTTCGTGGGCCGCAGGGTACCTTATACGGGCGTAATGCCATGGGCGGTATCATCAATGTCTATACCCTTTCTCCCATTGACTATCAGGGAACCCGCTTGTCCGTATCCGCCGGTAACTATGGGCAGGTCAACGCCAAGGCTTCCCATTATCATAAGTTGGGTGAAACCGTCGGTATCTCCCTTGGTGGTTACTACGACCGTAATGATGGCTACTTCACCAATGCCTATACCGGCGAAAAGGCCGATCACGAAGAAGCCGCCGGTGGGCGACTGAAACTGGACTGGCGTATCCGGCCCAACCTCCTCGCCACTTATTCGACGAATCTCGACTACACCGACCAGGGTGCTTTCCCGTATGGCATTTATGATCCGCAGACAAAGGCCGTTGCCTCTGTCAACTATAACGATCCCGGCGCGTATCAACGCACGGTTTGGACCAACAACCTGTCGTTCGAATACAAGACCGACCGTTTCCTGCTCAGCAGTACCACGGGCTACCAGTACTTTAAAGACGATATGAAAATGGATCAGGACTATACCCCCCGCTCCCTGTTTACCCTCAATCAGAAACAAAAGCAGCAGGCATTCAGCGAAGAACTGGCGATCAAAAGCAATACACAATCTAACTATCAATGGTCGGTCGGCATGTATGGCTTTTACGATGATCTGCATACGGAAGGACCGGTGACTTTTAAGAAAGACGGGATCAACGATATCTTCCAGCGCGTATTTGACAACCTAAAAGCGGCGAACCCCCGCATGCCGATTACACTGACGGTTATGAACGACGAATTAGTGATTCCCGGCGTGTTTGAAACACCTACCTATGGGCTGGCTTTGTTTCATCAATCTACCTACAACAACTTGTTTATCAAAGGACTGTCTATTACTGCCGGTCTGCGGCTGGATTATGAAAAGCAGAAGCTCGACTACCAATCTTCCGGCAAGATGAAGCTGGGCATGTCATTTGACCCGGCGACTCCTCCGACGGATATCAGTTCGATGTATCCTGAATCCGTTATTGATGAAAGCATCTCGCAAGACTACTGGCAGGTGCTTCCCAAGGTCGCATTGAAATATGAATGTACGCCGCGCACCGTCACCTATCTGTCTGCGGCAAAGGGATACAAAGCAGGTGGATACAATGTGCAGATGTCGGCCGACGTGATGCAGACCCGTATGCAGTACGATGTAATGAATGCGTTCAAGAACATGATTCCGACAGAGATCAAAGAACCTGCCCAGCTGGATGAGGTGGCGGCCTACAAGCCCGAACAGAGCTGGAACTACGAACTGGGTGTCCGCAGTGAGCTGGTCCCCAGCCTGCTGCAAGGCGAACTGACCCTGTTCTATATGGATATTAAGGACATCCAACTGACAAAATTCGTCGATAGCGGCAGCGGCCGTATCCTGACTAACGCCGGTAAAGCGCGCAGCTACGGTGCCGAAGCCTCCCTCCGGGCCACGATCGCCGACGGACTGACCGCTGATGTGAACTACGGCTATACCCATGCCACCTTCCGCGACTATAACAACGGCGAAGAAGACTTTTCGGGTAACTACATCCCCTACGCCCCGCGTCATACGGTAAGCGTCGGACTCCAAAACACCCGCCTGTTTCGTAACAGTTGGATCGACCAATTCACGATCGGTATCCAATACAACGGCGCCGGCGATATATACTGGACAGAACGCAACGACATTACGCAGCCTTTCTACGCCCTTCTTAATGCCAAGGCTGGTATCCGCAAAGGGATCGTCAGCCTGAATCTCTGGGGCCGCAACCTTACCGACACCCAATACGCTGCCTTCTACTTCGACACCTCCAAGTATGACGGCACGAAGGATCGTCAACCCTTTATGCAACTAGGTAAACCGTTGCAGATCGGCGCTGAGGTAATCGTCACCTTCTAATTGGGCGGAAGCTGGAATTCGAAGAATGGGTCATCTTCATAGTAACACATGAGGAAGAGTTTACCTGCTTCTTCGTCCACGAAAAAGTATCCCCACTGGTCGAGTTTAAAAGTGCGGATGGGAGTGCCGTTCCAGTCGTATTGCTCGACGTAGATGTAATGCTGGCCTTTCATATTCTCCCGGGAGGCTACCATCGGGGTTCGTCCGCTGTAGAGACAATACACATAGTCTTCTTGTGCCGACATGCCCCAGTAATGGGTGACGTTATTGTCCATCCCATCGGCTAATGCCAGTGTGCTTTCGTCAAACTCTTCCTTCTCGAAGTTGATGGTTTTGATCGTTTGGGCATCCATGTCCATAAACTTCAGTATTTTGAAGTATTTGTAGGCATAGACCATCCGGTTCTTCGCGGCGTTGATGCCGAAATCGCCGATGTAATTGGCCCATCCTTTCCGCTTCGGATTCAAATTCAGGCTTGTGACTTCGCGGATGTGTACGGAATCATTTTCCAGGTATGCCCGGAAGATGCTTTTCCCTGTTTTGCTGTTGTCTACATACAAAAAATCATCCGGTCCGATATTCTTGATGTCCCCCTTTTGGCTGTAACGGCTTCCCTCAGTCTTTTTCCAGGGGAAGACATAACGTGTAAGGGCGCCCGACCTATCCATTTGATACAGTTTCTCATTAGATAACTCAAACAGGTAGCACAATAAGTTCGGATCATTGGTCGAAACCATTTCCGGATAAAGAAACTCATCCGGTCCGTTACCAAACTTTCCCTGATAGCGAATGAACGACAGCTCCGGGTAATTGAACAAGAGGGCGGGCCCTTCTCCTCCCAGGCTTTTGACGATCAGTTTCCCGTCACGGATTACCGCATAGGGCTCCTTTAGTTTGAAGATCACCGTATCTGCCGCCTCCAAGTGTTTTCCTTTCAGTTCCACTATTCCTCCGAATGGGTCTTTATTCTTATAAAACACATCCCCCCCTTCCAATGCAGGGAAAGGTTTGGGAGCGGCGATCTCCTCCTCCGCTGCCTCTACGCCCTCGCCCTCTTTCGCCTGATTATTTTTCGCCTGGCAGGCTCCAACAAGGATACCCACTAATATAAGCAGTATTAGGTTTCTCATAAGCAAGTATAATTATTCTCCCCAAATATACATGAAAATGGCATGCCCTGTACTTTTCTGCCAATCAACTATACTTATTCGGACAAATTCGTTATCTTTACTTGATCATAAAACGAATGCGTATGGAAACGGAAGAAAAAATGGTGGAGATTGCCCGGTTTGCTCGTCCGGAAGAAGCGGATGTGTTGCTGGCCTTATTGAAATCGGAAGGGGTTGACTGCTATGTGCGGAATGCATACAGCAACCGTGTTTTGGGTGGTATGGTGGATATTGGCGGTGCCCGTGTAGAACTGTTGGAGAGCGCTGTCCCCCGTGCCCTGGAGATTATGATAGAGAATGGGTACGACCTGCCGAAAGAAGATGAACTGACGCCCGAGGTTCGGAATCTCTCAGGTATAGCGAAGCATATACCTTTTTTGCGCAACTTCTCATTGGGGCAACAAATTTTGATCATGTTTGCTATTCTTGCTGTATGCCTGGGGCTACTTTTCCTTGCAAGTATGTGGCAAACAGGAAATAATATATAGTCTATGGCACGGAGGAAGATAACAAATAGTCAGGCCGTCTGTCTGACTATCTTGTGGGGTGTGCTTTGCTATATGCTGCTTGCATACAGCAAAACCATTGATTTTAGTGTGATTTTTGCCATAGTAGCTTCTGCTATCATTGTATTCGTTCCTATCTATAAGAGCAGAAAAAATCGAGACGAATGACAATTTGATAGTTATTTTGATAAAATGAAGCAATTCGACATTTATTTTTCATTTTATCTTTCAAATCTTTGGTAGTTTTAAAATTTGACTTACCTTTGTGCCGTTGAAAAAAGTTAAGTCTTATGAAAGCAAAAGAAGTATTAGAGGTTTTGAAAAGACGGTTCCCCAATGAACCGGAGTACCACCAGGCAGTGGCTGAAGTATTAGCTTCAATCGAAGAGGAGTATAATGCACATCCGGAATTTGAAAATAGCAATCTGATTGAACGCCTGTGTATTCCCGATCGCGTGTTTACGTTCCGTGTCACATGGACAGATGATAAAGGGCAGGTGCATACCAATATGGCCTACCGTATCCAGCATAACAATGCCATTGGTCCGTATAAAGGGGGGATGCGTTTCCACTCTTCCGTCAATCTTTCCATCCTGAAATTCCTTGCTTTCGAGCAGACATTCAAGAACTCCCTCACTACGCTTCCGATGGGTGGCGGTAAGGGCGGTTCCGACTTCAGTCCCAGAGGCAAATCGAATGCGGAGATTATGCGTTTCTGCCAGGCCTTGATGCTGGAATTGTGGCGCAATATCGGCCCGGACACCGATGTGCCGGCAGGTGATATCGGTGTTGGCGGACGTGAAGTGGCCTATATGTATGGTATGTACAAGAAGATGGCGCGTGAAAACACCGGTACATTTACCGGCAAGGGAATTGAGTTCGGCGGTTCGCTGATTCGTCCCGAAGCAACCGGTTACGGGAATGTCTATTTCCTGCTGGAAATGCTGAAAACGCGTAATATTGATATTAAGGGTAAAGTCGTAGCTGTATCCGGTTCGGGTAATGTGGCGCAATATACGGTACAGAAATTGCTCTCACTGGGTGCTAAAGTGGTGACGATGTCAGACTCCGACGGATACATTTATGATCCGGAAGGTATCGACAGCGAGAAGCTGGCCTATATTATGGAATTGAAGAACCTTTACCGTGGCCGTATTCGCGAATATGCCGAGCAATATGGTTGCAAATATGTACAAGGTGCCCGTCCCTGGAGTGAAAAATGTGACATTGCCATGCCGAGTGCTACACAGAATGAGCTACGGGGTGACGATGCCAATACGCTGTTGGCCAACGGTTGCATCGCCGTATCCGAAGGCGCTAACATGCCCTCTACGCCCGAAGCTGTTGATGCATTCCTCGAAGCGGGTATCCTTTATGCGCCGGGCAAGGCAGCGAATGCCGGTGGTGTATCCGTCTCCGGCTTGGAAATGACACAGAACGCCATGAAGCTGAGCTGGTCGGCCGAAGAAGTAGACGAAAAGCTGAAAACCATCATGAAGTCTATCCACGCCCAATGCGTAAGATACGGTACCCTGGAAGACGGTACGGTCAACTATGTGAAAGGCGCTAACGTCGCCGGTTTCATGAAAGTAGCCAAAGCGATGATGGCACAGGGAATTCTGTAAGCTGTATCCGATATAATGATAGTGAAAAGGTGTCTGTTTCAGGCACCTTTTTCTTTTTTTTAATTATTTTGCGAATAGACTAAGGGTGTTTTCCATATATTGCGACTCTATAAAAACGCAATAAAAAGGGCTCGATATAGCTTTTGGTTTAAACGGAGTAAATGGAAGAAAAGATTACATATTGGCTGAATGAACTAACCACCAAAGATTCGCAGGAAGCTTTGCGGCATTTGTATATCTGTTTTTTCCCCCGGCTTCATGCCTTCGTATACTCGTATATTCATTCGGAAGAAACGGCTGAAGAGGTGGTTTCGGATGTTTTCCTGCATATCTGGGAAAAACGGAAACAATTACCTGAGATACATTATTTCAAATCATACCTGTATACCGTTGCGCGTAATCAGGCGATCAGCAGGTATCGGAGAGAAACATTCCGGCAAATGGAAGTGCCGGTTTCGCCGGAATACCCATTCAGGCGGGAGGAGAATAATCCCGAGACAGAGTTAATCTCATCGGAAGTCATGAAGCACCTCAACGATGCTGTTTCGCAATTGCCCGAGAAGTGCGAACAAACCTACCGTCTGGTGAGGGAGCATGGGCTGAAGTATAAAGAGGCTTCCGATATCCTCAATATATCTGTCAAAACCATCGAAGCGCATATGTCTTTGGCGATCAGGAAGCTGCGGGAAATACTGACAAACGATTTATGAAAATAAATTCATACACTGACTAAGGGTAAAATTTGAATAATGCGATATAGATAAAACATGAACTATCCAATCATAAACATAGACACGATCATCGCCCGGGTACTCGCAGGCGAAGCACAGGTAGATGACATCCTCGCTTTCAACCAATGGTTGAACGAGAGCGAGAGCCATTGGCATGAGTTTATGTGGTTGAAGTTACATTGGGAAGCCGAAGCGAGTGATACCTATTCACAGTATCCGGAGCAAGCTTACGAAAAGCATGTGCAGTCGTATTTCAACCATCGTCCAGGCACAGGTAAACGGGGCATCCGATACTATCTGTTGGGCCTTGCGGCTGCTGTCATACTTCTTTTGGGGATATTCGTTACCTATCAATTCGATCCTGACTGGCTGCCTAAGACATATTATACGCATATCACCTCTGACAATGTGAGTGAGTTTTACCTCCCTGATAGCAGTCTTGTCAAGCTCAATAAAAACAGTGTGTTGACATACACCGGTAATTATGGCGAAAAGCAACGCCGGATCCGCCTGGAGGGAGAAGCGTTTTTTGATGTAAAGGAAAACACCGGGCAGGTATTCAAGGTTGACTTGGGCACATCGTCCATCGAAGTGCTGGGTACCCGGTTTAATGTCAACGCCTATGCTGGTCGTGGCGATATAGTAACCACCCTCGAGAGCGGGCGGATCTGTTTTCGCACCAATGACCGGCAGATCATATTGGTTCCTAACGAACAACTGGTCTTCAACAAAGAAACAGGGAAAGCAGACGTGCAGACCGTAGAACCGCTCCTCTATCTGACCTGGAAAGACAAGTTGTTCCGGTACCAATCCATCCCTGTCTGCGAACTGTCCAAGGCTTTGGAACGGAGATACGGCGTAGTGATCGAAGTTTCGGACGAATTGAAAGACGTTACCGTCTCGGGCTCATTCCTCAACGACCAGCCCATCGATGAGGTGTTGGGAATCATGCAAAGAGGCCTCGCATTCGAGTGGGAAAGAGAAGGTAACACAATCCGTATCCATTAATAACCCTTTAATATCAAAATGCCTATGAATTGACATAAAAGCACAAAAAACCGGTCACTGTTAGACACAGCAACCGGTCATCGTAAGTGATTTTACCCACCGTTAATACACTGCGTCGCCAAACAGTCGTGTATTAACAGAATATCAACACTTTAAATTCAATACAAAATTATGGAATTTAACTTACCCAAACGCCTTTTTTTCTCAAAAGAGCGAAAAAAAGTAATTAATATCATGAGAATATCCTTATTTATTCTGTTTGTTTCGGCCTTCCAACTATACGCCGTGAATTCTTACGGACAGGAAGCGAAACTCAACATCAAAAGTTCGGGAGTAAGCCTGCCACAGCTTTTCTCCACAATTGAAAAACAAAGCGAATTCCTGTTTTTCTACGTAGATAAAGACGTAGAGAACGTATTTGCCAATGTCGATGCTACCGGCAAGTCTATTCAAAACGTATTAGACCAAGCCTTGAAGAACACGGCGTTGACCTACTCCATTAGCGATCGCCATGTGACCATCTTGAACAAAGAAGCGAGAGCACAACAACAAAGCCGGACGATCAGCGGGGTCGTGACTGATCAGAACGGAGAGACTATAATTGGTGCGAATATCGTGATTAAAAACACCGGCCAGGGTACCGTTACCGATATGGATGGGAAATATTCCCTTTCTGTTCCCAGTGACAACGCCATCCTGGTATTCACATACGTTGGTTTTCAGCCACAGGAGATCGTAGTCGGATCACGACGTACGATCAATGTGACCATGAAAGACAACAGCCAGGAGATAGACGAACTGGTTGTTACTGCACTCGGGATGAAACGTTCGGAAAAGGCATTAGGATATGCTACCCAGAAAGTAGGCGGTGAAGCATTTGAAAAAGTAAAAGGGGTAAACGTTGCCACCAGCCTCTCCGGTCGTATTTCCGGTTTGATGGTCTTCAACTCCAGTGAATTTATGGAAGCTCCAAGTATCAAGTTGCGCGGTGAAAATCCATTGCTGGTACTTGACGGTGTGCCTACCGCCTTGACGTTGGGCGACCTCAACTCCGACGACATCCTCGACATCCAAGTGCTGAAAGGGGCTACCGCATCGGCGTTGTATGGATCACGTGGAGGTAGCGGCGCTATCATGATCACCACTAAAAAGGGCGCTGCAGGCAAAAAGGGGTTCGGGATCACGGTGAACTCCAGTAATATGTTTAACGCCGGTACACTGGCTATTCCGAAAGTACAAACATCCTACAGTGCCGGATATGGTGGTAAATACAATACGGACGACGAAGTATGGGGTGATAAGCTCGATATCGGACGTGTATACAGCCAATGGGATCCAATCGCCAAAGAATACCGCGACATGCCATTGACCTCAAAGGGGAAAAACAACTTTAATAACTTCCTTGAACTCAGTTTAATCAGTAATACCACTGTCAGTGTTACCCAACAGGGTGAAAACGGAAGCATCCGTTCTTCCTTCTCATATGTATACAACAAAGGACAGTATCCGAATGCCAAAGCACAACAATTCAGATACACCCTCGGTGGCGAAATGAAGATCGGTGATAAAATCACAGCCGAAGGTACGTTGGCATACAGCAAGCAAATCGCTCCCAATACCGTAGGGCAGGGATATGGTAACCAGGGATACATCTACAACCTGCTGGTTTGGACCGGACCGGAATACGACATCAGGGAATACAAAGACTACTGGGTTCAAAAAGATGTGGAACAAAACTGGCATTACGCCGGCTGGTATGATAACCCTTACCTGATGGCGTATGAGAAACTAAATACCGTTGATAATAATAAAACCAATGGTATGTTCTCGGTTAACTACCAGGCAACCCCCTGGCTGAAGGCAATGGTCCGTACCGGTATGGACCTCTATATCAATCTGACGCAGAAACAGGCTCCTTTAGGTATTAACTCCCAGCGCTTCTGGGGTGGTACAGATAAAGGATACTATATGGAACAAGACAACTACGGGTATACGATTAACAGCGACCTCCTGTTGATGGCCGACCAACGTTTCGGCGATTTCTCTGTCGAAGGATTGCTCGGGGGGTCTATGTATCTATACAACACCAAAAGTCAGGAAGTGGGAACCAAAGACGGTCTGTCTATCCCGGGATTCTATTCATTGAAAGCTTCTGTGAATGGCTATGCCGTATCCGTCAGTAACTACCGCAAACGGGTGAACAGTTTGTTTGGAAAACTAACGTTAGGCTACAAGAGTACGTTCTATCTGGATATCACCGGACGTAACGACTGGTCGTCTACGCTGCCTACGGATGATAATGCTTATTTCTATCCCTCTGTGGGCGGTAGTGTCATCATGTCCGAACTAATTCAGTTGCCCGAATGGATGAACTTCTGGAAACTGAGAGGCTCGTGGACGGTTTCTAAAAACGACCTTGCTATTTACGATATTAACCAGGCCTATAGTATCAGCAACTCCGTTTGGAACGGTTTAAACTCGGCAGAATATCCCACCTATCTCCGGGGTAATGTAAAGCCGATTACCAACCGTACCTATGAGGTGGGGACTGCCGTTCATTTCCTTAACAACCGCCTGAATCTGGATCTTAGTTACTATAATAAACTGACTTATAACAACACCACCAAGGTGAATGTGTCGCCACTCTCAGGCTACAGGCAACTCCTGATCAATACCGACGAAGAGTATGTAATGAAAGGGGTGGAAATTACATTGAATGCCACTCCGGTGCAAAACAAAGATTTCCGTTGGGACGCCACATTTAACTGGGGACTTGCCAGAAGGTATTATGCCAAACTCGATGAGAAATACAGCCCGGACAAACTGTGGGTGTATGAGGGGGCACGATATGATCCGTATACAGCCAGGGAATTCCAGCGTGACCCACAGGGAAACCTTATTCTGTTCAACGGTTTCTTGAAACGGAGTGACTACGATAGCAAGATCGGCAACACGGATCCTGACTGGATGTGGGGGTTGACCAATTCATTCAAATACAAAAACCTCACGCTATCAGTCAGTGTAGACGGACGTGTGGGAGGCTTGTCAAACTCTACCACCAATCGCAGTATGTGGCAAACGGGTGCACACCCAGATTCCGACACTCAGTATCGATACGAAGAAGTTGTCAACGGCAATAAAACCTTTGTTGCCGACGGTGTAAAGATTGTATCCGGTTCGGCTACATACGATGCCTACGGACGGATTGTCAGTGATACCCGTGTATTTGAAAAGAATACCCAGGTGGTTTCATATGAGTCTTACATCAAAGGAGAGTGGCGTCAAGGTCCGCAACTGATTCTTGACGAAACATTTATCAAATTGCGTGAACTCTCGCTCAACTACGATGTGCCGAAGAAACTGGCCGGTAAGCTGGGTATGCAGAATGCCTCCGTGGCTTTTGTCGGACAGAACCTGTTGTTATGGACAAAGGAATACAAGTTTGCCGACCCCGATAAGGCGTCAGACGACCTTGCATCGCCTTCTATCCGCTATGTGGGTGTGAACCTGAAAGTTGAATTCTAATTTAAATAGAAAGAAGTATGAAAAAGAACATCATATATGTATGTATTGCGGGTTTGCTGGTTATGGGTACCGGACTCAACAGTTGCAGCAACTTTGAAGACTACAATACGAACCCCGATGTATCAACGCGGGTAACCTCCGGTATGTTGGCTACCAATTTGATTCTTAATATCATGAAAGAAACCGGTGATACGAAAGGTTTCATGCGTGATAAAATGCTGTGCAAGGATATTTCCTGGACAGAAGAAAACGATATCGACTACATGTTCAATAAGCTGGGACGCTTTGACGAATCGGGTATGTATATCCTCAATAACGTTGACCGGATGGTCGGCTTTGCCACCAGTGAAAAGCTTAAGAATTCGTATGAAGGTCTCGGACACTTCATCCGTGTGTACAAATTCTACCGGATGACAATGAACGTTGGCGATATCCCTTACAGCGAAGCTTTACAGGGCGATAACGGCATTGTAGAACCTGTATTCGATAGCCAGAAGTCCGTCTTCCTTGGTTTACTCAATGAACTTGACGAGGCCGACCGCTTGTTTGCCAATGGCGATAACTTTGATGGCGACCCGGTTTACAAAGGCGATGTGACGAAATGGAGAAAAGCGGTCAACGTGTTCCAATTGAGGCTGCTGACCGATCTGTATAAGAAAGCGGGCGATACCGACCTGAAAATAAAAGAACGTTTCCAAGCAGTCGTAAGTCGGCCGATCTTTACCTCCAATGCCGATAATCTGCAGTTGGTGCATGCCGATCGTTCAAAGGAAAAGTATCCGTTCTATAAAGAAGGGAACAGCTATCTCGTTTACGTACAGTCTACTTCCATTGTAATAGACACCCTGAAAGCCTATGGAGACAGACGGATGTTCTATTATGCCAAGCCTTCCCCCAAATCGGTAACCGATGGCATCTCTTCTTCGGACTGGAACGCCTACTTCGGAGTGGAAGCTACCGGTACCTTTGCCGAAATACAGGCGTCGGTAGAAGGGAAGAATATTTCGCAGATCAATTCCCGTTATACCGAAGAAGCAACCGGTGAACCGACCTATAAGCTAAGTTATGCCGAAATGAACTTCATTCTGGCTGAAGCAGTCGCCAGAGGTTTTCTGACGGGTAATGCCAAATCGTATTACGAAGAAGGTATCCGCGCCGCCATGACGTTCACCGCCAGCAATACGCTTGATAATCCGGATTATCATCACAACATGAAGATCACCGACGATTACATCACAACGTATCTGCAAGGGTCACGAGTGAGCTTTGCAGCCACGGCTGATCAGCAAATCAAACAGATCATCACACAGAAATACCTGGCTCACTTCCTGCAAGCGCCTTTCATGTCGTACTATGAGTACAGACGTACGGGTTATCCTGTTATCCCTATCAATCCGGCATCCAACCGGAATATTCCAGCCGACAAAATGCCCGTTCGCTGGATGTATTCACAAACCGAATACGACTACAACACCACCAATGTGGTGAGTGCCGTAGCCAGTCAGTTTGGTGGTAGTGATACGGAAAATGAGATCATGTGGATATTACGTGACTAATTTCTATTATATGAAAAATCCCCAGTGGAAAGGGGGTGATATGAGAAGCGGCCTGCTCCATTGGGAGACAGGCCGCTTGTATTTTATACTGAAACGAACAGTTTATTTCGCCGGTTCGGTATCGATGGCTTTCCAGGTGAAGGCGGCCAGGGCAGCGCCGAGGAACGGAGCTACGATGAAGAGCCACAACTGAGCCAGTGCATCACCTCCCTGGAACAGGGCCGGGCCGATGCTACGTGCCGGGTTCACCGATGTACCAGTGATGGGGATACAAACGATGTGGATCAATACCAACGCAAGACCGATGGCAAGACCGGCAAACTGGTTGTTGGCGCCTTTGGACGTAGAACCAAGTACTACCAGCAGGAAGATAAAGGTAAAGACGGTTTCGGCAACGAACGCCGGCACCATGTCGGTGTAGCCGTTGGCTCCGGTGAGCGTCGTGGTTGAGCCTGAATCTTTGGCCAGTACGAACAGGATGGCAGAACCGATAATGGCACCGATTACCTGGAAGATCATGTAATTAACGGCGTCTTTGCCCGACATTCCCTTATTCAACCATACCCCGAGTGTGATGGCCGGGTTGATATGGCAACCGGAGATCTTTCCGATTGTGTAGGCCATCGCGATAACAGAAAGCCCGAAAGCAAATGCTACCCCCAATGTTCCCACAGCAGCAAAAGGTTGGAATGTACCGGCAAATACGGCGCTACCACATCCCATGAGTACCAGAACCATTGTTCCGATCATTTCAGCTAAATACTTTTTCATTTTGCAATCAATTTAGTTAAACATAACATATACAGTAGTATGCCGCAGGGCATACATCTTTTAAAACAAAGCGTATGGCGGTCTTGTTGTCATCTCTTCCCGGTTTTCGATCAATGTCGTACTGTCGATTTATCTCGACATTTTGCCTATTCTCATTGCAAAAATAACATAAGTGCATGATATCTTGAGCAATGACAGCCTGTTTGATAACATTATTATTGAAAAACCGAGACTCAAAGGTAGGGAAAATAGAGAAACCCCGGAAAGAGTAACCGTATTTATTACCTTCTTTCCGGGGTTTCCGATGTCTATAAGGACAGGGGCTTATGCCTTCACGCAACGCGGTTTGAGCTGTTTGAAGAAGTCATTGCCTTTATTGTCAACGAGGATAAAGGCCGGGAAGTTTTCTACTTCGATCTTCCAGATAGCTTCCATGCCGAGTTCCGGGTATTCGAGGCATTCTACTTTCTTAATACTGTCCTGTGCCAGGATAGCAGCCGGGCCGCCGATGCTGCCAAGGTAGAAGCCGCCATGTTTCAGACAGGCGTCGGTTACCTGCTGGCTGCGGTTTCCTTTGGCGATCATGATCATGCTACCGCCTTCCGACTGGAAGAGGTCGACATATGAGTCCATACGTCCGGCTGTCGTCGGACCGAAGGAACCTGAGGGCATGCCTGCCGGTGTCTTGGCCGGGCCGGCGTAATAGATCGGATGATCCTTGACATACTGCGGAAGACCTTCGCCACGGTCGATGCGTTCTTTCAGCTTGGCGTGGGCGATGTCGCGGCCTACCACGATGGTGCCCGACAGCGACAGGCGCGTAGCTACCGGATACTTGTCGAGTTCTTTCAGGATATCGGCCATCGGCTGGTTGAGGTTGATCTTTACGGCATCACCTTCACCGGCATTGCGCAGGGATTCGGGGATCAGGCGGCCGGGATTTGTTTCGAGCTTTTCGATCCAGATACCGTCTTTATTGACCTTCGCCTTGATATTGCGGTCGGCCGAACAGGATACTCCCATACCCACCGGGCAGGAAGCGCCGTGGCGGGGCAGACGGATGATGCGAACGTCGTGTGCAAAGTATTTACCGCCGAACTGTGCGCCGAGACCGATGCCATAAGCGGCTTCCAATACCTGCTTTTCGAGTTCGATATCGCGGAAAGCCTGGCCGCCTTCGTTACCGCTGGTCGGGAGGTTGTCGTAATATTTGGCAGAAGCCATCTTAACCGTCTTGAGGTTTGCTTCAGCAGAGGTGCCACCGATCGCAAAGGCGATATGATAGGGAGGGCAGGCGGCTGTACCCAGTGTCTTCATTTTTTCGACCAGGTAGGGAACCAATGTGTCGGGGTTCAGCAATGCCTTTGTTTCCTGAAACAGATAAGTCTTGTTAGCCGAACCGCCGCCCTTGGCGATGCAAAGGAATTTATATTCCATGCCTTCGGTAGCATACAGGTCGATCTGTGCCGGCAGGTTGCAGCCGGTGTTCTTTTCGTCGTACATATTGAGGGGAACATTCTGCGAATAGCGCAGGTTCTCTTCCGTATAGGTTTCATAGACTCCTTTCGACAGCGCTTCGGCATCGTCGAAACCGGTCCATACCTGCTGTCCTTTCTTTCCGGAGATGATCGCTGTACCGGTATCCTGGCAGAAAGGCAGTTTGCCCTTGGCCGACACTTCGGCGTTGCGCAGGAAGGTAAGAGCTACATATTTGTCGTTATCGCTGGCTTCAGGATCAGCCAGGATATTGGCTACCTGCTGCTGGTGGTCGGGGCGAAGGAAGAATGACACGTCATGGAAACAGGCTTTTGCCAATTGGGTAAGGCCTTCGGCTTCCACTTTCAATACAGGTTTCCCATCGAATTCGCCGATGGAAACGTGCTCTTTTGTCAACAGATAATACTCGGTAGTGTCTTTCCCCATGGGGAACGGTTCCTGATACTTGAACGGAGGTGTTGCCATAGATTGATATCTTTATTTGAATTAGTATATTGCTATAAGATTGGCAAAAGTACAGAATATTCAATACAAAACGGGCGCTTCATTCAAAAAATAAGTTACATTTGCCCTACCATGCGAAAGATAGTTGTAACTACGATCCTGTTAACGGTGTTTGTATTCTCCGGCCTGTCCCAGATCAGCCACGGAGGACAGCCTTTGCCCTTTGCCCTTACCAAGAGTGATTCGTATCGTTTTTTTGAAGATATGCCCGCTTTTGATGTGGCTGAAGAATTGCGTCGGGACTCGCTGAACGAGAGCGACCTCCGTAGCGGATACCGGTTTGCCTATAAATTTATGACTGATTTCGACCGGACGAATTCGGGCACTTCTTTCCTCCTGGCCGATGGTACACGGGTGTGGCGGTTAGGTATCCGGTCGGAAGGGGCGCTCTCTATTAATATATTGTTTACGGAATATGAACTGCCCGAAGGGGCGCGGCTGTTCCTCTATAATAGCGATCAGAGCCATGTGCTCGGTGCGTTCAATCACCTGAACAATTCCAGTTTGGGTATATTACCTGTTGCCCCGGTGTATGGCGACGAACTGATTATCGAATACCAGGAACCTGCCGGTGTCGCTTTTGCCGGACGGTTGAAAGTCGGTGAGGTGAACCATGGCTATCGTGACTTCAGGGGAAAAGAACCGCAGGACACCAAGTCTACCTTTAGTTGCATTCCTCCTTCGATCTGTTATGTGAATGAAGAAGATGGGACCGATTTGCTGGCGCGGAGCGTCGTGCTGTTGATCGTTGACGGCACAACCGGCTGTTCGGGTGTGTTGGTAAATAATACCTCCGGTGACGAAAAACCGTATTTGTTGACCGCCTCCCATTGCCTGAACGAACAGTTCTATCTGCAAGACCCCGACTATGCCTATATGGCGGGGACGGTCATTTCTTTCTTTAACTACGAAAGTCCGCTGTGCAATACTGCCTTGCGGGGTGCTGAGGAAATGTCGATGGCTTCGACCCTCTTCCATGCTGTTAACGAGGAACACGATATGGCGTTGTTGGAACTGTTGCAGACGCCTCCCGACTATTATCGTCCGTATTATGCCGGATGGAATGCCTCCGATAAGGTGACACCCCTTTATACCAATATTCATCATCCGGGTAGTTCGGTTAAACGGATCGGCTGGTTTGATGGCGAACTGCAACTGACGACTTACCATACCTCCGCTTATCCTTTTGCCCCGGATGCCCATTGGTTGGTCTCTCAGTGGACGGAAGGCTGTACGGCCGGAGGCTCTTCCGGTTCTCCGTTGTTCGACAACCAGGGACGGGTGATCGGAGGATTATCCGGCGGCAGTTCCAGTTGTTCCCGGCCGGTCAATGATTACTTCTTTGCCCTTTCGCAGGCTTGGACGGCTGATCCGGCTCCTGATCGGCAATTGAAGAACTGGCTTGATCCACGCAATACGGGCCGCCTGGAATGTCCGGGGCTGGATCCATATGCCCATGCGGATGTGTATCGGTTGAGTAATGTACGGGCCAGCGGCTCGACAGATTCCGTACAGGTAACGACGCTTTCCGGTTCTGCCACAATCCCCTTGTTCGGAAATAATATCAATGGCGTGACCGACTATGCGGAAATGTATGAGGTGTCGCAGGAAGCCACACTGTATGGCGCTTACTTTGTTTCATCGGCCAGTGGGAATACGGCTGTGATGGATGTGGAAGTCTCGGTATACACCGGGAGCCAGAAGCCGGAGACCTTGCTGTACACGGAAAAGTTCACCCCTACCTATGGGAATATGGAGAACGGAGAGGCCGTGGATTCGGAAAAGCCCCTCAACCGGAAACAGGAAAGCTTTATCTATTTCGGAGAAAACGTAAAAGTAAGCGGACGGTTCTTTATCAGCTACCGGATCGTTTCAGCTCCGGAGAAGACCTACTTTACGACCTACAATCTGAAAACCAAGGATACACCCCGAAATACCACCTGGGTCAATAGCACTCTCGGATGGCTGGAAGCTCCCGATTCTCCGTCGATCCTGTTCAAGACATCCCTGTATGTCGACCCGTTGGTCCGCTATACCTGGCGGGTAGGGAACGAAGCGGTTACCCCTGTTTCCCCTGCACGTATATCTGTCAACCCTGATACGAAGACCTTGCATATTTACCTGCCCGACGGAGTGGAAGAAGGCACCTGTCAACTCTTTACGGCAGACGGAAAATTAATACAATATGTCCGGTTGCATTCGGCCTATACGGTGTTGCAGATGCCGGCCGGTTCCCGTGGATTCCATGTCGCAAAAGTGGTATGCCAAGGGGTCGCTTATACGCAAAAAGTGCTGTTTTGATTTGATCTGAACAGTCTGTGTTACCGCATACGGTGGAAATCGTCCCGAATGGGAAAGTTTTTGCCGAATCTATACCTCTTGTAATAAAAAAAGGTTTAGTTTTGCATGTATGTTAAGATAGTCAGGTAGGGAAGTAATTAAATCTATATATAACATTTAAACTTACATCAAATTATGAACAAAAAGCTTTTTTTGCCATTTCTGATGATGGCTGCAATTTTAGCCTTTTCATCTTGTTCAAACAAGTTGAAACCGTTGGCTTCCGATTACATCAAGGCTGAACCGCAACCGCTGGAAGCTATTGGAGGTCAGGTGCCCGTAACTATCAACGCTACGTATCCCGCTAAATGGTTTAACAAGAATGCAGTCGTAACCGTAACGCCGGTACTCCGTTATGCCGGAGGCGAAGCATGGGGAACTGCTTATACCTATCAGGGTGAAAAAGTAAAAGGTAACAACCAGGTGATCCCGCAGGCTGCCGGTGGAAACGTGACTATGAAGTCTTCTTTTGCTTATAAACCCGAAATGAAGAAGTCGGAACTGTATCTGACTTTCGATGCCAAGATTAAAGGTAAAACCGTTGCACTGCCTGATGTAAAGATCGGTGACGGCGTGGTTGCTACTTCCGAACTGGCTAACGCCGGAACAGCGACACCGGCTATCGGTGCTGACAAGTTCCAACGCATCATCAAGGAAGCGCACGATGCTAACATCATGTTCCTTATCCAGCAGGCTGAACTCCGTTCGAAAGAACTGGGCAAGCAGGAAATCTCCGACTGGAAGAACCTGGTGAAGAATGCCGACGAAGCTCCGAATCAGAATGTAGCTATCGAGATCTCTGCGTATGCTTCTCCTGATGGTGGTGTGAAACTGAACACCGGCCTGGCTGAAAGACGTGAAGAAAACACCTCTAAGTATCTGGCTAAAGAACTGAAGAAACAGAAAGTAGACGTGCCGGTTGACGCTCGTTATACCGCTCAGGACTGGGAAGGCTTCCAGGAACTGGTTTCCAAATCAAGCATCCAGGACAAAGACCTCGTACTCCGCGTGCTGTCTATGTACAAAGATCCGGAACAACGTGAAAAAGAAATCAAGAACATCTCTTCTGTATTCAGCACACTGGCTGACGAAATCCTGCCGCAACTGCGTCGTTCTCGTTTGACTGCCAACATCGAAATTATTGGTAAGTCTGACGACGAAATCAGCTCACTGGCTAAGAGCAACCCGAAAGCCCTCACTGTAGAAGAAATTCTGTATGCTGCTACATTGACCAACAATGCTACTGAAAAAGAAGCGATCTACACGAAAGCTGCCGAACTGTATCCTGGCGATTACCGTACATGGAATGACATGGGTATGATGCGTTTCAAAGCAGGCGACCTGGCTAAGGCTGAAGAACTGTTCAACAAAGCTAACTCGGTTAAGTCTAACCCCGAAGCTAACATGAACCTCGGTTTGATCGCTTTGACAAAGGGTGACAAATCTAAAGCTCAGCAGTTGTTCGGTAGCGCTTCCGGCGTAAACGAACTGAGCGAAGCCCTTGGCGTATTGGCTCTCGAACAGGGTGACTATGCAAAGGCTGCCAACTCTTTCGGTTCACTGAAGAGCAACAACGCTGCTCTGGCTCAGTTGCTGTCTAAAGACTACAGCAAGGCTCAGCAGACATTGGATGCCGTTGCGAACCCGGATGCTACTACAGACTACCTGAAAGCTGTTGTAGCTGCCCGCACCAACAACGCTGCCGGTGTAATCAGCAACCTGCGCTCATCCATCGCTAAAGACAGATCCATGGCTAAAGAAGCTGCCCAGGATCTCGAATTTGCGAAGTATGTGACCAACGCTGACTTCACCAGCCTGATCAAATAACACCTGTTATTTCAGATAAACCTAAAGCGGATGCCCCCACGGACATCCGCTTTTTTTATCCCTATCCCCGACATTCAAAAGCAACAAAATTTGAAAGTAATGGGTGTTCGCCGCGACGATGAATGCCCGGTCACGGGCATTGTGTTCGTAGCCGTGGGTGCTGGTGAAGCCGAGCCCACGGTCAATTAGAATAACAACAATTATCATGCGCCGCGTCAGCGGTGCCGGCCTACAAACACGGCACTGCTGACGCGGCGCATAAAACACAATCCAATTACATGTCCGTGGGCTTGCACCCACGGCTACCAACACGATACCGCTGACGCGGTATTCACCCACACAAAAATGTTCAATTTCGGACATATCTGAAGCAATTGCAGGCAAATGATCGACAAATTCCCCGGGATCATCGACGAATCGGAAACCATCCCCTAATCGGCTGAAAAGTGGGCTTTGTCTATTGCTTCGACCGATCTATATAATGTGTTTGACAGGGGAGAAGGGGGATGATACTTTTGCTTCCGTTATCGTGAAAGCAAAATAATCGTATATGAAACAGTATTCCATTCTCTTATTGCTCGTATGCCTGTTGACGGCAACAGGAACACAGGCACAGCAGAAGCCCGACCGTTGGACGTTGGCCGACTGTCTGAACTATGCCCTGGAGCAGAACATCCAGGTGAAGAAAAGTAAAGTCAACCTGCTCTCGGGCGAAGAAGATACCAGACAGGCGAAGGCACAGTTGTTCCCTTCGCTGTCGGCGTCGGTTACACAGGGCTTCGTCAACTATCCTTCAGGCGAGACGATGAACAACAACAGCTACAGTGGCAACTACAGCGTGAACGCCAACTGGACACTCTTCGACGGCGGTCGCCGCTCGAACGCCATCAAGCAGCAGGAGATCCAGGACGAAGTGAACGGCCTGAGCATCGAACAGAGCGAGAACGATATCCGCATCTCCCTCGTCCAAACCTATATGCAGGTGCTCTATGCCATCGAAGCCATCCGCATCAACGAGAACACGGTGGAGGTATCCAAGGCGCAGCGCGACCGTTCGGAAGAACTCCTCAAGGCCGGCTCCATCTCGCCGGTCGACCTGGCTCAGATGGAGAGCCAGTATAGTACCGATAAGTATCAGCTCGTGGTCGCCCGCAAGAACCTCGACACGTATAAACTCCAGCTTAAGCAATTGCTTGAACTCGATATCATGGAAGAGATGGCACTGGAGGTCCCCGAACTGACCGACAGCAACGTAGTCGTCCCCCTGCCCGACAAACAGGATATCTATGCGAACTCTCTCGCCGTAATGCCCGAAATACGTAGCGGCGAATTGGCTATCGACAAGGCCGAACTGGAAGTGAAGCGCGCCAAGGGTGGTTACCTGCCTTCGCTCTCATTCAACGCCGGTATCGGTACCGGCCACCTTTCCGGCACGGACTATACCTTCGGCTCCCAGATATGGAACAAGTTCAACGAAAGCGTAGGCCTCACCCTGAGTATCCCTATCTACAGCCAGCGGCAGAACAAGACGTCGGTCAACAAGGCGCGTTATGCCGTCACCACCAGCCAACTCGACCTGCTGAATACGCAGAAGAGCCTGTTGCGCTCCGTCGAAGGAGTCTATCTCGACGCCACCTCAGCACAGACACAATACCTCTCGGCCAACGAACGCCTGGAGTATGTCGAAAAAAGCTTCAACCTCACCCAGGAACAATTCTATCTCGGGATGAAGAACACCCTCGAACTGCTCACCGAGAAGAACAACCTGCTCAACTCCCAACAGGAAGTGTTGCAGAGTAAATACATGGCGATCATGAGCATCCAGTTGCTCCACATCTACCAGAAGGAGCCTATTACCATTTGAACAATAAAAAAGCATCAGATATGAAAAAGAAGAAAGTAATTATCGGAGTCGTCGTTGCAGTGGTAGTGCTTGCCTGCCTGCCTCTCCTGTTGGGTAAATCGGCTGCCAAGGCGTTGCGGCTGGATACGGCACGTGTCGGGCGGACAACGATCACCAACGTGGTGACCGCTACCGGAACGGTCGAGCCTGTTATCAAAGTAGAAGTCGGTACGCAGGTATCGGGTATTATCGACAAAATCTATGTCGACTTTAACAGCGAAGTAAAGAAAGGACAGTTGATCGCCGAAATGGATAAGATCAATCTCCTGGCCGAACAACGGTCGAAGAAAGCCGACCTGGCCAGCAGTAAGACCGAGTACGATTATCAGACAAAGAACTTTGTCCGTAGCAAGACACTGTATGAAAAGAAACTTATCAGCGATACCGACTACGAAACGGCTACCTATAATTACGAAAAAGCCCGTCAGAGCTACGAGCGCAACCAGTCGGACATGGTCAAGGTTGACCGTAACCTGCAATATGCCATCATTACGAGCCCGATCGACGGCGTCGTGATCAACCGCGCCGTGGAAGAAGGCCAGACGGTGGCCGCCGGCTTCAGTACGCCGACGCTGTTCACCATCGCCAACGACCTCACCCAGATGCGCGTCATTGCCGATGTGGATGAAGCCGACATAGGCCAGGTGGAAGAAGGCCAGAAGGTGACCTTTAAGGTGGATGCCTACCCGGATGATATCTTCGAAGGCAAGGTGACGCAGGTACGGCTCGAAGCGACCACCACCTCGAACGTAGTCACCTACGAAGTAGTGGTCAGCGCCTACAACCCCGACCTGAAACTCAAACCGGGTCTTACCGCCACGGTGACGATCTATACGCTCGAACGTCCCGATGTGCTCACCGTTCCTAGCAAAGCCTTGCGCTTTATTCCGGACGAAGCCCAGTTGGATGCCCTGAACCTGACGGTAAAAGACGCGTCGAAGGAAGCCCCGGCCGGTAAACGGATCGTATGGAAGAGGGTAGGACAGGAACTGCAACCGAAGGTGATCACCACTGGCTCGTCGACCCTCAATATGGTGGAAGTCGTAGATGGACTGATCGATGGTGAAGAAGTGGTTACCGGCCTTGAAAACGTAGGTCCGCAGATGGCCGCCGGAGGAAGCCGCAACCCATTCATGCCGGGTCCTCCGGGAAGCCAGAACAAAAAAAATAAGAGCGACGACGAAAGCAAGAGCGAAGGTAACGGTAATGGTAACGGCGGAGGTAATGCCCCGCGCTAACATCCAACGGTATGAAAGAGATCATCAAACTTGATAATATTTCCCGCGACTTCGTTGTCGGTGATGAAACGGTCCACGCCCTGCGTGGTGTTTCCTTCACCATCCACGAAGGGGAGTTTGTGACCATCATGGGCACCTCCGGTTCGGGAAAGAGTACGCTGCTGAATACGCTCGGTTGCCTCGACACGCCGACTAAAGGAGACTACTACCTCGATGGTGTGTCGGTCCGTACGATGGGAAAGAACTCCCGTGCCACGCTGCGCAACCGGAAGATCGGTTTCGTATTCCAGAGCTACAACCTGCTGGCAAAGACCACGGCGGTGGAGAACGTGGAACTGCCGTTGATGTACAACCCGTCGTACAGCGCTTCGGCACGCCGGCAGAAGGCAGTCGACGCCTTGATGGCCGTCGGCCTGGGCGACCGCCTGCAGCACAAGAGCAACCAGATGTCGGGCGGGCAGATGCAACGCGTCGCCATTGCCCGTGCCCTGGTGAACGATCCGGCAGTGATCCTGGCGGATGAGGCAACCGGTAACCTCGATACCCGTACGAGTTATGACATCCTGGTACTGTTTCAACGCCTGCATGCCGAAGGACGTACCATCATCTTTGTGACCCACAACCCCGAGATCGCCCAATACAGCGGCCGTAACATCCTGCTGCGCGACGGACGGGTGGTAAGTGATACGACAAACAATAAGATCCTTTCGGCCGCCGAAGCACTGGCGAAGCTACCGAAGAATGAGGACTGATCCGCAAGAATGATTAATGGGTTCGCAAAAAAGTAAAAGACAATGAACGGAACAAACTTAATAAAGATCGCCATGAAGGCCGTATCCAACAACAAGATGAGGGCTTTCCTCACCATGTTGGGTATTATTATCGGTGTGGCTTCGGTGATTACCATGTTGGCCATCGGGCAGGGATCGAAAGAGAGTATCAAGTCGCAGATCGCCGAAATGGGATCCAACCTGATCATGATCCAGCCGGGAGCCGATATGCGTGGCGGTGTACGACAGAGTGCGTCGGCCATGGAGACGCTGAAGATGAACGACTATAAGAGTATTGTAGAGGAGACGCGTTTCCTGGCTGCCGTTTCGCCGACAGTGAACAGCAGCGGGCAGGCTATCTATGGCGCCAACAACAAGCCGACCACAGTGTATGGCGTGAACCAGGACTACCTGGAGATCCGCCGACTGTCGGTCGACGATGGGGATATGTTTACCGAACAGGATATCAATGCCGCCGCCAAGGTGTGCGTCATCGGTAAGACGGTGGTCGACGAACTCTTCCCCAATGGGGAGGACCCCGTCGGCAAGGTGATCCGCTTCAACAAGATCCCTTTCCAGATTGTAGGGGTGTTGACAAGCAAAGGGTATAACAGTATGGGCATGGACCAGGACGACCTGATCCTGGCGCCTTTCACCACCATCCAGAAGCGTGTGTTGGCCATTACCCACCTGCAGGGTATCAACGCCTCGGCCATCAAGGAAGAATATACGGAACAGGCGATCGACGAGATCACCGAACTTCTCCGCCGCAACCATAAACTGCGGGATGACCAGGACGACGACTTCACGATCCGCTCCATGGAAGAACTCAGCAAAACGATGTCGGGCGTGATGGATATGCTCACCATCCTGCTCGGAGCCGTGGCCGGTATCTCGTTGTTGGTAGGTGGGATCGGGATTATGAATATCATGTATGTGTCGGTCACCGAGCGTACCCGCGAGATCGGCCTCCGTATGAGTATCGGCGCCAAAGGCCGGGATATATTGGCACAGTTCCTGATCGAATCGATTATGATCAGTGTGACGGGCGGGATTATCGGCGTCTTCCTCGGAGGTGGGCTGTCGGCCTTGATCGCCGCGTTTACCTCCTTCCCGGCAGCCGTGCAATGGTGGAGTGTAGTGCTCTCGTTCGTGGTCTGTACGTTTACCGGTGTGTTCTTCGGCTGGTATCCGGCGAAGAAAGCAGCACAACTCGACCCGATCGAAGCCATCCGGTATGAATAAATATTCCTCCTTTATCTGATAAAGCATTGATTCATCTTTCTATATTTGTGAAATGAAAGCGAAAGAAGCCACACAGTCAGCCATTACAACAGCTTCGCCCAAACGGTGGGGCGGACTGATCCATATCATCGCCTGGGGGATGTTCCTGGGATTCCCGTTCCTGTTTACAGGGCGGGACTCCACGGTGATCCCCCTGAGCAAGTACATGCATTTCCTGGTCACGATCTGTTCGTTCACACTGCTGTTCTATGTGAATTACCTGTATTTGGTGAAGCGGTTCCTCTTTGCAAAGCAGACCTACCGCTTCCTGCTTGTGAATACGGTACTGATCCTCGGCTTGTTGGCCGCTGTGTATTATGTGCAGGGTCTGATACCGATTCCTCCGGAAGGCGGCCGGCCGCCGCATGAGTATGATCCCAGTATCATGGAACATATCGGTTTTGTATTGGCTTTCTTCAGTATCTACTGTCTGATTGCGGCGTTGGCGGTATCGTTCCGCATGACTGGTAACTGGTACACGATGGAGGCTGAACGCAAGGAACTCGAACGTAGCCGCAGCGAAGCCGAATTGCAAAACCTCAAAAGCCAGCTTAATCCGCACTTCCTGTTCAATACATTAAATAATATATACAGTCTGATCGCCTTCAGCCCTGAGAAGGCCCAGGAGGCGGTGCATGAGCTGAGCCGTATGCTGCGTTACGTGATGTATGAGAGCAACCAGCCACTGGTACCATTGGGCAAAGATCTCGACTTTGTGCGGAACTATGTCGAACTGATGCGCATCCGCTTGCCGCAGCATGTAGAACTGAAAACG
The DNA here is from genome assembly GCA_031555145.1 of Tannerellaceae bacterium. Lineage (GTDB taxonomy): Bacteria > Bacteroidota > Bacteroidia > Bacteroidales > Tannerellaceae > JAJDIA01. The sequence goes on along the minus strand of JAVBUR010000043.1, from coordinate 27,339 downwards.
GACATCGGTTGCTTGTCGCCCGGTACGTTGGTTGCGCCGCTACTGTTCATCTCGCTCATCGAGAATGCCTTCAAGCATGGGGTGAGCAATAATAAGCCTTCGTTTATCCATATCCATATCGGTCAGGAAGGCGACCGGGTCGAATGTACGATCTTGAACAGCGACTTCCATAAAGACAGCGAACAGGATAAGAGCGGCTCAGGTATTGGGCTGGTCAACCTCCGCCGCCGCCTTTCGCTCCTTTATCCGGATCATTATACCTATGAATGCGGACCGGAGGAAGGCAACTACCGCTCTTATCTATCCATCCACGTAAATGAAACTGCCTTATGATACTCACCTGTGCCATTATCGACGACGAACCGCTGGCTGTCAGCCTGCTGGAAAGCTATGCGAACAAGACGCCTTTCCTGCAATTGCAAGGGACGTATAACAGTGCCCTCAATGCCTTGTCGGAACTGACCAACCATCCGGTCGATCTGCTCTTTCTGGATATCCAGATGCCAGAGTTGAGCGGGTTGGAATTCTCGCAGATACTTAAGGCCGAGACGCGTATCATCTTTACCACGGCCTTCGACCAGTATGCGCTCGACAGTTATAAGGTGAATGCGTTGGACTATCTGCTGAAGCCGATCAACTATCCCGATTTCCTGAAGTCGGCCAACAAAGCCCTGCAATGGTATGAAATGCTGCGCAAGCAGCCTGAGGAAGTACCCGTTGCTACGGCCGCTACTGCTATGGCCCGGGAGAAGGAGGAGGCCGAAAGTATCTTTATCAAGACCGAGTACCGTCTGGTGCAGGTCGAACTCCGTAATATCCTCTATATCGAAGGGTTGAAGGATTACGTCAAGATATATGTCGATGGAGAGGCGCGTCCGATCCTCTCGCTGATGAGTATGAAGACGATGGAAGACCTGCTGCCCGAAAGCCGCTTTGTCCGTGTGCACCGTTCCTTTATCGTGCAACCGGAGAAGATCAAGGTGATCGAACGCAACCGTATTGTCTTCGGGAAGGAATATATCCCGATCTCAGACAGTTATAAGGATAAATTCTTCGAATTTCTGGCGCAGCGTTCCCTATTGCCCAAGATTTGAACACAGGCTGGTGAGCATCTGCTCGACTGCCGGAAGCAACACCTTCGCTTCGCAGGCGTAGTTGTTGACGAAGACGACTACGGCGTACTGCCGGCCGTTCTGCGTCAGGTAACCGGCGTAGCTGCGTACACCTGTCATCCCCCCGCTTTTCAACCGTGCTTTTCCTTGCAGCACTGTGCCTTTGAGGAAGTTGCGTACCGATCCTTCCACGCCGGCTTGCGGAAAGGAACGGAGATATGTGGCCGGATCGGTCGAGCGGATCGCCATGTATACCAACAGGTCGCTCAGGAAGCGGGCGGATACCTTATCGGCAGGCGCCAGTCCGCTACCGTCGTACATGCGGAGGGGGTAGGTGTCTATCCCTTTCTTCTTCCAATAAAGCGCTACCGCTTTAATGCCTTTGCCGAAGGAGGAGAGATACTCGCCCGGCTGGGGCTGGTAGTTTTGTCCGAGTTTCTTTAGCAAGGCGTCAGCATAGAGGTTATGGCTGACGTGGTTGGTGATACGGATGATTTCGGCCAGCGTAGGCGAATAGGTAGTCGATAGGGTGCTGCGTTTCCCGGGTTTCCAGGCATCGGCTTCGGCCAACAGGCGGTAGCAGGTGGGCGGGCCGCTGACGGTGATACCTTCCTCCTGCAAGCTGCCGGTCAGGTAGGTGGCGAGGAAGAGGGCCGGATCGGGGATATCGCCTTTGAGCGTATACGCGCTGCGGTTGGCAGGCACTATACCGTAGAGCGACCGGTCAGCGGTGAAAGGGGCTCCGAGGATAAAGGCGCTGTCGGTCGATACTGTAGCGGCTTTCAGGTAGTTGTGGAAACGGAGGTCGCCCATGTCCGGGTCGCAGCCGGTGATCGCCGGACGGCTGCCGGCGGCACCTGTCCGTAGTGTGAGGCGATAGAGGTTGTCGAATACATTGAGGCCGTAACTCCCGGCACCGTAGTAGTTGCCCATATCTTCGTTCACCCACTTGGGGGCGAGTCCTTCGGTATCGAGCAGGCTCTCGTCGGCAATGACGGAGCCGTTAACCGCTTGTATCCCGGCTTTCTTCAATGCCGCGATCCAGGCGGGGATAAAGGTGTTTTGGGAGGGGGTATATGAACTGCGGTCGGCAGCCGTATGTTCAGATCCGAGGGTCGGATCGCCGCTTCCTTTGATATAGAGGTTGCCGTTGAGGATGCCACCGGCGATCTCCCCGTCATATTCCAGCGAGGTGGGGAAGCGGTAGTCTTCGCCCAGCAATTCCAGCGCGGCGGCAGTGGTGACGAGTTTTAGTACGGAGGCAGGCGTTACCTCGCGGTCGGCGTCGTATTGATAGACGGTGTTGCCGCTTTGCACGTCAGTGATCACCAACGAGAAAGTGGCCCCTTTCATAAAAGGGGCTTGCAGGAAGCGGTTGACAGGGGGTGGCGTTTGTGCCTGCAAGGCGGCGAAAAGGAGAAAAAAGCAGCCTATACCGGTTATTTTTCGTTTCATACACATTATCTTACAGGAAGTTTATCATACGTCAGATAGCTCTATTACCTGTATGCAAAGGTAGCTATTGTCTATTTGAATGCAAACTTTAGTATAGACAGAATGCAGCAAACAGGCATACGTTCCGGACTAAAGGAGGCCATATGAGAAAAAAATAATGTAGTTTTGCAACCCTATAACAGATTATTCTTAATTCTAAATTCTAAAGAGCATGCACTTATCTACTACGCAAACCCAAACGAATCGCATAGAAATAGCCGATGTATTACGTGGTTTTGCTGTAATGGGAATTACCCTTATCCATTTTATCGAACGATTCAGTCTCTATAGTTTCCCGGAAGAAACCAGTAACTTTCTGCTGTTTACGGACCGGGTGATCTGGGACAGTGTATTTTTTGCCTTCTCCGGTAAGGCCTACTGTATTTTCGCGTTGCTTTTTGGATTCAGTTTCTTTATACAAGATAACTCACAAAGAGAGAAAGGAAAGGATTTTCGTGGACGGTTTGCCTGGCGGTTAGTGTTGCTTTTTCTGATAGCCTGCATCAATTCGACTTTATTCCCCGGTGAGATATTGGTGCTCTATGCCTTGCTTGGTTATGTGTTGATCGCGGTCTGTCGTCTTTCTACCCGCACAGCCATGCTTATAGCGGTCGTTCTTTTACTGCAACCTTTTGAATGGATGCAACTCATTTATGCACTTATCAACCCCGCATTTACAATGAATGCCCAGCTTGATGCCCCATACTGGGAGATCGTCAATATCGCTCAGCGGGAAGGTTCTTTCCTTGAACTGTGCAAAACTACCATCTGGACGGGCAATGTGGCTAATATGGGCTGGATGCTATTGCATGGAAGAGTGACTCAAACCGCAGGACTGTTTATTACCGGTATGCTCATAGGACGTAGCCAGCTGTTTCTCTATTCAGAAAAAAACATACGGCTGTGGATGAACGTATTCATCATCGCCGTTATCACCTTTTTTCCGATGCATGGTTTGGCGGCTATACTTCCCGACTTTATCAGCCGGGAAGCGCTACTTGTTCCTTCCACCCTTTTGCTTACATCACTTGCCAATATCGCATTTACCGGCATACTGTTTGCCGGCGTCATACTTGTTTATTACCTGACAACGTGTAGACGCATTCTTCATCAATTAGCTCCTTATGGACGTATGAGTTTGACAAATTACCTGTCGCAATCGTTGATCGGAGGATTTTTGTTTTACAATTGGGGACTGGGACTTTACCGGTATACCGGTATTACCGCCTGTTTCCTTATCGGTATAAGCGTATTCCTTTTGCAGTTTTCTTTTTGTCGTTGGTGGCTTCGTTCACATTGCCAGGGTCCATTAGAATGGCTATGGAAAAAGGCCACCTGGATGAAAACAGTCAAAGGACAACTATCTTTATAACACACTTACGCTATTCCGTCTAATATGGGCGATTTTTCGGAAGCCTTTTCATATCTTTGTGCATAGCAAAGATAGAGAATATGTTATGAATCCACTGTTTGATAAGCCTTTTACTTTCGATCGCGTCGCTCGGATCACGTTCAGCATATTGGTTGTGGCAGGTGGGCTTTACCTGGTGACCTTGTTGCGTAATGCCCTGTTGCCTTTCCTCATCGCTTGGTTGTTTGCCTACCTGATGCAACCGGCGGTAAAGTTTTTCCAGTATCGGTTGAAGTTCAGAAGCCGGATATTGTCGATTGCCGCCGTGCTGCTTTCGCTATTCTGCCTGTTGGCTCTGCTGGCCGTCCTGGTCGTTCCTTCTATCATTCAGGAAGGGGAAAAGACGCTGGCGCTGATCAATACCTACAACCTGCGTGATGGGTATATCCCCTTTATTCCCGAGAGCTGGATACAATACCTGCAAACCAATTTCGACGTCAACCAGTTGATGGATATCCTGAACAAGGAGAATGTGCTGAATGCCATCAAGCAAATCGCCCCCAAGCTGTGGATCTTGTTGTCGAATACGTTCTCTGTTCTGGTGAGTATTACTATTGTGTTCATTATCATGCTTTATTTTATCTTTATCCTGCTCGACTATGAATTCCTGGCCGATGGATGGAAGAAGCTTATTCCTGAACGCTACCGTCCGTTCGTGGAAGGGTTGGCTGATGATGTAGAAGCAAATATGAACCGGTATTTCCGTGGACAGTCGTTGATTGCCCTCTGCGTGGGGATTTTGTTTGCGATCGGCTTCCGCATTATTGATTTTCCGCTCGGAGTTACGCTCGGGTTGTTTATCGGAATGCTGAACCTGATTCCGTATCTACAAACCATCGGGTTGATTCCGATCATTCTGCTGAGCCTGTTGCGTTCGGCGGAGACGGGACAGAGTTTCTGGGTAATATTCGGGCTGGCCGTCCTTGTGATGGGAGTGGTACAGGTGATACAGGACCTCTACCTCACCCCCCGTATTATGGGCAAGGCGATGGGAATGAACCCGGCCATTATCCTGCTGTCGCTCTCTATTTGGGGAACGCTGCTGGGCTTCGTCGGACTGATCGTCGCCTTACCGCTTACCACCCTCTGTCTGTCGTACTACAAACGTTTCATTCTGATGGAAAACAGTGATGAAGACCGTATTAAACGCGAACGCGAATGGAAGCGCGAGCAAATAAGTGGTGACCAATAAGGAAAAACGTCCTTTTTTATTGTATATTAAAAAAATAACTCTACCTTTGCACCCGCATTCCAATAATGCATCCGGAGATTTGCTAGCTCAGCAGGTAGAGCACATCCCTTTTAAGGATGGGGTCCTGGGTTCGAGCCCCAGGCAAATCACGAAGTTGCAAGGCAAAAACAAATAAACTCCTGAAATTCAAACGAATTTCAGGAGTTCCTTTTTTTTCTCCCGCGTATCTTCATATTCTGTACAACATGAAATTTTTCTGTTATAACAAATCGCTCTATAGGAAAAAATACAATAAGAAAAAATCTATCTTTCTGGAAATAACCGTGTCTAATATCGATTAATTAACTGAAATACAGTTTCTTATAAGTCATCCCTGGTGTGTGTTCGTAATGCCTTCGATATGCCTATGTGTTGCCTATGTGTTGCCTATGTCTTTTCAATGCCTTAAATCAAGATTTTTCTTCACTCAAAAAAACACAATAACTACCAATACTATATGTTATCACCTTTTCCTGGAGGATATGTACATAAAACTGTTTTATCCTTGTTATAAAGTACACCTGCCTCCGATGAGTAGTTCATGTTATTTGCATCGACTTCAATTCAATGATATTTTTGTTCGTAAAATTGTCTTATTAAAAAATTGGACAATGTTTTTTTACACTCCACCGCATCAGTGGTAAAGAGACAGCCAGGTATGAATACCGCTTCAGTTTCTCTTGGACTTAGGCACATAATTTGCCACTTATTTTAGGGGCTTAACCGCAGAACTACTATCTTTGCTCAGAGGAATGATAACCAGATAATAAGTAAATTATGAAGAAGACACTGTCGTTTTTAGTTATAGTTTTACTTGCTTTGGGGTGTGTACAGCCTAAAGGAGAAGTAGATGTCGTTTGCCCGAATGCGATTCAACAAGCTTGGGCGGATACAGAAATAGGGGTATTGATCCATTTTGATATGCCGGTATACCAGAATGAGTATGATTTCCGCCAGTGGGGAAGCCATCCGGATGCTTCCGTTTTTAATCCTACCGATCTGGATACGGATCAATGGCTCGAAACGGCATCTAAACTCGGAGCCAAGTATGCCGTATTAGTGGCCAAGCATTGTAGTGGTTTTAGTTTATGGCCAACAGATGCGCATGCATACAGTGTGAAGAACACTCCTTGGCGTGACGGGAAAGGCGATATTGTGAAAGACTTTGTGGCATCCTGCAAAAAGTACAATATAAAGCCGGGGATCTATGCCAGTACTTCGGCAAACGGTTATCTGCATGTCGATAATCCCGGTGTAGTACAGGAAGGAAGCCCCGTCTCGCAAGAAGAATACAATAAAATTGTTATTCAACAACTGACGGAACTTTGGAGTAATTATGGAGAACTATTTGAGATTTGGTTTGACGGGGGCGTTTTATCCCCACAGCGTGGTGGAGCCGATGTGTTGTCGTTGGTGCAAAAACTGCAACCGAATGCTGTCGCTTTTCAGGGACCTTACGGGCATCCCAACCTGGTACGTTGGGTAGGTAATGAAGAAGGTGTTGCTCCTTATCCGTGTTGGGCTACCGCTGATTCTACCACGAATGCCGACGGCACCCAAGTAGTTGAGGGGTTGAACGGCAATCCGGATGGCTTGTTTTGGTGCCCGGGAGAATCTGATTTTACGTTACGATGGAACCATTCTTTCCAGGGAGGGTGGTTTTGGAAGGCCGGTCAAGACAACATGATGTTTACGGTGGATGAATTAATGACAAAATACATCACCAGTGTCGGTCGGAATACGAACATGTTGCTGGGGATTGTTGTCGATGACAGCGGGCTAATCCCGGATGCCGATGTCGAACGTATCACGGAATTTGGTGAGGCGATTAAGCAGCACTTTTCAACACCGCTGCAGGCTGTTTCCGGCGAAGGGCTTGAGTATGTCATTCCATTTCAAGAGCCAACCGCCATTGACCGGGTCATTATACAAGAAGATATTGCTTTCGGCGAACGCGTATTGGAGTATCAGTTGTCCGGTTATGCTGACGGAAAATGGACGACACTTGCCCAGGGAAGTAATATCGGCCATAAGCATATAGACGTTTTCGCGAAGCAGGCACTGGAAAAAATCAAGTTGACTGTTATCCAATCGAAGGCAACACCTAAGATCAAGAACTTCGCTGTTTTTGAAGCGCCCCATGAGTTACTCTTGTGTGGCGATAATAAAGTATGGATTATCGATAAAGAGAAATCCGGGGGTGAGCATGTCGATATTCTCTGGCAATGGGCGAATACGGATGTGCAAGGCCAGGCGCCGGATGTCTATCAGAAGTATTTGCAAACGATGGATGAATGTAAGTTTGTCGATCATCAAACAAAACTGTTGCTCACCGCCTCCAGCGGGGGAGTGGTACTGGTAGACCGGGCAACCAAAAAATGCCTTTTCTATGCCTATGCCCCTATGGCGCATTCGGCGGATTTGTTACCTGGCAACAAAATCGCGGTAGCCCTTTCCACCCATCCCAAAGGCAATAGCATCGAAATCTATGACATCAACCAACCGGAAGTCGTACTATTTAAAGATAGTCTCTATTCAGGACACGGGAGTGTTTGGATGGAAAAGCGGAATCGCTATTATGCGTTGGGATATGATCAGTTAAGAGAGTATTCCTTAGTCGATTGGGACAGTTCTTCTCCCCGGCTTAAACTGGAACGAAGCTGGACGATTCCCAGCGAAGGCGGCCATGAGCTCATGCCTGTCTCTGATGATGAGTTGCTGGTTTCCGACCATCATGGTGTGAGTATCTTCCATATCGGCGAAGAGCAATTCCACCCATTTGCTCCCTTGGATACGGCGCACGATATTAAATCGGCTAATTACAATAAAAGTACAAATGAACTGATCTATACCCAGGCTGAAATCAGTTGGTGGACGCATAACATCTATTTAAAGAACCCGGATAAAGTAATTACTATCCCGGACATTAAATTGTATAAGGTACGGGCATCCGATTAACTGTCCGGCTTTAGCCTGGCCTGCAAGGCTCATTTGTATTACGTTTGTATTTTTTCTGTACATTTGAAAAGTTGCTGACATACTGTTGTCAGTAGGCAGGTGTATCTTTGCAGAGAAACCAATAAATAGCAGAGAATATGAAACTTACATCTTATCTTGTTTTCAATGGTCAGGCTGAAGAAGCAGCAAACTTCTATGCCGATGTACTGGGAGGTAAAATAGGAAACCTCTACCGTTATGACTCTATGCCGGCCACGCCGGAAATGCCGGTTCCCGAGGAGTGCAAGCAATGGATCTTGCATTGCTGCATCCCTTTCCCCGGAGGGTCCATGGCTGTGTCCGACACCTTGCCGAACGACCCACGCGACTTCGGCAACAAGGGACATATGCTGACACTCGCCTGCGATTCCATTGCTCAGGCTGAAGCAGTATATGCCAAACTGGCCGCAGACGCACAAAAGATCGAATGCGCACTGACGGAAGTCTTCTTTGCTAAACGCTATGGAGAGCTGGTGGACCGTTATGGTGTGCTTTGGGCAGTGATGTATGACGAAGCATAACCAGATGGTATGAATCGCCTCGACCGTATATCAGCACTACTGGTCCAGCTACAGTCGCGGCCGGTTGTCAAGGCCTCCGAGATGGCTGAACGTTTCGGGGTCAGCCTGCGTACTATCTATCGCGACATGCATACCCTGTCGGAAGCAGGAGTGCCTATATGCGGCGATTCAGGGATCGGTTACTCGTTGGTTGAAGGCTATCGGTTGCCCTCGCTTATGTTTACGAAAGAAGAGGCCATGGCTTTCCTGACGGCCGAAAAGATCATCGAGCAGCTCACCGATAGCCAGAACAGCCAGTATTTTCGTCAGGGTATGGATAAAATTCGGGCGGCATTGCGGGTGGTCGATAAGAATTATATCCACGCCATGGACGATTCCATTGCGGTCTATAAAAGCCGGCATGCCCGGGAGAGTTTACCCAATCTATTGCAGACCATCCTGAGTAGTATCAACGACAAATCAATTGTTGAGATTGATTATACCAATGCCGACGACAAGAAGAGCAAGCGGTCGTTGGAAGCAGTTGGTGTCTCGTATTCACATCCGAACTGGTATTTGTCGGCTTGGTGTCATTTGCGAAAAGAGTACCGGATGTTCCGGCTCGACCGCATCGCTCACCTTGCGACAACAACGGAGAAGCATACCAAAGTCCATCCGCCCCTTGAATCGCTGCTGGAAGTAGATACTGATCCCCAGTGTCTCACAGAGGCTGTCCTGCATACCAGCAAAGAAGTCGCCCGGTATAATGCCGACCGGTGTTATTTCATGGGATTGACCGGCGAAAGAGAACTTGCCAACGGGCAGATAGAACAAACCTATATGGTGTATTCATTGGAACCCCTGGCTCGATGGGTGCTGGCAAATACGGATACGACGACAGTCGTCAGTCCGGTTGAAATAAAAAGTATTATCAAACAAATCATTCAAAAATTAGACTTATGAAGATTCTTAGTACAGAGCTTAAACAGCTTGAACCGATAAAGACGGTTGCCATTACACATATCGGTGCCTATGCAGGTATTGCCGGTGCATTCGAACAACTTGCCGCCTGGGCCGGTGCAAACAACTTATGGCCGGCCTCCCCCCGGATGGCAGGTGTCTATCATGACGATCCAATGCACACTCCGGTTGAAAAATTGCGCTCGGAAGCCTGTCTGGAAAATATTTCCGGAGTGGAACCCGGCGAAGGCATGAAACACTATACGATCAGCGGAGGCAAGTATTTTGTGATGCAGGTAGAAGTGACCATGGCTGAGTATGGCGAAGCCTGGCAACAAGCATACGCTACATTCAATGAGAAAGGGTATGGACATGATATGCGGGATCATTATGAACTGTATGTCAGTTGTGCCGGCGATACGCAGGATGCGGATGCCCCCTGGATCGTAGAATTACGTATTCCGGTAAAATAAGATCCGGCTATTTCACACGAATAAAAAGAGGGCTGTGTTCATAAAGTGACACAGCCCTCTTGCTATTATGGTTTTGTAGGTAACGGTTTCAGTATGCACATGGCCTCCATTAGCATACATCCTGAAAGGTGCGGGGTGAGGCCTACTCCTTGGGTGGAGGTGGGAGCCGACCACCATCTTCCCCCATAGAGCATACTTTCTTTGTTTATTCCGTTTTCAGCCATCACGGTAGCGCATTGGGTAATATAATGGTGGAATTTCTTACGTGCGCTATCGTTTACATCGGGATCATTAATCAGTTTGACAAAATAACGGAAGAAGATGCCGTGGAATAAACCACCGTCGCCGGAAGTGGCATCACTTAATACGCCCTTATTGTTCGACATCTGATCGATCACATAATTAGCGGCATTCATCGCTTCTTCGAGATAGTGTTTGTCGCCGGTAATTTTATACAACTCATGGGCTGCTCCGATAAATGTACCCTGATTGTAGGTATAGACGGCTGGACTGATTATCCCTTTCGCATTCATATTATCGCATACCTTTCCGGTTTTAGCTTCATATAGATTGTCTCTTAACCAGGTGTAAATTTTGATTGCTTCCTGCAGATAGGCTTCTTTTGGCTTCTTTCCCGGATCAATGATTTCGTCATACATTGTATAGATGCGTGCTGCAATAATGGCTGCCGGTCCGTTGGAGCAGGCATTCTTCGATTTATTGACGTCGGTTTTCCAGGTGATACCCCCTTTCCAGGGTTCTTCCTTCTCCGGCCCCCAGGTAGGCCAGATCCAATCATTGTACATCTGTTTGGCTTTCAGGAAATATTCTTCGCGCTGCGTGGTCTCATACATCCGCAGTTGAGCCAGCACCATCCATTCCATATCGTCGACAAATTCATTCCACCAGGGGTCAATCTCTTTTCCTGAAAAGTTGTATGCGGGAGCCCCTTTCCACCAAAGCGGGTAGAAGTTGAGATACTGTTTCCGGGATGTCCGTTTATAGGCGTCCACAATCACATCCATGGCATGGGCCTGCGGCCAGTAGTGGTTGGTGGTCATATTAGCGAGGTCACTTTCGTAATTGAAGTAATACCGGTCAGGGTATCCTTCAAAATGAGCGCCCCAAAAATGGTTGATCAATGCCTGTACCATCCCGTTGGCTATTTGATTCCAATCAGTACTTTTTTTGTCTGCCTCCTCCGCTTGCACGGGTAAGCAAAAGCTAACTGCAAGCATAAGTAATAAGATCCTTTTCATTTGATTACTTCCTGGTGTGAAAGACCAAAGATAATACATACTGCTCAAACTAATGAGAAGATTGTGTCACTTTGTAGATACGTTCTTTTTCGGAGGAGGCCATATCGGCATCTTCCAACCAATTCCATTGGCCGATCGGAAAGGTTCCTTTCATCGATTTCATTACGTCTGTGATCGTATCAATCCTTTCTAAAGCGGAAAAGAGTTGACTGTCCAGGCCGTTGTACCGATAAGGCGTTCCCCTTGCATACACACGGGAACCATAGTAGGCTGTTGCTACTGCTTCGTGAAGTTGGGCCGTCAGATACGTCCTTTTAAACAGTTGATAGAGTTCTTCATAGTCTGAAAGGCTTAGTACTTCTTTCGCTTGTTCAATATCCGATAATGCTTCAGAAGCCAGATGCACGCTGTATTGTTTTTCTGTGACAATGTAATTCAGATATACACTGTCCATTCGTTCCACAGGCTCTACCCAGTGCTGGTTCAAAACGTATTTTACTTCTGTCGCCAGAAGCGAATTCTCCGTTTTGAACCGTGCAGGTGCAAGGTGGTTAACTATATCTTTCCAGTAATGAAACTCCTTGTTGATACCGTGTTCTACAAAAACCACCGGGGGGGTGAGCCATTTGCCGGAAACATGCCGGCTATAACTCGAACTGTATGGGTCGTAATTGAGTGCGGAATGATTGGCTATATTCGTCCCTAACGTATAAAGAGACGACGACACGATCTCGTATGCCTTTCCGAAGGCCCTTTTCACCGGGATCAGCGCCTTTTCACCATAACGGGCAGTGATAAACTCGTCGTATACCTGATCAGGCGTGATTTCAGGGTTCTCTGTTGTTCGTTTCAAGGCATGCAGTAAGATTTCATTGGCTGTACCCACCACCTTGGTCGTACCATAGCGGTCGGTCCGGGCCACATATCCCACTACATTCGGGCGTTTCAGGAAGTCTTTCCAACGCTTCATGACATATTCCGGCCATGTATTGGCAATAATGCCCTGCCCGTTAAATTCGTTTCCGGTATCGAATTCGACGATGGTCGGCCGGTCAATCTTTCCAATAAAAGCATCATTGGGATGTGTCAGAAAGAAATCATGAGGTGTTTCTTTCATCATCAGAACCACTTCCTCATTCTTTATATGATTGAGGCATCCGATGGTATTCCGGTATTCGGCTTCCGTATAGGCAAAGGTGCGTATATATAACTGTTTCTTCCGTTCGCCGATGACTATTTCGGCAAGGGCATTCACCACTGCAGCCAGTTTTTCTTCGTTCGTTTGCATCTGTGCAGAATATTGTTTTTCCGCATACGCACCGGTCTCGATAAAGGTAAGGATCAAGCCGTCGATTTCGGGAACAAGATCCAGCATCTCCCTGTAATCTTGTTTATACCATTCCCAAAACAAGGGATTATCTAAATCGAGGGTTCCGCCGGGGCCTGTTTTGAATTGATCGGGATAATAATCAAGCTTATAGAAGCTATGATCCCAGACCAGGACATCCCGGATACCTTCCTGATGGGCTAAACAGGTGAGTTCGTTTACCTGACGCCGGACAGGTTCTTTCCTGACTTCCATCAGATCGTGTACAATATGGTGCGAGAGTTGGATGTGATTGATCTCATACTCCCGGGCTGCTTTAATTGTAGTGACCGCATTTTCCATATTGTCGGACAGGATAATCCAACCTCTTACTTGCGAATCACCTTCTTTACATCCGGTAAAAACGGCAACTAGTAAAATGCTTATTACTTTTATCCATGTCCTCATCGTATGCTATTTTAGGTAGTTGTTATTTAAGCCCTGTTGCCTCAAGCCAAATCTCAGCCATCAATTGGCGACCGGGCAGATCCGGATGTACTCCGTCATTACTCCAATAACGGGCAGGAGCCTGTTTCATCGCCGCATCAAAACCTTCCTGAAAAGGAACAAATATGGCATTGAACTCGCTTGCCAGTTTTTTGGCTATTTTTCGATATTCATCAAACATAGGGTACCAACGGGGTTCATCAATCGCCGATCCACCTTTCACGGTAAAAGGTTCACATATAACGAACCGGACATTTGGTAGTTTCTCCTTGGTATACCTGAGCAGATCACGATAGTCATTTTCATACACTTCCGCGGTACCTTTATATCCGTGGCTGAGCGTATGCCAATAGTCATTCACGCCAATCAGGATACTTATTACATCAGGGAAGAAACCCAGGCATTCGGCTTCCCAACGTTCACGAAGCTGGAATACCTTATTCCCACTAACCCCCCGATTATAGATTTTCAATTGTTTAGATGCATGAGTTGAAAGCAACTGACTGGCAACAAACAGGCTATACCCGCTTCCGAGCATTGGCATAGAGTTAGCAATATTGTTTGCTTTATCTCTTCCTGCATCCGTAATCGAATCTCCCTGCATCATGATTACCGCATCTTTCTTCAATATGATTTTTTGGGCATTGGCCGCTGTTTGTCCCTGTACAACTGCTTTTGCTAGTTCCGGAATGAATAAAGCACCGGCACCGGCGAACATACTTTTCTTTAGAAAATCTCTTCTGGAATCTTTCATGATCTTTTTATTTAATAGTTACTTGCTAGTCTTTATTTTGTCTGTTTAATACTTTAGGAGTCAAAGGAATCAGAAAGTTCCTTTGACTCCTCTCTGGCTTATTTAGCTAATTGCTATTTAACAAAGCTGCTGCGCACCATAGAACCGGAGCTTGCCCATGAAAATCACCGACTCTTTTTTCTCGATCAAGGTAGTATTGACGGTCTTTTTTCTACTTGTTTCAAGTATACTACAAAAATAGGTATTATTTATCATTTATTACCACCCTGGATTCTGTGGATATTCATTAGAGCATCTGTCAATCTGGCTTTGAGGTATTGGACGTAATAGATGATGTTCCTTCATATTACTGGCCTTTGGATTATGCGCCTTTGCCCTTTCCAACAGTTTACCTAACCGCTTCAAATCATACCAGCGTTTCCCTTCTCCGCAAAGTTCACGAGCGCGCTCATCCAGAATAAAATCAATAGATAAGTCGGCGTTCCTGATTTCCATGGCATCTTCTTTTCCTGGAACTGCTGCATTTCGGCGCAAGAGATTGATATATTTCAGGGCATTTTCATTGTCCCCAGTTCTGAAATAGGCCTCTCCGGCTAAAAGATACGCTTCTGCCACTCTGAAGCAAACCCAGTCACGGGTGCCTTTGGCTTCATTCATTGTAGGTCGTTTAACATCATCAAACTTTCTCATGTGCCAAAAGACCTGCAAATCGGTTCTAAAATATCCTGTTCCCAGGTTTTCGCTGAATTCAGGATTGTAAACCGTATAGGCTTTTGTGTTTATTTGTTCTTTATTCCATGCTTTAGGAGGTAAATATAAAGCGGTGTCGCCAATAGCCAGTTTCCCGGTTTCCAACACAGCATACCATGTATCCCGCCAATAAGCCTGATAGCGAGAGTCAATTGACTCATTATACAATTCACACATAAATTTTGTAGGCTTAAACCGGGTATATGCACGCCCATATTCAACAACGCGTGTCATTCCAGACACATTTTGGTATCGGGGGACAAAATAAAGATGTGTCTGATTCCCATTTTCCCTTAGAGATTCATCTACAGAAAATTGCAGACTCCAAATAATCTCGTTATTCATATCATTATCTTGGTCGAAAACAAGAGCACGAGTTGGTTGCAAGGCGTATTTTGACTCATTGATAACACTTACAGCTAATTTAGCCGCTTCGTCAAACTGCACTTTACTTGCTCTGATATCAGAAAGCAAAACATAGGAAAGGAAGAATTTCGCGCCAAACGCATCAATACGTCCGTAGTCGGATTGGGTAGATGGCAGATGTTCGATGGCATAACGCAAATCAGGGTAAATAGCTTCATCCAGAATCTGTGCCACAGGGGTACGGTTTGCTTCTGTTTCAACACCTTCTGTTGGTTCAAGCGTCAGATGGACATCACCAAACTGCATGATTAAATGATAATACATATAAGCTCTGAGGAAACGCGCTTCTGCTTCGCGTACATTCTTCTCGGAGTCAGACATATCTATTACTGAACCAATTGATTGGGTCACTGTATTACATGCGTTTATGCCAATATAGCAATTTTGCCATACTGATGATAATTCACTGGCAGTGAGTGATATGGTGTATTGATCAAAACTGATTGAACCATCTTGTCCTGCTTCAAATATGTCGGTTCCCTGTTCGGTCAGACGCAAGAGCGGGACATCAGATGCCGAAAACGCACGCAATCTGGCATAGCAGGCATTGACTAATGACTCAATACCTGTTTTTGTATTGTAATATCCCTTTGGAGTCAGTATTGTTTGTGGATCTTCTTCTAAAATGTCGCATCCTGAAAAGGATAAACAAATAATTAGAAAGGATAAAAATATCTTTTTCATTGTGTAGTATTTTTATAATTAGAAATTAAGATTGACACCTAACTGATAGGAGGTAGTCGCTGGATAACTCTCTCGGTGAATTACTTCCGGATCCTGCCCTTTATAGTTTGTCCAAACGTATGGGTTGCTGATGTTTATGTATATTTTCGCATTTTCCATTTTTAGCTTTTTAATAAAGTCGGAAGGCAATGTATATCCGAATGAAACATTGGATAAGCGTACGAAAGAAACATCTTTTACAAAGTAATCACTACTCCCAAAATCTTTATATGTACTGGTAACAGCCGGAGCGGGATCTGTCATTGACTTATTTTCTGCAGTCCAGTAATTTCCTCTGAAACTGTTATATCTCACTTCGTCTAAGCTGACCCGGTGTACATCCGACAATTGTTTTTCTCCTTGGCGGGTATTAAAGTTCAGATAAAGGTCGAAGCCTTTATAGGTAACCGTCGTATTCAAACCTCCTATCCATGAAGGTTCTTTGCTGATAATATAACGGTCGTCATTCAAACTTATAGATGGCGAAGCATCATCTTTATTATAGATATCGCGATATTTGGGATAACCTGGTTTTGCTCCATATACTGCGGCCAGATCGGTTTCGTTTTCCTGCCATACGCCGATATAATCCAACAAATAATTAACACGTATGGGGTGGCCAATAAAACGGCTTGATCCCACATCATCCTTTTTATCCCCGAACAGATCCAGGATCTCATTCTTATTTTTGAAGAACGAGAGTCCCATATTCCATCTGAACTCTTTTTGTCTTATAATATCACCATTTAAAGAAAGCTCAATCCCTTTGTTTCTCGTACTTCCGATATTTTGTGTGATGGTAGTATATCCGGAAGTTGCCGGTAAATTACGCGAGAGGATCAAATCTTTTGTTTTACGATTGTATAAATCGATGACCCCTGTCAGGCGAGAATTAAACAGGCCAAAATCTATACCGATATTATATTCTTCCGTCTTTTCCCATTTCAAATCAGGGTTAGGGACACCTGTAGGAACAGTACCCATCGCAGATGCTTCATCCCAGGAATAGTAAGTTGTTGATAAACGGCCTAACGTACCATAGGGATCGGCGTTGGTATTCCCTGTATTCCCCCATGAAAGACGCAATTTTAAATTATCAAGGAAAGTGGCTTTCATCTGCGCCATAAAAGGCTCTTCTGTCAATCTCCATGCGACAGACACGGAAGGGAATCCGGCCCATTTGTTTTCTTCTGACAAACGTGATGACCCATCATAACGATAAGTGAAAGTGACTAAATACCGATCCAGTAATGTATAATTGAAGCGTCCCATAAAAGACATGATGCCCCATTCGGATAATTTAGTGTTTTTGTTTAATACTGTTGCTGCCGACTCCAGATTGTAGTACAGTCCGTCAAAAAGCATATCCGTTCCTTTCAGGTAAACCGATTCAGCCTGGTATGTTTCCATATTGAAACCAGCCATAAGTCCTATTTGGTGCATATTATTGAACTGCTTATTGTATGACAACACATTATCTATGATAGTGGATAACCGTTTACGGCTCTCGTAACTTGCAGCATGGGCACCCCCGCTTCTGTCGCGTGTCTGGCTTCCTTCATATATTCCATTAGTAGCGGTGGTAAAGTCTATCCCCGCAGAGAACTTATACTTCAATTCATCCCAAATGTTCCAGTCCATTGCGACCGAACCGATAAATCCGTATTGTTCCGTCGTGTTTTTATTGTTGCGTATCTCTGCCAAAGGATTGGTGATTAGCACTTCATTAGGATTACTATATAGATTAAGATTACCTTCTTCATCGTAAGGAACCCCAAGTGGATTCAGGTAATACGCATGTCTTACATAGGCGTGAAAATTATCATTCTTAGAGTAAGAACCTAAGAGAGCAGAGGTGAACTTCAGCCTTTTAGAAAACTCATACGTATTACTGAAATTAATGTTGTATCTTTTATATCCTGCTGTTTCAATCAATGATCCCTGATCCAGATAAGATAAGGAAAGCATAGACGCATTCTTTGCTCCTGAGGCATTGATGCTTATATTGTGATTGGTAGAGAACGCCTCTCCACCCCAAACCAAATCATACCAGTCGGTAGAGTTTCCGTTTTTCAATGATTCCCGTTCAACTGCATCAAAAATAGCCTCATCGGAATAATCTCTTCCCGCATTCTGTAAAGCGGTACGCTTGTAGTCTACGTACTCATTAACAGACATCAAATCAGGACTGTTGCTGAGTTTCTCTAATCCTACCCATCCGCTATAACTGGCTTTAATCTGGGTTTCTCCGACCGTTGCCTGTTTTGTTGTCACGATAATAACCCCATTAGAACCACGGGCTCCGTAAATAGCAGAAGCTGAAGCGTCTTTTAATATATCTATGGATTCAATATCATTCGGATTCAGATTGACACTCGAGCTCTGCATAGGTATTCCATTTACCACCCATAAAGGATCGTTTGACCCTGTGATAGAACTGATTCCTCGTATCTCAATGGTAGGATTCGATCCCGGCTTCCATGCACTACCGACATCAGCGGGGATCTGTCCCTGTAAAGCTGTGGCTAACGTGGTACTGTTTGTCTTTAAAATTTCTTCCGAGCGAATTTGTGATACGGCACCTGTCAGGTCTTTTTTCTTTACAACGCCGTAACCGATAACTACAATATCTTCTAAAGTTTGCAAATCTTCTTTTAACACAATTTGTAAAGAGGTGTGATTCCGAGTAGGAATCTCCTGATTGATATATCCGAGATACGATATTTGTAAGATTGCATTTTCGGAAATCGGAATAGAGAACTTTCCATCTATATCTGTTATCACCCCGTTGGTCGTTCCTTTTTCCACCACATTGGCGCCGATTACTGCTTCGCCCCGTTCATCAATGATGGTGCCTTTTACGGTACGGCCGTTTTGGGGTAAAGATGGGCCGGATGCCAAATCTTTACGGGATAACAAAATATATTTATTCTGAATTTCGTAATTGATATCCGTATTCGCAAATGCGGATTGCAGGAAGGCGGAGACTTCGGCTGATTGATCATTTACACGGATCGTCCGTTCCGTATTCACTTCACGGTTCCTGTAGACAACCAGATAATCGGTTTGTTTTTCGATCTCCCGGATAAGTTCTGCTACAGATAACGTGTTCGTTCCTATTTTGACGATCACATTTTGTGCGTCTGTATGAATGGCCAATAGCTGGAATGTACAGACAAACAGAAGGAATGTGGATATCCTCATAATTCTAAATAATTCTTTAAAGTGTGAATCTTTAGTTGTAAAGAATAACAAAGTGTTTTTTTTCATATCTTTGTTAGATATTAAGTGAATACTAAAAATGTGAATACTGGTGTTTACTTACGCGACGGAAGGTGCTCCAACATCTTCCGTTTTCGGTTTTAGAAGAGGTTTATAATCATAGGCATACTGGATTTAAGTTTGAATAATAGTGTTTATCTACTTAATATGATAGCATTGTTTTCTTCATCCTTCTCAATTTTGAACTTGTGTATCTTATTGATCACGCGCAGAATTTCGTCGATCCCATCGCGCTGGCGGAATTTGCCTGTATACTCCCAGGTATAGATTGTCGGATCATTCACGATGATTTTGATATCAAAGTATAGCTCCAGTTTGTGAAGTATAATGTTTAGTGGCTGATTATGGAAGCTGTAAATACCCTCTGTCCACAGGAAATGGCCGACGTCTGCAATGGTTTCGACATGCATTCGGCTCTCATCAATCGTCACCTGCTGGTTAGGATGTAAAATAACACCTTTCGATTCCTTATTCTCAGGATACACTTTCAGTTTTCCCGTCAACAGGCTTGTCTGTATGTAACCGGCCTCCGGATAACTGTAGACATTAAAGGTAGTGCCCAGCACTTCCATCTGTATCCCTTGCGATGAGACGATGAAAGGGCGATCTGTATCTTTAGTGACATCGAAGAAGGCTTCCCCTTCTATGGCCACTTTCCGCTTTTCTTTACTAAAGTGCGCTGGATAGGTGAGGGTAGACTGGGCGTTCAACCACACCAAAGTGCCATCTTGCAACTTGAACCGGAGCCGTTGGCCTGCCGGTACATGCAACGAGAGCATCTCTTCTTCTACCTCCTCTTTCTGTACAGCATACAACGTCAGCCAATAAGTCGATATGACTAAAAGGATAATGGCGGCAGCATACTTGGAGTACTTTATCGTTAATTGCCTGATCCGCTGCTTCCGGTTCTTTTGTATGAACTGGTGATAACTTTTCCGACTTTTATCCGGATCTGTAGCCTGGTTGGAGAAGACGGCTAACGCATACAGATTTTTCATCTCTACAAATTGTTGTTTGAGAGATGTGTCTGATGCTACTTCGCGTAATAACTCCACCCGCTGTTCAGTACTTAGTTGGTCCTGAAAGTAGAGGTGAAGACGTTTTTCTGTTTCAGCTGTCATTTTATCTGTATATGTATCTATAACGAACGGGGAGGGAAAAGCCGCCAAAAGAAAATTATTTTTTTTCATACTTAGTTGGTAAAAGTCAAAATTGATCCAATAGATGCCTGTCGAGCGCTATAAATAGAATAAGAAGAGGAATAGGGGATGCATGTCTTTCAGGCTTGCTTTTAGCTTTTTGTAGGCAATGGTCATTTGGGTCTCGATCGTGTTGATCGAGATGTTCAGTTCGGCCGCTATATCCTTTCGGTTTTTGCCCTCGATCTTGTTCTTAATAAAAATTTCCCGGCACTTGTCAGGGAGCGAAGCGATAGCCCGGTTGATTAGTTCTTCGGTCTCTTCTTGCGAAAAGGTATGTTCGTCAAAGGCCAGTAACGAATTCAAATTCATTTTCAATGTAAGTGAGTATTCTTCCTGTATCAGGTTGACGACCTCCTGTTCCAACGTTTTACGACGGAGGAAATCAATACTACGGCTTTTGATAGCTGTAAAGAGGAAGGCAATCAGGTTGACATGTGAGAGTAAAGCTTCCCGTTTTTCCCAGAAATCAAGGAATACGTCCTGAAGTATATTCTCCGCATCTTCTTCCGCTACTACATATTCCTGGGTGAAACGTTTCAACCGGGTGTAATAGCGAACGTAAATGTCTTCAAATGCTTTGTCTTTGTCTACTCCTTTCACTTGTTGCAGTCTTTTACCATTGGACTTTTATTGTATCTCCAATAAACACGCTATATGCAAAGTTAGTGATAAAATGAGTTAGTCTGCCGATTTTGGAATAAAAAGGCACCCGGAGGTGCCTTTACATGAATGTACATGATTGTGTTGATACATGCGCGAATCGCTACCGGTTCGGGGGCGAGCTTGTGGCTTAGAACGGCAGGTCGTCGACCGGGTTGGCAGGGCCGAAGTCGGGAGCCGGTGAGGCGATCGGGGCAGCTGCCGGGGCGAAGTTGTCGGGGGTGACAAAGGCGGGAGCGCCAGCTCCGGCTTCTGCGCGTTCTACTTTCCAGGCACTGATATTGGTAAACCAACGGCCCTGGTATTCACGGCTGTCGATATCAAACGAAACGGTCAACAGTTCGCCTGCCTGGATAGCGGCTTGTGCGATACGGTCGGCGCCAAACAGTTGGAAGCATACTTTCTTAGGGTATTGCTCCTGTGTTTCCAACACATATTCTTGTTTCTTCCACTCGTTTCCGGTCTTGCTGATACCTCCCTGTTCGGGCAGTACGGCAATGATTTTTCCTGTTACTTCCATGTTGAATATTCCTTTTGCCGCGAAGATACGGCTTTTCGGGGTTATAGTTGTTGTGTTATGAGCAAAAAATGGGTAACTGCGGACTATTCTTTACCACCATAGGCTTCGAAGGCTTCCCGCATGGCGATCAGTTCTTCTTTGATCTGTTTGAGGCGGTGTACGATCTCTTCCTGGCGGACAGTGGTGTCCTTGTTGTCTTTCAGTTTCTGGCGGGCGCCGGCCAGGGTCATGCCTCGTTCTTTCACCAAATGGAAGATCAGGCGTATGGAATCGATATCCTCCTGTTTATAGAACCGGGTTCCTTTCGGCGTTTTACGCGGGTTGATAATGTCAAACTCCTTCTCCCAAAAGCGGAGTGTAGACTCGTTGATGTCGAACATCTGCGCTACTTCGCTGATGGAATAATACAATTTCAGATTTTTGTCTTTCTTAAGGGCCATACGTTTGTGTTTTAATCCATAACCTGACCGTGGTGTTCCGCAATCTGGATCATCCGGTCGTATTCTTCGGGTGTTAAATCCATGAAATAATATTTGGCAGGGTTGTCATACTGTCCCCTGACAATCACTTCATAATGTAGATGGGGGCCTGTTGATTTACCGGTATTTCCTACTTCACCGATCACTTGGCCACGGGTCACTTTCTGTCCTACACGTGCTTTAAATTTATTCATATGCCCATAGAGTGTTTCATAGCCGAAGCCATGATTGATCACAAGGCAATTACCATATCCTTGTTTCCAGGCGGCATAGGTCACGACGCCGTCGCCGGTGGCATAGATATCGGTGCCGATCTTGGCCGAGAAGTCCATACCCGAATGGAAGCGGGGTACACGATAGATCGGGTCGATCCGGAAACCGTAACCCGATGCCGTACTGTTGAGGTCTTTATTCGCTACCGGTTGGATAGCAGGGATACATTGCGTCCGTTCTTCCTGGGTCTTACCCAACTCGATCAGTTCTTCCAGCGAATTGGATTGGATATAGAGTTGTTTCCGCAGGATATCCATCTTCCGGGTGGTCGACACTACCAGGTCGGCATCCGACAATTCCATCAGTTGTTCGTAACGGCTACTTCCGCCGAAACCCGACTTGCGGACAGACTCGGGGATCGACTCGGCGTGGAAGATGGTACGGTAGAGGTTTTCGTCGCGTTGCTGGACCTCTTCCATCACCTGCGACACTTCATCCATGCGGAGCGAAAGCACTTCATACTGCGTATGGAGCAGCTTATTCTCTTTCCGTAATAGGGCTTCCATCGGTGAATCGACCAGGTACATCATGCCGAAAAAGACGGCGATTCCGAACACGATCCCCGTGCTCAAATGCCGCAGTACGCTATATGCCCTGTCCCTTCCGGACGGGTATACGCGCTCGTAGTTATCCGTGGCGGGGTTATAACGATAATATGTTTTACGGCTTTTGAATAGCTTCATAGAATAATTTACAATGGAAACTGACGCAAAAATAATAATTTGCCGTACTTTTGCAAATCCTTTTTGAGATTATTAACGAGAGCAATTATAGTATTATGTTGACAGCAAAAGAAATCCGCGAATCGTACAAGGCATTTTTTGCCTCCAAAGGACATCAAATCGTCCCCTCAGCTCCGATGGTTATTAAGGGAGACCCCACGTTGATGTTCACTAATGCGGGTATGAACCAGTTCAAAGACATTATCCTGGGAAATGTTCCCATCAAATATTCACGTATCGCCGACTCGCAGAAATGTCTCCGGGTAAGCGGCAAGCATAACGACCTCGAAGAGGTGGGGCATGATACGTATCATCATACCATGTTCGAGATGCTTGGTAACTGGTCGTTCGGCGATTACTTCAAGAAAGAAGCCATCGAATGGGCGTGGGAATACCTGGTGGATGTGTTGAAACTCGATCCCAAACGCCTCTATGCCACGGTCTTTGAAGGCAGCAAGGCCGAGAACCTCGACCGCGACGACGAAGCCGCCGGCTACTGGGAACAATTCCTGCCGTTGGATCATATCCTGAACGGTAACAAGAAAGACAACTTTTGGGAAATGGGTGACACAGGTCCCTGTGGCCCCTGTTCCGAAATACATATCGACCTCCGTCCGGATGCCGAACGGGCTGCCGTTTCCGGCGCTTCGTTGGTGAACCATGACCATCCGCAGGTGATCGAAATCTGGAACCTCGTCTTTATGCAGTACAACCGCCTGAGTGACGGTTCACTGGATGGACTGCCCGCCCGTGTCATTGATACCGGTATGGGATTCGAACGCCTCTGTATGTCGATCCAGGGAAAGACATCCAACTACGATACGGATGTGTTCCAGCCGATCATCCAGGATCTGGCCGCCCGCACAGGTTCAGTCTATGGAGAAGATAAGGAAAAGGATATCGCTATGCGTGTGATTGCCGACCATATCCGCACCATCTCCTTTGCCATTACCGATGGACAGTTGCCGTCGAATGCCAAGGCCGGGTACGTGATCCGCCGCATTCTCCGCCGCGCCGTGCGTTATGGATATACGTTCCTCGGTCGCCGTGAAGCCTTTATGTACACGCTGCTGCCGGCGTTGATCGATACAATGGGCGACGCTTATCCTGAGTTGATCGCACAGCAGACACTGATCGAAAAAGTCATCAAGGAAGAAGAAGAATCGTTCCTCCGTACGCTGGAAACAGGTATTAAATTGTTGGATAATGCTATAAAAAAGGCAAAAGAAGACAATACGGAAACACTTCCCGGGGCTGTCGCTTTTTATTTATATGATACGTGTGGTTTCCCGTTAGATTTGACGGAACTCATCCTTCGCGAACGGGGCATGGAAGTAAACCACGCCGAGTTCGACGCCAAGATGCAGGAGCAGAAAGAACGCGCCCGCAACGCTGCCGCCATCGAAACAGGCGACTGGATGGTAGTTCGCGAAGGCGACAGCCAGTTCGTAGGCTACGATCTGTTCGAATGCGAGACCGAGATCCTGCGTTACCGTAAGATCAAACAGAAGAACCGTGAACTGTATCAACTCGTCCTCACCCAGACGCCGTTTTATGCCGAGATGGGGGGACAGGTAGGTGATACCGGCTGGTTGACCGGCGATGATGAAAAGATCGACGTGATCGATACCAAACGGGAGAATAACCTCGCCGTCCACCTGGTAGCCCAGTTGCCGAAAGACGTGACGGCTACCTTTACTGCCGCCATCAACCAACGGAAACGTATCCAGAGCGAATGCAACCACTCGGCGACTCACCTGTTGCACGAAGCCTTGCGCGAAGTGCTCGGCACCCATGTGGAACAGAAAGGTTCGTACGTCTCACCCGACTCCCTGCGTTTCGACTTCTCCCACTTCCAGAAGGTGACCGAAGAAGAAGCCCGCGAAGTAGAAAAGATCGTCAATGCCAAGATACGGCAGAACTTCGCCCTCGAAGAACGCCGCCATATGCCAATTGCCGAAGCGATGGAGCTTGGCGCTATGGCCCTCTTCGGTGAAAAATATGGAGAAAATGTACGCGTAGTAAAATATGGTAGTTCGATCGAGCTCTGCGGGGGTACTCATATCCCGGCAACCGGTATGATCGGAACGATGCGTATCATCGGCGAGAGCTCTATCGCTGCCGGTGTACGTCGTATCGAAGCCGTCACGGCCGAAGCGGCTGATAACTTCGCCTTCTCGCACCAGGATCTGATTCGCGAACTCCGCATGATGTTCAACAATATGCCGAATGTGGCACAGGCCATCCGCAAGTCGATCGAAGAAAGCGCCGAGATGAAGAAACAGTTGGAAGACTACATCAAGGAAAAAGCCGGCTTCCTGAAGAAACAAATCATTGCTAACTCTACGGTTGTGAACGGTGTACGCATCATCCGCTTTGCCGGTAAGGGCAACCCCGATGCGATGAAAGACGTGGCCTTCCAGATCAAAGGCGAAACCGAAGGCACATTCGCTTTCGTAGCCGGTATCATGGACGAAGCCAAACCGTCGCTGATGGTGATGTTGAGCGACGACCTCGTGGCCGACGGTATGAATGCCGCCAAACTGGTAAAAGATGCTGCCGTCCATATCCAGGGTGGTGGTGGTGGACAACCGCACTTTGCTACCGCCGGTGGTAAGAATGTGGAAGGATTGACCATTGCCGTAGATGCCCTTGTCGAAGCAATCACCTCACACTAATCAATCTAATCAACCGACTGTATGGAACAACAAGTAGTGATATGCAAAGACTTGAAGACTGAATTGCAGGACTTCCTTGCTTCGCTGACGTATCATAAGCTGTTCGTCCTTACGGATTCGAATACGCAGGCGAAGTGTTTCCCCTTGATCCAATCCGTCCCGGCTATTGCTGAGGCAATGGTGATCACGGTGGATGCCGGCGACACGCACAAGGAAGTGAGCCAGTTGGCTCATATCTGGAAGTGCCTCTCGGACGGCGGCGCTTCGCGCGATTCCATCCTCCTGAACCTGGGGGGCGGGATGATCACCGACATGGGCGGTTTTGCCGGTGCCACCTTCAAACGGGGCATCCGTACAATCAACGTCCCCACTACGCTGATGGCATCGGTCGATGCCGCTGTCGGGGGTAAGACGGGGATCAACTTCAACGGCCTCAAGAATGAGGTCGGCAGTTTTTATCCTCCTCTCTGTGTGTTTATTGACTGTGAATTCCTCCGGACGCTCGATCGCGATAACCTGCTTTCGGGTTATGCTGAGATGATTAAGCATGCGCTGATCAGTTCAATGGATAACTATGCGTCGGTACTGCTGTTCGATCTCGATGGTATACCCGACTATGTCTTCCTCAACCGGATGGTGGCACAATCTGTAGCCGTCAAGGAGCAGATCGTTGCTGAAGACCCGAAAGAAAAGGGCATCCGCAAGGCGCTAAACTTCGGCCATACGGTGGGACATGCCTTCGAAAGTCTGTCGTTCGCCCAGGATCGTCCCATCCTGCACGGTCATGCCGTGGCTGCCGGGATGGTCTGCGAGCTGTACCTTTCGTATAAGCAATGCGGGTTCCCGATGGACAAGCTAAGTCAGGTAGTCTACTATCTCAAAGAATATTACCCTCCCTTCCACTTCGAATGTAAGGACTATGAAGCCCTTATCCGCTTCATGACGCACGACAAGAAAAACGAAGGAGGCATCATCAACTTTACCTTGCTGGCTAAAGTAGGCGACATCCGCATCAACCAATCGGTTCCCACGGAAAAAATCCTTGAATCACTGGATTTTTACCGCGAAAGCTTTGGAATTTGAACGGAAAGCCTTACCTTTGCAGCATAATTCGGGGTGTAGCTCAGCCCGGTTTAGAGTACGCGTCTGGGGGGCGTGTGGTCGCAAGTTCGAATCTTGTCATCCCGACAGCTGAGAATCAAGAGGTTAGACATCTGTCTAACCTCTTTGTTTTTATGGTTATGACACATTTATGACACAAAACGGATGGATTTAGCCGGAATAAAGCAAACAAATATAAAGTTAGAGGTAAATTTTTAGATGTATTTGGATGTGTTTTCTTCTGCTTCCATTACACAAAAATGGCCTTACAGAAAGAAAATACTGCTGGCGAAAAGAAAAAAACATTAATTTTTCTTTTCGCCAGCAGTATTTTATATGGTTGGATAAGTTTAGTTTGTTTTGAGGATATTTATAAACGGGCAAACTAAACCTGATCACTATTTGCGTCGCTCTGTTTTCGCCATTCTTGCAGCGTCATTCCGGTTACTTTTTTAAACCAGCGGGAGAAGTTATAGGGCTGTGCAATACCGACCTCCCGCCCGACCTCTTCGATTGTCC
>JAVBUR010000003.1:0-54056 GCA_031555145.1 Tannerellaceae bacterium | reverse complement strand
GCTGACGCGGCGCATGATAATTGTTGTTATTCTAATTGACCGTGGGCTCGGCTTCGCCAGCACCCACGGCTACGAATACGATGCCCGTGACCGGGCATTCATCGTCGCGACGAACACCCAATTACTTTCAAGTCTGGTTGAGTTTGAATATCTGAGGCTGGTGCCGATTGTTCAGAACTCGGAGGTGAAGTGGAACTTGATGTCGGGGAAGTCCTGTTGGGCCATGGTGAGGACGTAGGCGGAGTCGGCGAGGTAGACGTCGCGACCTTCCTTGTCGAGGGCCATGTATTGGGATTTGCGCTTCTTGAAGTTGTCGAGCATGGCCTGGTTGTCGCTTTCGATCCAGCAGGCTTTGTAGAGGCTGATGGGTTCCCACTTACATTGGGCGGCGTACTCGTGGAGCAGGCGGTATTGGATGACTTCGAACTGAAGCTGGCCGACGGTTCCGATGATCTTCCGTCCGTTGAACTGGTTGACGAACAACTGGGCGACGCCTTCGTCCATCAACTGTTCGATACCCTTGTTGAGCTGCTTGGACTTCATTGGGTCGGCATTCTCGATATACTTGAACATCTCGGGCGAGAAGCTGGGCAGGCCTTTGAAGTGCAGTTCTTCGCCCGCAGTCAGTGTGTCGCCGATTTTGAAGTTGCCGGTATCCGGCAGACCGATGATATCACCGGCGAAAGCCTCGTCGACCGTTTCCTTCTTCTGCGCCATAAAAGCTGTAGGACTACTGAAGCGCATCTGTTTACCGAAACGTACGTGTTTGTAGTTGGCGTTCCGTTCGAACCGTCCCGAGCATATCTTGACAAAGGCAATACAGCTACGGTGGTTCGGATCCATATTGGCATGTATCTTGAAAATGAAACCGGTGAAGTTATCTTCCTCCGGATCGACCTTCCGTTCAACGGCCTGTATCGGACGGGGAGAGGGAGCGATGCGGACAAAGCAGTCGAGCAGTTCCCTTACGCCAAAGTTATGCAACGCCGAACCAAAGAACACGGGAGCGATATCACCCCGCAGATAGGTATCCACATCGAACAAGGGGTAGACACCTTCGATCAGTTCAATATCGGCACGAAGTTTCTCGGCCAGCTTGGGTTCGATATGCTTTTCGAGGTCGGGATGGTTGATATCCTTGAACTCGATACTTTCGGTAACGTACTGTTTGCTGGGAGTATAAAGATCAAGCTTCTGCTCATAGATATTGTATACACCGCGGAACTTCTGTCCCATGTCGATCGGCCAACTAAGCGGACGGACGTTGATTTGCAGTTCTTCTTCGATTTCGTCGAGGAGGTCAAACGGATCTTTCCCATCACGGTCGAGTTTGTTGACGAATACGATGACCGGCGTCTTGCGCATCCGGCAGACTTCCATCAGTTTGCGTGTCTGGGCTTCGACCCCTTTGGCGATATCGACCACAATGATCACGCTGTCGACAGCAGTCAACGTGCGGAAGGTATCTTCGGCAAAGTCCTGGTGACCAGGGGTATCGAGGATGTTGATCTTATGATCGGCATAGTCGAAAGCCATCACGGAGGTAGCTACGGAAATACCGCGTTGCTTTTCGATCTCCATCCAGTCGGACGTCGCTGTTTTCTTGATTTTATTTGATTTTACGGCACCTGCCACGTGGATAGCTCCACCAAACAGCAGCAGTTTTTCTGTCAACGTTGTCTTCCCTGCGTCAGGGTGGCTCACAATGGCGAATGTTCTTCGCTTTTCTATTTCTTCTGAATACTGGCCCATTAATCGTTACTCCTTAACCTGTTAATCGTTGTCGTCAGGCTTTCTTCCCAATGCGGGACGGCCACCTTATATGTTTTTTTAATCTTTGCTTTGTTCAATACGCTGAATGCAGGACGGGCGGCAGGCGTAGGATAGTCTGTTGTCTCGATCGGAACTACCCGGCAGGCAAGGCCGGCCAGCGACAGAATCTTGACGGTAAAGTCGTACCAGCTGCATACGCCTTCGTTGGAATAGTGGTAAATGCCCGGCACAAAGTGTCCGCTGCGTGCCGATTCCAGCACCGTCAGCATAGCGGCAGCCAAATCGCCGGCGTAGGTAGGTGTACCTACCTGGTCGAAGACCACCCGCAACTCGTCGCGTTCACTGCCGAGGCGGAGCATGGTTTTCACAAAATTGCTTCCCCATTCGGAATAGAGCCAGGCGGTACGAATAATGACAGCTTCCGGACAGGCTTCCTGCAAGAGTAGTTCGCCCCGCAACTTCGTCCGTCCGTAGGCAGAGGCAGGGCAGGTAGCGTCTGTCTCCCGGTAGGGAAGGCAGTGGGTGCCGTCGAATACATAATCTGTCGAGACATGGATCACCTTAGTTCCTGTGGCAGCGGCGACTTCGCCCAGCACGCGGACGGCTTCGGCGTTGACACGGTTGGCTGTAGCCTCATCCGACTCTGCTTTATTGACGTCCGTATACGCGGCGCAGTTCAATATATAGCCAATGGAATGTACCTGCATAAACGCGGTTACCGCCTGTTTATCTGCGATATTCAGTTCATCGATATCTGTATAATGAAAATGAAAGGCAGGATGCGCCTCCGCCGACTGACGGATAGCCTGGCCTAACTGGCCGTTCGAACCGGTTACTAATACTTGCTCCATGATCGGGTTATGCTTCTAAATCTAACGTTCCATTGCTCTCTTCGCGATACTTCTCCGCTAACAGCGCCAGGAAGGAACTGATCTGGCGGACAGCGTCCATTGTTTCGGCGCTGATCTCCTTCCCCTGCATCCGCAACAACAGGAAACCATAGATGGCCGTAAAGCAAGTCTCCAGTTCAGGGATATCCACCCCGCCTGATTGCGTACGTAGTTGCACGATATAGGGCAACGTTTTATAATAAGCCGCGATATACACCTGCTCCTTCAGCGCCTTCAACAAGCGAAGATGCAAGTCGGTCAGGGAGATAATCACATTTTTGTTCAACTGGATATGCCCATGCTCCATGGCGTTTTCACTGCGCATCATATCCGCCAGTTCTTCATACCAGTGCATGATGGCCTGTCGGACATCATCAGGTTGGTCGTACCGGTCGACGACCGTACGGCGGATAGCATCCATATCAAAGCGGTTGGCCCGGATAAGGTCTTCCACCTGCCACATGTACAATAAATATTCGGCTATGTTTTCTTTCCGTTTCTGCTGGGCGATAATCATGCCTGCAAAGATAAGCTATATTCGGATACAGCTCGGTAGAAATCGGCATCTTTTACGCCTAACTGACGACAAACCAGGCGGGCTGCGTTCAGGTTGATGAGAAAATAGTCGTCACCGTTCAAGCAGATTTCAAATTCGCCATAACGTGTTTTCAGATACGTACAACCTTCTCTTTCAACTACTTCATGGCGATTATAGGGGATGGACGTAATATCTTCGCGAACGCTGGCGGCCAACTTGCCGACCCGTTCGTCTGCTTCATAATAAATCAGTTTGCCCTCCCGTTCGATGGAACCGGCAAACGTCTCGTACGTACTTATATATTCCTCCGGTGAAAGATGGTCCGTTAGTCCCATCCAATCGAGAGAGGTCAGTACAGTGATATGGGGACGATAGAACTCCAGCTGGAATTTCTTATCCAATGCTTCAGTCAAATGCTCGTCGGCTTCAATCAGGGCGATCCTTGTTTCATATTCAATGGAGACAAGACTGGACAAGGGAGGAATCACATTCGACAATGTATAATCAAAATCCAACCGCTGCTGCTTCAACGCATAAATGACCATGGATAGAATCTTCTTCTTCCCATGACTGCCACCTATCACCACTCTGGTTTTTGATTTGTATCGCTGAAATACAAATTCAGGTATTGACTGAATAAGCAAGCCCAGCTTCTTCGCCTGAATCAATTCCGGATTATCCTGCTTCACTGTAGTACCTAACACCACCACAGAGAGATCCTTGGTCATCTTTGTCGGATACCAACCATCTCCGTAGCATGAACAACCGACTGACTGAAGCTTCGCCAAAACAGGAGCAGTCAATCCAACTCCTGAAACGCTTACTTCATAACCTTTTTCACGGATTGCAATAGCCAGGTCAATGATAAGAGGCTCCGTAGCGGAGATTAAATGAATTTTCTGCATTATCTCTTATTTGCTGCAAAAATAAGACAAATTAATGTGATTATAGCAACAAAGCTATCGAAAAAACCCTTCTAAAAGGAGAATGCTATAATTGGAAATGTTTTATCTTTGAACACGAACAATTTATGAAAATAATACAGATCGACACCGGCTATTTCCATGCCGACGGTGGCGCCATGTTTGGAGTTATCCCCAAAACAGCCTGGAGCAGGCGTTATCCGTGTGATGCAGACAACGGATGCGTACTAGCCATGCGCAGCTTATTGATAAAAACCGATAGCGGGAAGGTCATCCTGACAGATACCGGCGCCGGCACCAAGCAGATAGACAAACTGGGATATTACCGTTTTTTCAATCTGGTCGACTTATATACGGAACTACGTAAGCATGGGGTTGAACCTGAGGAGGTGACCGATGTGGTGTTGACCCACCTGCATTTCGATCATTGTGGTTATGCCACCCGTACAGCGCCGAACAACGAGCAGGTGATAATCAGTTTCCCGAATGCCACCCACTGGGTAAGCCGCCGCCAATGGGAAAACTTCTGCCAACCGAACCCGCTGGAACGCGACAGCTATTTCCCTGAAAACATGGAAGCGGTAGAAGCGGGCGGACACCTACGATTGATAACGGAAGACACACCCCTCTGCCCCGACATTATGCTCCGCCTCTACGACGGACACACGCCGGGCCAGATTACACCCTATATTCACATGGACGGACAGACCTATGTCTTTGCCGGAGATGTGATCCCACTTGTTGCCAGTGTATCTCCTGAATGGATCTCAGCATATGACACTCACCCTATCACCTCCTATGCCGAGAAAATACGGATGCTGGAAGAAGCCGTGCGGGAAAAGCAAGTGATCATCTATTGCCATGATGCCTATACCCCCGCTACGACCATCAAAAAAGTAGGTGATTTTTATAAGAAAGACAACATCATTGTGCTCAATACGTAATTATACATACTCATTATATCATGAAAAAGACCTGTTTATTCGCTTTGTTCACCCTCGCATCTGTCCTGTCGTCATGGGGCGCCGAAGTAGTTATCAAACAATACAAGTATAGTGGAGCGTTTGAGATCCGGAAACCCTTCCTGGGCGACAGCGCCGACGTAAACAACAAAAAATTCGCAGAAAAAGACCTGCTGAAATCCTCCCTGTCGTTTGACGCCGTTCAAAACAGCGGCCAGACACTGTCCACCAATGAAGCAGGCGAACTGACACTGCCCGGATCAGGATATCCGTATGCCCTCCACCTCGTTTCCTTCAACCTGCAAAACGACCGCTACTGCAAAGGGAAGCTGGTGATTGAAGGGGCGGAGAACACGGAAATATATCTGGACCGTAGCCTGCAAACAGTCACAGGCGGCCAGTTGGAACTGGCGTTGGAACCTCGCCGGTATGAAGTAATCATCAAAATACTCGGAATTAAGAACGAAGTACCTGCCCTGAAAGTTACCTTCCGTACGGAAAGCGACGCCGTCGTCTCCTGCCCACAAGACAACGAACGGCCGTATATCCTGAATGATGTCATGGAAGGGAAACGTATTCAGTCGGCCAGCATCTCCCCCAATGGTAATTATATACTGGTATCTTATCAGGAAACATTCCCGGGAGGAAAAGGATCGTCTTACACCCAACTGATCGACCGCACCAACGGACGCCTGCTGATGAGCCGCGAAGGGGATGCCGCCCGGATGCGTTGGACGCCGAAAAGCAACAAAACCTATTACGTCCGTCAAGGCATGGAAGGACGGGAATTAGTAACAATCGACCCAGCCTCGGCCGCCGAAACCGTACTGGCAACCAATCTGCCCGAAGGCTCCTTCACCCTGTCGCCGACAGAAGACTGCCTCTTCTTCACTATCCAGGAGAAAGGTCCGAAAGAACGGGATGATGTACAACAAATACTGGTGCCGGACGACCGTCAGCCGGGCTGGCGCAATCGCTCCTTTATCCATCGGTACGACCTGAGAACCGGTCTGTTTGAACGCCTGACATTCGGCTACCTGAGCACATCCATTCACGATATCTCCGCCGACGGACGTTATCTGCTGTTTGCTTCCCGGAAACAGGTACTGACCGAACGTCCGTTCAGCCGCACCTCCCTCTACCGGATGGATTTGACGACGCTACAAACAGATACGATCCTGAAAGAGGCCAAGTTTGTCGGACGCGCCCAGTTCTCTCCCGACGGACAGCAACTACTGATCAGCGGATCGGGTGAATCGTTCGATGGAATCGGTAAAAACGTCAAACCAGAACAAACGCCCAGCACCAGCGACGGACAGCTTTTTATTTACAACCTCTCCGACGGGGAAGTGACACCCTTGACAAAAACATTCAATCCGTCTGTAGATAACGCCGAATGGAATCCGTTCGACAAACAAATCTACCTGTTGGCCAAAGAGCGCGACTGTGTCCGTATCTACACCATCGACCCACTGAAAGGCAGTATCCGCCAGCTACCGTCGAGTGAAGACGTGGTAAGCGACATCTCATTGGCCTCAACAGCTCCTGTTTTGATCTATTATGGTATGAGCGCTTCCAACTCGCACCGCCTCTATGCCCAAGGATTGGCCAAGAAGAAAGAAGAGACCTGCCTGGTCGACCTGTCCAAAGACCTCCTGGCAGCTATCCAATTGGGCGAAGTGAAAGACTGGAACTTTGTGTCTTCGTTTGGCGACACCATCTATGGACGTTATTACCTTCCACCCCACTTCGATCCGAACAAGAAGTATCCGGTGATCGTCAACTACTACGGAGGCGTCACCCCTACCGCCCGTGTGCTGGAAAGCCGTTACCCTTCGCACGCCTATGCGGCCTTGGGATATATCGTCTATATCCTGCATCCCAGTGGAGCAACCGGATTTAGTCAGGAATTCTCCGCCCGCCACGTGAATGCGTGGGGTAAACAAACCGGCGAAGAGATCATCGAAGGTACACTGAAGTTCTGCGAAGCACATCCGTTTGTAAACAAAGACAAGATCGGCTGTATGGGCGCTTCCTATGGTGGATTTATGACGATGTACCTGCAAACAAAGGCGGATATCTTTGCTGCCGCCATGTCGCATGCCGGCATCAGCGATATCACCGGCTATTGGGGTGAAGGCTACTGGGGCTATTCGTACAACGAAACGGCTGCCGCCAACAGCTATCCGTGGAATGCCCCCGATATCTATGTAGGACAAAGCCCCCTCTTCAGTGCCGATAAGGTCAATACCCCGATCCTGTTTTTGCACGGAGCGGCCGATACCAATGTACCGATCAGCGAAAGCATCGGTATGTTCACTGCGCTGAAGCTATTGGGCAAACCGACGGCCTTTGTACAGGTAGAGGGCGAAAACCACCATATCCTGGATTACGACAAACGCCTCCGTTGGAACAACACCACCTTCGCCTGGTTCGCCAAGTGGCTGAAAGATCAACCCGAATGGTGGGATGCGCTGTATCCGCCGAAGCATTTGTAGGTATCCGCACCTCTCCGGGCTTTGATAAAATACCGGAGATTAGGTATTTCATCGGGTGAACAAAGTGGCGTCCTTTGTGTGTTATAAGTATACACAATTAGAAAGAAGGATATGAAAAGAATCGTTCTACTCCGTCACGGAGAAAGCACATGGAATAAAGAGAACCGGTTTACAGGTTGGACAGATGTAGACCTGACAGCCAAGGGGCTGGAAGAAGCCAACCGCGCAGGCGACCTTTTAAAGAAAGAAGGCTTTGCCTTCGACAGAGCCTACACCTCCTACCTAAAACGGGCCGTAAAGACATTAAATAATGTATTGGACAAACTGGATCAGGACTGGATACCGGTAGAGAAAGACTGGCGCCTGAACGAAAAGCATTACGGCGACCTGCAAGGATTGAACAAAAGCGAGACCGCAGCCAAATACGGCGACGCCCAGGTATTGACCTGGCGTCGCAGTTTTGATGTGGCTCCCAATCCCCTGGCAGCCGACGATCCGCGTAATCCCCGCCACGAAGCCCGCTATGCCAACGTTCCGGATAGCGAACTACCGCGTACCGAATCACTCAAAGACACCATCGCCCGCATCCTGCCCTATTGGAAAGAGGTCATCTTCCCCAACCTGCATACGGCCAACGACCTGCTGGTGGTAGCGCACGGGAACAGCCTGCGCGGCATTATCAAGTACCTGAAGCATATTGCCGACGAAGACATCGTGAGCCTCAACCTGCCCACCGCTGTACCCTATGTCTTTGAATTTAACGACAAGTTGGAACTGGTAACCGATTATTTCCTCGGTGATCCCGAAGAGATTAAGAAACTGATGGAAGCTGTAGCCAACCAGGGAAAGAAAAAGTAAGGGAGAAGAAACCGCCAACCGTCAGGCAAGCAGAATCAGACTGAGCGCCATAATCGCCATACCGGCAATCAAGCCATAGATGGAGATATGGTGCTCTCCGTATTCACGGGCGGCGGGAAGCAATTCATCCAGGGAGATAAAGACCATAATCCCGGCCACGGTAGCAAAGACACACCCCATCACAATGGGCGACATAAAAGGCATCAATATCAGGTAGGCCAGTAAGGCGCCGACAGGCTCGGCCAGCCCCGAAAGAAAAGAGAGGTAAAACGCCTTCTTCCGGTTACCCGTCGCATGGTAGATAGGCACGGCCACCGCAATCCCTTCCGGGATATTATGGATGGCAATAGCCACCGCAATAGCAATCCCCAAGGTCGGATTCTGGATAGCCGCCGTAAACGTCGCCACCCCTTCCGGGAAGTTATGAATACCGATCGCCAACGCAGTCATAATTCCCATTCGCATCAATTGCCCTTTCCGGGCCGCCGGTTCATCCATACTTTCTACCGAACGGGCCTCGTGCGGATTTTCCACCGAAGGCACCAATCGGTCGATGATACCGATCAGCAACATACCGAAGAAGAAGAAAGCAACCGTTGTCAGCATGCCGCCCTTCGTGCCCAACACATCGATAAGCGTTGCCTGAGACTGGCTAAGCAACTCTACAAACGATACATAGATCATCACCCCGGCCGACAACCCGAGTGAAAAAGAAAGGAACCGTTTGTTGGTGTGCTTGGCTACTAAAGCGATCAAACTACCAATACCGGTTGCCAAACCGGCAAAAAGTGTAAGAATAAAGGGGATAAGTATATTCTGTTCCATAGTGATTCTCTCTGTCCATACTGATTTATTCTGTTACAAAACAAGCGGATAACGGATATTGTTTTACAATGCGCTCTTTTCTTCGATACCGGAAGTTCGCTGACTAAACTCACACCCACACCAGGTCTGGTTGTAAAACGCATACTGGCGAACCAATTCATTTCGTCGTTCACTCAGTCCACCCTTACGCCAGTTCTGTTCCCAAAAGACCGTATCCGGATATACCGACATGGCTTTTCGTCCGGCAACGTTTATCTGTTCAAGGCTTTTCCAACGGGAAGAAGCCAGGGTGGTGGTAAACACCCGGTATCCCCGTTCACTGGTCTGGCGTGCCGTCTCCAATAACCGGAGCGTAAAGCAACAAAGACAGCGCCCTCCCCTTTCCGGCTCGGCTTCCATCCCTTTTATCTGATGGAGCCAATCGGCATGGTCGTAATCCCCGTCGATAATAGACAGTGCAAGGGATTGGGCATGGCGGGTACATTCCGCTTTTCGTTTCTCGTATTCCGCCAACGGATAGATATTCGGATTGAAATAGAAGATAACCGGACGAACGCCATTCGCCAGCAGACATTCGATGATAGCCGACGAACAGGGAGCGCAACAGGTATGCAGCAACACTTCCGTAACGCCCAGGGGGACTTCCAACTGTATCTTCTTTTCCATGTCTATATCTCGCCGGTATGGTCTTTACAGGTAGCCGACAACTCCGCCACCTCAAATTCGAGCGTCGCATGCCGGATACCCTTATCCGATAACGCCTGTTTAATCTGCAACTTAATGGCTTCCAACCGGGAAGCATCGGTAATCAAGACATGGGCAGTCAAGGCGATATCCGTTGTACTGATTGCCCATACATGCACATGGTGGACATTCTTTACACCGTCTACCAATTGGATCACGGCTTCCACCTCCCTCATATCCATCCCGGCGGGCACACCATCGAGCGACAAACGCAGGCTGTCGCGCAACAATCCCCAGGTAGAATAGACAATCACCAACGCAACAATCACTCCAATAATCGGGTCGATCACAAACCATCCGGTATGCATAATCACAATCCCCGAAACAACCACACCGACCGACACCAGCGCATCGGCCATCATATGCAGATAAGCCCCTTTCACATTGAGGTCTTTCTCCTTATCCTTCATAAATAACCAGGCGGTAATCCCATTCACCAGCACACCGATACCGGCGACCCAAGCAATCGCTTCACCCTCGACCGCACGCGGTTGCAGGAACTTAGCCACACTCTCCGTCAGGATCACACCGACAGCCACCAATAAAATCACCGCATTCAGCAGCGATACCAGCACCGTACTCTTCCGGTATCCATACGTAAAGCGTGCATTGGGCGACACCTTCGCCAACCGGAAAGCCAACATCGCCAACATCAGGCTCGCCACATCACTCAGGTTATGCCCCGCATCCGAAAGTAACCCCATCGAATCAAACCAAAACCCCGCTCCAAACTCCGCCAGTACAAACAGTATGTTTAAACTGATTCCAATCATAAACGCCTTGTTCAGCGAACTTACCGCATGCGAATGCGTGTGCGAATGCGTATGTGAATGCTCCTGATGCCCCATAAGCTTAACCCGCTTTATAATTAAACAAAACTAACAGACGATATCTCTTTCCCGAAGGCGTGAATTCGCTCTTCTATTTTCCGGGCTGTCTTTTCACTTGGTTTGCGTACCCCGTTTATATAATGCCCCAGTTGCTTTTGGTTCACACCGGTTATACGTTCCAATCCGGCCAACGTAAACGCATAGGCGTAATATTGCAAAAAGGAAGGAACATCATATGTAAACTCAAATTCCAACACCGGACACAGCATACCTTCTGCTGCATACATGGTCCTTATTTCAGCATACGAGTTATGAAAATCAGCTATTGTTTCAGCCACAGTACTCCCTTGACCCAAAAGGCCGAAAGGCACGTTTTTAAGAAACTCCATATTTGCGTCGAAAGTCCCGTCGATACCCCGTTCGATAATTACCTTTACTTTCATATTATTATATCTTTTTGTCCGGCGACATTCAAGGCCGGAATTTAACCCCGGATTGTTCGCCAATGGCTTTTAATGTTCCCAGCTTCGTTTCTTCGTTTTTATGTCGTGGAATTAGAAACCGTCGATTTGTGATCGGACTATACCACCAACCGTGGTTTCCTCCATGAGAGAGGAAATAGCACCCCTCCTTTCTCAATCTTCGTTCAACCTCAGAATACTTCATCTGACCGGTATTGGTTAATTATTACGCACAAAGATAGCAATACTACTATCTTTCTCCAAACATTTTGAAGAATATTTTTCAGCATGCAAAAACTGAGACACTAATATTGCAGGATATATCCAATACTTAATCCGTAGCCTCGCCGGGAATCGAACCCGAATCTAAAGTTTAGGAAACTTCTATTCTATCCATTGAACTACAAGGCCATCCATCTATTGGAAAAGGTGGGACAAAAGTATAATCTTTTCCGTAAACGGCCAAGTATTCACCCGGTTATCTGTTCTGTGAAAATTCGGTGAAGAAAACAGAGAAAACGATTGATCGTTACGCGTAGATTCTTTATCTTTGTGAGACAGGCATATAGATAAAATTTACGACTATGAAACCAAAAGGATTTTTACCCAGACGCGAGAATCGTCAGGCGGCATCCACCGCAACCAAATCGATGTTGTATGTTGGCATAATTATCATGTTTTGTGCCCTGATCTTTATGACGTTCAACCTGGATGAAGCAGACACCGGGATTTATTTCTGGCTGACATTTATGATCGCCGGTATAGTACTGGTATACATAAGCTTCCTCCGCCGTAAACGAACAAAGAAACGGCCTGAAGACCCGACCGAATAAACGCAAGTCAGTCGAACAGACTCTGTAGCACGTCCAGCGATTTGATCTCGGGGAAGTCCGGCAGATGCAGCCGGTAGTACGCCAGGATGCGATGGATAATATCTACCCTTTCCCGCCGGGAGAAGGTATAGAGTGACATGTTCTCATAACTGATACGAAGCAGACTGGCAAACACAGCACTTTCCGTGTAGCTCAGGTAGTGACTGTGCATCGGGGGATGTTCGGCAAAGACCCCGTTCAACATATCAAAACAATAGCCGCTACGCCAGGTATCTACATGAGGGAATATACCCAGGTACTGCGTAAGCCCCATCAAAAACACCAGGTGATAGTTGGCAACACCCGCCTCCATCTCATTCAGTAGTTCGATAGAATGAGAAAGGTATCGAAACAGACGTTCATCAGCCTGCGTTTCCCGGAGTACCCGGTACAAAACCTCCGCTACAAATAGCCCCACCACATTTTTTACCGGATGACTGGAGATACCGCTTATCGGAAAACAGATCCGGGTTTCCTTGATCCGTTGCAAGTCACGCTTACCCTGATGGTCAACCTCCATCTCAATCACGGATAGCGGCATAAACAGCGACTTCGACAGTGTGCTTTTCTTTCCCCGATTGAGCGCTACCATATACGCAACCCGCCCATATGCCTCAGTGTACATATGTATAATCGTATATTTATCGTTATACGGAAGGGCATGCAGCACGATTCCGCGCGTTTTACTCAGCATATATTGTGTATCTTTGCACCACAAACGTACATAAAATTCCAACGTTATGCTTGATCTCACGACACCTTCGCTACTATTTTCAGCCATTTCGCTGATCATGCTAGCCTATACAAACCGCTTTCTGTCTTACGCCAGCGTAGTTCGTACACTGAAAGAAAAGCATGAACAGCATTACGATCCGCGCAATATCCAACAGATAGCCAACCTCAGCAAACGGCTTTACCTCCTCCGCGCGATGCAGATATTAGGCATCCTCAGTTTGCTGTTTTGCGTCGTTGCCATGTTCTTTGTCTATATTTCCTGGCAGGTGATTGCCGCTTGGATATTTGGTATCGCCCTGCTGTTCCTGGCGGCCTCACTGTGTATATGTATCTGGGAAATAAACATTTCCATCAAGGCATTGGAGATCCATTTGTCGGATATTGGTTCTAAAGAGAAGTTAAAACAATGAATTTTGTTTAATTTTCTTAGGAAATGTTTTGGTAGTTACTTAGGAACATCTATCTTTGCACTCGCAATCAGAAAAAGGCATCCTTCGTGGGCGCTATAAATGAGGGCATTGACATGTTGGCCCATTCGTCTATCGGTTAGGACGCAAGATTTTCATTCTTGAAAGAGGGGTTCGATTCCCCTATGGGCTACAATTAATAATATAGAAAAGAACAAAAGAAAAGACATGGCAAATCACAAGTCATCGCTTAAAAGAATTCGGCAGACAGACGCTCGTCGTCTGCGCAACAGATACTATGCCAAGACAGCCAGAAACGCTATGCGCGCTTTACGTGCATTGGAAGACAAAAAGGCTGCGGAGGAATTGTATCCGAAAGTATGCTCCATGTTGGATAAACTTGCCAAGAAAAACGTTATTCATAAGAATAAGGCCGGCAACTTGAAATCCAAACTGGCAAAGCACGTCAACAAACTGGCTTAAGTAAGAGGTTATACTCCCCATATAGTAAAGCCGGACTGACAAGCCCGGCTTTTTAAGCCTAATGGCCCATTCGTCTATCGGTTAGGACGCAAGATTTTCATTCTTGAAAGAGGGGTTCGATTCCCCTATGGGCTACCTTTACATAAAAAGACCGCTTCACATTCGTGAGGCGTTTTTTTTTCGCATCACGGTCTGTCCAAAAATCATCATGATGTTCCGAAACAAACGCGATGACGTTCGCTTCGGAACACCATGATCTTTTTTTGTGGCGATTCGCGGATTTGGCAATGCCGACACAGGGATTTCACCAAGGGCTTACCGTTGACCCGCAATACGATCGCAATAGCGCCACAACAGCGTCGTTTTATGTTATTTTTGCACCCAATACAAACACCATCTCATTTATATTGAGTATATTTGTTAACTTTTTTCAGAAAGAGAAAAATTATTGATTCATAAAGGAAATATCACGTATGAGTGAAGAGAACAGAAACACTAACGGAGAGTATTCTGCGGATAGTATCCAGGTATTGGAAGGGTTAGAGGCCGTACGCAAAAGGCCAGCCATGTATATCGGCGATATCAGCGAGAAGGGGCTCCACCATTTAGTGTACGAAGTCGTTGACAACTCCATCGACGAAGCATTAGCCGGTTTTTGCAAAAACATCAGTGTAACCATCAACGAAGACAATTCCATCTCTGTCATTGACGACGGACGTGGTATCCCGGTTGGTTTCCACGAAAAAGAAGGAAGATCAGCCCTGGAAGTAGTACTGACCGTACTGCATGCCGGTGGTAAATTCGATAAAGGCTCTTATAAAGTGTCCGGTGGTTTACACGGCGTGGGGGTATCCTGCGTAAATGCGTTGTC
This sequence comes from Tannerellaceae bacterium, assembly GCA_031555145.1. Classification (GTDB taxonomy): domain Bacteria; phylum Bacteroidota; class Bacteroidia; order Bacteroidales; family Tannerellaceae; genus JAJDIA01. Next base: position 39,386 of record JAVBUR010000003.1, on the reverse strand, counting down.
CACCTACCTAAAGGCGGAAGTACGCCGTGACGGGCACCTCTATATGCAGGAATTCTCTCAAGGGAAACCACTGCATGATATCCAAGTTGTAGGAGATGCAGACGATACCGGTACGACGATCACCTTCAAACCTGACGGCACGATCTTCACTGTACTGGAATACAAATATGAGATCCTGGCCAACCGCCTGCGCGAATTGGCTTATCTGAATGCAGGTATCAACCTGACATTGACCGACAAACGTATCCAAAAAGAAGACGGGACATATAAGAATGAATTGTTCCATTCGGACGAAGGGCTGAAAGAGTTTGTTCGTTTTATCGACCGTTCTAAGGAAAAGTTGGTGGAAGACGTGATCCATATCGTGACCGAAAAGCAGGGCATCCCTGTGGAAGTGGCGATGACCTACAACACGTCGTACAACGAAAGCGTGTTCTCTTATGTCAACGATATCAACACCATTGAAGGAGGTACGCACCTCGCCGGCTTCCGCCGCGGGCTGACCCGTACGTTGAAGAAATACGCCGAAGACTCCAAGTTACTCGAAAAAGCAAAGGTTGAGATCCAGGGCGACGACTTCCGCGAAGGGCTTACAGCCGTTATTTCCATCAAAGTAGCCGAACCACAGTTCGAAGGTCAGACAAAGACCAAGTTGGGGAACAGCGAGGTGACCGGAGCCGTCGATCAGGCGATCGGCGAAGCATTGGGTTATTTCTTGGAAGAACATCCACGCGAAGCAAAAATCATCGTCGACAAAGTGATTCTGGCTGCACAGGCAAGGCATGCGGCACGCAAGGCACGCGAACTGGTGCAACGCAAGTCGCCGCTGTCGGGAGGCGGTTTGCCGGGTAAGCTGGCCGACTGTTCATCGAAAGATGCTTCTATCTGCGAACTCTTCCTCGTCGAAGGGGACTCCGCAGGTGGTACGGCCAAACAGGGCCGCGACCGTATGTTCCAGGCCATCATGCCACTGCGCGGTAAGATCCTGAACGTAGAGAAAGCAATGGAGCATAAGATTTTCGAAAGCGAAGAAATACAGAATATCTTCCGCGCCATGGGTGTTACCATCGGTACAGAAGAAGACCCGAAAGCATTGAACCTCGACAAGCTGCGCTATCACAAGGTGATTATCATGACCGATGCCGACGTGGACGGAAGCCACATCGCCACCCTGATCCTGACCTTCTTCTTCCGTAAGATGCGTGCATTGATCGACAACGGATACGTCTATCTGGCTACGCCTCCCCTCTACCTGTGCAAGAGAGGGAAGAACGAAGAATACTGCTGGACCGAACAACAACGCCAGTCATTCATCGACCGCTATGCCTCCGGTAACGAAAGCCAGGTACACACGCAGCGTTACAAAGGTTTGGGAGAGATGAACGACCACCAATTGTGGGATACGACCATGAATCCTGAAAACCGTACGCTGAAACAGATCACCATCGATAACGCCATCGACGCCGACAATATCTTCTCCATGCTGATGGGTGAAGAAGTAGCGCCACGTCGTGAGTTTATCGAAGAAAACGCTACCTACGCGCATATCGACGCATAAAACGATTCGCTATGAATACGCAAGTCCGTCATCCGAACATCGAGAAACTGTACCGGGAAGCAGACGACTACACACCGGCTAACGCCACGCATCGTCCGCCCCTGATCGGTATTTCTGCCAATCGGAAAGACGGACTTTCGTGTATAGCAGAGACCTATATTCAGTCCGTCCTCGACGCCGAAGGCACACCGGTACTGATTCCCGTCATGACGGATATCGCCGCCCTAACCGCGATCATATCGACCCTCGACGGATTGATTATGACCGGCGGAGGTGATATTAACCCGCTTTACGTTGGGGAAGAACCCATCCGCGAGCTACAGGATGTGGATCCCTTTCGCGACGAGTACGACCTCCTCCTGCTCCGCCTTGCCTCCAACCGCCAGGTGCCTATTATGGGGATCTGCCGCGGACATCAACTGATCAATGTGGCCTTCGGAGGAAGCATCTACCAGGATATCTACACCCAACATACTCAACCATGCATCAAGCATAGCCAGGCGATGGCACGCGAACAGGCGTCGCATTCCATCCGGCTGGAGCCGGTACACTCCGTGCTGCGGGTGATCTTGCAAGACAAACAGGCGCTGGTCAATTCCTTCCATCACCAGGCTGTCAAGGAAATAGCACCGGAGTTTATCGCGACAGCGACAGCTCCCGACGGGATCAATGAAGCCATGGAACATCAAGAGAAGAGCATCTTCAGTGTGCAATGGCATCCCGAGGCGATGGTGCCACAGGGTGACACATTCATGCAGGCACTTTTCCGCCTCCAAGTAACTGCTTCCGATATCTTCCGGCAGGCGAAAGAGATGCATGCCAACATACTGACGGTCGACTCGCATACAGATACTCCTATGCTCTTTCCCCAATTCGACCTGGGAAAGAAAGAAGGCGGCAAAGTAAACCTTCCCCTGATGGAAGAAGGGCGGATCGATGCCGCCTTTATGGTGGCTTATATCCCGCAAGGAGAACGCGATGAAGCCTCGTTAAAGGCCGCCACCACCTATGCCGTGGAACGCCTGACCGAAGTCAAACGGCAGGAGAAACTGCATCCCGCCCGGATGGGAATCGCCTACACCGCACACGACGCCATCCTATTGAAGAATGAAAGCAAGAAAGCGATCTTCCTCGGCATCGAAAACGGCTATGCACTGGGAAAAGACCTCTCCAACCTGTCGATGTTCAAGCAGATGGGCGTCTCGTATATCACTCTTTGCCATAATGGCGACAATGATATCTGCGACTCTGCCCGGGGAAATAACGAATGGAAGGGACTGAGTCCGTTTGGCAAAGAAGTTGTCGGCGAAATGAACCGGTTAGGCCTGATGATCGACGTCTCGCATGCGGCGGAAAATACATTTTATGATGTATTGAAGGCTAGCCGTTACCCAGTAATAGCCTCCCATTCATCCGCCCGTGCCTTGTGCAACCATCCGCGTAACCTGACGGATGAGCAGATCGTCGCACTGGCCAAACAGGGAGGGGTCGTTCAGGTATGCCTGTATAAAGGCTTTATCCATCCGAATCCCGACAAGGCATCCTTGGGAGGAGTCATCAAACATATCAACCATATTGTCAAACTGGTGGGTGTAGACCACGTGGGCATCGGCTCCGATTTCGACGGTGACGGCGAAGTGATCGGTTGCCGGGCTGCCAACGAACTGATCAACATCACCGTCCGTCTGCTGCAAGAAGGCTACGGAGAAGAAGATATCCGCAATATATGGGGAGGGAATCTGTTACGTGTGATGGCAGCCGTACAGGCAGCCGTCGACAAATCGTATTGAAAAACTGTTATAATAGTATGAAGCATCTATTCGTCCTTGCATTGAGTTTATCCTTTATGTCGTGTGGACAAAAAGGGACAGGCGAAAGTACATCTGCCACAGCCGAAGTCAGACCAGCCACCACCACTGCTGCCCCGGAATTCAATGCCGACAGTGCCTACGCACAAGTAGCCAAACAGGTCAGCTTCGGACCACGTGTACCGAACACCGACGCCCACAAAGCCTGTGGCGATTACCTGATCAGCGAGTTGAAACGGTTCGGCGCCCAACTCTTTGTGCAGGATTGCCTTCTCACAGCCTACGATGGTACGAAACTGAAGGCCCGCAATATCATCGGCTCATACGATCCGGAAAATAAGAAACGAGTCCTGCTGTTTGCCCACTGGGATACACGCCCTTATGCCGATCGTGATGCCGATAAAGCCAACTATCATACCCCGATCGATGGAGCCGACGACGGAGCCAGTGGCGTAGGCGTCCTATTGGAGATGGCTCGCCTGATCGGGCAAAAAGCACCGGGTATCGGTATCGATATCATCTTTTTCGATGCCGAAGACTATGGTGAACCGGTCTTCGACAGAACCCGCCCCGGTGACTGGTATTGTCTGGGATCACAGTTTTGGGCAAAGAATCCCCATGTGCGCAACTATAAAGCCGACTATGGTATTCTGTTTGATATGGTCGGAGGCAAAGGAGCCACCTTCTATAAGGAAGGCTATTCGGTACAGTATGCCGCTCCCATCGTAGAACGTGTATGGAGCAAAGCACGCGACCTGGGTTATGGCAAGTTCTTTATCAATGCCGAAAGCGGTTATATCACCGACGACCACCAGTATGTGATTGAAGGACGTGGTATCCCCAGCATCGACATCATCAACCTGAATCATGATAGCAAGCACGGCTTTGCCGACCACTGGCATACCGTGAATGATACGATGGACAATATCAGTCATGAAACCCTGAAAGCAGTAGGGCAAACCGTACTCGAAGTAATCTATAAATAACACACATACCCATGACTATCAACGAAACCCAAGATCAACTCATCGAAGAATTCGCTGCATTTGAAGATTGGATGGACCGCTATGCGCTCCTGATCGACCTGGGAAACTCCCTCCCTGCATTGGATGAGAAATACAAAAACGAAAGCAACCTGATCGAAGGTTGCCAAAGCCGTGTCTGGCTGCAAGCCGACTATGTAGACGGAAAGATCATCTTCCAGGGAGAAAGCGACGCTGTGATAGTCAAAGGGATCGTGTCCATGCTAATTCAGGTCATGTCCGGCCACACACCGAAAGAAATACTCGAAGCCGACCTTTACTTTATCGATCAAACCGGCCTCAGGGATCACCTCTCTCCCACCCGTTCCAACGGCTTGGTGTCGATGGTCAAACAAATGCGGATGTACGCCCTTGCCTTCCAGGCAAAAGGGAATTAAACTGCGGACAAGTCAAAAATCCAGCGTCAACTGTTCCGGCAGCAAGGTGAATGTCTTGCGGTGGTACGGTGTGATACCCAACCGGCGGATAGCTTCGCGATGGGCGCGTGTAGGGTATCCTTTGTTCCCCTCCCAGTCGTAGCCGGGATACTGTGCAGCCAGTTCATCCATATAATCATCCCGGTAAGTCTTTGCCAGGATGGAGGCGGCGGCAATGGAAAGGTATTTGCCATCCCCTTTGACGACGGTAGTATACGCGATCGAAGGATACGGCGTAAAACGGTTTCCGTCGATCAATAGGTGTTCCGGCCTTATCTTCAGTTGGTCAATCGCCCGGTGCATAGCCAGAAAAGAGGCTTTCAGTATATTGATCCGGTCGATCTCTTCCGGCGTCACGACACCGACAGCCCAGGCCAGCGCCTCCTGTTCGATCAGCGGGCGGAGGGCATAGCGCTTCTTCTCGCTCAACTGTTTACTATCGTTCAATTCTTCCTGGCTGAAATCGGGTGGGAGGATCACTGCGGCAGCAAAGACTGCCCCGGCAAGGCATCCACGTCCGGCTTCATCACAGCCTGCTTCCAGCCGACCGGGTAAGAGGTAAGGCAATAACATTAGCGAACCGTTTTTTCTTGCGCCCGTTTTTGTATCCAGGAGCGTATCAGAAACCAGGCAATGGCCGTAGCCGTCAGTACACCCAGGGTATTGGCCAGGAAATCAAACCAATCGCCCGAACGATAGGTCGTCATCGCCCCTTGGAGGATCTCAATCATACCGCTGAAAAGGATCGGACAGATCGTGCCTCCCACAAAACCATGCCGATAGGGGTACTTACCCCGGCGGTGTGTCAACAGAAATTCCAACCACAACATACCCGACATACCCCCATACATGCAGAAGTGAGCCACTTTATCGAAATGGGGGAACAGCGGCACATCATCCAACTGAGGCGGATGAAAGAACGAAAGGTAAATTACGATCCCTATAATCAGTAAGGATAAGGGATATTGCCGGATATAATAGAAGACTTTGCGCATAAGATCAGAACATTTCTTTTACCCGCTTAATACCAGCCACCAGCGTATCCACTTCTTCCCGGGTATTGTAGAAGGAGAAGGATGCCCGCACCGTTCCTTCGATACCCAGCCGGTGCATCAACGGTTGAGCGCAATGATGCCCGGTCCGTACGGCGATACCCAGCCTATCCAACAGCATGCCCATATCGTAATGGTGGATATTGCCGACCAGGAAGGAGATCACGCTACTCTTTTCGGCCGCCTGTCCGAAGATACGCATACTGTCGATGGTCGCGAACTGTTCGGTGGCATAGCGTAACAGGTCGTGCTCGTAAGCGGCGATCTGTCCGATACCGATCCGGTCCACATAATCCAGCGCCTCAGCCAACGCCGTGCTACCGATAAAGTCGGGTGTACCGGCTTCAAACTTATAGGGGAGTTCATTAAATACTGTCTTTTCGAACGAAACAGTCGCGATCATCTCGCCCCCACCCTGGTAAGGGGGTAACTGTTCGAGCCACTTTTCCTTGCCATACAATACACCCATACCGGTCGGCCCGTATATCTTATGGGCGGAGAAGACATAGAAATCGGCATCCAGTCCCTGCACGTCCACTGGAATATGCGGTACCGCCTGGGCACCGTCTATCAATACCGGGATGCCGTGGCGATGGGCTTCGGCGATCACTGCCCTTACCGGATTGACTGTACCCAGCACATTCGACACATGCGTGAGAGACACCAGTCGCGTCCGTTCGTTCAGTAGCGCCCGGAACGCATCCATATCCAGTTCTCCCCGGTCGTTCATGGGAATCACCTTCAGCACAATCCCCTTCTTCGTCTCCTGCAACTGCCAGGGCACGATATTGGAATGGTGTTCCATCACCGTCACAATCACTTCATCCCCCGTCTGCATGCAGGCATCCGTAAAACTGGAAGCAACCAGGTTGATCGATTCCGTCGTCCCCCGAGTGAACACAATCTCGTTCGACGAACGGGCATGAATGAATTGTTGTACCCGTTTGCGTGCATTCTCATGCGCCTCTGTCGCTGCCTGGCTCAGGAAATGGACACCCCGGTGTACGTTGGCATTCACATTATAATACCCACTCTCGATCCGCTCCACCACACAGCGTGGCTTCTGCGTCGTTGCAGCATTATCCAGGTAAATCAGGGGCTTATTGTAAACGGTATGACTCAATATCGGAAAGTCATTCCGGATAGCTTGTATATCTAACATCGTTCCAATCTTTTTCTATATAACCAATTGCATATAACCAACGGCAAAGATACGATGTTTATTGCAATTAGCAGAGAAACTCAGCGAACAACTACAATGGATTGAAAGATGGGGAGATCGGTTTGCGTTACTGCTTCCGTTGATAGAAGCGAACCCAGTCGATCCACATTTCGACGGGGAGGTCGGCGGGGTCGACTTCGCCTACCCAGCTTCCGCCCAATTGCATATCAATCAGCAGGTAGAAGGAACGGTTGAAGGGGAACTGGCCTTCCTGATCAGTTTCGATACGGGGGTAGGTGAAGGTGTGACTATCGTTGATATAGAAGGAGAGGCTGTCGGGATAAAGTTCGACAGCATAGATGTTGTAATCGTCTGGGTTGATCGGACCGGTTGATCCCGGTGGGGGGTCTTTGATTCCGAGCGTATAGGTGTAATGGGAATGGACGGTTTGGTAGGCGATAGTGTCGCCGTTCAGGCGTTCCATGATATCAATCTCGCCGCCATCAGGCCATTTCTCGCCTTGTGGAAGCATCCAAATAGCAGGCCAGGCACCGGTTGCGGCATGCAACTTGGCACGGATCTCTATGCGGCCATTCTCGAACGTTTTCTTGTCTTTGGTATATAAACCACCGGTGATGAAGGGGACAGAATCGGTTTCCAGGCTGTGGTTCACCAATCCGCGCAGGATCAGGTTACCGTCGTGCATGGCATAAAGGGAGTCATAGTCAGACATGTAATTGTTCCAGTCGGATTTGCCTCGTGGAATCTTCGTCCAGACGGTAGGATCAAAACTTTCCTGGCTGAAATCGTCTTCCCATACCAAACGCCACTCGTTCGAATGGTCACGGCGAAGGAAGACCAGCGAGATAATAACGCCTAAGGCGACAAAGAAAAGGGTACGGAGAGCGGTTGCCATTGATTTGTTCATATGCTTCTTCTTTGTTACTTGTATGCTTCTTATGTATTACTTTATACGCTTATGTATGCGGTATATGCCTTGTCAATACAAGCTGGTGCCTGCACTGAACGCCGTTCTCGAAGATCGGTTCGCTGTAATGCGTAGGAAAATAATCATATACAACATCCGTCAGGTTGAAGCCTTCCTGCTGATACAACATAAACGGCCCCGGGGCTGACGTTCCGGTACGGATAATCAAGTGTTCGATTTTCTGTTCAAATGCCCATTGACGCGTCACGTAACGCAATAATTTACGGGCAATGCCGCGGCGTTGAAAGGATTCAGCCACCGCTATATTCATAATCTCGGCTGTATGGTCTGCCTGTTTTTGTACGACGATGATCCCAACAATCTTTTCCTGTAAGGTAGCCACAAAGCAATCCGAGGAAGGGAGATACGCATCTACCTTTTCTTTTTCGGGATCAGCCAGCAACAACAAATCATAGGGAGGGAACAGGGCACGGGCAATTTCAGCTTCCCTGTAGGCCACGATCTCTACGGCATTCCCGTCTGGATCGAGGGCGACACCTTCATAATAACCGTCACCGGTGAAGCGAGGCTCGCCCGTAATCAGAAATCCGGCAGCACGCAGACGTTCAATCTGTTCGTTTACATTATCCATTGAGCCGGCATGGAATGCAATATGTGTCAATCCAATGCAACCGTTGGGCATTACACCGGTAATATCCGTCCGCTGCATGATCTCTAGAGAAGCGCCTCCCTCAAAGGAAATAAAGTAAGAAGCAAATCCTTTTGCCGGATTCTCATACTTCTCATTACTGCGTCCGCCGAACCGGGTGACATAGAAGTCGTGGAGGCGTTCGAGATTGGCTGTCCAAAGGGCTACATGCGTCAGTTGCATAGTCGTTTGTTCGTTGATGGGTTGATGATCGTTTGTTAGTTGCACACACCGCAACCGGCGCATTTGGCCAGTTCGCCGCGGAAACGTTTGTCCACCAGCTTATGCAGGCGGTCTTTCAAGACGTCCAGACGGACATGGTCGATCACATCGCTCACAAAGGCGACACTCAGCAGCATACGGGCTTCGTCTTTCGGTATACCACGGCTCTGCATATAGAAGAGGGCGTTCTCATCCAATTGGCCGGTCGTCATGCCGTGCGAACATTTCACGTCGTCAGCATAGATCTCCAACTGGGGCTTGCTGTACATCCGGGCTTTCTGTGTCATGCAGAGGTTACGGTTCGTCTGGTAGGCGGCGGTCTTCTGTGCGCCGGGTTGCACGAGGATACGTCCACTGAACACCCCGACGGCCTGGTCTTTCAACACATTTTTGAAAAGTTCCGTACTGGTGCAATGCGGAACGGCATGGGTGATATAGGTATAGGTATCCACCTGTTGTTCATTGTCGAGGATGGACATCCCACAGAGGTAAGTCTCCGCCTGTTCGCCGTTCAAGTCGATATAATAATTGTTGCGGCTCAGGCCGTTGTTCAGCGTGATACCGTTGACCAGTACATTCGAAGAGGCTTCCTGCTTCACATGCAGGGAGCAGAAGCGGGTGGTAGACACACTGCTTTCTTCCAGATCGTAATAGTCGAACACGGCGCTTTCGGCGGCAAAGATCTCGACCACCTGGGTAGCCAGAAACTTCACATCGTCGATGCTATGATCGCATACCAACAACTTGGCGGAGGCATTCTCTTCCAGGATGATCAGCACACGGCGATTGGCCATTGTATCCACATCGCTACGAAAAATATTCACTAGCTGGATGGGGCGATCCACAACGACACCTTTCGGCACATAGAGCACAAAACCGTCCTGTGCCAACAGGGTGTTGAAGGCGATCAGACCGTCTTGCTCCGTAGAGGCAGCCTTGCCATAATACTGTGTGGCCAACTCCGGATACTTCTCCGTAAAAGCACGCAGGCCACCGGCAAAAACACCTTCGGGCAGTTGCGCCTTGGGCTGCTCCCGTTCGTAGAATGTATCATTGACCACGAAGTAGAGGGAAGTGCTCAGATTGGGCACATCACAACGGAATACTTCGTAGGGATTGACCGGTATATTCACCCGGTTGATATTGATCCCGTAGTCGGGAGCGAATGCCTGCCCCACATCGGTATAGGCATACTGCTCGCTCTTATATGCGGGGAAACCCTGCCGTTCAAAATCCGCCAACGCCTTTACACGCAGGGTATTCATCACCGGCGTGCTGTGGCGGCAGACTACATCTTCGTATTGAGCGAAAAGGTCGATATATTGTTGTTCGGAATTCACTGTATGAATGTTTAATGATGAATGGAAAATCGCTTCCGAAGAGAGTTATGAAGCCGTGTTTACTCCTCTTCTTCCTTCAGCCAATCGTAGCCTTTCTTTTCGAGTTCGAGGGCCAGTTCGGGACCGGCGCTCTTCACGATACGGCCTTTGTAGAGGACGTGTACGAAATCGGGCTTGATATAATCCAACAAACGTTGGTAGTGGGTGATGACGATGGCAGCGTTCTGCGGCGTACGCAGATGATTTACGCCCTGGGCGACGATGCGAAGGGCGTCGATATCCAGGCCACTGTCGGTCTCATCGAGGATCGCCAGTTTGGGTTCGAGCATGGCCATCTGGAAGATCTCGTTACGTTTCTTTTCACCGCCCGAGAAGCCTTCGTTCACACTGCGGCTGGCCAGCTTGTTGTCGAGCTCGACGATGGTACGCTTTTCGCGCATCAGCTTCAGGAAATCAGTAGCCGACAGCGGGTCCTGTCCTTTATATTTGCGGTGTTCGTTCAGTGCGGCACGCATGAAGTTGACCATGCTCACACCCGGAATCTCCACCGGATATTGGAAACTCAGGAAGATACCGGCCCGGCTGCGGTCTTCGGGCGTCAGTTCCAACAGGTCGTTGCCTTCGAATGTGACACTACCTTCAGTCACCTCAAACGCCGGATTGCCTACCAGCACGCTGCTCAGGGTACTTTTACCCGAACCATTCGGTCCCATGATCGCATGTACCTCGCCGGCATTCACTGTCAGGTCGATGCCTTTCAATATCTCTTTGCCGTTGATGGCGGCATGTAAGTTTTTTATCTCTATCATATCTTGTCTCTATCTTCTTTATATTTCTCAATATGGATACAGGAGATTCTCTATCGCCCCCCACAGTAAGCCCAGGAAGAATTGTCCGTCGTCACTGGTAAGGGTGAAAGGGAACGTCACTTTCACACCCAGCGACAGGTTGTGGTACATTCCCTTATCCTTGATCACATAAGGGCTTCCGCCTGAGGGTGATACCTCGACTGACGTATGCGAATCGATCCCCATAGTAAACGAATACTCCATCACAAAGGCTACCGACGAAAGCAGATACAGGTCAAGCCCCACACCCGGCACAAACGACAGCCGCGGATTGGTAGTCTGTTGTTCCCAGGAATAACTGCTCTCCAATTTACCATTCATGTATATCTCTCCGCGCCCACCGCCGTATTCCTTACGATCACTCCAGTTCGCTTGTCCGGCAGCCAGCAGATAAGGTTGTAACACAAACTCGGGATGCAGGAAGTATTTCTTGATACCAGCCTGTAGTCCTTCCATCCTACGGTTACCATATCCATAGCTGACTTCGGTACGGAAATAACCAGCCTGCACATGCCACTTATCCGGTAGGAATATTTCACCTTTCAACTGAAAGGCATCAAATCCCCTTCCTGTCGATATGCCCGACGGGTTACTTGTCAGCACCGGGTTCAGCCATACGCTGCCGGTATATTCCAATGCCCACTTCCGCTCATCATCCTGTGCCCTTACATTCCCCGAGAACAGAAAGACAACCGTCAACAACAAAAGGAGTAACCGTTCATACCTCATCCCACACTCCCTTCCAGTGAGATCGACAATAGTTTCTGTGCTTCAACAGCAAACTCCATCGGGAGCTTGTTCATCACCTCCTTGGCGTATCCGTTGACGATCAGACCGACGGCTTCTTCCACCGAGATACCACGTTGCTGACAGTAGAAGAGTTGGTCTTCACTGATCTTGCTTGTAGTAGCTTCGTGTTCGACGATGGCTGTCTCGTTCTGGATATCGACATACGGGAAGGTATGAGCGCCGCAGGTAGAGCTCAGCAGCAGGCTGTCGCACTGGCTGTGGTTGCGGGCACCGGTGGCGTTGGCGGTGACTTTCACCAATCCCCGGTAACTATTCTGACTATATCCGGCGGATATACCTTTGGATACAATGGTGCTTCGTGTATTCTTTCCGATATGGACCATCTTGGTTCCCGTATCAGCTTGTTGATGATTGTTGGTAACAGCTACCGAGTAAAACTCGCCTACTGAATTATCGCCCGACAGAATGCAACTGGGATACTTCCAGGTAATAGCCGAACCGGTTTCCACCTGTGTCCAGGATATCTTGCTGCCTTCGCCTTTGCAATGGCCGCGTTTGGTGACGAAGTTATAAATACCGCCTTTCCCATCCTTATCACCCGGATACCAGTTCTGGACGGTCGAGTATTTCACTTCGGCCCGTTCCATGGCGATAATCTCGACGATGGCGGCATGGAGTTGGTTCTCATCGCGCATCGGGGCGGTACATCCTTCGAGGTAGCTGACGTAGGCATCGTCGTCGGCCACGATCAGCGTCCGTTCAAACTGTCCCGTGTTAGCGGCATTGATACGGAAGTACGTACTCAACTCCATCGGACAACGAACCCCTTTCGGTATATAGACAAACGAACCGTCGGAGAAAACCGCCGAATTCAGCGCGGCAAAGAAGTTATCGCGATAGCCCACCACCTTGCCCATATACTTCTGTACCAGGTCGGGGTAATGCTGCACCGCTTCGCTGAAGGAGCAGAAGATAATCCCTTTCTCGGCCAGCACTTCCTTAAAAGTTGTCTTTACCGACACGCTGTCCATGACGGCATCCACGGCCATACCGGCCAACTGGGCGCGTTCGTGCAACGGGATACCGAGCTTATCGAATGTCTTCAACAGTTCCGGATCTACCTCATCCATGCTCTTCGGTCCGTCCTTCTTCTTCGGAGCGGCATAATAGATGATATTCTGATAGTCAATGGTTGGGATGGTCAGGTGAGGCCAGGTCGGCATCTCCATCGTCAGCCAATGCCGCAGCGCTTTCAGCCGGAACTCCAGCATCCACTCGGGCTCGTTCTTACGGGCGGAGATCATACGAACGGTCTCTTCGTCGAGCCCCGGACGGATCACTTCCGTTTCGATATCGGTAACAAAGCCGTATTTGTACTCCGAGCCTGTTACTTCATTTATAATTGTATTCGAATCTTGCATATACTTTAGTATCTCCTGTTCATTCTCCTAAAGAGAACAAGTTATGGGGAAAGATGGTTGGTACAATCATCTTGACAGGATAGTAGAAACGGGACTCCACTTTGGTTTCACTATGGATCAGTACGGAACCTTTATCGATCAGTTCCAGCATATTGAAGAAAAGGCTGACGAACAGCACCATCACCAATACGCCAAACACGCCCCCGAACAGGTGGTTGACCACACTCAGGGGCGTGGCTTTGACCACCCGGTTGACGATCTCGCCGGCCGCCATGATAGCACCGACGATCAACAGAAAGCCAAGCACATAGCTGAGGATAGACACACCGCCATCAGGCAGCCAGTCCAACCCGATCAGGTATCCTCGCAGCCAGGAAGCCGCCATGCCACAAAAGACAATCCCTAACACCAGGGCTACAAGCGAAACAACCTGTTTGATTAATCCATCAAACAGGCCTTTCACTAATCCGATTCCTGCCAGACATAAGATAATAATGTCCAACCAGTTCATACGTTATAACGTTTTCTTGATTTCTGTCTCTTCGTACGATTCAATGATGTCGCCGACCTGGATATCGTTGAAATTACGGATATTCAGACCGCAATCCTGACCCATGAATACTTCCTTGGCATCGTCTTTGAAACGCTTCAGTGATTCAAGTTCACCGGCATGTACCACGATACCGTCGCGGATCACGCGCACCTTGTTTGCCCGTTTGAGCTTTCCTTCACGCACAATACAACCGGCAATCGTACCCACTTTGGTGATCTTGAACACCTGTTGTACTTCCACGTTGGCCATGATCTCTTCCTTGATCTCGGGCGAGAGCATCCCTTCCATCGCACTCTTCACTTCCTCGATCGCATCGTAGATGATGGAGTACATACGGATTTCCACGCCATCACGTTCGGCATTTCGGCGGGCAGCCACTGACGGGCGTACCTGGAAACCGATAATGATCGCGTTCGAAGCAGCAGCCAGTACGACATCCGATTCGGAGATCTGACCGACCGCTTTATGAATCACGTTCACCTGAATTTCTTCGGTCGACAAGCGGATCAACGAGTCGGACAACGCTTCTACGGAGCCGTCCACGTCACCCTTCACGATCACGTTCAATTCCTGGAAGTTACCCACTGCGATACGGCGGCCGATATCATCGAGCGTCAGCATCTTCTGCGTACGCAGACCCTGTTCGCGCTGTAACTGTTCGCGGCGGTTGGCTATTTCGCGGGCTTCCTGTTCGGTTTCGAGGACATTGAAGGTATCGCCGGCCTGCGGAGCACCGTTCAATCCGAGGATCAGTACCGGTTCGGAAGGTCCTGCTTTATCCACGCGTTGGTTACGTTCGTTGAACATCGCCTTGATACGGCCATGATGCGTACCGACGAGCACGATATCTCCCGTCTTCAACGTACCGTTCTCTACCAGTACGGTAGACACATAGCCACGTCCTTTATCGAGCGACGATTCGATCACCGAACCGATCGCACGACGGGCCGGGTTGGCTTTCAGGTCGAGCAGTTCGGCTTCGAGCAATACCTTTTCAAGCAGTTCTTCGATGCCGACGCCTTTCTTGGCGGATATTTCCTGGCTCTGATATTTACCACCCCAGTCTTCGACCAGGTAGTTCATATTGGCCAGCTCTTCCTTGATCTTTTCCGGGTTGGCATGCGGCTTATCGATCTTGTTGATAGCGAATACCATCGGTACGTTGGCCGCAGCGGCATGGTTGATGGCTTCAATGGTTTGAGGCATCACATTGTCGTCGGCCGCTACAATAATAATAGCAATGTCGGTGATCTTCGCACCACGGGCACGCATGGCGGTAAACGCTTCGTGACCCGGTGTATCGAGGAACGTGATCCGTCGGCCACTTCTCGGCAATTTTACATTGTAGGCTCCGATATGCTGGGTGATACCTCCGGCTTCACCGGCGATCACATTCGCACTACGGATATTGTCGAGCAATGACGTCTTACCGTGGTCGACGTGTCCCATGACCGTAACGATCGGCGGACGCGGTACCCAGTCTTCTTCATTGTCGTCTTCTTCGTCGGCATGGATGGCTTCCACTACTTCAGCGCTCACGTATTCGGTCTTGAAGCCGAATTCATCAGCAACGATATTGATCGTTTCCGCATCCAGGCGTTGGTTAATCGACACCATAATACCAATACTCATACAGGTACCGATTACCTTGGTAACAGGTACATTCATCATATTGGCCAGGTCGTTTGCCGTCACAAACTCCGTCAGCTTCAATACTTTGCTATCCTCTTCCTCCTGCGCCTGCAGTTCGTATTCACGACGCACGGCTGCATCACGTTTATCGCGACGGTATTTGGCACCCTTGCCCTTGTTGCCCTTGTTGGTCAGGCGGGCCAGTGTTTCCTTGATTTGCTTCTGTACATCTTCTTCGCTGACTTCGGCCTTGACGGGCTTCTTCAGGCGAGGGGGCTTGTTACGGAAATCTTCCCGCGGACGGCCACTGAAGTTCGTTCCGGGGGTGTTATTGATATCGACCCGGTCTTTCTTGATCCGGTTACGTTTCTTTTTAGCATCGCCGTCGGCACTGTTGTTGCCGCCTGCGGTTGTTCCTTCCGGTTTGGGCGCGGCGCCGTCTCTGTTGCCGCCGGGCTTGAACGGACCGTTCGGGGAGGTACCACCGGGTTTGGCTCCGAACTTAGGACTTCGTTCGTCACGTTCTTTCTTTTTCTCTTCCTTCGATTTTTTCTTCGGACGAGTAGACTGGTTCAACGTATTCAGGTCGATCTTACCTGTTACTTTGATACTTGATTCAAACTTAGGAGTATTCAAGCGGAAAGGCGTACTGTCCGTCGTCGTCTCAGCTTCCGGCGCCTTTGCCGGTTTCTCAAAAACGTTCTCTTTCACTACCGGTTCTTCTTTCTTATATGTACTTTCAGGAGTTGTCGGTTTGACTTCCTGTTCTGCGGGACGGGGTTCCGGCTTGCGGACATCCACTGTCTCAACAACTTTCGGTTTTTCCTCAACCGGGGATTCCGGCACCACGGCTTTTGGCTGCACGGGGGGCTGTTTTTCTTCCGGTTTATTTTCTTTTACTTCAGGCACCTCCGCATGTACTACGGGGTTCGGCGCTTCAGGCCGTACCGTTTCCACCCGCACTTTAGGCAGTTCCGGTTGCTTCTTTTGTTGTGGCTTGTCCAGGTCGATCCGTCCTTTGGTCACGATTCTGGGCATATATTCTTCCGGCACCTCTGTTTTTATTTCGTCGGTCCGCTCTTCTTTTCGGAAGGGAGTTGCCTCTTTTTGCGGTACCCGCGACGTAAACAGGGAGCGCTCTTCTTCCGGCAGATCTTTTCCGAATTCTTTTACGAGCAAAGCATACTGTTCGTCACTGATCCGCGTGTTGGGGTTCTCCTCAACCACGTGACCCTTCTTGTGTAGGAATTCAACAGCCGTGTTGACTCCTACGTTCAATTTTCGTTGTACTTGTATTAATTTTATAGGCATATCTTACTTTGTCGTACTTTCTTTAATTAATTCTCTCCGTCTTCAAACTCCGCTGATAATATCGCAAGCAGGTTGTCTACCGACTGTTCTTCGAGGTCGGCACGTTCGATGATCTCATTGCGATCCATGGCCAATACATTCTTGGCGGTATAACAACCGATATTCTTCAGTGCGTCGATGATCCAGCTGTCGATTTCATCCGAGAACTCATCCAGATAGATATCTTCTTCATCGGTGTTATCGATATCGCGGAAGACGTCGATCGTATATTCTGTCAATGCACTGGCCAGGCGGATGTTGTAGCCGCTCTTACCGATCGCCAGGGATACTTCTTCGGGACGCAGGTAGACTTCCGCTTTGCGTTCTTCTTCATTCACCCGGATGGAAGATATCTTGGCCGGGCTCAGGGAGCGTTGGATAAACAGGGATACATTGGAGGTATAGTTGATCACGTCAATGTTTTCATTGCGCAATTCGCGTACGATACCATGGATACGTGAACCCTTCATCCCCACGCAGGCGCCTACCGGATCGATACGGTCGTCGTACGATTCAACGGCCACTTTCGCGCGTTCACCCGGGATACGGGCGATGGCTTTGATGGTGATCAGGCCGTCGTTGATTTCAGGCACTTCGAGTTCGAACAAACGTTGCAGGAACGCCTTGTCGGTACGCGACAGGATGATCTTCGGATTGTTATTGATATTGTCCACCCGTTGTACGATGGCACGGACCGTTTCACCTTTGCGGTAAAAGTCGGAAGGGATCTGCTCCTGTTTCGGCAGCAGCAACTCATTGCCTTCGTCGTCGAGGAGGAGGATTTCCTTTTTCCATACCTGGTACACATCGGCAGCGATAATGGTACCGATACGGTCTTTATATTTAGCATACAGGCTGTCTTTCTGCAATTCCAGAATCTTCGACGCCAATGTCTGGCGCAGGTTCAGGATGGCGCGACGGCCGAACTTGGCGAAATGGACTTCATCCGTTACTTCTTCGCCGACTTCGCAATCCGGGTCGATGGCACGGGCCTGAGTCAATGTCAACTGAAGGTTCGAATCTTCCAATTCGTCGTCAGCTACCACAGTGCGGTTACGCCAGATCTCGAAGTCACCTTTCTCAGGGTTGATGATCACGTCGTAATTCTCATCGGTACCGAACATCTTAGCGATCACGTTGCGGAAGGATTCTTCCAGCACGCTGATCATCGTTTCTTTATCAATATTCTTTAGTTCCTTGAATTCCGCAAGGGTATCAATCATACTAATTGTTTCCTCTTTCTTGGCCATAATCTCACTTAAATCTGATTAGATATTTTGTATATTTTATTTCTTCGAACGGGTATGACTGGTCTTCCTGTACGGTCACTTTGCGCTTGGCGCCTTCAGGTTTTTCCTGCCTTTCGACGGTGACTACCAGACCCTTTTCATCCACTGATTTCAGGACACCGGTCAGCTTCACGCCTTTCTTCAGTAGGATCTCTACTTCATTACCGATATGCTTCACGTATTGGCGGAGTACTTTGAAAGGAGAGGTAACACCGGCCGAACCAACCTCGAGTTCGTAGTCTTCCACCTCCCTGTCCAGGCAGGATTCCAGGTAACGGCTCAATTCGACACAATCGTCAATGCCGATCGCCCCATCGCTGTCAATCTCCACAATGAGTTGATTCCCGGGTTTGACTTCTACATCCACCAGGTACAGTTCGGAAGACGCCAAGCGTTCTTCCACCAATTTGCCTATTGTATTTTTCTCGATCATATATGTGTCCAAAATAGAAGAAGGGGACTTCCCGCCCCCTTCCTCAACCTCTCAATCGACCGCAAATATACAAATAATCGCCTATGATACAAAAGAATCTACATCTTTTTCAACAAAAAGAAATAAAATTGCATCATTACGGGAGGAAAGATCACACCTTTCGCCCGATGGAAGAACTGTATACGCCGAAAAGACAGAGGAGAGCGCTGATCACAAAGGCAATCCGGATGCTGTCGATCAACTGGGGCGAAACGTCGCTCGACAAGGGCGTATCTCCCATTGTCAACGACATCGTCATCATAGCCAACCCCATACTGAAAGCCTGCCCGACCAACCGCATCGTGCCCGTTGTAGCCGAGGCCTGGCCATACTCGCTCTTCTGTACCGAGCTCATAATGACATTCGTATTCGGAGAGGAAAAGATACCGAAACCCAGACCGATCCAGGCCAGTACCCCGAAGATATACACATACCCGGTCGTATCCGACAGGAAACAAAGCGCGATCAGACCGACCGCAATAATCATCATCCCCGAAGCCGCCAGCTTCGTGGCCGGTACCCGGTCGGATAATTTACCCGAATACAGTGATACAATGGCCATAATCAGCGACTGCCCCACCAGTATCCCGCCTGCCTGCGTGGGGGTAAGTCCACGCACATACTGCAAGTACAGGCTCAGCATAAAGGCGATGGAGGTCGTCGCCGCATAGTTGATCAACGCCGACAGCGAAGCATGGGTAAACACCCGGTTACGGAAAAAGATATGCACATTGAACACCGGATGCTCCAGTTTCCGTTCATACACCGTAAAAAAGACGAGTACCGCGATCCCGACTCCGGCCAGGATAAATCCCCACACCAAAGGCAGTTTCGAAAAGCCATAGATCAACGCGCTCAGCCCGATGGCATACACCAGCGCACCGCCATAGTCGAACGAACGACTGTCCGGACTTTTCCATTCATACTTCACCAGGGTAAGCGCTCCGATGAGTACCACCAGGCTCATACCTGCCGCCAGGAAGAAAATACTATGCCACCCCAGCCATTGCGTCAGGAAGCCACCGACAAAAGGCCCGACGGCCAGTGAGAAATACACCGTTCCCGCATTCAGCCCCAATGCCCATCCACGCTTTTCGGCAGGCACTACAGCGGTCAGTATCGCCATATTCGTGGCAAACATCATCGAACTGCCGATACCACTCAGAAAGCGATAAGCGATCAACTCCCAACCCGACCGGGCCAGTCCGCAGCAGACCGAAAAGACAAAAAACAACAGCACGCCGAGAATGAACAGCTTACGTCGGCCGAAGATATCCGCCAACCGCGCACAGGGTATCTGAAAAATAGCTGTCGACAACAAGTAAGACGCCATAATCCACCCCGATGCCGCCGCATGCAGCGAGAAATCCTCGTTGATATACGGAAGTGCCAGATTCAGCGCCGAGCCCATCAATGGCACTAATGAAGCAGAAAGGCAGGTGACAAATAAAACGGGTTTATAATTTATTGTTGTCTCCATTTCATGTTTTTATCCCGCAAATATACATCATTGTAAAACAAATTCTTCTATATTTGCCCATTGGAACAGACCACTAATAGAGCATCTTTGTTATGAAAGGCCGTCGACTGACCGTTTTATGTCTTATTTGTATGTTACTCGTGACCCGAATCATTGCACAGGTCGCTGGGACTATTACGCTCAGAGAATACGATACACCCATGCTGTATGCGCCTAATGTCGTCCACTTCTATCGCACTGATTCTGTTTATCTCGAAGCCAACAACAGCTATCTGCCATTCAATTTCGACACTTACTTCCATCGCATGGCGACGCTGAACAGCGAGAAAATGACAGATGAGACCCATTATTTCTTCTTCGACATTATCCTGCGGATGCCCAAGGCGCAAGCGTTATACCAATTCGAGAAAATGATGGAAGCCGCCGTCAAGCACAAAGATAAACTACTGGAATACGATGCCACCTTCTGGCGCACCATCTATCTGATCCGCGACCCCAACGCGTCGGCCGAACAAGTCGTCGAAGGTATGCAGCCGTTGCTTGATCAAGCGGCCCAACGGAAAGATATCCGCATGCAATTACAAGGTACTTCTTACATACTGGATGCCCTCTGGTATGCCGGGCAACCGGACTACGCCTTATTCTTCAGCCAGGCGTTATCTTGCCTGGACAAACTACCGGCCACCGAAGAGCACTCTGTCTTTGCCCGATCCATCTTCTACCAAACGGGGAATGCCTATTTCCATTTTCGCGAATACGACAAGGCATTGCCCTTGCTACGGAAAGCACTGTCGGGATATACGCAGTATTTTTACGACACATCGAATCTGCAAGCATTGAATGCGTTGGCCAATTACTACGCCATCGTCAACCAGCCCGACTCGGTATACTACTATGCCAAAGCGATGCTGGACAGCCACGATATCGTCAAACGACGCCCGATGTACGACGCCATTGCTGCGACCCATATCGCCGATGTATACCTGGAACGCCACCAATACGCCGATGCGGCCAATCTGCTGCAAGCTGCATTGAAGGCCGCCACCGACGAAAATGATTATGCTTTCATCACCCAGATCTATATCGGACTGGGCAAAGCCTGGTTAGGCAACGGCAACTTCGACAAGGCGCTCCAGATGGCCGACAGCGCACGGCATTACATCAATACCTATCAGTGCCAATCACAAAACTACCGGCTGTATGCACTACTGAAGGATTATTATATGGCTATCGGCCATACAGTACAAGCCGAGGCCTATACCGATTCCATTGTCCAGGAAAACAAACGGCAGGAAGACACCTACAACACCCTCTACATCCTGCGGGCAGAACAAGACGTAATCAATGCCGCCGAGGCCTCGCAGGCGCAGCAGAAACAACTCATCCAAACACTGTTTATCATCTTAGTTATTCTCATAGGAACGACCGTACTTGGTTATTATCTGCTCCGGACATACAAAAAGAAACGTCGCTTGCAAGCCAGCGGCAATCAACAGTTGAAAGGCGCATTCGATCTGGTGTATATCCCCGATATGGATCCCGACAGCGAAGATGTCATGGTGATGGACAGTATAAATGACGCCGTTGTCGCCAATCAACTATTCCGGGATCCGGACCTGAACACCGAAACGCTGGCCTCCCTCATGGGTATCACCCCGCAGATGGTCGTCAAAGCAGTCAACCGGACACGAAAAAAGAGCGTCGCTCGTTACCTCATCGAATTGCGCATCCAGGAAGCCACCCAAATCCTGTCCGACGCCCCCGAAACCACCCTCTCACTCGAAGAGTTAGCTATCGACTGTGGCTTCTACGACCGCAAATCCTTCATCCGCACCTTCCGCCAGGAAGTTGGACAGACTCCTGCAGATTTCTGCAAACTAAAGAAAATAAAAAAATAAAAAAATAAAAAAAACAACCCAAACTACCGCCATCACGACAGCAGGCCGATAACCCCAAAACAGACATTCGTAAAAAAAACAGACGTAAAAACGGCAAATTTCAGGTGAAAAAAACAGTATAAAAAACATAATGATGTTTGTTTCAGAACGTCATGATGTTCATTTTGGAACATCATGACGTTCGTTTTGGAACATCATGGTCTTTTTTTTGCCTGTTTCAGCATAATAAATAACCTATACTATATTTGTATATAAATTTGCCGTTTTTACGTCTGTTTTTTTACGAATGTCTGTTTTGGGGTTATCGGCCTGCTGTCGTGATGGCGGTAGTTTGGGTTGTTTTTTTATTTTTTTATTTTTATTTCTTTATAAATATCTTTAGTATGCTGTTTTCTACATGCCTATTGCAGAAAACAACAAGTGGAGAGAACTTTCCAGACGTGGGTGTGTCAAAAGTCCGAAGGTCGTTATTGTGCAAATTTACCGGGATTATGTAGCAGTAACCCCGATTCTTGCCACATTTTCTGCTGCTCCACGGCATGGTATTGTGTGAAGACAAGGAAATGATGATACAGCATGGTGCCCGGTTGAATAATCCCTTGCAATACCTGCGGGCTTGCCAATAAGCTGAAATTTACATGGAAGTGCTTTACCCGTCCGCGCGCCATGGCATGCTCTTTGACTTCGGCAGTAAGGAAGCCGTACTCCACAAAACCGGCAATGATCTTATCCTGGCGTGTCCGCCGGATCCGGGTCTCGGCTTCTATCCGCATCTGTGAATAGTGGAACTCCTTATAACCGAAGGCAATCGTTTTCACGACAAGCCAGTCGAAAAAAACGACCTCATCCGGTTGCAACAAGTAGTGCTGAAGCCGTAAAATATTTACACATAAAGGAATCTCCGGGGCGTTTGTATTCTTTTTCATAGGTATGTTGTTTAAACAAAAAATCCTCTCAATCAATTGACTAAGAGGAATTTTTTTTGTAGCGAGACCCGGGATTGAACCGGGGACCTCATGATTATGAATCATGCGCTCTAACCAGCTGAGCTATCTCGCCATCGTGCTTTCGAATGCGGTGCAAAAGTATAGGTATTTTTTATATTGTGCAACAATTTGTGAAAAAAAAACCGCAAAGATAGAAAGAAGCCGTTGGAGAAGCCTTTTGGGCGCAGTACTTCCGCTTAACTTGACACTGTGCTCCCGGTCAATTTGTTCGATATTTTTGTACCATTCGTTAGTTAGTGTCAATTTTTCTGTCTATATTGTGCGCAATAATAAAACGAAAGACATGAAAAAGGAGAAATTTCATATCGAATATGTCTTCGATAAAGTATCCCGGCGTAGCCTGTGGAATCACCTGACAACTCCCCCTGGTTTGTCGTCCTGGTTTGCCGACGATGTGCTGATCAATAACAACACCTACACATTTATCTGGAACAAATCTCACGAAAAGGCAGAGATTATCTCACTGAAACCGGAAGCGTCTATCCGTTACCACTGGCTGGAAGACGACGACAATTCCTACTTTGAATTTGCCATCCACACGGTAGAATTAACCGGATCTATCGCCCTTGAAATAACCGATTTTGCCGAACCGGACGAAAAACATGACGCCATCGATCTGTGGGACTCACAGGTCATTGAACTGAAGCGCACATTGGGCATTTAAGTTGTTTCACATAAAACGTACAGATCATATCGTTTTTTTGCATTACTTTTGTCTCCGCAATCGGAAGAGGTAATGCTACGGATAAAACGACTATACACATACATGTTACAAACTTTCCTGCCGTTGTTCCTGATGACGTTCGGCATTTGTTTGTTCATTGTACTGATGCAATTCCTTTGGCGGTATATCGACGACCTGGTAGGTAAAGGACTGGGGATGGATGTCCTTGCCGAAATGTTGTTGTATGCGTCCCTCACACTGGTGCCGTTGGCACTGCCGTTGGCCATCCTGTTGGCTTCGTTGATGACCTTCGGTAACCTGGGCGAGCAGTTGGAACTACTGGCCATGAAATCGGCCGGGGTCTCTTTGATTCGTATTATGCGTCCGTTGATCATTACCCTGACCTTTGTCAGTGTAGGCGCCTTCTTCTTTCAGAACAATGTGATGCCCGTAGCGCAGGTGAAACTCTATACGCTGCTCTACTCCATGCGTCAGAAGTCGCCCGAGCTAAGTATTCCCGAGAAGGTATTCTCCAACGAGATCAGCAACTACAACCTGTATGTCAAAAAGAAAGACCCACGAACCGGCCTGTTGAAGGGTGTAATGATATACGACTACTCGGAGAACTTCAATAACGTCAAGATACTGGTGGCCGATTCCGGACGGTTAAAAACGTCGGCCAACAAACTATTTCTTGTCCTGACGCTCTATAACGGGGAATCCTTCCGGAACATGCAAACGCAATCGGCTTCCTCCAACCAAAGCACCCAACCGGTGCCCTATATGCGGGAGACATTCGACGAACGGGAGATCCTAATCGAATTCGACGCCAATTTCGAACGTACCGACGAATCATTCTTGCAAAATCAGTCGGTAGGGAAAAAACTACAAGACCTGCAACATTCGATCGACTCCATGTCGGTACGCCTCGATAGCGTGAAGACCCTCAATGCCCAAAATATTTACGATTACTCCTACCGGAAAACATTGAAGGGGCTCGAAAATGCACCGGTGATTGAAAATAACGAGCACCCGGTAGAAGTGAAAACGATGCCCCAATCGGCACTCGTACTGAACTACGACAGTTTGTTCCAGGCTCAATCGCCCAGTACCCGGGTATCCTTGCTGAACCGGGTGAAAAATACAGCGGAGAATATCAAGTCGGAGAACTACTTCCGGGCATCCACCCTTGGATCGGAATCCACCGCACTCCGGCGGCACATGACCGAATGGCATAGTAAATTCACGCTATGCTTCGCCTGCCTGGTATTCTTCTTTATCGGTGCACCGTTGGGAGCCATTATCCGTAAAGGGGGATTGGGCATGCCGGTCGTCATCTCGGTGATCCTGTTCATCTTCTACTATATCGTCAACAACATCGGATTCAAGATGGCACGCGACGGCATATGGCCAGCATGGGAAGGCATGTGGCTCAGTTCGGCCGTACTGACGCCCCTGGGGGTCTTCCTCACCTACAAGGCAGTCAACGATTCGGTGATCCTGAATGCCGACACCTACCTGAATGCGCTCAAGAACCTCTTCGGCAAACGGTCGGGACGGAAGGTGGAAAAGAAAGAAGTGATCATCTTTACCCCCGACTACCAGGCACTGCTGCCCCGGTTGGAGCAACTCGCACAAGCCGCCGAGGCCTACCTCTCCACCCACCGCCGGTGGATCAACTACTTTACCTACTGGCGGCAGGGAGGCAAAGACCCAGATGCCGAAGCGTTGGCCGATGAAACGGAAGCCATCACGGAAGAACTGGGCAATTCCGACCATATCCTGCTGTTGAACAAACTCATGGACTACCCGATGCTGGGTGGATATAACCAATTGAGTGGCAAAATAACTCCGAAGACAGGCACCTTCATCGCCCTCGTCTTCCCCTTGGGTATCCCCGTGTACCTGATGGCCGTGTACCAACGGAAACTGTTACGGAGCGATATCCGCGCCGTCAAACGGACCAGCGAAGAACTACATACAATGATTCACGAACTATCAACTGCAACAAACAATAATCATGAGTGACATCAAATTAAATACGATCGAGGAAGCCCTCGAAGACTTCCGGGAAGGAAAGTTTCTGATCGTCGTAGACGACGAAGACCGTGAAAACGAAGGCGACTTTATCGTGGCCGCCGAAAAGATCACCCCCGAGAAGGTAAACTTCATGATGAAGGAAGGCCGGGGGGTACTGTGCGCACCGATCACCGAAGACCGTTGCCGCGAACTCGACCTCGAAATGCAGGTATCCAACAATACCTCGCTGCTCGAAACCCCGTTTACCGTAACCGTCGATAAACTCGGCGGAGGCTGTACCACCGGTGTATCCATGTTCGACCGGGCCGAAACCATCCGTGCGCTGGCCGACCCCGCGACACTACCGTCCGACCTGGGACGCCCGGGACACCTGAACCCGCTCCGCGCCCGTTCGCGTGGCGTGCTCCGCCGTGCCGGACATACGGAAGCAACCGTCGACCTGGCCCGCCTTGCCGGACTCTATCCCGCCGGTGCACTGATCGAAATCATCAACGAAGACGGGACTATGGCCCGCCTGCCGGACCTGATGAAAGTATCTGCCAAGTTTGGTATCAAAATCATCAGCATACGCGACTTGATCGCCTACCGCCTACGCACGGAATCATCCGTCGACAAAGGCGAGGAAGTAGACATGCCGACCGCCTACGGGCATTTCCGCCTGATTGCTTTCCAACAGAAGAGCAATGGCCTCGAACATATCGCCCTGATCAAAGGGGAACTAAAAAAAGACGAACCGGTACTGGTACGTGTACATTCCTCTTGCGCCACCGGTGATATCTTCGGTTCAATGCGGTGCGAATGCGGCGAACAACTGCATAAAGCCATGCGCATGATCGAGGAAGAAGGCACTGGTGTAGTGGTCTACCTCAACCAGGAAGGCCGTGGTATCGGCCTGATGGAAAAAATGAAAGCTTACAAATTGCAGGAAACTGGACTCGACACCGTAGACGCCAACCTCCACCTTGGCCACCGCGCCGACGAACGCGACTACGGCGTGGGCGCCCAGATCCTTCGTCATATCGGCGTTACCAAGATGCGCCTGCTCACCAACAACCCCGTCAAACGCGTCGGACTGGAAGCCTACGGACTGACAGTCGTAGAGAACATTCCCATCGAAGTATCGCCCAACGCCTACAATGCCTTCTACATGAAGACGAAAAAAGACCGGATGGGACACATCCTACACAACATCAAATAATTATCAAATTGTTTGCCATGTAGTCAAATATCACTACTTTTGTCGCATATTTAGAAACAATACACACAAAAAGAACACTATGACACAGGTTTCAGATCGTTTAGCCAGCTTGTCGCCTTCGGAAACGTTGGCCATGTCGCAAAAAAGCACCGAACTCAAGGCGCAGGGTATTGACGTCATCAATTTGAGCGTTGGAGAACCCGATTTCTTCACCCCCGACCATATCAAGGAAGCTGCCAAGAAAGCGATTGACGATAATTTCTCGTTCTATTCGCCGGTTCCCGGATATATGGATCTGCGTAAAGCCATTGTAGACAAACTGAAGCGCGAAAATAAGCTGGAATATACCCCCGACCAGATCATCGTATCCGGTGGAGCCAAGCAATCGGTATGTAACGTACTGTTGAGCATCATTGGCCCGGGCGACGAAGTGATCGTGCCTGCCCCCTACTGGGTAAGCTATGTGGAAATGGTGAAATTGGCTGAAGGTACCAACGTGATCATCACAGCCGGCCTCGATCAGGATTTCAAGATCACCCCCGCACAGTTGGAAGCCGCCATCACCCCGAAGACAAAGGCCTTGATTCTTTGCTCGCCGTCCAATCCTACCGGCAGCGTCTATACGCAGGCTGAACTGAAAGGATTGGCAGACGTATTGGCTAAGTATCCGAATGTGATCATTATCGCCGATGAGATCTACGAACATATCAACTATATCGGCGCCCACCAGAGTATCGCCCAGTTCCCGGAAGTGAAAGACCGCGTGGCGTTGATCAACGGCGTATCCAAAGCGTATGCCATGACAGGATGGCGTATCGGCTTCGTCGCCGCTCCGCTGTGGATCGCTAAAGCATGCAACAAATTGCAGGGACAATACACCTCAGGCCCCAGCGGTATCGCCCAGAAAGCGTCTGTCGCTGCCTTCAACGGTCCGCAGGAATGTGTAGGCGAGATGCTCAAAGCGTTCCAACGCCGCCGCGACCTGGTGGTAGACCTGTGCAAAGATATCCCGGGCATCAAGTTGAACGTACCCCAAGGAGCTTTCTACCTCTTCCCCGACTTGAGCTGCTACTACGGCAAGAGCTTTGGCGAGCGCAAGATCAACGACGCCGGCGACTTGGCCATGTATCTGCTCGAAGAAGGGCACGTAGCCACCGTAGGCGGCACCGCTTTCGGCGCCCCCGAATGCCTGCGCTTCTCGTATGCCACGTCGGATGAGAACCTGGTCGAAGCTGTCGCCCGCATTAAAAAGGCATTGGCTGCATTGAAGTAAGAAACGAGGTCGATTTATACAAATACATCGTCAATATAACGGAGGGGGCTGTAGGAACAGTCCCCTTCTTTTGTAGGGTGAAAAACTTGAATATCTTTACGTTCCAACAAAAGGGGCAGTCTCGTGGTTGAGACTGCCCCTTTTCTATTGGATGGCTCCGGTTGTGCTTATTTCGTGGCAACGGTTTTATTTGGCAACTACCGTCAGGACACCGGCACTTGCGCCTGCACTCAGGTCGACGGTGAAGACATAGGTTTTACCTTTGGCAAGCGTCTTGCCTTCTACGATACCGAGGTTACCCGGGTCGCGTCCATTCTCGCCGTCACCGACGAGGATCAAGTCGCTGGTAGTCGACAATGAGGTATTTTTGAACTCACCGCCCCAACCTTTCTGGTGGAAGAACTTGAAGTTGATGGTGTTCTCGGTAACGGTTTCACCGCCTACGAGGGTCACCTGGTACTTCTTGCCACCGATCGGCGCCATGCAGATCGCCTTATCCGTATTCCAACCTACTGCGTTGCTCAGACTCGGTTTACCGATATTGTCACCAATGATCCAGACCGCACCGCTTCCGTCTTCCTGCAAGGTAGCCACCGATGATCCGGTCATCGCTTCCACGATGAAATACTTATGGGCAAAGTTGGCTGTTACACGATATTTACCGGCGACCGGGAGGAAGGTCAACTTACCGTCGGCGCCTTTCTTGAAGTAGTCGGCATCGATCCACCAGGAGTCGTAGTCGGCAATACCGCTCACTTCGATCACCTGGTTCTGCGTAAAGTCTTTCTCTACCTTGTAGTTGTCATCATTGACCATCGCCATATCCGTGCCGGCAAATTGCAGCTTGATAAACGGAGAACCTACATACGTTTGCGTATTGAAGTCGATGGCATATGTACCAGCCTGTGCGTTGGAGAACGTAATGGAAGTCTCCACACCCTGGGTGATGGCTCCATTGTCCCAACCGAAGGTGATCGGGTTGCCCTGGGTACCCATAGCGTCAGCTTTGATATACCCTTTAGCTTTCTGCGGGAAGTTGTCGGTCACCCGGTATTGATACAAGCCTACACGTTCCATGCGGTACTTCGAACCATCTTCCATGATGAAGTTCAGGTAAGGGAAGTCCGGACGGGATACAGCCAAATCGTATGTTTTCTCTACGATCGTGAAATGGATATTCTGCAGGATCAGTTTCAATGTAGCCGTAGCGTTGGGGATATTCTTGTAATACGGTACAAAGATCTTCCCATTGTAATCGGCCGATGTCTTGGTACGGATCACAGTTTCAGATACCATTTCGTCGCCGAAATAGAGTTGTGCCTTCAGGGTAGAAAGGGGCACGGAGGCATCAGATACACTGGCCGTAAAGGCCAGGCTGTCGCCAAACAAGGCGGCACTGAAGGTCGTCTTCGGTTCGAGCACCGGATTACCGGGCGCCATATCATCGTCGTCGCTGCAAGCGGTGAAAAAAGCCAGACCAGCCAACGCACTCAGGATAAAGAATTTAGTTATTTTCATATGGATTACTTGCTTAAATTAGTAGTTATTTCTTCCAGCGATACGAGACGACTGCCTTGGCAGGTACTTCGTAGGCAAAATGGTGTGTACCATCTTCCAGGGTGATACGCTTGGCGGTATCGGTGCTGTTCAGGATCACACAGGCGTAGGTATTATCAGGGTTCAGGAAGGCCGAATAGATAAATCCGCTTTCGTTGAATCCGCTCGTACCGATCCGTACGGCGCCCGGTTTGACGACAGCCGACAGATGGCCGATGATGTAATAGTGGGAATTACGCGTGATGGTCTTATAGTCATCACGACTGATATCCACTGCCCCGTAACAGGTCTGGCAACCGCCGTCGCGGTTCGGACCCCGTTCGGTATCCAGCATCAGGTTCCATACGATCACACCCTTACACCAGTTATTGACCGTACCCAGGGCTACTTCGCGCATATCCTCGATCAGGCGGGTGGTCAGGTTACGGCCGTCGTTCCACATCCCGATGGATGTTTCGGTGAAGACCAGTTCCTTATCCGGACGTTGATCCTTGATGTCGAGCAACTCCGACTTGTCGCCACCATAATTATGATAAGCGGCTCCGGTCAGGAACGAAGCGGCTTCTTCATCCTGATACATCCGAACCGGATAATCGTTCTGCGAAGCGATATTGTCATAATTATAATTGTGGTCGAAGGCATAGATCTTTGTCTTCAGGCCGGCAGCCTGCATCTGAGGGCCGAGGCTGGTCTTGATGAATTCCAGTTCTTCCTTCCATTCCATGTACAGGGAAGCCGAATTGCCACGGTTCAAGGGTTCGTTCTGCGGGGTGATCGAATAGATATCAATACCTTCTGCTTTAAACGCCTGAATCCATTTCACAAAGTAAGTACCATAGTCCTGATAGTAGGCCGGGTTCAGTTGTCCGCTTGTCCAGGAGTTGAAGGGTTCGAGCGACTTCAGGTCTTTCACCTTCATCCATCGCGGACAGGTCCAGGGAGAACCCATGATCTTTACGTTCGGGTTGATCGCTAGGATTTCTTTCAGGACGGGAATCACATACGTCTTTTCCTCATTCTGCAAGGCGAAGTTTTCGATGCCCTTGGTGTCGCAGCAGGTATATTCGCTCAGGGAGAAGTCAGAGCATCCGATGGCAATACGGATATAACTCTGTCCCATGCCTTCCGTTTCCGAGAAGGTTTCCTTGAGGAACTTCGTACGGTCGGCCGGCGTCATCTGCAACAGGTTGAAGCAGGTTGACCCGGTAACCGCCGCGCCAAAGCCATCCATCTCCTGATAGCGTACCGACGCATCGAGGGTGAGCGTATTGGGCGACATATTCACCTTATCGCTGAAATCAATCGCTTTTTTGGAAAAGTCTTCTGCCCGGTTATTCGTCGTAACATACAGGGTTACGTCGCCTTTCGCGGTGGGCACTTCCGGCTCCGGCGTATCCGGTCCGTCCGACGAACCACATGCAGAACAGGCAAATAGGAGCGGGCTACAAGCCAATGATATAAATAATGCTTTTATTGTCATGTCAATCATATGCTAAATTAATAACCGGGGTTCTGAACAAGGTTCACATTCTGGTCTAATGCGGGCTGCGGAACCGGCATCAGGTAAGAGTTCGGATTGTACGGACGAGCCAGTTTCAGGCGGCCTTCATCGCGGCTATTCAGTCCGTTCATCACTTCTTCCACTTTGTCCAGGCGGCAAAGATCATACCAGCGGGTACCTTCCATGGCCAGTTCCAGACGACGTTCTTTCAACAGGGCGTTGATCATGGATTCTTTCGAGCCGGTGGCCGAAGAGTCTAATGCCGGCAGTTTCACACGGGCACGTATCTGGTTGATGGTAGAAGCAGCGCCTGCCAGGTCGCCTGTCATAATCTGCGCTTCAGCCTTGTAGAGCAGGATGTCGGCCAGACGGAGTTTCAGGATGCTGTTTACTTCCGAACGGATCTTATACATGAATGCATAGTTGTTGGCCGGATAGTAGTTGCTCCAGGTACAGCTGTAGAATACAATGGACTGGTTCATACGGATCTCATCGCCTTCGCTCTGGTAGGCCTTGATCAGGTCGCGTGAAGGGGTTACCCATTTCGCCCAGGTAAACGACTGGTCCCAGTTGATCAGGTTACGGCCGAACATCCAGGTCACCCAGCTACCACTACCTACCGGATAAGGGATTTCGAAGATAGATTCAGACGTGTTGCGGGCACGGCAATCCGTACCGGCTTCGTTCATACCGAACAGCGTTTCATAATCGGCCACCAGGGAAAAACCATCGGCAATCACTTCATTGCAATAGCTAAGCACTTTCGAATAGTCGCGGACAGTCTTTTCAGCATATATCTTTGCCAGCAGCGCCTTGGCTACGGACTTGGACATACGGGACTTATCAGCGGCATTGTTAGCCGGAGCCGACGGGAGGGCTTCGGTGAGATCCTGTATGATCTGTGCATATACTTCTTCAGCCGTATTCTGCGGCGGGAAGTAAGCCGGATATACTTCCGTAATGTTTTCGGAAGTGATATCACCTGCATCCACCGTGATCACCGGGAATTGTCCCCACAAGCGAGCCATTTCAAACATGATCATGGCACGGTAGATCTTCGCTTCGGCCTTCCATTGGTCGCGTTCGGACTGCGAGAAGGAAGCATCGGGAACGGCATCGATATTATTGATGATCGTATTCGCGGCTGCGATATCGGCCAGGTAACGGTTCCAGTCTCTGTCGAGGATACTACTGCCGGCATCCAGCAGGTTGGTTTCATAGGGTACTACTTCGGCACCGGTTGTACCTACATAGGCATTATCGGCATGTGCTTCGTTGATCATCATAAGGTCGAGGTACCAGTGTTCCTGGTTGCCTTTCATACGGTTGTACAATCCGTTATACTGTGTCAGCATTTCGGATCTGTCTTTAAACTTCACCTCTTCACCGTCTTCCTCGGTACCACCCACCGTGACTTCCGAATATTCGGATACAGGATCATAATCCAGTGAGCATCCTGCCATCGACAGGGTCAATCCCACTACCAACAGTTTAATATATGTCGTTTTCATCGTTCTATTTCATTTAAAATTCTACATTAACACCAAATACGAATGACTTAGTCTGCGGATAGGTACCCCAGTCGATACCCTGTATCGCACCATTGTTACCCCATTGGTTTACTTCCGGGTCCATACCGGAATAGTTGGTCCATGTCAACAGGTTCGTAGCCGTGAAATAAGGCTGCAAGCGGGTAATACCCATCTTTCTCAGCGCAGGCACTTTCACATTATACGCCAGTGAGATGTCTTTGACACGCAGATAACTGCCGTCTTCCACATAATAGGAAGAGTTACGCATATCAAATCCGGCCTTCGGCATGTCGGTGATCTGTCCGGGTATCTTCCAGCGTTTCAACACCTGTGTTGTTTGGTTCTTTCCATCGTACATCCCTTCGGTTTCCATCTTGGAAGCATTGAAGATATCGTTGCCATACGAGCCCTGGAGCATGATGTTCAGGCTAAAACCCTTATAGGAGAAGAAGTTGGTCATCCCATAGGTAAAGAGTGCGTTCGGGTCGCCGATATACGTACGGTCGCTGGTTGACAGCACGCCGTCGCCGTTGACATCGCGATACATCAGTTCACCTGTTTCGGGATCCACACCGTCGCTGATATAACCATAGAAACCTCCCAGTGAACGGCCCGGTTCGTTGCGAACGGCAAATTCATTCACCGATTCACTCGTCTTGGCGGCGTTATAGATCTTTGTTAATTCGAGTTTGGTCAGCTTATTCTTATTGAATGAGATATTGAAGTTGGTATTCCATTCAAACTTGCCCTGCATATTCTTCGAATCGATGCTGAATTCAAAACCGGAGTTCGTCATCTCGCCTTCGTTACGGGCAATCGAACTGGCTGCCTGGCCGGCGGGAAGTGTCACGTTCATCAACATATCTGATGTCCGTTTGTAGTAGTAGTCCATGTTAACGGTCAGGCGGTTTTTCAACACCGTCAGGTCGATACCGATGTTGGTTTGTGTGGTCGTTTCCCATTTAAGGTCTTTCGTACGTAAGTTGGCCTGGCCGATATTCGGAACGGCATTGGCTTTTCCTTCCTCCCACCAGTTCTCGCGACCAATCCAATAGCGCATCAGATAGGCATAGTCGCCCAAGCCTGATTGGTTACCGGTTTGTCCCCAGCCGGCACGCAGCTTCAGGTCGTCCAACCAGGTGATATCCTTCATGAAATCTTCGCCCGAGATTCTCCAGGCGGCAGAGGCAGAGGGGAAGTAACCCCAACGATAGTCCGGATGCAGTTTGGAAGAACCATCGGCACGCATATTGACGCTAACAAGATACTTGCTGTCGAAGTTGTAAGACACACGGCCTACGTACGACATGATCGCCCATTCGGAAGCAGAAGTGCCATTTGACTGAGAAACTTTATTACCGGCATTCAGGGTCTTGATGCTGGCATCGCGGAAATGCGAAACGGTCTGGTAGCTCTGCGACCAGGTGGAGGTAGTACCTGAGGCACCAGCCATCACATCCCAGGCGTGCCTATTGACGGTCTTTGTCCAGTTCAGGATATTATCAAACACCAGTACGGTGCTTATCTGGCGATTATCCGATGCTTCCCCATGCTGGCTGCGTCCATACGAAGTCTTAGTCGGATCCAGGAAGCGGGTTTCTTGTTTATAGAGACGGTCCATCGTAATGCTTGACTTGAACTTCAGTTCGGGCAGGAAGGTGATCTCAGCCTTACCGGTAGCCAGCATACGGTTATGATTGTCCTGGTTATTTTCCGAACGCGACATGTTTTCTACCGGATGGGTTACGTTCACGCCATAGAAGTTGGTATAATACTGCCCCGGATTGTTATCATCCCAAATCTTACCATAAGTAGGTGTATTGATTGCCGAAAGGACCACACCGGCACGGTTAGCGCCTTGTCCGGAAATAATACCGTTGCTGGAATAATCCGAATAAGCCACATTGGCGCCGATATTGATCCATTTGCGGATCTGGTTTTCGATATTGGCACGGAAGTTATAGCGTTCGTAGAAAGCCACTTTGATCACACCTTCTTCACGGGTATACCCACCGGAGATGTAGTATTTCAGGTTATCGTTCCCGTTGGAAACAGACAGCTGGTAGTTCTGTGTCATACCGGTCTGGTAGGTTTCATCGAACCAGTTTGTTTCGTCTTTCAGTCCGTCAGGTAGTTTGACCATACCGATCTCGTCCATCAGTTCTTTATACTGGGCGACGTTCAGCGGAGTCATCGATTTCACCACATCAGTTACCCCCAGGTAGGCGTTCAATGCAATACGGGCCTGTCCTTTAGCACCCGATTTCGTTGTGATCATAATCACACCGTTGGCTGCACGCGAACCGTAGATCGCAGCTGAAGAAGCATCTTTCAGGATCTGCATGCTTTCGATATCGTCGGAAGCCAGGTAAGAGATGTCCGTCATAGGTACACCATCGACCACATACAACGGGTCGTTGCTACCATTGAATGAAGTCGTACCACGCACGCGGATCGTCATACCCGCACCCGGAGCACCGTTCGGAGAACTGACCGAAACCCCGGCCGCTTTCCCCTGGATAGCCTGGGCAGCCGACAGGATCGGACGCTGGTCGAGGTCCTTGGTCGAAACGCTGGAGATAGCTGTTGTCACGTCTTTCCGTTTGACCGAACCATAACCGATCACGACTACTTCGTCGATCAACTCGGTGTTTTCTCCTAAAATGATTTCAATGGAAGTTTGTCCTTTTACCGGGACATTTTTGCTTACATAACCCAGGTACGACACCACTAATGTATCTGTGGGAGCTACCTGCAAGGAAAATTTACCATCTAAATCCGTTACAATTCCGTTCAACTGACCTTTCTGTTGAACACTTGCACCGATAAGTGGTTCTTTCATCTCATCCAAGACGACCCCTCTCACTGTGATTTCCCGTTGTGCGAATACACTGACTGAGAAAATCAACGCCATCAAGGTCATGCCGATCTTCGCATTCCCTTTTAGCCACAAAAAGTTCCTTTTGTCCATTTTCATTCGTATTGATTTTTAAGATTAATAAATCATGTTGGCAAATGTAGGCGGACAAGCAACTGCATTCCCACGCGAGAATCAAATAGTGGACGCAAGGAAAGGAGACATTCAGGCAAATTGATGAATGTCAATTAATTAACAAAATTAAAGAGATGTGTTAAAGTGGATGAATTATGAAGTCTCAGTGGGGCAATTGTGTTTATTTATGCAAAGATCCGATCTTTTTGACTTGGTTTTCGAAGTCGTCGCGCGAGTAACGTGCCTTGTTTTTCACCTTCGCCCGGTAGTTGTAGATCGTGTTGACCGAATAGCGAAGCAGATGGGCTATCCGCGAACTATCGTCTATTCCCAAACGGATCAGGGCAAAGATACGGAGCTCGGTCGACAGCAGTTCGCCTTTCTTATGGACAAAGTAGTTAGTTCCTTCCAACAGGCCGTTCAATTCATGGATAAAATCGGGGAAGAGATGCAGGAAGGTGGTATCAAAGTTCGTATAGAATTCTTTCAACTCGCTTTCCATAAACGCTTCCGAACGGGCTTGCTTATAAAGCTCGTCCACCTGGCCCGACTGGATTTTCTTATTGACCTGCTTCCGGTAGTTGTCCAGCTTATCGATATAAGTAGAGCACAACGTCAGGAATTGACCGATATAAACCTCCTTGATCTGGTTAGACTCCGTCAGGTCGAAGTTAGTTTCCTGTAACTTCCTGTTCATTTCGGATAGCTCGGTGTTTAGATGCGTCAATTGCCCATTGGCTTCCTGCAAGTGGTTACGGGCAGTGGAAAGCCGCTTCATCTGCAAACCGATATAGATCACGGCACCAATCAACAGCACTGTCAGTATACTGATCAGCAGCAACAGGAGGCGGAGTTTCTGTTTCTGCATCTCACTGCTTGCCTGGTAGGTCTTATCGATGATGGAGAGAATACCGGCAATCTGCATGCTTCGCAACTGGGCATTATAAAAGTTCACATCGTCCCAGGCGCAACGGATATACGTATAAGCCCGGTCGATATCCCCGTCTTCATACAGCATGGAGGCGAGTAAGACCAACGACGCATAGTCCTTGATCCCCGACTGGATATCCGACCAGGAAGACAAGATCAGGTATTTCTCCCGCAAATGACGGTCGGCAGCCGTACGATACGACAAGGAACGGAAGAATGTCACACTGGCATATTCCGGCGTTCCGAATACGGTACGCTTCAACCGCTTGTCGTTCAGCACTAATGCTCCTTCTATATCTCCTTGATCCCGGCACATGGTTTCACGGAGATTCAAAGCCAGGTCGGACATCGGATCGATCACCGCCAATAAAGAGTCTTTGTAGATATTGGAAAGCCGCATATAGTCGTCCGAAAAGTCTTTCGCCTGCGTATAAAAGGCCAACTCACCATAGAGGTGCTCACGGGCGGAATAGTAAGCGGGGAGCTGTTCTTCCTTTAACCGCCCACGGTCAACGGAATCAAGCATATCCAGTGACTCCTTATACATACCCGACGAAGCCATGTGGTAGGAGAAAAGCATCAATGTTTCATGTATCTTATCCCGATCGTCCAGCAACCGCGCTATTTTCAGGTTTGCATTCAGGCAACTAATGGCAGAATCGCATGAGTATGCCTTGTATTCATTAAACAATTCACGTTGGAGACGGTATAATTCATCCGGTTGATTGCGGACTTCGCGGGCTTGTTGCTTCAAGTGATTTATCCGTTCTTCCCTGATCCTTACATAAATAGTACGTTCTGCTATTACTTTATCCAGCACACGCAACAATGAATCCTGCTCGTTAACGGCCGACAACGAGACAGTTCCCAGCAGGGTAAAACAGATAGAATAAAAAAGGATTCTCATTAACAGATCGATTGGTTAGTTGGATGGATGGTTCTTCCTTGTATGCAAATATAGGAATAATCCCTAATAAACGTAAAAATGTGTCCATAAAAAAAGCCGCCGGATACTTCCGACGGCCTCTTTATTATTATGAACACTTTTATTAGTCTACGTTCAGTGTGATGCGTTTGAAAGCAACGACTGTCAGTTCTTTGTTCTGCTGTTTCAGGTACTGATCGATGGTCAGTTTGTTGTCCTTTACGAACTCCTGTTGCAACAGTGTGTTTTCTTTGTAGAACTTCTGGAGAGCGCCTTCAGCGATCTTGTCGAGCAGGTTTTCCGGTTTACCGGCCTGACGAGCTTTGTCACGGGCGATTTCCATTTCCTGGTCGATAGTCTTTTGGGAAACACCTTCAGCACTTACAGCTACAGGGTTCATAGCAGCAACCTGCATAGCAATGTCGCGGCCGGTTGAACGCTCAACTACCTGGTTGAAAGCAACGATAGTAGCCAGTTTGTTACCCGGGTGGATATAAGAAACCGTAGAAGCGCCGTTCACGAATTCATAGAAACCGAGTTCCATCTTTTCGCCGGTTACACCGATACGGTCGGTGATGTGTTCCTGGATAGCACGGCCGTCTGCCAACGGGGCAGCCAGCAACGCTTCGAGGTTAGCCGGTTTTGTATTCATTGCCACGTCGAGGATCTGCTGCGTCAGGGCAACAAATTCGCCGTTCTTGGCAACGAAGTCTGTTTCACACTTCAGGGCTACTACAGCAGCGAAGTCACCGTTGTCGGCAGCCAGCACGCAACCTTCAGCCGCTTCGCGGTCCGAACGTTTTGCGGCAACAGCCTGACCTTTCTTACGAATGATCTCCATTGCTTTTTCATAGTCACCATCTGATTCTTCCAAAGCTTTCTTGCAATCCATCATCCCGGCTCCGCTCATTTTGCGCAGGTGGGAGATATCAGCCATTGTTACAGCCATATTATATATCCTTTCTTTTTACGTGATTATTCTTCGTCCAATTCTAAGTCTTTCGCAGCTTTCCCAAGAACGTTAGCATTCAATGCTTCTTCGTCTTCTCTCTTGGTGCGTTCTTTCTTCACTGTCGATTTAGCGCGACGCTCTCTGCGGGGAGCTTCTTCTTCGCCTGCTTCAGCCGTGTCGATCTTTTCAGCTTTGCGTTCCTGCAGTCCTTCGTTCATAGCTTCGCATACAGCGCCAAGGATCACTTCTACCGATTTGGTAGCGTCGTCGTTGGCAGGAATGACGAAGTCGATGTTGTGCGGGTCGGAATTGGTGTCCACCATACCGAATACGGGGATACCCAGGCGGTTAGCTTCGCGAACTGCGATGTGTTCTTTCATAACGTCCACTACGAACAAAGCGGAAGGCAGACGGGTCAGGTCAACAATTGAACCTAATGTCTTTTCCAACTTAGCACGTTGGCGGGTGATCTGAAGTTTTTCTCTCTTGGACAGATTATCAAATGTACCGTCTTTTGTCATCTTATCGATCGTGTTCATCTTTTTGATGGCTTTGCGGATCGTCGGGACGTTGGTCAACATACCGCCCGGCCAACGCTCGATAACGTAAGGCATTCCTACGGAAGTAGCCTTATCAGCGACAACTTGTTTTGCTTGTTTTTTGGTAGCTACGAACAGCACTTTCTTGCCCTGTTTAGCCAGGTTCTTCAGTACTTCGGCTGCTTCGTCTACTTTAGCAACTGTTTTATATAAATCGATGATATGAATACCATTGCGCTCCATGAAAATATAAGGAGCCATAGCGGGGTTCCACTTTCTTTTTAAGTGTCCGAAGTGTACACCGGCTTCTAATAACTGATCAAAATTAACTCTTGACATGTTTTT
>JAVBUR010000051.1:0-23608 GCA_031555145.1 Tannerellaceae bacterium | reverse complement strand
TTCCACCAGTTCGAATCCGTCCAATACCTCCGAGGAGACATTGAGCGCCATCATCGCGATGAACACCAGATACATCAGGTTGATCATCTTTTGGCGGGGGGAATTCGGATTATTTCCTATTGCCATGCTGCGTCTTACTTAACGGGGTTATTATACGGAGGTTGCTGCTGATAGGGATCCTGATAAGGAGGCTGCTGCACGTAGCCCTGCTGCGGATAACCACCCTGCGCCGTATAAGGCTGCTGTACGGGTTGCTGCGGCTGCATCGGCTGTTGCATCGGTTGCTGTTGGTAGCCGGCGCCCGGCATATTGACGGTCATGGCCTGGAGCAGACGGCTGTATACACGGTTGAGCTCGGCCAACTGGCGGGTCATTTTCTCTGTTTCGGTGCGGAAGACGGAGCTGTCGACCACCGAGCCGTCGTACATTTCACGGATACGGTTCAGCCCGCCGTTGATGTGTTCGATCGATTCGATCTGCGAACTGATGCTCTTCAACTGGATTTCGTAGATAGTGTTCAGGCCGGAGATGTTGCGGTTCAACGATTCCATCTGCTGCACATAACCGCGGGCGTTCTGATGGATACCGTCGGAGTTGTCGGTGATCGACTGGTAGGAGTGCAACAGCGTATCGGATACGTTGGTGAGCGAGCCGGTCACTTCACTAAAACGTTGCATATGGTCAGACATGCCCGAGAGCTGTTCGAGGTATTTCTGTGTGGCCTCGGTCAGTTCGGCCATCTTCGAGATTTGTTCCGAAGCGGCGCTGAGTCGCTTGATACTGTCGGAGAGGTTCTTGGTGTCTTCTTCCGATACGGCCAGCGGATCGGAGATCACATTGGTGGTTGCTTTCTTGCCACCTCCCAGGTTCAGGTTCAAACCTCCTGTCGCAGAATCGTCATCCATATTAGCCTCTGAGTCGATCATTGAAGCAACGGTTTGTCCTGTAAAATCGGGACGGTCCATCGGGTTCTTCGATTTCAGTACCGGGAATACATCTTCCCAGTGATAATCAGCGCTCGGCTTTTCAAAAGCGAAGATGAAGAATACGAAGGCTTCGACCGACATGGCGATCCCCAGGATCCAGTTGGCATATGGCACGTGGA
This sequence comes from Tannerellaceae bacterium, assembly GCA_031555145.1. Taxonomy (GTDB): domain Bacteria; phylum Bacteroidota; class Bacteroidia; order Bacteroidales; family Tannerellaceae; genus JAJDIA01. The sequence continues at coordinate 22,503 of JAVBUR010000051.1, read as the reverse complement.
GAATCTTGCACATCGTTCCGATAATTACAATCGAAGCTCCCCAGCTATAGGTAAAGTTCAGCACCCGTTTCCCTCTTTCACTGGAGAGGAACATCTCTGCTCTGTTTTTATATCTTCTGTATTTTCCCATTGTCTTTGTGCTATTATATCAGAATATTATCTGTGGTTTGTTGTTATTTACCTTTTGATTTGGAGAATCCCACCTGTGTACGGACGCAGCGGAATCCGATGTAAGAACGGGATTCGTTCTGGTATTCGAACGTACGCATATCCGAGCGGATAAACTGCGATACGTCTTTCCACGAACCACCGCGGACGACTTTCTTCTTCATCGCGTAGGGGTCTTCCTTGGCCGCGTTGTAGATCAGCGTGGGGTTCATGTCGCTCATTTGTGAGGGACCGGATTCGGAGTAGGAGGTCGATGTCCACTCAGAGACGTTACCTGCCATGTCGAACAGCCCGAATTCGTTCGGTGCGTACGAACCTACACGGGCGGTGATCATATGTCCGTCTTGGGTATAGTCGCCGTCGCCCGGTTTGAAGTTGCCGAGGAAGCAACCTTTGCCGCTTTGCAGTTCGTCGGAAGCCCACGGATATTTGTATTCGTTCTTACCCGTACGGGCGGCATATTCCCACTCACCTTCGGTCGGCAGACGGAAGGATTCGATGGCCTGTCCGGCGGGCAGGTTGATCGATTCCTTGTAGAGGTTCGTGCGCCATGCACAGTAGGCATTGGCTTGTTCCCAGGATACACCCACTACAGGATAGTCGTCATAACCCGGATGTGAGAAATACATCCGCATATAGGGTTCGTTGTATGCATTGTTGAAATCGTTCACCCACGAGGTCTCGTCGGGATAGACATTGACGATATAGGTATTGAGGAAGTCCCATTCGCTGGCAAGCGGGCGGGTGATGGTTTCGTTGATGATGATGCCCTCGTCGGTGACGTAGGCCGTATCTTTGGAGATCATCACTACCTCGTTCGGATCGACGGTGATATCGGTATTGCGTACACGGTCGGCAGGATTCAGCCGGTGCTTGCGCAGGGCGGCGGAGGTATGGTCGTACCACTCGTACTTATAGATCATCTGCTTCATGTCGAGGCTTTTCTCGCCGGTCACCGGATGGGTATAATTGACGCTTTCGATGGCTTCCATCTCATCTTCGGCAGCGCGCTTCCAGGGAATGGGGCGGCTCCAGTCGAGATGCGGGGTGACGGGATCGCCATACCGGTCTTCGGTGATCTTATACAGGTCGTTGATCTCCGACAGGCGTTCGCGGATAATGGAATCGCGCACCCAATAGAGGAACTGACGGTACTTGGCGTTTGTCACCTCGGTCTGGTCCATCCAGAAGGCATCGAACGAGACGCCTTTGGTCTCGGGCATAATGCCCCAGAGCGAATCTTTGTCGGCCGGCCCCATTTCGAATGCACCGCGTTTGATCAGCACCATGCCGTAGGGTGCCGGTTCATTGATGGCAACCGAACGTACGCCGGTCACTTCTCCTCCCGATCCCATCATTGACCTGCCGCATGAGGTAAGCAGGGTCAAGGCTGCAAGTATAACTAATACTTTCTTCATATACTATTTATAATATACGTACACTTTTGTGTTTGTTTTTTCCTGTTTTCGTTTTCTTCAGCTTGAAGCTGTATTTCATCATCAACTCGTGGCTTCCCGTGGTGGCTTTCGATAACGCAGAGGTTGGGAAGTCATATGCGTATCCTACCTGGAAGCGGCCGAAAGTGGCGCCTAACAGTACCACGACCGCACTACTGAAGCCCGAATCGCTGATACGCCAGGACACCCCACCGTTAAACATATTATTATATACCATCCGTGCTGTCAGATCCGCCATGGTAACTGTCATGTTGGTCTTTAGAAACACCGATGGTTGTAATTGATACAACGGGTTACGGGTTTGAATATTGTATCCGGCTGTTAAATTAAACGTACGGGCGATGTAATCGGTTGCGTTTTCGTCGAGGCTGATCTCCGGCTCCATGGCATGCCTGACGGCAAAACCTGCATAAAAGTCCTTGCGGGTATAATAGGCTCCGAAGTTGAGGTCGAGTGTCATGCCGGTGACGGTTGTCCGGGGTAGGGATGGGTCGTCTCCGTCTGATCCGCCGCCGCTTGGATTATCAGGGTCTTCACCAGGGAGGATCATTTTTTCGCCATGCCAGGTCTCGTTCATGATGCCTGCCTGGATGCCGACGCTGAGTGTTCCGCCGAAGAGGGCCTTCTTGTAGGCATATTGCGCTCCCATATTTGTGAATTGCTTGAGACCGGCCACATCGGATGAGAATACTATCCCTACACCGTGCGTGGACTGTCCGAAGGTGAGCGGCATATCCGCCGTGACGAAAGTAGTCCGGGGAGCCATTTCTCCCTCAATTCCGACAAATTGCTGACTGTGAGTCGCGAAGATGTTCAGGTCTTCCTTCACCCCTGCATAACCGGGATTGTAATACCCCATCGACATGAAGTACTGGGCGAATTGCGCGTCGTCCTGCGCCCGCACCACACCGGTACAGGTACACACCAACAGCGCCATCAGGCCAAATAGTCTTTTCATCTCTCTGTTCACATTCTACAAAACGTTCCCTTCCCGTATAAATTGTATCAACCGCCCGTTTCGCTGAAAAAAATAGCAAAGGCTGCCTTTGGGGCAGCCTTATTTATTCGCCTTATGGAGGGAGGCGTTGTTTTTTGCTTGTTAATACTCTTCTTCGTTAAAGAAGAAGTCTTCTTTGCTTGGATAATCCGGCCAAATGTCTTCCATGCACTCATAAATTTCGCCTTCATCTTCCATCTCCTGGAGGTTTTCAATCACTTCCAGGGGAGCGCCTGAACGTTGCGCATAGTCAATCAATTCGTCCTTGGTAGCAGGCCAGGGGGCGTCTTCAAGTTTTGATGCTAATTCTAATGTCCAATACATAGGTATTCAGTATTAAACTGCCCACCATGGGCAGTAGGGTTTCTCAAATTTTCCGCAAAAATATAACAATATTCATTAGATACAAGTATTATCCCAGATAATTTCATCGCCATTATGTAAAAGGCACTCTTTTCGAGCGAGTACGAAGAAATAGTCTGACAGGCGATTGATGAATATCAGCAGTGGTTCTTCGACGGGAGCTGTTTCGGCCAGGCGATAGATGTCGCGTTCGGCGCGTCGACAGACAGTGCGGCAGATATGGGCGGCGGCGGCCGAAGGGCATCCACCCGGCAGGATGAAGTGGTGCATCTTGGGTAGGTCGCCGTCAATGCGGTCGATTTCGTGTTCGATGCGTTCGATCGTTTCGGGGGTAACATGGCTCTGGATCCGTATCTCGGTTGTTTCGGGATCTGTCGCCAGGTAGGAACCGATGGTGAAGAACTTATGCTGGACGAAGGAGAGAAACGTCTTATCTGCCTCGTCACCCAACAGAGTGATCAGCCAGCCGACAAAGGAATTGAGTTCGTCTGTCGTGCCATAGCTTTCGATGCGCTTGTCGGCTTTGGATACGCGTTGTCCGCCTACGAGGGACGTGGTTCCCCGGTCGCCGCCGCCGGTATAAATCAAGCTTTTCTTCATTTCAAATACGCTTTATAGATTCGTTTATGCAGTTTCTTGTTCACAAAGGCAATGCCGAGCGAATAGAGGTCGACCGCCACCGTAATCTCCGGCGAGGCGCATACCTCTTGCCAGCAGGAACGCATAGCAACATTCGATTTGATCTCGTTGAATACAAATATCGTCTGCTCGTTCGCCCGGATAATACATTCCCTAAACAAACAAACAGGGTCGGTTTGTTCAGGGACGATATTAAAAAAGACGAAATCAGGTGAACCCATGCCGGCAAGTACCTGCGGAAGTTCAGCGGCATAGTTGCCTTCATGGACCGAGACGGGACGGAGGAGGGGCCTTTTATCCAGTATTTCGCGGGCAACGGGAACGAAGGACGGCACATGCTCCATCACCACACAATGGGTATCCCGGGCGGAAGCCGTCAGATATAGGGCCGACAGGTCGATCGATCCCCCGATCTGTAGGATACGGCCCGGCTTATAGTAGTTGGCCAGCCGAAACAGCAACGTGCCCTTCCGCGCCGGGATAGCTTCCCGCTGGAACAGACGCCCCAGTGGCAGGGTGCGCTCGCGGCCTTTCCGCCGTTGGTCGGGGAAGGTGACCGACTCCGTCCGGTAGCCGTATTGCTTGCGTAGCAGTTCGATATCCTGGTAACTGTAATAGGAACCCCGCTCTTCAATCACTTTGGTGATCAGGGCGAAGACAAAAGGCGAATGGACCCCATGCCCGCGCCTGTGGCGCAGTTTGCGGTAGCCCAATATTGTTTTCCGAAGGAAGGTATGCTTCAGTAATCCTTTCATATATCTGCCTTGTTGCGACAAATATACAGTATTCCCTGTACGGACTGCTATTAAAAGCTCACCTTTTCAGGATCAGCTGCCAGATAGTTCATGATCTGCCCGCTGAGTTGGAGGAGGGAGACTTCGCACAGCTTGGTCGAATACTCGGCGATCGAACGGCGTTCTTCGGCCGAGAGAAGGCTGTTCTGTGCTTCCCGCAACTCAATCCCGGAGAGTTCGCCCAGGCGGTAACGGTCGAGGGCAACCGCATAGTTTTCCTGTGCGACCACGAGATTACTCTTCTCCAGGCTCCAGAGGTCGAGGTTATTCTGGTAGGCCATCCACAGGTTACTCATGTCGGCACGCAGGCCGAGTTCGAGTTCCTGGGTACGCAGCTCGCGGTTTTCAACAGTAATACGTGCATTACGTTGTTCGCGGCGGCGGTTGAGTCCGTCGAAAAGTGTAAAGCCGACCGTCACACCATAGTTCAGTCCGAGGCGTTGCTGGAGGTCGTACGAACCGGTCTCATACCAGTTGGCCGTATACCCATAGCCGGCCGATAGGCGGACGTACGGATAGTTACGTCCTTTCAGCTTCTTGTAATCTAGTTCGGAGATCAGGATATTCTTCTGAGAGACGAGCAACGATGCATTAGTCTCCATTGTGCTGCTCCACAATTCAGCTTCATCGAGGAAGGAGTTCGGCAGGATGGTCGAGTCGGCGATCTGCGTCTCGGCTTCCACATTATCGAGTGCCATCAGTTCGTTGAGGGCGATACGCGAACGGTGTACCACCTGTAACTGGTTGACCACGTTCGAACTGTCGGCGTTGAAGTCAACCTGTGCCTGTTTGAGTTCGAGCCCCGACTTGGAGCCGATGAAGTAATGTTGCTCGACAATGCGTACACGTTCGCGCGACAGTTCGAGCGATGACCGCAGGTTACGCAACCGGATCTTCTGCCGGATCAAGTTATAGTATTCACTGGAGATACTGGCGACGAAATCCTCCATTGTGAGGCGCGTGTTCAACTCGCCCATCCGCTTGAGTTCTTTCAACCGTTCGTAGGAAGCCTGGATACCGAAACCGTCGAAGATAGTCCAGCTCATGTTCAGGCCGATATTGCCGGTTTCGTTCGAGACACCGTTCGTCTTTTCCGTTCCACCGGCGCGCAGGTCGCTGGTAGTGTTGGTGACCGTCCCGCTCAAACCTCCGCTCATATCGAAGGTCGGCAGTGCGCCGGCATTCCCCAGCGTAGCGTTATTGGCACTGATCTGTTGTTCGTTCCGGATGATACGGATCGAGTAGTTACGTTCCAGCCCCGTCTCGATGCATTGACGGAGGTTGAGCCGTTCCTGTGCGGTGGCCGATACGGCGACCATCACCAGGGCTATATAGATAATCAATTGTTTCATGCGTCTTTTTTCCGTTGTCTGTCAGTAGATATGAATGAATACATGGCGGGGACGATATACAGTGTCAGGAAGGTGGATACCAACATACCTCCGACTACCCCTGTACCCATGGCGATACGTCCGTTGGCTCCTTCGGCCGAAGCGAACACAAGGGGCAACAATCCCAGAATGGTCGATACACTGGTCATCAGGATCGGACGCAGACGTTGCGTGGAGGCGACACGAATGGCCTCATCCATCGTTAACCCATGCTCCTGCCGTTGGTTGGCAAACTCTACGATCAGGATACCGTTTTTCGCCACCAACCCGATCAACATGATAATACCGATCTGGCTGAAGATATTCATCGTCACGCCCGACATCGCCATAAACGCCAGTGCGCCCGCCAAAGCCAACGGTACGGTGAACATCACCACCAGCGGGTCTTTGAAGCTCTCAAACTGAGCCGCTAACACGAGGTAGATCATGATCAGCGCCAACACCATGGCAAACATCAGGCTGTCGGAACTTTCGCGGAACTCCTTCGATTCGCCCGACAAGGCGGTACGGAAGCTGTCGCTCAGCACTTCGGCGGCGATCTTATCCATCTCGTTCAGCCCGTCGCCCAGCGTATAACCCTTGTTCAACCCGCTCGATACGGTAGCCGACACGAAACGGTTATAACGGTAAAGCTGCGGCGGCGCCACGTTCTCCTGCAGGGAGACAAGGTTATCGAGTTGGATCATCGATCCGCTATTGCTGCGTACATAGATGGACTTGAGGTTCAACGGCGTATTACGCTGCTGGCGGTTGATCTCGCCCAGGATCTGATATTGCTTACCGTTGAGGTAGAAGTAACCCATACGCTGACCGCTCAGTGCATATTGCAACGTCTGTGCAATATTACGCGTACTGACGCCGAGCAGGGAAGCCTTGTCGCGGTTGATCTCGATACGGGCTTCGGGTTTGGTGAATTTGAGGTTCACGTCGGCCATCTGGAATACCGGGCTTTCATTCACACGGCGCATAAATTCAGGGATGTATTCACGCAGCATCTCGATATTGGGCGCCTGTAGTACATACTGTACAGGCATACCGCCGCGCTGTCCGCCGAAGGTGGATTGCTGTTGTACGAAGGCGCGCGCCTTGGTCTCCTTCCGCATGGCGGCCGAAAGAGATTCGGCAATCTCCGCCTGTGAGCGTTCACGGTCCTGGATGTCAGGCAACACGATGCTGAGGAAGGCGTTGCTACCGAACGAACGTAACATGGTCGATACCCGTTCGGGGGCAAGCGAGTCGGCTATCTGCTCGATATCGTCGGCAAAGTCGCGTATAAATTCAAACGTGGAACCTTCCGGCCCGCGCATATTGATCGATACCTGTGAACGGTCTTCCAGCGGTGAGAGTTCGGACGGAATCGTTTGCCAGAAGTAGAAGATCGCCCCGAACATCAACACGACGATGGGTATCGCCCATATCTTCTTGTGGAGAAATTTATCGAGCGAAGAAGCATAGAGCGTATTCAGCCCTTCGAAGAAAGGTTCCGTCTTACGGTAGAACCAGTTCTTGCGTTCGCGTCGCTTCAGCATCTTGGTCGCCAACATCGGTGTAAAGGTCAACGCCACAAAGGCGGAGATACCTACCGATCCGGCAATGACGATACTAAACTCCTTGAACAGTCGTCCGGTCATCCCCTGCATAAAGACGATCGGCAGGAATACGGAGATCAGCGTGATGGTGGTCGAGATCACCGCAAAGAAGATCTCTGCAGAACCTTCGATACCCGCTTCCCTGGGCGACATGCCCCGTTCGATACGGACATAGATATTCTCGGTCACCACAATGGCATCGTCCACCACCAACCCCACGGCCAGTACCACGGCCAACATCGTCAGCACATTGATGGAGAAGCCCGCAATATACATCACGAAGAAGGCGCCCACGAGTGAGACAGGGATCACCACTACCGGTACCAGCGTCACACGCCAGTCGCGCAGGAAGAGGAAGATGATCAGTACCACGAGCAGGAAGGCGATATAGATCGTCTCCTGTACCTCGTAAATGGAAGCGCGGATGAAGCGGGTGTTATCATATACCATCTCGACCGACACATCCTCCGGAAGGTCTTTCGACAATTGCTCGATACGTTTATAGGCTTCATTGGCAATCTCGATATGGTTGGCGCCCGGCTGGGGAACGATGACGCTGATCACCATTGGCTCGCCGTTGCGGCGGAGCATACTCTTGATATCTTCCGGCGCCAGTTCGGCACGGCCGACATCGGAGAAGCGGACGATGTTCTCGCCACTTTCCTTTACAATAAGGTCGTTGAATTCTTTCGCTGTCGACATCAGCCCCAGGGTACGGATAGACAGTTCCACCGTGTTTCCTTCGATACTACCCGAAGGAAGTTCCACGTTCTCGGCGTCTACGGCGCTACGGATGTCGAGCGGGGTGACGCCATAGCCGGCCATCTTCACCGGATCGAGCCAGAGGCGCATCGAGTAGCGTTTCTGTCCCCAAAGATCCACGGCACTCACATTCTGGATCGTCTGCAAGCGTTCTTTAACCGTTAGTTCGGCAATCTCACTCAGTTCCATCAGCGAACGCTGCGAACTGCGGATACCGATCTGCATAATAGGCGTAGCGTCGGCGTCGGCCTTCGACACGGTAGGTGGGTCGCAGTCACGGGGCAGATTGCGCTGGGCGCGTGAGACCTTGTCGCGTACGTCGTTGGCCGCTGTTTCGAGGTCGACCGAGAGTTCAAATTCTACTGTGATACGGCTGCTCCCCTGGCTACTGACACTGCTCAGTGAGCGGATACCAGGGATACCGTTGATATTCTGTTCGAGCGGTTCGGTGATCTGGTTCATGATCACTTCCGCGTTGGCACCCGGGTAGGAGGTGCTGACCGAGATGATCGGCTGGTCTACACTCGGGAACTCGCGTACGCCCAACGACTGGTATCCGATCATCCCAAAAAGGAGGATCACCAGCACGATAACGGTGGACAGTACGGGTCGCTTAATACTTAATTCGGAAATCGTTGCCATACGCCGCGTTAGTTCAGGTTATCGATTGTCACTTTCATTCCCTTGCGTAGCTGCATCACACCGGTGGTGATCAACGTATCTCCTTCGTTCACGCCGTCAATAGCCTGTACATGGCTTTCGGTGCGCAGGCCGGTTTGTATTTCGACGGGCTCTGCCACGCCACTCTTATACAGGTAGACCATGCTCTTTCCCATTTCGGGGATAATGGCTTCGCTGGGTACCGACAAGGCGTCTTTGATCTCTTGCTTGGTGATCTCGACGGAGAGGAACATACCCGGTTTGATCTCTTCGTTGGCGTTCGGATAAACGGCACGCAGCTTCAACGTACGGGTGGTGGGCTCGATATCGCTTTCTACCGCATAGACGCGGGCGTTATAATCTTTGATCTTACCGTCGGGCGCCTGCATGCTGAACTTGATCGGTGTGCCGTCGCGTACATCCGACGAGTAGCGTTCGTTGATCGAGAACTCGATCTTGATCGGTGAGATGCGGGTGAGCTTGACGATCATCGTCGTTTGGTTTACATACGCTCCTTCGCTGACGGTACGCAGCCCCACGATGCCGTCGAACGGCGCCCGTAGTTCGGTCTGCGCGATGTTGGCTTTCACCAGTTCGATGTCGGCCATCAGTTTTTCGTATTCGGTGGTGACGGATTCGTAGGCTTCCTGGCTCACGGCGTCTTTTTCAAGCAGTGTGCGCTGGCGGAAGACGCGGTCGGTAGCCAATGGCACCTGTGCTTCCAGTTTCTTGAGTTGTGCCTGGAGAGGTTTGTCGTTGATCTTGGCCAGGAGGTCGCCTTCCTTTACATGCGTTCCTTCGGTGAAGTAGATCGCCACGATCTTACCCGATGATTCGAACGAAAGGTTTACTTCTTCGTCGGGGATGGCGCTCCCGAGGCTGACGGCCTTATCCGTCAACGAACGATAGGTTAATACTTCAGCATTGATGTTCAACACCTGACTCCGGGGAGAACCTCCTCTGGCGGGGACGGCCGGTGCTTCATCCTTCGAAGTCGACCACATACTTTTGAGTTGCGGATATGCAATCATTCCAATTACAAACAGGACAATTACCCCAATCATCCCCCATCTAACAGCTTTCTTTGTCATGCTTTTCAAAAATATTATACCGGTATATACATAGCTATAGCGGTTATTCAGACTCTATTTTGCACAAATGGTTTAATAGACAGGCCTCTTATTTTCTTTTTTTAGGAAAAAAAATAAAAAGGACATCCACAAAGGTGCAAAATAAAAAGGGCACCCACAAGGAGTGCCCTACATTTATTTATCGCGTATCCGATCAAATCTTGTAATACTGTTCCCAACCTTTACGGGGGACGGCGCCACGCAACAACTGGTTGGCCACCGGGTTGTTGGTGATCAGTTGCGTTTCGCGATCGAAGAGCAGTTTCGTGTTCAACCACTGGCTCAATACGCCGAGGCAGAACACCTGGCTCAACGGGCCGGCGATGGAGAACGGCGAGCGTGTCTTCTCCTTACCCATACAGCTCAACAGGAAGTTGGCGAAGTGGTTCGACGGGCTTTGCGGTACTTCCGGCAAGCTGGAGGCCATCTCTTTGGCTTTGTCGGCAGGGATGATCGACAGCGTGCTGCCGTGCGATCCTCCTTTGAAGGTCAGCGTCTTGGTATATATTTCTTTACCCGGGTTCAGCTTGGCCGGCTGTATTTTGCCGCCCATCACAGTCGGGATGTTCGGGTCGATCTCCGATACGCCATAACCATCGGGCACGGCGGGGATATTGTCCAAGCCGTCATACCAGGTGATATCTACCGCCGGCATGTTGCCCCGTTCGGGGAATTTGAACAGCAGTGTCGACGACATCGGGAAGAAGAACGGGTTATGGTCTTTCAGGTACAGCGGGTTGATCTCCGTCGGCAGCCCCAGATCGAGGAACTCGTGTGCCGTGTCGAGGATGTGTGCACCCCAGTCGCCGAGGCAGCCCATACCGAAGTCATACCAACAGCGCCATTGGCCGTTGTGGAAGTCTTTGTTGTAATCGTGCGGATAGCATACGCCCAACCACGTATCCCAGTCCATCGTTGAGGGGATGGCTTCTGCCGGGGGGAAATGCGTCATACGCGGATCCCACGGGTGCCAGCGGCGCGGGTTGTTCATGTGTGCCGTGATGGCTGTTACATCTTTAATAATACCGGCTTCTTTCCAAGCCTTGAACTGGAAATAGTTGGCTTCGGAGTGTCCTTGGTTACCCATCTGGGTGACCACGCCGTATTTCTTTTCGCCGGCCATCATCAGCTCGATTTCATGGAAGGTACGAGCCATCGGTTTTTCCACATACACGTGCTTGCCGTGCGCCATGGCTTCCATGGTGATGGGGAAATGGGCATGATCGGGCACACCGACGGTCACAGCGTCGATCTTCTTGCCCATCTTGTCGAACATCTTACGGAAGTCCTGGAAACGTTCGGCTTTGGGGAACATGTTGATGAGTTCCTGTGTCTGCGGACCGCCCATATCGACGTCGCACAGGGCTACTACATTACAAAGCCCGGTCTTGTAAAAATCTTTGGCGATCTCGCCGCCACGGTTTCCAATGCCGATAAAGGCAATGTTCACTTTGTCTTTCGGAGCAGCCACCGATGTAACAGGTTGCGTAGCAGCCTTGGCTGATGTCCAAATTGCGGGAGCCGCCGTAGCAGCTGATACTGCAAGTGCCTGTTTCAGGAACGAGCGGCGTGGAAGTTCTTTCGAATTCATGGTATTTCTATGTTAATATATTGATGTTTGCGCAAACACAAATCCATTAAGCGACAAATATAGAAAGGAAAATCCGAAACGAAGCACAAAAACGAGAGGGAATTTTCATAAAGCGATGGAAAAATCCAGAACGCACTGCGGATAGCAAAATGTCAAAATGACAAAACAGGGCTTGTCAGGAGGCTCTATTTGCCGGGTGGAGGCGGAGTAGGGGCAAATATTGTCTGCTGATGGAGGCAGGCGATGGCAAAAAGAAAGCAGTTGGCCGATTTGACGTTCTTACTGATAGCAGGGCTTTTAAAGGACTTAAGGATGTTAGGGGGGCTGTCGGTCGAAAGTCCGAACTGCTACCAAAACGATAATAGGTTTTGTGCCTCCGGGCAGTGTTATCCAGAGGGAAAAATAGGAGCGGACAAGGCTTTTTTGAGTTCGGAAGGTCTTTTTTAGACGATCCGGTCGGCTCTTTCCAAAAATCATCGGGAGTTTTTCTCACATCATCCGGGTGTTGTTTAAACAACATGAAGGAGTTGTTCGGACAACATTCAGATACTTTTTGATCTTCTCTTAGGAGTTGTTTTGTGAAAGGTCAAAAATGGGCTAAAAAAATCCCGAAACCAGCCGCTTTTTCGTATAGATGCGCATGATTGTGTCGGCGGTGAGTCAGCCAAAATGACCCTTTGGCTGAAAAAAGAAAGGGAGTCCATCGGATTCCCTTTCAATATGATAGAATGCCATTATTTCTTGTGCTTGACCAGCATAATCACCGGATTGTCATCTTCCTCCAATTTCGAGACGATTTCTTTAAATTTGCCGTCTTTCAGTTTCCCATTATTGTAAAGCTCAATAAGCCGGGGTGCATTTAAAGTAGTAACGCCTTCGACTTCGTAAAAGGGTCTTGCTGTCATAGCTACAGGTCTTTTTTCGGCATAGTCACCATTGCATACAGTAACTTGAAATAGGGCATTTTCTTCCTTGTCGTACACCAGTTCTTGATCGTAGAATCCGTTACCACTTTCAAAGTTAAATACACTTCTAATGGTTTGCAGAAAATAATAACGGTCGGTATAAATACCCATAAAAAGAAAAATTTCAGGTTCCATGGCCTGTGCGGAAGGAGTTCTTGCAATAAAGGGACGTAATGTACCATCCGGCGTATAGGCGTACAATGTATCGGATGATGTTTCCATCAGTATCCATTTACCGTGACTTGGGCGTATATGGTCAAAATAACCAGCTACAAATCCATTATCCCCAGTCACAATCGGTGTGTTAATCGTTTTAAAAGGGATAAAGATATCCCGAGTGATACTTCCATCCAGTTTTGATAGAACAATATGATATGATTTACTTCTATCCTCTCCTTTACTATGATAATCTGACATATCATAGCCAATCAAATTATTTTTGTCATAATCATAAATAGATTTGATCTCTATACCAAGATTCAAGCATCGTTTGAAGTTCCCGTAAAGATCGTAAACTGATATTTTATGTCCAAGTGACTTCACGAATATTTCGCTATTGGCTTCGTCAAGTATAATCTCATTAATTCCTGCATATTCTTCCGCCCCTTGCCCCAGCCGGTTTATCTTCCTTACTCCTTTACCGGTTTTTCTGTCAAACATAAAAATATCCCCATCCTTAACATGATTTGTTACCAATAAGTATTTCTTTCCTACATCTCGTACCAAACCTTGTGTAAGAAAATCGTCAGAGGTTTCCAACATAATATATTCCACATCCATCAAATCCTGAAGAATCAGTTCTTTTTTAGGATAACTTTTCGACAGGTCAACGGTGATTAATTCTTCGTTTGATTGTTTGTTTCCTCCACACCCTGCCAATACCACCAACAGGAGGGCTACTAAAATTGTATTTACTCTTTTCATAACGATTACTATTGAATATTACTGTCCGACTTTACAGCGCCAGTTCCCTTTGCAACACTTCCTTCATTTTGTCGACACCCATGAAACCGATGTGGAAGAATACCGGAGCGCCCTTGCGGTTGAGGATGATGTAAGTAGGGATGCCGTTGGTGTTGAACTGTTTCATGATCTGGTCCCACTGGGCGTTGGTGACGCGGAAGTGTTCGCCGTCGAGTTCGGGGATCTTCTTTTGCCAGGTATCGAGTGGGGAGGTTTCACCGGTGAGATAGACGAAGACGAGATCATCGCGGTTGAGTTCCTGCTTCACCGGTTCAGTTAGCTTGAAGGCGGACAAGCAGGGACCGCACCAGGTTGCCCAGAGGTCGACGAAGACTACCTTGCCACGGTATTTCGAGGAGATGGCGTTGAAGGTATCTTCAACCGGGATCGTGGCGATGTTGTCTTGTGTGGCAGTATAGGCCGACGGACGGGTGAGGCTTTCGATGAAGGTTTGCTTCTGTTTGTTCATCCCGGCCATGTATTCACCGATGACGGGGGAGATGCGCGTGGCATCGGCCAGTTGGTCTTCGGTGAGCAGGGTGAGGCCTTCGATGGAACTGGCATATCCGCTGACGGCAAGCAGGTCGAACAGTATACCTTTATCCGTGCCCATCAGGATTTTCAGTTCGGAGATATTGTCAGGTTTCTTTCCCATGCCATAGCTGATGCCGATCATTTGTACCTGTTTTAACTGGTTGGCATATTTGGAACTGTAGAGTGCCATAGGCGTATTGGGGAGAAACTCCTTCACAAAACTGTAATAGTCGCGCGTGGGGGTGGGAATGGTGGATTCGGGCAATATCGAATCACGCGGTATCTTGTTGGTCATCCGATAAGCCATTTCGAGCATGCTTGACATGAACAGAAACTGGCTTGCCGCAATCCGGGCGTCCTGGGTGAGCAGTTGCTTGTAGGTGTCGCTGAGGTCGGGATACTGGTCGAGCACCTTGAGCCCCTTGTTGTAGCGGTCGATCCAATAGGCTTTGTAGGCATCGAGTGAGAGGCTGGATACGTCAGTCATTACCTGCATATATTCTTCCTGTGAATTGATGCTGATACCGGCATTTATCTCGGGGGCATTGGTTACTTCGTTGTTCAACGCAGCCATGGTGCCGGTGAAGTAGTAGCGTTCGCCCAGCGACGGTTCGTCTTTCCGTAGTTTGGCTCTTGAACGGGTGACTTCAGGCAGGTTCACCTGAACATGCGTAGCTTCTCCGGGTGCGACATAGACCTTGCCACTCAGGAAATAGGAGGAGAAAGAGGCCTGCGTGGCATGCATCAGGGGCAGTTCGACGCAGAATGTACCATCGTCTTGCACTTTGAAAGAGGTGGGCTCTGAGTCAGCTGTCAACGTATTGGTGACATATACTTTGCCCTCCATCCGCATGTTGGGCTTGTATCCGACGACCTCGCCGGTAACGACGGCTATACCATTTTTGAATTCCGGCTCAATCAGCGTAGGTGTTTCCTTTGGATTCTTTTTTCCGGCGAGTGGGGAGGTAACGGGTTTGCCATCGAGGCGGATGCCCCAGATACAGAAGTCACCACTGTTTTCCCCCTCGATCAGGTCGACGGTTGCCGTGCCTTGCGGAAGGGGCGGAAAGATCAGTTGGAATGTCATCGTGCCTGATTCGGGGATTGTATTCTGTTCGCCTATTTTAAAGTCCTTGGCCGAGCGTATGGTGTATGATTTACCATCTGCCTGTAAGGTAGTTCCGGGAGCATAGGTAATCCAGCCACCCGGCATGTAGTTGGCTTCAACATCCAATACAGTCTGGGTGTCGCTCAGAGTGATCTGTCGGATTTCGATAGTACTTGCGTTCCAGGCTTCGAAAGCCGGTGTCTTCACTATGCGTTCCGCATGTGTCAGTGTGCAGAACAGCAGGGCTGTCAATAAAAGGGTAATACGTTTCATATGGTATGATTTAATTGGTTTCCTTAGCTAATAAATCGCCGATTTTATTTATCAATGATCTGGGACCATATCCTTTCCCTGGCCGGTGTAATCGGCTAACCGGTGTGTTTGCCGAAGCGTATCTTGCATGATAGCATCAGGCATATCTTCACCTATAGTGCAATAGGCAGGCCCGAATGTGGTAGGTTCTTCGCTTTCCTGTGCTTGCGTGAAAAAACAAATAAGCAGCAAACCGACGACGAGATTTACAATGCGATGTTTCATTATGGCATGGATTTATATTGCTATACACAAAGTGAGGCGAAATATACGATATTCTTCCGAATACGTCGTATGTTTCGCCTGTTAAGTTTGTTATTAATGATTAAAAGCTTTTCAGCCTGCCGATTCCGTTACCACCCGTCCGTCGAACAGATTGATCGTACGTCCTGCATAGCCGGCGTCGTGCTGGCTGTGGGTCACCATGACAATGGTGGTGCCTTCCTGGTTAAGTTGGCTGAGTAGCGACATGACTTCCTGCCCATTCTTGCTGTCGAGGTTACCCGTCGGTTCGTCGGCAAGGATCAGGTGGGGGTTGGCAACGACGGCACGGGCGATGGCGACACGCTGTTGTTGTCCGCCCGAAAGTTGTTGAGGGAAATGCTTTTCGCGGTGGAGGATGGCCATCCGTTCCATGGCGGCCTTCACCTTCTTCTTCCGCTCGGAGGCAGGGATACCCATATAGAGCAGGGGAAGTTCGATGTTCTCATACACATTCAGTTCGTCGATCAGGTTGAAGCTCTGGAACACAAAGCCGATCATCCCCTTGCGGAGTGTGGTACGTTGAGACTCGGTGAAATGCCCAACTTCGGTGCCGTTGAGGTAATACTCGCCCGACGTGGGATTGTCTAACAGGCCCAGTATATTCAATAAGGTAGACTTACCGCAACCCGACGGCCCCATGATAGCCACAAATTCACCTTCCTTGATGTCGATACTTACCTGGTTTAATGCCTGTGTCTGTACTTCCTCGGTACGGAACACTTTTTCTAATGCGTTCGTTCGGATCATAAGCTGGAATATAATTTATGTAAAGAACTAAGCAAAGGCCGTGCCGTTTTGTAACCATCTGTATGACAGTCGGAACGGCATTGTGTGTCGTTGGTGAGGTGTGTGTTTCCGCACGTTCGGCGTTCGCATCCGCACGTTTGGCAAAGGGAGGAATTGGTGTCTTTTTCCTTGTTTCGTGTGAAAAGTGTATGGACAGTTGGCGGAGAAGGTGTATATTTACCACTTCTTTACATCATGTAAACCGAAAAACACTGTTAGTATGGGTCATTTATTCCGTCAATTTCCGCGCACATTCTGGGTAGGCAATGCGATCGAATTGTTCGAGCGCTGGGCCTGGTATGGATTCTTTATGTTGTTTGCCAACTACCTCACCGGCTCATCCGACCTGGGCGGCCTGGAGTTTACGCAGGCACAAAAAGGGCTCATTATGGGCGTGGGGACGGGTATCCTTTATTTCCTGCCGGTGCTGACAGGCGCCATTGCCGACCATTACGGCTACAAGCGGGTGTTGATGCTGGCGTTCGTGGTCTATATTTCGGCCTTCCTGCTCTTCCCGTTGTTTACGACGTTCACGGGCGTGTTCCTGATGTACCTCTACCTGGCATTGGGAGCGGCGCTGTTTAAACCCATTATTCAGGCGACGGTGGCGAAGACGACAACTGATCAGACAGCGTCTATCGGTTTCGGTATTTTCTATATGATGGTGAATGTCGGGGCTTTCTTCGGCCCGTTGGTGACGCTGCTCTTCAAGAGCTCTTCGCACCTGATCTTCTATATCTCGGCAGGGATCATTGCGCTGAACTTTATCCTCCTCCTCTTTTATAAGGAACCGGGACGCGAAGAAAACGCGCAGACGGAAAGCATCTGGAAGACCTTCGGCGGCATCTTTGCCAATATGGCGGGGATCCTGAAGGATGGGAAATTCCTGGCCTTCTTGCTGATTGTGGCAGGCTTCTGGACGATGTACTACCAGTTGTTCTACACCCTGCCGGTCTTTATTGCGCAGTGGGTGGATACGAGTGTGCTGTATCATTTCTTCGATACCTATATCCCCTTTGTTACGGCCAACTACAGCCCCGCTCCGGGTGAGCTCGATGCGGAGTTTATCACTAATATGGATGCCTGCTACATTATGCTGCTTCAGGTCGTGGTATCGAGCGTGGTGATGAAGCTGAAGCCGCTGAAGTCGATGATGTCGGGCTTTGTGGTCTGCTCACTGGGGATGGCGCTGACGCTGGTCTCGCAGAATGTGCTGTTCACGCTGGTAGCCCTCCTGGTCTTTTCGCTGGGTGAGATGGCCGGTTCGCCGAAAGTATCCGAATACATCGGGCGTATTGCGCCGGCCGACAAGAAGGCCTTGTATATGGGATACTCTTTTATCCCTGTCTTCCTCGGTTCATTCTTTGCTGGTTATATCTCGGGCGGTGTCTACCAGACGATGTCGGATAAGGTGACGCTCACCGAACGCTTTGCCGCCGAAAACGGGCTGGCCATTGCCGATGGCCTCTCCACCAATGCCTACTTCGAGGAAGTAGCCCGGCAGATGAGCCTTACACCCTCCCAACTCACCAACCTCCTGTGGGACACCTACGAACCGTCGCGCCTCTGGATGGTGATCCTGGCTATCGGGCTGGCTGCCGCCTTCTTCCTCTTCCTGTACGACCGCATCACGACGCCGAAAAACGCCGACTGATTCCCGCTCTTTTTTTAAGGAGGGCGTAGAAAAAGCCTTACCTTTGTCGGCATGAACAAACAGGTTTGGCTTTTTTACCCGGCACTCGTCTTGCTGTTGTTGCTGCTTTTTGCGGGGAGCCTGGCGTATGGTTCTGTATCCATTCCGTTTGATCAGGTGATCTCTATTCTTTGGGGGAACGCATCCGACAAGGAAGTGTGGACGCATATTCTCCTGCAATCGCGCCTTCCGCAAGCTGTAACGGCATTACTGGCCGGGGCTTCGCTGGCGATCAGCGGGCTGCTGCTCCAGACCTTGTTCCGTAATCCGTTGGCAGGGCCTTCCATCCTGGGTATCAGCGACGGCGCCAACCTGGGTGTGGCGTTGGTGATGCTGTCGATGGGCGGCGTGTTGAAGACCGTCTCCGGCTGGTCGGTCGGCGGTTACCTGGCGATTATCCTGGCGGCATTCGGCGGTGCCAGCCTTGTGCTGGGTGTGATCATCTACTTCTCTTCCAAAGTACGGAACAATGTGATGCTGCTGATCATCGGGATTATGATCGGGTATCTGGCCTCGTCTGTTATATCGATCCTGAATTATTACGCTTCGGCCGATAAGGTACATACGTTTGTGATGTGGGGACTGGGGAATTTCTCCGGCGTATCCATCTCACAACTCCCTTTCTTTATCAGTTGCTCGGTGGGCGGGCTGTTTTTTGCCCTGATCCTGATCAAGCCGCTGAACGCGTTATTGTTGGGCGAGCTCTATGCCGCCAACCTCGGCGTAAAGATCCGGCAGACGCGTATCCTGATTCTGATCTGTTCCGGATTGCTGACGGCGGTGACGACGGCTTTCTGCGGCCCCATCTCGTTTATCGGGTTGGCCGTGCCGCATATGGCGCGGTTGCTGTTGGGCAGTTCCAACCATAAGATGCTGGTGCCGGTGACGATGCTGGCGGGGGCATGTGTCGCCTTGCTGTGTAATATGCTGATGGTGGTGCCGGGTACGAATATCGTCTTGCCGCTCAATGCTGTGACGCCCCTGCTGGGTGCGCCGGTGATTATTTATGTGATCGTGAACCGTAAGAATATCCATTATTTCGATTGAGTTGATGAGACGGGAACCTGTGATAGAAACAACCGGACTCTCCATCGGTTATCCCCTGAAACGGGGACGGCGGAAAGTGTTGCACGAAGGCCTCGACCTCCGGCTTTACCCCGGCGAAGTCACCTGCCTGCTCGGTCTGAACGGCGCCGGTAAATCGACCCTGCTCCGTACGCTCGGCAGCTTCCAACCCTCCCTCGGCGGTGAGATCCGGTTGATGGGAAAACCGCTGTCGACGTATTCGCGCCACGACTTCTCACTCGCCGTCGGCGTGGTGCTGACCGAAAAGACGAATGCCGGCGGGATCACCGTCTACGACCTCGTCTCCCTCGGCCGCCATCCCTATACCGGCTTCTTCGGACAGTTGAAGCCCACCGATCGTGCCGTGATCGAGCAATCGCTCGAAGCTGCCGGTATTGCCCATAAAGCCCGCAACTACGTATCCGAGCTCAGCGACGGCGAACGGCAGAAAGCCATGATCGCCAAAACGCTGGCGCAGCAGTGCCCCGTCATCCTGCTTGATGAACCGACGGCCTTCCTCGATATCACCAGCCGCATCGAAACGATGGTGTTGCTGCATCGTCTGGCTACGGAACAGGGTAAAGCCATCCTGCTCTCGACCCACGACCTCGACCTCGCCATCCAGATGGGCGATCGCCTGTGGCTGCTTGAAAAAGGCGCTCCATTGGGATGGGGTACGCCGGAAGACCTGATCATGGATGGTGTCTTCGAACGCTTTTTCGGAAAGGAAGGCCTGGTGTTCGACCGCTCGACCGGCAAACTGAACCGCATCGCCCCGACTGAAGCCATCGGTGTGGAAGGCGACTTCCTCACGTCCTACTGGGTAGGCAATGCCCTGATCCGCCACGGCTATAAACCGTCGGCGCCGCAGGACGGGCAGGTGAATATCTCCTGCGCCTCGCCCCGCCGGATCGAGATATCTTTTCCCGGTGGCGGATCGGAAACAGTAGGCAATGTAGAAGCATTAGTAGACAGACTCTTTCAATACAACAACATCCAATGACCAATGATATCACCTGGCGGCTGGAGCACGACAAGATCGGCCCGCTGCTGCGCTATTATGCCCTCCCAGCTGTGATCGGGACGATGGTGAACGCACTCTATAACATCGTCGACCGGATCTTTATCGGACAAGGAGTAGGGGCGTTAGCGATCTCCGGACTGACACTTACTTTCCCCGTCATGCTTATGCTCCAGGCCTTCAGTATGTTGGTCGGAGCGGGGGCGGCCACGCGTATCTCCATCTTCCTCGGACGAAAGGAACCCGGGAAAGCGGCGCATGTGTTGGGTAATGCGGCGGTGCTGCTGTTTATCCTGAGTGTGGTTTCCATCGTGCCGGCGATGATCTTTATGAAAGATATGTTGTTGGCGTTCGGTGGTAGCGACCTGACCATTCCTTATGCCGAAGAGTATCTCTATATTGTGATCCCGGGGCAGATACTGGCTTCGTTCACGTTCAGCTTCAATGCCATTATGCGCGCATCAGGCTATCCGAAAAAGGCGATGTACCTGATGTTGCTCGGGGCGGTGTTGAATGTGATACTTGATCCCATCTTCATTTTCTGGTTGGAGATGGGTATCCGGGGAGCGGCTATTGCGACGGTGATCTCGATGGCGATTTCGGCCGTGCTGGTGATGGCGCATTTTGTGCGGAAGGATTCGCTGGTGCGGTTTCAGCGGCAGTATTTCCGGTTGGACTGGAAGATTATAGGTTCGATTGCGGCGATCGGCGTATCACCTTTCACCATGCAACTGACGGCCAGTCTGGTAAATGTCATCCTGAACACTTCGCTCCAGAAATATGGTGGCGACTTGGCAGTGGGAGCGCAAGGGATCATTTCGAGCGTCGGCATGCTGCTGATCCTGCTGAACCTCGGTATTTCGATGGGTATGCAGCCGATTGTGGGCTTCAACTATGGGGCCGGGCTTCATCACCGGGTATTGGAAACGGTCAAACGGGTACTGGTGGTGAATGTGATCATTACCAGTGTGGGTTGTCTGTGCAGTTGGCTTATTCCCGTTCCGATAGTCCGTTGCTTTACCGGCGACCCGGAACTGATCACCATTTCGACCAATGCACTGCGGATCACGATGTCTATCTTCCTCGTAGTTGGTTCGCAGGTGACGATCACCCAGTTCTTTCAAAGCATCGGGATGGCTGGTAGGGCGATGTTCCTGAGTTTGAGTCGCCAGGTAATCTTTCTGATCCCTGCCATCCTGTTTCTTCCTGCCAGGTTTGGTCTTGACGGGGTGTGGCTGGCCTATCCCTTTTCCGACTTCTTTGCGGCGCTTACCGCCTGGATACTTCTTACATGGCATGTTAAAAACATTAAAAGAGCAGGTTTGCTATGAACATTCTTTTAGATAAATTGTATCATTATTAGAAGCGATTATAATTTAAGACAATTAGTAACTTTAATAATTGATAATGATGAAGAATATTCTGTTTTTCTCTATGATTCTGCTATTGGCCTCTTGTGGATCGGCCATGACGCCCGAAGAAAAAGCCGCTAAGGCGCAGAAAGATGCTGCCGAAGCCGAACTGAACCAAGTACAGTATAACCAGGCTATTGCTGCCTTGGATAACAAGACTTTCGTGCTCGAAGCCGAACGTGTCGACTTCAAACGGGGCGGGTTCCAGTATGTAACCTCAACGACCAACTTCATCTCCGTGGAAGGAGATAAAGGTACGATCCAGTTGGCATTGAACGGCCCGGCTATCGGTCCGAACGGTATCGGTGGTATCACGGTAGAAGGAAATGTGACTGACGTTAAAAAAACAGTCGATAAGAAAGGCAATGTCTCCTGGAGTATGCATGTGATGGGCGTGGGTGTTTCGGCCACCGTCTTCTTCCGCATGACAACCGGCACTAACGACTGTACCGCCACGGTCACTCCTGACTTCAACGGCAATATGATCTCCTTTACCGGATCGCTCTATCCGACATCCGAATCCAATGTGTATAAGGCACGGGCGCTTTAACCACCTCCCTTGCGAAGGCATATTGATTGCGCTCTGACAGCGCACGGAACGCGCTACGATAAATAATGTAAGAGACGGGCATCGCTCGTCTCTTTTTGTTTACCGAGCCTACACCTCCAGGAAAACCAGAAGCGAGGCGCTTTCAATATCAACCAGACTTGAAAGTAATTGGGTGTTCGTCGCGACGATGAATGCCCGGTCACGGGCATCGTATTCGTAGCCGTGGGTGCTGGCGAAGCCGAGCCCACGGTCAATTAGAATAACAACAATTATCATGCGCCGCGTCAGC